>NZ_JBIIKX010000056.1:0-39997 GCF_044232965.1 Prosthecobacter sp.
TTCAAAGCGCAAGGCGGCGGAGGAGCGTGAGGCGCACAGCCTGCAATTGATCGCCGAGGGAGCGCCATCCAGCGCGGTGTTGGAAGCCATCACGCGCAATGTGGAGGCCGGGCATCCAGGCATGCGGTGCAGTGTGATGCTGGTGGATGCCTCCGGAACGCGCCTGCAGATGAAGATCGCGCCCGGTCTGCCTGACTATGCCAGGGAGGCCATCGACGGCATGCCCATCGGCCCCCAAATGGCCTGCTGCGGGGCGGCGGCGCACTCAGGGATGCGGGTGATCTGCCCGGATGTGTTGGCAGACGCGCGCATGGAGCCTTTTCACAAAATGGCCTCCAAGGCCAGCCTGCGCGCCTGCTGGTCGGAACCGATCATCAACAGCAATGGCAAAGTGCTGGGCACGCTGGCCTGCTACCACGCGGTGCCCCACGAGCCTGCCCAGGCAGAGATTCAAACCGTCGCCAATGCGGCGCGCCTCGCCGCCCTGGCGATCGAACGCGAGTGGAAGGAACAGGCGCTGCGGATCAGCGAGGAGCGCTATGCGCGCGCGCTGCGCGGCACCACGGACGGCTTGTGGGACTGGAACATCGTGACCGGCGATGTCTATCTCTCTCCCCGCTGGAAGCAGATGCTGGGTTTTACCGAGCACGAACTGGCGAACAACCGCGAGGAGTCCTTCCTGGCCCGGCTGCATCCTGACGACGTGCCGAAGGTGCGTGCCGCGCGACAGGCGCATTTTGAGCGGCGCGAGCCTTACCAGGTGGAATTCCGTCTTCGCACCAAGGCCGGAGACCACAAGTGGTTCGTCGCCCGTGCGCAGGCAGACTGGAATGAGCGTGGCGAGGCGGTGCGCATGACAGGAACCATTTCCGACATCAGCGAGCGCAAGAAGGCCGAACAGGCGCTGGAGGAGAGCGAGCAGCGTTTTCGCGCCGTGTTTGAGCAGGCGGCGGTGGGGATCGCGGTCATCGAGACCGCCACGGGCCGTTACCTCAGCGTGAACCAGCGCATGTGCGAGATCAACCACCGCACGCGTAAGGAGATGCTGCAACTGACCTTCATGGACGTGACGTACCCGGACGACCTCCAGGATGATCTGAACCAGATGGAGGATCTGAAGGCGGGCAGGATCAGCAGTTTCAACATGGAGAAACGCAACGTGGTTCCCAACGGCGACCTGACCTGGATCAATCTGACCGTCGCTCCCATGTGGCGTCCGGGCGAGCCGCCGCTGCGCCACATCGCGGTGGTGGAGGACATCACCGAGCGCAAGCAGGCGGAGTTCAATTACCGCCGGGAGCTGGCCTACAACCAGGCGCTGGTGAACCACACCTCGGCCTTCATCGTTGTGATGGACACCGAAGGCCGCTTTGTGCATGCCAACACGGCCTTCTACACCACGATGGGTTACAGACCAAAGGAGGTGCGGGGCAAAACAGCTTGGGAAATCGGCCTGATGGACGATCTGGAAGTGCCGCGCTCCAAAGAACGCTTCGCCCGTCTTCTGCGCGGCGAGGACAACCCGCCCGCCGATGTGCGCCTGCGCGCCAAAAATGGTGAATGGCACACGATCGAGCTGCGCAGCACGTCCACCCGCAAGCCGGATGGCAGCCCGGACCGCATCATCATCACCGGCACGGACATGACCGAGCGCAACCGCCTGCAACGCGAGGTTCTGCGCGTGGTGGAGCAGGAACAGGCCCGCGTGGGGCATGACCTGCATGATGGCGTGGGGCAGACGATGACCGGAATGGTCATCATGATGGAGGCGTTGGAGGCGGAGTTGAATGGTGAGGCGAAGGTGCATGCCCGACGCATCCACGAACTGATGAACGAGTCGGTTGCCGAGGTTCGCCGCATGTCGCACGGGCTGTCCCCCACGAGTGTCAAATACCGGGGGCTGGGAGGCGCCTTGAACCTGCTGGCGGAAACCGTGCGCACGAACTTCCGCAATCCTTGCAGTTGCGATGTGGACGCCACAATCGTCATCAACAACGATGACAAAGAGGCGCACCTGTTTCGCATCGCCCAGGAGGCGGTGAACAATGCCCTGCGTCATGGCAGGCCAGACAAGGTGAAGATTTCACTGCGCGGCACAGACCAGCGTGAATGCGAACTGCGCATCGAGGATGATGGCGTCGGCATCAAGAAACCGAAGTCTCCCCAGGAAAATGCCAACGGCGGCATCGGCATGCGTGTGATGGAGTACCGAGCCAATCTCATTGGCGGCAGGCTCAAAATTCAGAACAGACCCAAGCACGGAGTCATCGTCACCTGCCACTTCGAATGCGATGAGGCCAAAAAGGCGAAGTCCCCGAAAAAACGAAAGCCCGCCAAGTAACCAGGCCCGCTCACTCTCGCGTGATCAGCTCGTCCAGGTTCAGCACGATGCGCGCTGTTGCCACCCAAGCCGCATTTTCGGACGCGGGAATATTTGAAACAGCGTGAGGGCCAATCGCGGCTTTTGCCTCATCAGGAGGACCGTTTTTGTAAGTGTAGCGCGCTTCATCGAGCAGTTTCGTCATCGCAGTGAGCTCGTGCTTCGTCGGCTCTCGTGAAACACAGGCGCGGAGCGCTCGCGTGAGGCGGGAGGCGTCATCTTTGAGCGCTGCGTCGGTCAAAACACGTTTCGCTAGGGCTTGCGCCGCTTCGGAGAAGGCTTCGGCGTTGAGCGTGGTCAGGGCTTGCAGCGGCGTGTTGGAAACGGTGCGCTTCACGTTGGTCGTGTTGGCATCCGGGCAGTCGAAGGTGGTCAGGTCGGGGTGCGGAGCGGTGCGCTTGAAGAAGGTGTACATGCCACGGCGGTAGCGGTCCTCACCTTTGCTCGTGGTCCACTTGAAATTGCCCGCGTAACTCAGCGCGTCGATGCCCTCGGGAATCGGCGGGAAGACACTCGGGCCGCCGATCTTGGCGGAAAGCAGGCCACTAGCAGCGAGGTAGAGGTCGCGCACGATCTCGCCATCGACACGCAGGCGATTTTGACGCCAAAGCAGCGTGTTCTTCGGATCGATCTCCATCACCTTCGGCGGCAGATTCAACGGAATGGCTGAGCTTTGACGATAAGTGGCCGACATCATGATGGTCTTGAGAATTTTCTTCCGGCTCCAGCCTTGTTTCATGAATTCATCCGCCAGCCAGTCGAGCAGTTCGGGATGTGTGGGCGGCTCGCCGCGCACACCGAAGTCCGCGACGGTGCGCACGAGGCCCTCGCCGAACAAACGGTTCCAGAAGTGGTTCACGGTGACGCGTGGTGTGAGCGGATTGTTCCGGCTGACGAGCCAGCGTGCCAGATCGAGGCGCGAAGCACCTTTCACGGGCGGCAGAATGCCCAAAGCCGCAGGGACGACCTCGTCCGCAGGCTGAAGAAAGTCGCCGCGATGCAGCAGGTTCGTTTTGCGCGGGTTGTTGCTCCGCTGGGCGATCACGCGTACGTCCATGACCGGTGGCTTGGGCAGTTTGGACTCCGCCTCCTTGAGAGCGCGATCTGCAGCGACGACTTCAGGATCAACCTTGGCCATCCATTCCCACAGCGGCAGGATGACGACTGGATTCCGGCGTTTCGGCTCCTCGCTGAGGATTTTGCGAATCGCCTCGGGCGCGATGCTGTCCTCCGTTTCTTCGCTGGCGACCAGGACACGGAAACGGCCAATGGTGTGGCTGATCTGCTTGTAGTTTTGATCGAGGCGCAGCGTGAGCTTGTCATTGGGCTGCAAGATGACGGGATCGGCGAATTGCAGTGAAAGCGCGTGCTTCTTGCCGGTGGCACCGGCAACGGCCCAGCCGGTTTGATCATCCGCATCGAGCGTCTTGTCGGCGGTGAAGGTCTTCTGCTCGAAATCGGCCTTCGGGGAGTGCAGGATAAGTTCCTGCGTGGTTTTGCCGCGTTGCAGCGTGGCGGTGAGCTTGGTGAGCACGAAGTTGCCATTCTTGTGGTTGCCAGGGCCTTGGCCGGGCAGCGAGGCATCTGGCAGCACCTCGATTTGCAACGCGGTGATGGGTTTGGCGTGGCCGTTGATCTCCAAGGTGTAGCTGTCAATCTTTGGCGCTTTGTTTTGCGCGAGGAAGGAGCCGTCGGCCTGCTTTTGCAGCTTGGCGGAAAGCGCCTTGGCATTGGAGACCGGCAGCGGCTCGAACTTCTGCACCGCTTTGGCTGCGGCGGCCTTGGTGAGGCGATCTTTGATCCCTTTCTCCCACTCAGGCAGTTTCACCGGCAGCTCGGCTTTCGCGGCGTCGAGAGCTTGGCGCAGCGGAATGAGCTTCTTCACAGCGTCGCCGTTCTTCTTCTCGTATTCGGTCCATGCTTCGGGCGAACTGGGCACCTGGCGGTTCACTTCGTCGCCGTTGTTGAAGTAGGCGAAGAGCTGGTAGTATTCCTTCTGCGTGATCTGATCGTATTTGTGCGTGTGGCAGCGAGCGCAGCCGACGGTGAGGCCGAGCCAGATGGTTCCGAGCGTCTCCGTGCGGTCCATGCAGGCCTCAATGCGGAACTGCTCCTGGTCGGTGCCGCCTTCGGTGTTGGTGAGCGTCTGGCGATTGAACGCCGTGGCAACGATTTGCTCGGGCGTGGCATCAGGCAGCAAATCTCCGGCGAGTTGCTCGATGGTGAATTGATCGAAAGGCAGATCGTCGTTGATCGCACGGATCACCCAGTCGCGGTAACGCCACGCATCGGGGCGCGGACGGTCTTTCTCATAGCCATCGCTGTCCGCGTAGCGCGCCATGTCGAGCCAATGGCGGCCCCAGCGCTCGCCGAAACGTTCGGAGGCGAAGGCGCGATCCAGCATCGCTTCGTAAGCCTTGGGCGACTGGTCCTGCACAAACGTATCGACTTCTTCCAGTGTGGGTGGAAGGCCGAGCAGATCGTAGTGAACGCGGCGGATCAACGTGATGCGATCCGCTTCAGGCGAGGAGGCAATGCCCTTCTCAGCGAGCTTGGCGCGGATGAATTCGTCGATGCCGCTGCCTTTGGGCCGTGTGACCGGCGTGTAAGCCCAATGCGCCACAAACTTGGCGCCTTCGGCGATCCACTGGCGCAGCACTTCGATGTCGCGCGCTTTGACCGGATGTTTGGCGCGATGCTTCGGCGGCGGCATCTGCTCCTCGGGATCAGCGGAAGCGAGACGTGTGATCATCTCACTTTCATCCGGTTTTCCAGGCACGATGCCGTGCGCACCGCTTTTCAGCGCCTTCAGCGCGAGTTCTCGGCTGGTGAGCACGAGACCGCCTTTGGAATCATCCGGACCGTGGCATTCGAGACAGTGCTCGGCAAAGAGCGGCTGAACGTCGCGGGCAAAATCAACCGGCGCGGCGTGGGCGACCGCTGTGGCAAGAAAGAGAGGGGTAAAACGAAAAGCAGACACACAGCCTAAACGCCATGTGTCTGCTTCGTGTTGCGCTTGAGCGCGTCAGATCAATGCTTCAACAGCCACTCGGTCGTGCGTGGATTGAAGTCGCCCATTTGCTCCCAGTGGAAGGCGTGGCCGGCATTGTCGTAGAGGTGCAAGTCCGCGCCGGGGATGGCGGCGGCGACTTCCTGGCTCATCCACTGCGGGGTGAAGGTGTCGTTCTTGCCACCGATGACGAGGGTGGGGCACTTCACGTTCTTGAGTTCGTTGAGCGTGTTGTGCGTCATGGCGGCGGCGCTTTGCGCCTCCGTGGCGTGGAGGGGCTGCGGTGCGGGGTTGACGGCGGCGTCTTTGAGGCCCTGCTGCATGTTGTTCCAGCAGTCGTCGTTGTCGAACCAGGGCTTGGTGAAGATGAGCATCTGAATCCACTGCATGAAGTCTTCAGGACGCATGGTGGCCTTGGCCTTGATAAGGTGCTGCCAGGTGTAGAGGCCGAAGCGGTCCTGCCGCGCCCAGGTGCACATGAGGATCATGCTTTTCACCTTCTCCGGGTGACGCAACGCGAGCTGCTGGGCGATGACGCTGCCGAGCGAGCAGCCGACGACGCGGGCTTGCTTGATGCCGAGCTTGTCCATGAGGCCGGCGTAGTCATCGGCCATCATGGCGGTGGTGTAAGGGCCGGCGGGCTTGTCGGTCTCGCCCACGCCACGGTTGTCGCCGAGGATGCAGCGGAAGTGCTTCTCCCAGGCCTGCGCATGCGCGTCCCACACGCCGCCGGGGGCGGTGACGCCCATGATGCAGACGAGCGGTTCGCCGCTGCCGCGTTCCTGATAAAACATTTTGATTCCGTTGGTTTCGACGTGGGGCATGGGGAGTGGTTCTTGGTTCGAGGTTCTTAGTTCAAGGTTGAGGCGGGGATTTGAGCAGGAAGGCACGAAAGCAACAAGCAAAAATCACCTGCTGTGTGGCGAAGTGCGTGCATGATAGCGACGCCCTCATGTCCGAAGCCAAACCTGCTGCTCCTGTCACTGCCACCCCGCCGTGGGAGGCGAAACGCCCGCCTTCAGGCCGTGGCATGCTGCGAAAGCTGGTGATGCTGCTCGTGGTGGGTGGTGTGGTCAGCCTGGTGCTCTTCGCTTTAAAGCCGCGCCCGATTGAGGTCGAGGTGGGCGTGGTGCAAAACGGGCCGCTGACCGTGGATGTGAGCGAGGAGGGCAAGACGCGCATCCGCAACCGCCACATCGTCGCAGCACCAGTGGCAGGCAGCATGCAGCGTGTGACTTTGAAGCCGGGCGACAAGGTGGAGAGCGGAAAGACCGTGCTGACGCGCATCGAGCCGGTGCTGGCACCGCTGCTAGACTCACGCTCCATCGCGCAAGCTCAGGCGCGGGTGGATGGAGCCGCCGCCGCGCGCAGCCGGGCGAATGAAGCGCTCGAAATAGCCCGCACCGGCCTGAAATACGCGAACACGAGCTGGGACCGCATCAAGAACAACACCGACAAAGGCACGATCTCCGAAACGGACCGCGACACCTTCGAGCGTGAGGCGGAGATGAAGGCCCGCGAGGTGCGCGCCGCAGAATTCGCGCTGCAAGTGGCCGACTTCGAACTGGCGCAGGCCAAGGCGGCGCTGCTGCAGCTCGAATCGCCCGCCGAGGGCGGCAAATTCATCGAAGTACACGCGCCCGTGAGCGGTGTGGTGCTGCGCGTGCAGCAGGAGAGCGCCACGATCGTCGCCCCAGGCACGCCGATTCTTGAAATCGGTGATCCGACGGATTTGGAGATCGAGGCCGAGATTCTTTCGCGCGATGCGGTGGCGATCCAGCCGGGCGCGTTGGTCACGGCCGAGCAGTGGGGTGGCGAACCGGCCAAGGCGCGAGTGCGCCGTGTGGAGCCCGCCGCCTTCACCAAAGTCTCCGCGCTCGGCGTGGAGGAGCAGCGCGTGCTGGTGCTGAGTGATTTCGTGGAGCAGACGCCCGCGCTCAAGGCGCTCGGCGACCGCTACCGCGTGGAAGTCCGCGTGGCCGTGTGGCACAGCGATGACACGCTGCTGGTTCCCGCCGGCGCGTTGTTCCGCGAGGGCAGCGAGTGGAAGACCTTTGTGTTTGATGCTGGAAAAGCCAAGTCCGTCATCGTCAAAGCCGGGCGCACCGATGGCCGGATGATGCAGGTGCTCGAAGGACTGAAACCGGGCGACGAAGTGCTCCTGCACCCGCCGGACAACGTGACCCATGGCAGCGAGGTGGTGAAACGGGCGGAGGCGAGATGAAAAAAAGGCGGCCTCTTGCGAGGCCGCCTGGAAGAACGAACTGAAGTTCGGGTCTGCTTTAGACCTTCCAGTCGCCGCGGTATTCGCGGGTCAGCCACTTGTCGTCGCCGCCGCTAATGAATTTGTGCTCGGTGGGGTTCCACTTGATGTTGGCTCCATACCAGTAGCCGAAGTTCATGAGGTGGCAGGCAATGGCGCTGCTGGCACCGACGCCAGCGTGGCAGATGGGCTGCTTGCGGCTCTTCATGCAGGCGACGAAGTCGGCGATCTGATCCTTGCTCTCGTAAAGAGAGACCTTCTTGTCCTTGAGGAAGTCACGCTCGGCGAGGGCGACTTCGCGATCGACGGAGGTGCCGGTGGATTGATCCTTGCCGTGGAAGGCGTGGACTTCTTTGCCACCGAGGCTGAGGGCAAATTTGCCGCGTCCGACGTTCACCTCGCCCTCGGTGCCGTGGAAGGTGCAGCCGTGGCTGCCTTCTGCGTGAGAGAGCACCGCTCCGCTGGCGTAGATGAGCTGGCAGCCGCGCTTGGCGTTTTGGTAATCAGCGGGCGCTTTGACCTCAACGGGGCCGTTTTCATCCATGCCGAGACCCCACTGGGCGATGTCGATGTGATGCGCACCCCAATCGGTGATCATGCCGCCGCCGAATTCGCGGGTCTTGCGCCAGTTCGGGAAGGTTTTGCTTTCGCCCACAGGGCAGAGTTCGTGGTTGAAAGGCACGAGCGGGGCCGGACCACACCACATGTCCCAGTCGAGGCCTTCGGGCTTCGGTTCTTCGGGGTAGGCGTTCGGTTTGGCGGGATCGCCGATGGAAATGGTGATGCGCTCGACTTTGCCGATGACGCCGTTGCGCACGAGTTCGCAGGCGATGCGGAATTCCTTGCTGGAGCGCTGCATGGAGCCGGTCTGAAGCACGCGGTTGTGCTTTTGGACGGTTTCGACGACGGAGACGGCCTCATGGATGTTGTGCGTGAGCGGCTTCTCACAATACACGTCCTTGCCATGGCTGAGGGCGCTGTTGGTGATGATGGCGTGCCAGTGGTCCGGCGTGGCGATGCACACGGCGTCGATGTCAGTGCGCTCGGTGATCTTGCGGAAGTCGCCGGTGGTCTCGCAGGGCTTGGCGTTGCCACCGCTCTTGGCGTAGTGGTCGTCCACTTTCTTTTTGTAGAGATCGCGGCGCACGTCATAAACGTCGCAAACGGCGACGACCTCGATCTCGGGATACTGGAGGAATTTGCTGATGAGGCCGCCCATCTGCTTGCCGAGGCCGATGAAGCCCATGCGGATCTTGCCGTTGGCCGATTGCGACCAGAGGCGTGAGGGCAGGATGAACGGAGCGGCGACGCCAGCGGCGGCGGCCTGAATGAAATGACGGCGTGAGGATGCGTGTGGCATGGGTTGAGTTGGGTGGGGTTTGAGGGTGGAGCATTACTGGCGGTTTGCCAAGTCTCTTGCACTCGCGGTTGGCGTGGGTATCCGACAGGCATGGAGTTTTCAAAACAGCGCCTGGGGCAGTTGATCGTGGTTTCCGGCCCTTCGGGCACCGGCAAGACGACGCTGGCGCGCAAGGTGTGTGATCGCGGTGAGGCGGTATTTTCCGTTTCCTGCACGACGCGTGCGCCGAGGCCGGGCGAGGTGGACGGAAAGGACTATTTTTTCCTGACGGAGGAGGATTTCCTGGCGCGGGTGGAACGTGGCGAGCTGTTTGAACATGCGCGTGTGCATGGGCGGCTCTACGGCACGCTGAAGCGCTACGTTTTTGAAAATCTGGAGCGCGGCGTGGATGTGATCATGGACATCGACGTGCAAGGCGCGGCGCAGGTCCGCGCGTGTGAGGATGACCTGGTGAAGCGCTGCCTGCTGGATATCTTTGTGATGCCGCCGAGCCTGGATGAGTTGCGCAATCGTCTTTCTGGTCGTGCGACGGAGGATGCGGCGGCGTTTGAGCTGCGCATGCAAAACGCGGCGGCAGAGATGGAGCACTGGCGCAAGTATGGCTATGTGCTGGTGAGCGGCACGCGTGAGGACGATGCGCGGCGGTTTGACGCGATCCTCGAAGCTGGGCGGATGCGGACGAGCCTACGCTGATCACGACTGCAATCCGGCGTCTTTGAGCGCTGGAAACTGAGAGCGCCAGTCGCGGACGATGGCGGGATCGAGTTGGGCGCTGATGACGCGCTCTTGCTCGGCGGCGTCAGCAATGATGATGCCATGAGGATCGACGACGAGGCTGCGACCGGTGTAAGTGAACAGGGGATCGGTGCCACAGCGATTGACACCGATGACGTAGCAGAGGTTTTCGATGGCGCGGGCCTGGAGCAGCGTGATCCAGTGCTGGATTCGTTTCACCGGCCACGCGGCGATGTAGATGAGCACTTCGGCTCCGACGCGCACAGCGTCGCGGGCGAGTTCAGGGAAACGCAGGTCGTAGCAGATCAGCAGGGCGATTTTGAGTCCCTGCCAGTCGAAGACATTCACCTTCGTGCCTGCGTGGTGCGCCTCGTCCTCGCCCCCCAGGCTGAAGGGACGGTTTTTCGTGTAGCGGGTGAGCAACGTGCCGTCGGGCGCGATGGCGAGGGATTGATTCCAGCCCCGGCCGTCGGGCGTTTTCGTGACAAGACCGCCGATGACGCAGCATTGGTGTTGAGCGGCGATTTCGCGCAGAAACTGCTCCGTGGGGCCATTCTCCGGCTCGGCGGTGAGGGGGAGGTTCATGCTGAAGCCGGTGGAGAACATCTCCGGCAGAACGATGAGCGCGCCAGGCTGCGGATTCGCATCGGCGACGAGTTTTTTCACCTTCGCGTGGTTGGCGGCATGATTTTCCCAGATGGGATCGAGTTGGACGAGATGGACGGTGGTTTTAGGGCACATTGCTTCCTGGAAACCTAAAACCATGTCCATGGGGGAATCTCTGTATTCCACATGTGTCCGTTGTCGGGGTGTGGTCGGTGTCATAAGCCCCAATTGTTAAAATTTAATCGCATGACAGCTTTTGTGTTGACGAAAATCAATCGGTCTGTGCAACATAAACGCGACATCAGTTTTTGGAATAAAAAAATAAAATACAATCCATGAACAAAACAAACACTTCAGTGTTCTGCCTCCAACCGCTGCGCAGCATGTTTCAATTGGCAATTTCCTTCCTGCTAATATTAACGCTGGGAATTCCAACCACAGCTGCGCTCGCTGATGACCCAGTTAACTATGAAGATGCTGCGCGAGAGATAGATACGCAGGAATTGCTAGAAGCGATGGAAGCTACTCATGACGAGATTGATAGCTTGGAGGCCAGAATGCTAGACCTGTTTTATACAGCGGAAGATGCTATAAATTATGGGGAGGAGCCCTATCTGAGCGACAGCGATGGTGGCTATATGTCTGGAAATGAAACGGTTGAAATGTGTCTGGATAGCATATGGGAATCATATCAAGACTGGAATGACTTTAATGATCAATTAGATGTTCTTTACGAACTGTGGGACGAAGCAAATTGGGATGGGAGCTACTATGTTTCAATGTAGGCACATCAACCAATAGCATTGAACTCAATGAAGGTAAAAATGCCATTGATGCTACTGCTGCCAATCATAGTCGCGGCTTCCCTAATTTACGTTAACGACAAAAAGTTGGCAAAAGAAGTAAAGAAAGAGGTGCAACTTCCTTTAAGCGAGGCTTCGAATGAACGATTGCCTTCCGATCCTCAGGAAGTAAAAGGTTCGCTCTCGCAAAGGATTGCTGACGAAGTCCAAAAAACAAAAAAGCTAATCGACGATAGGAAAACGTCACGAAAAGTGCTCCCGTGGGAAAAGTCTGACGAAGGGATTGAGCAGTTTTCTGCCAATTTATGGAAATCTCAACGCGTAAAATATGTCGAGCTCTTCAAAAGTTGGAGCTTTTCAGAGCAAGCGATTGCAAAGATGGAGGATATTATCCTTCATCGAGATACAGAAACTCGAAAGCTAGCCAAGCAATTAGATGAAGTAGGGTCCATGACACCAGAAAGTGAAAAGCTAGCCGCAAAAAAGAGGGAGCTAAAAGTCCAGGCAAACGATCAACTGAGAGTCATATTAGGATCAGATAAGCTAAGTGAGTTTGAGGCTTGGGAGAAAAACAAAAAAATGCAATCCTTGAAAAGTGTTTTTGATGCAGCCCGATAACGTTTGCAAGAAGAGGTAAGCTCGATTCTTGGCATCCCTTGCCAAGAGTCGATTTGGGCGAGGTGTCTATTCACAGCCGCTCGGGCCTGGCACCGGGGCTGAGGCGTTTGGAGGTTTCGGGGTCGCTGTTGCGGGCGCGGACGCCGATGAAGCCGCTGGCGGAGAGGATGGTGAGGCCGCAAAGGATGGCGAAGGTGTCGAAGGACATCACTTTGAGCATGGCAAAGGCCAGCGAGGGCGCAACGAGGCCGCGCATGCCGGTGAGGAAGGTGTGGACGCTCATGTACTCGGCCACGGCGTGCTTCGGGGCCAGCTTGGTGACCCAGAGCGCCCAGGTGACGTTGCCACCGGCATTGGCCATGCCCCACAGAGCCATGCCGAGCGTCCACCAAAACAGACTGTGACCGAGGTAGAAGCACAGAATGCCTGCGGCAAAGAAGACATTCAGCACGGCGCGGACGGTGAAGAGATGAAAGCGGTCATACACCAGCCCCCAGGGGTAGGAGAACAGGATGCGCGCCAGCACCGGGATGACGCCGGTGATCCAGGCCACCTCAAAAGCTGGCAGGTTGATGCCATGACTCGGGTTGGCGAGGTATTCGACGAAGAGGCAGGCGGCGGCGAGGTTGCCGATGCCCATGATCATCCAGGAAATGAGCAGCATGCGGAAGTCATGATCCTCACGCACCCAGCGCCAGGCGCTGCCGAGATTGGTGCTGGAGTTCTCGGGGGCCTCCCAAGGCGTGGCAGGCAGGCCGTAGGTCCAGAAGCCGGAGATGAAGCCACTGGCGGCAAAGGCCCAGAGCAGCCAGATGTAACTGCCCATGTCCCAGCCGAGCAGTTTGCCGCCCGCAAAGCCAAAGCACATGGCGGCGGCGGCACGGGTGACACCGGTCACAGCGTAGAGCTTACCACGCGCGGCGGCGGGGTAGTTGATGCGGTAGATTTGCGTCAGAAGCGGAATCTGCATCGACAGGCAGAAGAGCCCGAGGCTCAAACCGCCGATGTAGAGCAGCGGATCATGCGGAAAGGCGGCTGAGACAGCCATGCAGGCCCCGCCGAGCATCTGCACCTTCGCGGCGGTGCGCGGGAGGGTGCTTTTAGCCCGCAGCAGCAGCGGGACGACAAACAAGCTGGCGACCATGCCGCCACTGGTGGCACTGAGGAAGACGGACTTCGCCACATCCCCCATGTGAAACACGCGGACGGCAATGAGCATGCCGAAAGTGGCCGTCAGTGTGTCAATGACACCGGAGGGCAACGAGCGCCAAAGCTCATTGCGCAAGGTGCGGGAGGTCGCGTCAGTCACGCAGGCTTCATCGCATGCGCGGAGCCTGTAGTCCAGCAGTGGGGCGATGGATCGACACGCCGGGCAGCCGACCCATCAGCCAATCGGTGAATCCGCAGGCTTTCAACCCACTGAGTCACCGATCCACCAACTATAAATCACGCGGCTTTTTTCGATTTCTTGGCTGCCGGAGCGGCCTTGGCGACGGATTTCGTGGAGGCAGGGCGCTTCACCAGCTTTGGAGCGGGCATGGGGACGATGGTCAGCCATTCCTGGTAATGAAGCCAGGTTTCGCTGCCCTCATCACGCAGGTAATCGGTCTCAGAGAGAAGGCCGCGCTTCTGGAAATCGAGGATTTCCTTCTTAGCGAAGGGTCCGAATTCAACGAAGGAGCGGCTGAGATAAACGAGGTCTTTCATGGGTGTTTATTGGAGGGATGTTAGGTTTTGGGGGAGTGAAGCTGTATCATCGAACAGGATGTGGAACAAGCAGCATTCTTGCCACAGTTCCACACAACTTTGGCAAAGGATGCGTCACATGCTTCCGGGCTGCTCTTTTTCAAAAAAGGGGGGCGCGGCGCTTGCGGCAGCCGTCAGCGACCTCTAGTTTATATGACAAGTAATGATTATTTGCCTCGAATCGTCCATCCTCGGTGGATACCTTTCCAATGAAGTGCCAGGCTTGGTGACCGGGGTCCTGCATCTGGCCGGACAGTCACAGCCTGTGCGGGTCGAACTGGTCGGTAATTTCCTGCGTGACATCGCCGGCTGCCGAGTGGACTTCCACAATCCGCTGCCGGAGGTGAACGAGAAGCAGGTCGATGCCCTCTCTCCGCTCCAGCACGGATACAGCGGACTCATGACGGCGTCCTATCGAGTGGCAAAGCTGCCGAGAAGGCGCTCACAAGGCGATACTACCACAGCCCTGCCGATACCCCCTGGATTGAAAAATCTGCTGTTTTTTGAATGGTTCAACCAGGACCAGCAGCGGGTGCTCATCCAGTCATGGCATCTGCACCTGCGTGTCTCAGCGCCGCGCTGGCAGCTCACGAAAGAGGAAGAGGCCGCGCTGTTGCGCCAGAACCGTGCCCGGCGAAAGCATTACCTGCTCGGCAAAAGCCCGAACTCTAGATCGGCCGACGCGCTGCACAGTCCTGGCTATGATGATCCCTTCCAGCCCACCAAACCGGGGTGTGATCCCTTCGGCCCAGCCATGGATGAAAGTCGCCCACCTCATAAAAAGGGGGCTCGTGCCCAGAATTCGGCCGAAAAAGACCCGGTGAAGCGCTCGTCGGCCCTGGCCAAGGAACTACGACGCTTTCAGGGGCTGCTGATTTTCAATGAGGAGGTGCGCACCCGGCCCGCCGTCCTTCGGCTGCTGTCCACAGTGGCAGACCTTGCGGCGCATCTCGTACATGTGCTGCGGCAGTTTGCGGAATCGCAAAAGGAGCACTGGGATTTTCTTGTGGTGGATCTGGAACAGAGCCTGCCGTTGTTTGCCGCCGCCCTGAACGCCACCGACAAGCTGGTGCAGCAAAATCCCGGTGGCGCGGACATGCAATGGCTTGCCGGTGTGCAGGCCAGCCTGCTGAACATCGAGCTGCGTATGCGCGAGCTTCTGGGACTGCTGCGCTAGACGGAAGCGTGGTTGATCCGTGTGAGGCTTGCGTCTAGCATGGAAGCCATGCGTCTCTCTCACTTTGCCCTGGCACTCACCATCATCCTGCTCGCCATCACCGGTTATCTCGCGTGGGAGGCACAGGAAGAGGCCAAAGGTGCGCGCCGCGAGCTGGATCTCGTGCGCAGACAGCAAGCCGCCCAGGAATCCTCCCGGCCTCAAGCTCCCACGATCGTACCTGCGCTGCCATCAGCACCTGAAGCAACACCAGCGCAATCACCATCCACCCCACCTCTGGCTGGCAGCGGTTTGATGCCTGGCTCCCCTTCCCCTGCTCCGGCGGCCGCCCCATTGACCGCCTTGCAGAAACAGCTCCTCGGCATGCCATCGGTGGCCAAAGTCGTGGAGATTCACAAGGACCAGGGGTTCGCCGTCATCAGCGCCGGAAAAGACAAGCATTTAGAAAAGGGCATGAAATTTGATGTCCGGCGTGGCGACGGCTTGGTCGGGCGGGTCATTGTGGGAGAATCCATCGACGCCTCCGAATCTGTCGTGGACATCGACAACAGCGCCGCGCTGCCGGGCGTCAGTATCGAGGCTGGTGACGAGCTGGTGCTGCCCGTGCGTAAATAAAGCGAGGCCCTGAACCCCATGTCCCGCGAACGACTCGATCTGGCGCTCGTCAAGCTCGGCCTCGTGCCCTCGCGTGAGCAAGCAAAGCGCCTCATTATGGCCGGTGAGGTCAGTGTGATGGGCAGACGCATCACCCAGCCTGGAACGCTCGTTAAAGAGCAAGAACAGATCGTGGTGCGCCACCCGCCCAAATTCGTCAGCCGTGGTGGTTTGAAGCTGGAGGGCGCGCTCGATCATTTCGGCATTGATGTCCGTGATCTGACCGTGCTCGATGCCGGTTCGTCCACCGGCGGATTCACCGACTGCCTGTTGCAGCGTGGTGCCGTGAAGGTCTTTGCCTTTGATGTGGGCACAAACCAGCTTGCCTGGAAGCTGCGTAGCGACCCGCGTGTGGTTTCGCGTGAGCAGTTCAACCTCCGCCACATGAAACGGGAGGATGTGGGACAGGACGTTGATTTTTTAGTGGCCGATCTGTCTTTTATTTCCCTCACCTTGGTATTGCCTGCCGTCTTGCAGGTCCTGCGGCCGGGCGGGCAGGCCGTCGTGCTCGTCAAACCTCAGTTTGAACTGTCCCGCGAGGAAGTCGGTGCCGGTGGCATTGTCCGTGAGCCCGAACTGCATGCCAAAGCCTGCGCACGCATTGAAAACTTCGTCCGCTCACAGCCGCAGCTCGCCTGGGAGAGTTTGGTGGAATCCAACCTCCAAGGCACCGATGGCAATCGCGAGTTCCTAGCTTGGTTCCGTATGCGGGAGTAACCCAGTATTGATGGCGATCTGGTTGAGGTAGATCAGCACACAAAAAGGCTGGCAAGGCAGGGTGAAATTCTCATTTTTGAGTATTTGCGAGGGCGTTTTCTATGAAAATGATAAAATTGAGTTGCAGCCATGCGATAATTATCATAATTTAAACCGTTAACACAAAGACTCCATGAAAACCCCCGCTTCTCTTTCCCCTCAATTTCGCGCTCGCGATGGGTTCAGCCTTTTTGAGGTTTTGATGTTTGTCGCCATCCTCGGCATCATGCTTTCGATCGCCGTGCCCATGCTTAATCAGCATGATTCCATTTATGCCGCCAGGGACCGGCGCAATGCGCAAGAGCTGGCCTCCACCTGCATGATGGCCCAGGCAGCAGGGCTCGACTTTGTACAGGACGAGAGCGTGATCGAGACCCTACGCTCCCTCGTCCGCGGCGGCATGCCTGCCCAGGGTGCCTTGAAAGGGCGGTTATTTGTCGTTCCCGGCCTCAGCGAAGAGGATATTCAGGGAGCGGCCAAATACCTCGCCATCCAGAATGGAGAGCTGCGCTACACGCAGGGGAAAACCGCCCATGTGCCTGGCAACCAGCGCATGTGAGCGCAGTTCGCATCATCCCCGCCATACGGTGAACTTCTGGTGCTGCGGCTGCCGCATGGTGTTTTACCTTGCCTGCCGCCTCAGTTTCTTCCAGCATGACATTTCATGAACACCGCCTTCCTCAAAAAGAATTGGTACCTCCTCACGCCGGCCGCCATTGTGATCGTGCCGCTGCTGATGGTCATTTTTTGCGTCGTAAACTATGGTTATGACATCCCTGAGTCTCTGAAGGCAGTCCGCCACATCGGCTCCACCAGCACGCGTTACGGCCAGGGTTTTTCCGAGCGCAAATTCAAAATGGTACGCACCGGCATGGACGGCAACGCGGTTTTCAACACCCTCAAGGTTCCCATGGAGCGCAACATGCCGGAAGACACCGAATGGCGCTACAGCCTGCCTGCCAGCGGCACGGAGTATTACCACGAGCGCACGATCATCATGCAAAGGGACAAAAATGGCGTGCCGCGCGTCAAAGAGCGCATCAGCCGTTTTCACACGCCGGATTGATTCATTTGCGAACTGCGCGAAAGTGCCTCCCTAAACCGCATGAGTCATTTAGCCAAGCATCTGCTGAAAGTCTGCCCAGCCATCATCCTCGCACTGGGACTCGCCTCCTGTGAGACCTCCACGCGCATCAAGGGGCTGCCGAAAAACCTGCCTGTCATCAATCTCCACGGTTCTCCCAGCACGCCCGCTCATAGCATGGCACACAGGGACTACCCCTTTGAGCCGGATGGCGACTACAACTCGGCCTGGGCAGCCGAAGGCGGCCAGGGAGCCGGCATGGACTACTCTTCCTGGCGCACATCCCACGGTGGATCGTCCTCACGCAGTTCCCGCGGCAGCTCGTCCAAAAAGAAAACCTCCAGTTCAAAGTCCAAATCCAGCGGCAAAGGTGGCAGTTACGCGATCAAAAGTGGCGACACACTTTCCACCATCGCGCGCAAAAACGGCACCACCGTGGCCAAGCTCAGGGCCGCCAACGGCTTGTCTGGCGACATGATTCGCGCTGGCAAAACGCTCAAAATCCCCAAGTAACCGTGCCCGCGCGCCTCCCACGCATCGTTGCGGCAGCTCTGGCGCTGATGCTTGGCGGCTTGGCAGCAGACGCAGCGGCCCAGACACTCCGTTTTTCCAACGTGGTGATCGACGCCGGTCACGGTGGCAAGGACGGCGGTTCGGTCTGGAATGGCTTGATCGAAAAGAAGCTCTGTCTGGACATCGCAAAGCGTGTCGAGGTCGGCTTGAAATCTCGCGGTCTCAAAACCACGATGACGCGCCGTACCGACACGTTTGTGGAGCTGTCTCAAAGAGCACGTCTCGCCAACCGCGTTCCCTCTTCCATCTTCGTCAGCGTTCACTTCAACGGCAGCCGGAAAACCCTCATCTCTGGAGGCGAGGTCTATTACCGAAGTGCGCGCGGTCGCGTCCTCGCCTCAGCCATCAGCCGCAGCATCAAATCTCGCGTGACCGGTGGCACTCGCGGCATCTTCCACGGAAACTACAAGGTGCTGCGTGAAACCCAGATGCCCGCCGTGCTCGTAGAATGCGGTTATCTTAGCAACAAACGCGAGGCCGCACGCTGCGCCACGCCCGAGCATCGGCATAAGCTCGCTGAAGCTATCGTCAACGGCATCCTCGCGGTCTGGGCGCGGTGATGACCGCCATGGTTTCATTTCTTTTGAAAATTCGAACGCCTGGACTGGCGGCACAGCAGTTGACGAATGAATCTGCATGAGTGATGGAATCGTAGTTCATCTGTCCGCATGCCCTCACCCGTCGTCAACGCCAGCAACCCCGTCTTCCCCTTCCACTTGGTGCGGACAGACCTGGAACGCGTGGAGACAGCCATCCTGGAACAAGCACGCGCCTTTGATCCGGGAGTGGAAGGTTACGTCAGCTACGTCTGCCAGACCTCGGGCAAACGCATTCGCCCCGCGCTCGCCGTACTCGCCGGTGGTGCCACCGGCGGCACGCATGAAGGCCACACACGGCTCTCCGTCATTCTCGAACTCGTCCACATCGCCTCCCTCGTTCACGATGACATCATGGACGGTGCCGACATCCGCCGCGCCATGCCCACCGCCGTCGCGAAATGGGGCAGCAGCCTCAGCGTGCTGCTTGGAGACAGCCTCTTCGCCTACGCGCTCGAACTCGCCACCGAGTTTGAAGACACCCACGTCTGCCGCACCATCGCCAAAGCCTCGCGCGATGTATGCACCGGTGAAATCCTCCAAACCCAGCGCCGTTTCGACTTCAATCTCTCCGTCACCGATTATCTGAAGATGATCGAGATGAAGACCGCCGCGCTCTTCGCCGCCGCCGCCGAACTCGGCGCACGTCTCAATCAGCAGCCCGAGGCCGTCCAGACCGCTCTGCGCGACTACGGCCTCAAGCTCGGCACCGCTTACCAGATCTACGACGACTGCCTCGACATCGTTGGCGACGAAAAAACCGTCGGCAAGACCCTCCGCACCGACCTTGCCCGTGGCAAGCTCACGCTGCCCATCCTCTATCTCCTCGAACGCGCCACTGACGCGCAGAAGCAAAAGCTCAGTCGCATGCTTCTCAAAGGCGAGCCCATGGACACCACCATCCTCGCCAGCATCGCCGACTACGAAGGCGCCGTAGAACGTGCCGTCAAATTCGCCCAGGATCTCCTCGCTTCCGCCCGTGAGGATTTGATCGGCCTCGCCGCCACGACACACAAGCAGGCATTGAATGACATCGTCGGCTACTTGCACAGCCTGCTCGATCAGTGCCGAGCCATCCACTAGCGGCGCATCCTTCCCATCAGTCGCATTCGTCTCATTCGCCGCCGCGAACCGCGTCCAGAGTCATGTCCCGCATCCACGACATTCCGGAAAACGACCGCCCGCGTGAGCGCCTGCTCCGCCTCGGTCCCCAGGCGCTCTCGGATGCCGAGCTCCTAGCCCTCTTCATCAACACCGGCACCAAGGGAGAAAACGCCCTGCAAATTGGCCAGCGCATCTTGCGCGATCACCAATCTCTCCGCGAACTCTCCCGCCTCGAACCCGCTGTCTTGAGCAAGATCAAGGCTCTCGGCCCCGCCAAGACCGCCAAACTCGTCGCCGCCTTCGAACTCGGCCGCCGTGCCGCCCAGGAGCCCGCGCACGCCGAGGTCATCCTCGACCGCCCCGAGCGCATCTACAGCTACATCGGCTCCGAGATGCAGGCGCTCGGTTATGAATCCGTCCGCGTCATTTTGCTGAACACCCGCCTTGCCGTGGCTCGCACGGAAGAAGTCTTTCGCGGCAGCTTGAACGAATGCACCGCCGCCCCGCGCGACCTGCTGCGAAAGGCGCTCATTCATAACGCCCACGCCTTCGTCCTGATCCACAACCACCCCAGCGGCGATCCCACTCCCAGCGACGCCGACCGTCGCATCACCCGCCGTCTCCGTGAAGCCGCCGACGCCACCGGTCTCCTCCTGCAAGACCACGTCATCATAGGCACCCCGTCCGAATCACGCCCCCTGCCCTACTTCAGCTTCAAGGAGCACGGCATGCTGTGATATTCCCTCGCCCACCAGAAGCTCAAGTGGTGACTCGCGTCACTTCGCCTTCGCAGGCAGCAGGTTGAGGATCTCGCCAGCGACTTGCGCACCCTGCATGGCCTTGCCTGCCGCATTGTAGTGCAGCGAGTCGGCACAGCACTCGGGATAGCCGATCATGAGGCCGTAGAGATCATCGACGGGGATGTCTTCCTTCCCCATGATCTCGGCGGCGATGCTGTTGCGCTCCTTCACATTCTCGTTGCGCGCGTCGGTCTGCTCAAACTTGCCGTTCACATGTGAGGGCGTGCTGGAGGCCCAGATGAGTTTCGCCTTCGGCGCGAGCTTGCGGATGTGTGCGATGAACTGCGGCAGAAACTCTGCATACTCCTTCTCGCTCACCGCGCCGATGCCGTGCAGGCCGTTGTTGAAGTGAATCACGTCAAACGTCTCCGCACCAAGCATGGCGGCGACCTCCGCATGCAGCACGGGATCACCCACGCAGCGCGAGGTGGCGAGACGGGCGACGTAGGCTCTGCCAGCGAGCTGCTTCTCGACATCGGGGCCGTAACCCTGCGTCACGGAATCGCCGATGAGCAGCACGCGCGGCAGATCGTGATTGTTGGCGTTTGGCATCCAGATGTTGCACCACTCGGTGCCTTCACGCGGCACGACACGGTCGGCGGCGGTGGTCAAAGTCGCGAGCGCGAGGAAAAGCGGGACGAATTTCATGACTCAGACTCCGGCGATGATCTTGTTGAGGCGGTCGTTGAACTCCGGCAGCGGCAGGCCGCCGTCTTCGAGCGTGATCCAGCCGTGGTAGCCGACATCGTCGAGCGCCTGGCGCATCTTTGGCCAGTCGATGCTGCCATCGCGCGGATGCACGAACTTGCCGCTCTTGTTGTCCGGCGCGAGCGCGTAGTCCTTGATGTGGATCTTCTTGATGAGGCCGCCCAGCGTGTGAATCCAGTCATGCACGGGCACGAGATACTTCACATGGTTGCCCACGTCGTAGTAGGCCTGCACTAACGGATGGTTGAAGGACGCGACGAAGTTCTTGTAGAGGTCCGGGCGCACCCAGAGGTTGTTCCAGACGTTCTCGAGGCCGATGATCACGTTCAGTTTTTCCGCCAGCGGAATGAGCTTCGTCACTTGCTCCTTCGATCCGTCCGTGGACTTGTTTTGCAGCATGATGTAGCGGGCGAACGGCGTGTTGTCGCCCTTCACCACACGGCTGACGTGACCGGTCTTCTCATCAAACTCGATGTCAAACTCCCATGGCTCCGGCATCTTCACCGTCGGCCCGCCAACACGGCATGGCACGAGCAGGATCGTCTCCGCGCCGAGCCAGTTCGCCGTGCGCAGCGCCTTCTCGGTGACCGCGTAGCTCGCTGCGACCTGACCGGGATCATCGCTGTTGAACTCCGCCCAGCCACGCAGCACGGAGTGCACCTTCAAACCGATGCCTTCGACGAGTTCGCGCGCCTTTTTGGCCTCCGTCTCGTCATCAAAGAGATGCGAGACCTCCACGCCATCGAATCCGGCCTCCTTCAGCTCAAGCAAGGACTTCTCCTCCGGCTTGCCGACGATCTTGGCCTTCTTGATCACCGTTTTGAACGTCGCCGCATTCGACGAGGACAGCAGCGACAGCGACGCAGCGCCAGCAGTGGCGAGGAATTGACGGCGGGAGGGCGAGAAGGTGGTTGGTTTCATCGGTCGAAGCCAAACGTGCCACGAGAACAAGTTGTTGCCATCTGACAGGTCAGAGCCGTCAAAGTCGTCTGACTAAGCCATGAAGCCGCTCCTCGCCCTGCTGCTCGCACTTCCCCTCCACGCCGAATCCCTCTTCGACGGCAAGACGCTCACGCATTGGAGCGGTAAAGCGGAGCACTGGCGCGTCGAAGACGGTGCCATCACCGGCGAAATCCCTTCCGACAAGCCGCTGAAGGGCAACGAATGGATCTTTTGGGATGGCGAGGTGCATGACTTCGATCTCACGGTCGGGTTTCGCATCACCGGCGGGCCCAGCGCGAACAGCGGCATCCAGTTCCGCTGCCAGCAGAGTCCGGATGGACACGCCAGCGGCTATCAAGCCGATCTCGATCAAGGCGCGGTGTGGCTCGGGCGCATCTACGACGAGCATGGGCGTGCTTTGATCTGTGAGCGCGGCTCGCGCGTGAACATCGCTCCAGATGGTCGTCGGTGGACGGATGTGTTTGCGGAGCCAAAGAGCCTGCAAAGCGTCATCAAGCCCGGCGAGTGGAACCAATACCGAATCACCGCCACCGCCTCACACGTCGAGGTGCGCGTGAATGATGTGCTCATGAGCGTGCTCGACGATCATGAGGCCAAAGCGGCCGAGTGGAGCGGCAAGATCGCGTTTCAGCTCCACAGCGGCCCGGGACCGGCGAAGATTCAGTTCCGCAATGTGCAGCTCACGCATCTCGGCAAGACAGCGATGCCGCAGCGTGCCGATGTGAAGCCTTCGGAGGTGAAAAGCAACGTGGAGAGCATCGCGCCGCCACTGGAACTCAATCTCGGCTTCGAAAAGGGCACGCTCGAAGGCTGGAAGGCCGAAGGCGATGCGTGGGAGAAGCAACCGGTCGAAGGCGACACCGTCGCGGCCCGCAAACGCGGCAACTCGCAGCACGCGGGCAGGTTCTGGCTCGGCGGCTACGAGCGCATCGGCGACAAGGGCACCGGCACGCTCACGTCATCGAGTTTTGTGGCCACGCATCCGTGGGCGAGCTTTTTGATTGGCGCGGCGCCGGATGCGAAAACGGAGCGCGTGGAGATCGTCGATGAAGCGAGCGGCAAGGTGATTCACAGCAGCAGCGCCGCGCAGCAGGAGAACATGAAGCGCGTGGCGGTGAATCTCGAAGGCGTCTCCGGAAAGCGCATCTTCATTCGCATCGTCGATCAATTCAAAGGCGGCTGGGGACATGTGAACTTCGATGACTTCGCGTTTCACGCCGAGAAGCCGAGTTTTGCTGCCAGCACGTTCACCATCAGCGGCGACCGTGCGAAGCGTGGCGATGAAAGCCCCGTGCTCTGGCACCTGCTGCCGAATCCGTCGAAGGATTTGCCGGAGATGCGTGTGCAGGACGGCTTTCAGATCGAGTTGATCGCGAAGGAGCCGGATGTGAAGCAGCCGATCGCGTTTTGCTTCGATGAGCGCGGGCGCATGTGGATTGCGGAGGCGTTTTCGTATCCGAATCGTCAGCCCGAAGGCCAGGGGAAGGATCGCATCACCATTTTGGAAGACGCAGATGGGAATGGCAGCTTTGAGACGCGGAAGGTGTTCTGCGAAGGACTGAATCTCGTCAGCGGCATCGAGGTGGGCTTTGGCGGCGTGTGGGTTGGTGCCGCGCCGTATTTGATGTTCATTCCGAAGGACGCGAACGACAAGGCAGGCGAGCCGAAGATCCTCCTCGACGGCTTCGGTTATCAAGACACGCACGAAACGCTGAACAGCTTCCTGTGGGGGCCGGACGGCTGGCTTTATGGCAATCAAGGTGTCTTCAACACGAGCGCTATCGGCAAGCCGGGTGCGGAGGCGAAGGATCGCGTGACGATGCGCGCGGGTGTGTGGCGCTATCATCCGGTGCGGCATGTGTTTGAGGTGTTCTGCCACGGCGGATCGAACCAGTGGGGGCTCGACTACAACAGCAACGGCCATCTCTTCATGACGCACTGCCGCAGCTTCTTCGGCAAAGGCGGCACGACCAATGCCATCCGCAACGGCCAGTTCTGGAATCAATCAAACTCAAACTACGCGCCCTTCATCTCCGCCACCGCGCCGGATTTCGCGCCGGAGTTGCAAAACCACCTGCCCGCCTCCGCGCGATACGATAGCGGCGAAGGCGGAGCTGGCAAACCGGGCACCACCGCCGTGTATGGCGGCCACTCGCACGTCGGCACGATGATCTACAACGGCGACAACTGGCCCGCGATCTACCGCGATCATCTCTTCACGCACAACCTGCACGGTCATCAGCTCAATCATCAGCACATGGTTCGCACCGGCAGCGGCTACGAGACGTTTCATGCCGGCTACGACCTGCTTTACAGCTCCGCGCCCGACTACATCCCCGTCGATCTCCAAACCGGCCCCGACGGCGCCGTCTATGTCATCGACTGGACCGACACCCAGCACTGCCACAATCCCGACGACGAAAAATGGGACCGCAGCAATGGGCGCATCTACCGCATCTCGTGGAAGGAGACGTATAAGCCGGTGAAGGTGGATTTGGGGAAGATGGCAGACGATCAACTCCTGAAGCTCCAGCGCAGCGACAGCGACTGGAATGCGCGAATGGCTCGAAAGCTGATTCAGGAAAGGCCCGCGCCGTTTGATGCTATGGCCAATGGAGTGACGATGATTTCACAGCCGGACGCCGCACCTGAACTCAAACT
Source organism: Prosthecobacter sp. (assembly GCF_044232965.1). Classification (GTDB taxonomy): domain Bacteria; phylum Verrucomicrobiota; class Verrucomicrobiia; order Verrucomicrobiales; family Verrucomicrobiaceae; genus Prosthecobacter. The sequence continues at coordinate 24,598 of NZ_JBIIKX010000056.1, forward strand.
GAGGCTGATGTGGCTGCTCCATGGTGCCAAGGCACTGGACAAGCTGCAAATGGAGCCGCTCATCAAGAGCAGTTCTGACATCGTTCGCTCCTGGACCATCCAACTCGCCACGGAAGAAGCCGGGAAATCGAAGCTCAGCTATGAAACACTGCTGAATCTCGCGCAGACTGATCCTTCGCCCACCGTGCGCCTCGCTCTGGCGTCGGTGTTGCCGAATCTGGATGCGAAGACGGTTTGGGAGGTCGCCTCGGCGCTGGCGATGCATGGCGAGGACAAGGATGACCGCTTTCTGCCGAAGATGATCTGGTTCGGTCTCGCGCGTGTCATTGAGCAGGATTGGGCGAGGGGTCTGGCGCTGGCGGAGAAGACGCCGATGCCTTCGCTGGCTGATTCGATCCGCTGGTTTGCCGGAAAGAGCGCCGAAGGCCGCGAGGCGCTTGTGAAGACGCTGAAAACGCCGCGGGATCTGAAATTGCTGGCGTTTTCGTTGAAGGATGAGGCCAAGGTCGAGATGCCGAAGGCCTGGCCGGAACTGCGTAGCCGGGGCATTCCTGCCCCGGAAGATGGGGGCAGGAATGCCCCCATTACGGATGAGCTTTCGGCGCTTTTTGGAGACCAAGCGGTGCTAAGGGAGATGCGCGCGCTTTTGGCGGACACGGCCAAACCGCTGCCGCAGCGCCGCGCGGCCTTCGATTTGCTCAAACGCACCGGCGATGCCGAATCGACGCCGATCTTCGCGAAGCTGCTCGACGAGCCTGCTTTCACCACGGCGGTGATTCCGCTGCTTTCGCGCTCGAATGACCCGAAAACGGCTGCGGCGCTGATGCAGCGCTTTGAAGCGCTCGATGCCGCAAATCGTCGTGTCGTGCTCGGGGTGCTCACGAGCCGTGCGGAACTCGCCAAGCCGCTGCTTGAGGCCGTAAAAACTGGCAGCTTCAACAAGAAGCACCTCAGCAGCCTGCAAATCCGCCAGATGCGCAATCTGAACCACGCGGAGATCAACACGCTGCTCGACGTGACGTGGGGCAAGGTGAATGAATCGAGCACCGCGGCGAAGGCGAGCATCGCGAAGCTCAAGAAGGCCTATGAATCCGCACCGCTGTGGGCCTTCAATACGAAATCGGGCGAGCAGACCTTCCAACAGCTCTGCGCCGTGTGTCACGCGATGGGCGGCGTGGGCGGCAAACTCGGCCCCGATCTCGCCGGATCGTGGCGCAACGGCCTCGACTACTTTTTGGAGAACATCATCGATCCGAACGCCGTCGTCGGAGACAACTTCCAGCTTCACGTTTTGACCAAAAAAGACGGCAGCGTCGTCTCCGGCGTCATCGAGCAGGAAACGGACACCGCCATCACCGCACGCACCGTGACTGAAAGCGTCGTCATCTCGAAATCCGACCTCAAAGACCGCCAGAAGACACCCGTGTCCCTCATGCCACCCGGTTTACTCGAAGCGCTGCCGGAACGGAAGGCGCTGGAGTTGCTGAAGTATCTGCTGAGCAGGCGGGAGTGAGACATGCGGCGGCGATAAGTCATGCCAGAGGAGCGTATGACTCCGATCATGAGCAAGCTTCTTCACATCATCGTCTTCGCGGCAGTCTTCGTTCTTCAAGCTGCGGCGCAAACCGCCGAATGGAAAGCCGCGGCGGCGAAGGCGGTCATCACGCCGACGGAGCCGATGTATCTCGCCGGATTCGCGAATCGTGAGGTGCCGGCGGAAGGCACGGCGATGGAGTTGTTTGCGAAGTCGCTCGCCATTGAGGACAAGCAAGGCGCGCGCTTCGTCATGGTGACGCTTGATCTGGTGGAGGTAACCTACCAGCTCCGCGACGCGGTGGCGGCGGCGGTGAAGGCGAAGTTTGGGCTGCCGGAGAAGGCGCTGCTGCTCAACTGCTCGCACACGCACTGCGGGCCGGAGCTGCGCTACACGGAGCTGGAGTTCATGAGCTTCACCGATCCGCTGCGGAAAGAGCGCTGCCTGCGCTACAACGCGTTTCTGACGGACAAGATCGTCGGCATCATCGGCGAGGCCTTGCAGCATCTGGAACCGGCGACGGTGAGCTATGGGCATGCGCGTTGTGGTTTCGCGATGAACCGACGGCTGAAGAGCGACAGGCCGACGGGCGATCCCTATTTGAACAGCCCGAATCCCGAAGGTGTCGTCGATCATGATGTGCCGGCGCTCACGGTGAACACGGCGGCGGGCAAGCTGAGCGCGATTGTCTTCGGCTACGCCTGCCACAACACGTCGATGAGCATCAAGCAGTGGCACGGTGATTACGCGGGCCATGCGCAACAGTTGATCGAGGAAGCGCATCCGGGCACCATCGCGCTGTTCATGATGGGCTGCGGCGGTGATCAGAACGCGTATCCGCGCTTCAGCCCGATCTTCAGTCTGCGTCACGGCCAAAGCCTCGCCACCGCGGTGGAGGCGGCGATTGATGCGAAGCCGAAACCGATCCACGGCCCACTGCGCATCGACTGGCAGACGACGCGGCTTGATTACCAGTCGATCCCGACGGCCGAGGTGATCGAGAAGCGTCTCAGCAGCGGTGAAGGCTATGACCCCGGCTACGAGAAGTATCTCCGCAAGTGGGACGAGAGGCGGCTGTATGCGATCAAGAATGGCGGCCTGCGTGATCACTACGATTACCCGATTCAAACCGTGCGTTTTGGCAGCGACATGACCTTCGTGGCGCTCAGCGGTGAGACGTGTGTGGATTACTCGCTGCGCTTGAAGCGCGAGTTCAGCGGCCCAGGCCGCTTGTGGGTCGCTGGTTACAGCAACGACATCCTGGCCTACATCCCGAGCAAGCGCGTGCTGCACGAAGGCGGCTACGAGGCCTTCCGCTCATTGATGTATTGGTCGAATCCGCTGCATCCTGACAAGTTCGCCGACACGCTGGAGGAGCGCATCATTGGAAAGGTGCAGGAGATGATCCAAAAGTGAGGTGTGGGTCTGCTTAGCAGGCAAAGTCGCCTGCCTGCAAATCCGCTCTTGCGTCGCGGACGTGTTTTCGCGCATGCTAGACGAATGATCCGCGCTCTCGTTCTTTTCGGCCTCGCTTTTGTCACCACGCTTTCGGCCCAAGACAAACGTCCGAACATCCTCTGGCTCATCGCGGAGGATTTCGGGCCGCATCTCGGATGCTACGGGACGAAGGAGGTGTCCACGCCTGTGCTGGACGGACTGGCGGCGAAGGGGATGCGCTTCACACGCTATTACACGACGGCGCCGGTGTGCTCGGCCAGCCGGTCGGCTTTCAACACGGGAATGTATCAGACGACCATCGGTGCGCACCATCACCGCTCGCATCGGGATGACGGCTACACGCTGCCGGCAGGGGTGAAGCTGATCAGCGAGCGGATGCGCGAGGCGGGGTATTTCACGGCAAATGTGAAGGAACTGCCACAGGAGGCGGGCTTCAAGGGCTCAGCCAAGACCGACTGGAATTTCGCGCCGCCGATGAAGCCGTTTCAATCGGCGAACTGGAATGATCTGAAGACGCACCAGCCATTTTATGCGCAGGTGAACTTCCAGGAAACGCACCGCACCTTCCACGGCGCACCGCATGCCGACCCGGCGAAGGTGGAGATCCCACCCTACTACCCCGAGCATGAGGTGACACGGAAGGACTGGGCGCAGTACCTCGACGCAGCCACAGAACTGGACCGGAAGATAGGCAAGATCATGGAACTGCTGAAGCGCGACGGCCTGCTGGAAAGCACGGTGATCTGCTTCGTGGGCGACAACGGCGCGGCGCATGTGCGCGCGAAGCAGTTCTGCTATGAAGAGGGGCTGAACGTGCCGTTCATCCTGAGTTGGCCGTCAGGTGTGGCGGCTCCGGCGGGTTACGAGGCCGGAAAAGTGAGTGACCGGCTGCTGATGTCGATCGATCTGACGGCCACCTCATTGGCATGGGCGGGCATTGCGAAGCCCACGGGCATGCAGGGCCAGGTGTTCACGGGTGCGAAGGCGGAACCGGCGCGGGAGTACGTTTTCGGAGCGCGGGATCGCTGTGACATGACGGTTTTCCGCCTGCGCACGGTGCGAGACGCGCGCTACCGCTACATTCGGAACTTCACGCCGGACCGTCCTTTCCTGCAATTCAACGCCTACAAGGAGAAGCAGTATCCCGTGTGGAATCTGATCAAGGAACTGGCCGCGCAGGACAAGCTGACGCCGGAGCAGGCCGTTCTGGCCGCGCCGACGATGCCGGAGGAGGAGCTCTACGATTTGGAAAACGATCCGCATCAGATCAAGAACCTCGCCAAGTCGAATCAACCCGAGCATCGCCGGGCGCTGGAGCGGCTGAGTGAAGTTTTGACGAATTGGATTGAGCAGACCAATGACCAGGGCCGCATCCCCGAGCCGGAGGAGGTGGCAAAGAACGAGGGGAGCACGAAGCCGCCACAGGAGAAGAAAGGGAAGAAGAAAAAGGAGGGGTGATAAGTTATGAAGTTTCGAGTGATGATCTGGCTGGCATTGAGCGGAGTGACTTTGGCGGGCGAGTGGCCGCGCGAGTTGCAGGCGTATCGCGGAACGACGCCGAAGGTGGATGGCGTGATCGAAAAAGGAGAGTGGGATGACGCGGCGAAACTGGAAGGCGTGGAGGGATGGACACCGCAGTTCTCGCCCACGACGGACCAGAAAGACCTGTCGCTCACCGGCTGGGTGAAGTTTGATGCAAAGCGGCTCTACTTCGCATTCCGGGTGACGGATGACGTGCTCTACGGCATCGACACACCTCGCTGGCTGCCGGAGAAAAATGCGAAGGCGCATGAGCTGACGCGCGAGGGCTGGCCATGGTTTGGCGATGAGATGGAACTGCTCATCAACGCCACCCACACCTGGAAGGGCGATGAAAACGCGGCGGGTGACGGCACTTCCTGGCAGATGGTTTGCAATCTGACGAAGTCGCGGGTCGGTGGCGTGGGAAAAGGCGGTTTGCTGGAAGGCGAGCCGCGATCCGATGCGAAGGCGTGGGAAACGTATCAGCGCTGGATCAAAACAGGTGCGATGGAGGCGGTGACGAAGTTTTTGCCTGGAGGAAAGGGCTACATCATCGAGTGGGCGGTGAGTTTTGATCCATGCCTCGAAATCTTGCCGGGGAAGTTTTTCACGCCGGGCGAGAAGGAGGTGAAAATGGGCATGAACATCGCCGTCGGTGATCTGGATGAGAAGGAGAAGGGCGCGGGGAACTTCGGAAATTTTCATCACGAGGACTGGTTCGCAGGCGAAAAGAACAAGCGGACGAACCTGCGGCAGTGGGGGACGCTGAGTTTGATGCCGGGGAAGAATCCCAAGACTCCATGACGAAATCCGAATGACGAATGACGAAGCCCGGCCATGCTCCGCGCTCGTGAAGCTGCTCCCCAACCATCGCGCGCATGACGCGCGGCACCTCATCCAGCGCTGGCGCATGCTCGCGCGTAAATCCGGGTGCCAGGTGAGGACGCTCTGCGAGGTGGACGGGCTGCCGGTGCTCGCAATTGAATCAGCGGCGGCGCAGAAAGGCATGCCCGCCGCCTATCTTTCCAGCGGAGTGCATGGAGATGAGCCGGGCGCGGCGTGGGGCCTGCTCACCTGGGCAGAAAAGCAGGTGCGTGAGCTGAAGCGTGGGTCGTTTTTGATCGCGCCATGTCTGAATCCGGTCGGTCTCACGTTGAACACGCGGGCGGATCATCGCGGGATCGACATCAACCGCCGTTTTCACGATGCGGAGGATGTGATCTGCGGGCCGTGGCAGCGCTGGATCACCGGAAAGGCGATGCGTTTTGGTTTGTGCCTGCACGAGGACTACGACGCGCAGGGCATTTACCTCTATGAGCTGAATCATGCGCGGCAGACAGCGGGGCATGGCATCATCGAACGATGCTCGAGTGTGATCGCGCCTGATCCACGAAAGAACATCGACGGCCAGCGGGCCAAGGGCGGCGTGATCCGACGCCGCACACTGCCGACGCATCTGCCGGGCATGCCGGAGGCCATCGAACTGCATCAGCGCGGCTGCCCGCTGACAGTGACGTTTGAAACGCCATCGGAATTTGATCTCGACACGCGCGTGCGTGCCCAGGCAAGCTTCATCAAGGCAGCGATGGAGGCGTTTCCCGCGTCATGAAGCCGCTTTGGATCATGATCGCGCTGGTGCTTGCCGGTTGCTCGACGTTCAAGCCATCAGGCATTCGTCCGGTGTTGAACGCGACCGAGTGGGTCAGTCACGATGGCAAAACGATGCCGTGGCAGTCGTGGGCCGTGCCGGTGGGAACGAAGCCGCGCGGCGTGGTCATCGCCGTGCATGGTCTGAGCGGCGCGAAGTCGGATTTCTGGTATCTGGGGCAGGAACTGCCGAAACGCGGCTACACCGTCTATGCCTACGATTTGCGCGGGCAAGGCAACGACCCTGTGATGGCGGAGCGCGGCGACATCTCAGGCGAGCAGGCGTGGGAGCTGGATCTGGCCACGTTTCACAGCCTGGTGCGGCGGCGGCACCCGAAAACACCAGTGTTCTGGTATGGGGAGAGCCTGGGCAGCCTCATCGCGCTGCACACGGCGGCGGACTTGCTGGGCAACCGCGCGGACCCGAAGGGCATCATCCTCGCCTCGCCAGTGGCGGGCCTGCGGATGACAATGAGCGGGTTCCAGCGTTTCGTGCTCGAAACGGCGGCCAAGCTCTCGCCTCGCACGCGTTACTCACTCGGCGAGCTGGCCGGAGTGGACGAGTCGAAGATCAAGGTCACATCCACCTCCACCCATGGCGGCCAGATGGCGGTCACGCCGCACCACATCAGCGCCTTCTCACTGCGGCTGCTGACCACGATCGGCGGCATGCTGGATGAGAACTCCGACGCGGCGCACCGTCTGAAAATGCCGGTGCTGTTCGTGGCCTCGCCGAATGACTTTCTGTCATCAGCAGATCAAATTCAGTCGCTCTTTGCCGAGGTGCGCAGCCGGAGCAAAAAACTGCTGTGGTACACACGCTCGTATCATCTGTTGCTGCATGACGTGCAGCGCGAGGAGGTGGTCCATGATGTCGCCAAGTGGCTCGACCGGCAGATTCAAACCCACCCACGCGGATGACTCTCGAAACCACCCTTCTCGATGCGCTCCAAAGCGCGGCAGCGCCGCTAAAGGCCGCGCAGATCACCAAACTCGTCAAACCGGCCATCGGACGTGCCGCCACGCCGAAAAACGTGACTGCGGCGCTCGATGCGCTCGTGTCAACCGGCTCGCTGAACCGAATCGGATCAGGTGCCAAGTCACTCTTCACCCCCCTGAGCCAGGAACTGGCCGCTGCCGCGCTGCTGAAGCCGCTCATCCATGCGGCAAAGAAGGAACAGCCGGCGGCCAGGTTGAAACTGAAGCTGCCAGCGGTGCTGCAAGCGCATTTTGACAGCGCTTTGACCCAACTCTCCGGCGCAGGCGACGCCTTTGTGCTGCCGGGCGCAAAACGGCTGGTTTACGCGCAGAAACCGCGCCCTTCCGATCTCCTCAGCGCCACGCAGCGGCGTGCGGTGCAGAAGCTGCTCGATGGAGTGAACGCCGCACGTTCGCAAGCCGCCACTCTCGTGGATTTCATGGCCTGGCTCGACGATGAGGCACCAGCCAGCGTGGAGCCGCCGCAGGTGCCATCCGTGGTCGAACCGGACGAGACACTGCTGCACGAATGGTATAAACAGGACGCGCTGCGCTCCTCCACGATGATGATCCCCATCCCACGCACGTTTGGCCGCTACGCGGCCTGGGCCAACGAACACGGAGGGCTCGCTGATAGTCAGGTTTTACGAAACTTGCTTGAGACGCTTTACAACCAGGGGCGCATCCTGCTAGAACCCTGTGAAAGGCCGCAAGACCTCCCGGAGCACGAGCGCTCGCTGCTGGTGCCCATGTCTCTCGGCCCTCCCGGTTACTCCTGGTGCTGGATCGCCTGATGAAGGCGGCCAGCCCGCACAGCTCTCCCAAGACCATGTCTCCTTACGCCGCCCTGAATCCGTTCATCGTCACCAGTGTCGGTGAGAACGACCTGTGGAATGCCGCCGCTTTTCCAGACGTGCCCTACATTCACTCCGTGCCGTTCGGGGCGCTGAAGATTGCCGTGGATCAAGTGCGCGCACAGCGCCGCAGCCAGGTGCGTTTCGTGCGCGGCGCGGGCGGCTCCGGCAAGTCGCACCTCTTTGCGCGGCTGCGCCGTGAGTGCGCGGACAGCATTTTTTACGCGTATGCGCCGAACCCGCCGCTGCAGCCGGAGGCGCTGGAAAATTTCATCCTGGCGCGTTTCGTCAGCAGCCTGCGTCACCCGGCGCGGGGCAAGGACGGCACCGAGTCGCCTTACAGCCAGCTCCGACTTCTCGCTTACGCCCTGTTGAAACCGGTGATCGAGCAAGAACTGACCTACCCTGAGCTGCACGAGGCCTGGGCGGACATCGCGCTCGAATCGCGCAAGGAGCTGATCCACCAGGCGGTGCAGTTGCTGGAGGCCGAGCACCCCATGGTGCCGCGCAGCGTGCTGCGCTGCCTGCTCAACGTGCTGCGGGAGGACAAGGAGCACCTAGCCGCGCAGTGGCTTTCCGGCGCGGCCTATCTCACGGAGAACGAACTCAAATTCCTCGGCGTGCCGGAGCCGCTCGCGCGTGCGGAGATGGGCCTGGTGATCCAGCTTTTCGGCAAACTGGCCGCTCAGGCCGGCTCGCCCGTCGTTCTGGTGCTCGACCAGCTCGATCTCATTGCCACGCAGCCCCAGTTTGATGAGATGCAGCGCCTGCTATTCTCCCTGATCGACCAAAGCGAAAATTGGGTCGTCCTGATCGGCCTCGTAGCCGAACGCTTCGCCATGTGGGACGCCGCGCTTACGCAGGCCCTGCGCGGCCGTGTCGGCGTGCCGGATTCGAACGCGCCTCTCGGCTTCCGGCTGCCCGTGGTGGACATGCTGCCCATCGCCAACGAGCAGAAACGTCTGCTGCTCAACTGCCGCCTCGAAGCCCCTGCCCTCCTCGCTCAGCGGCAGAAGGACGGCATCACTTCCACGATTCATCCGTTGCTTGAAGAAGACATCGCGCGTCTTACCGCAGGTGGTGCCATCTTCCCGCGTCATCTGCTCGCTGCGGCGGCAGAAGTGTTTGCCACGCGCACCCTGGAGGTGCCGCAAACGCAGGCTCCGAAGGAAGTGGTCGCAACTGCGGCTGAAGCAGCGCCGGTGGTTGTCACCACACCTCCGCCGGTGAGCGCTCCCGCCACGGAAGAAACAGCCCCGGTGGCGGTGCGTGTCGTCGAAGAACCCAAAGACGCGCCGGTGGCGGCTTCAGCTTCCCTTCCCTCCCCCCTTCCCTCGCCTCCATCCATCCCGCCACCGCCCACAGCGGCCGTGATTGCCACCCAGACGCCGCTGACGGAAAAAATCGACGCGCTGCTGCAGCAGGCCGTCGATACAGCAAAAAAAGACACCTCGGCTGCAAGCGCCATCGACCTCGGCGAACGAGCGCGTGATCTGATCGAGCTGATGGTCGCCCCGCCCGTCACCATCAGCGAAGGCGACATTCCCAAATCCTACGACAACTTCGACGGCACCGACCGCTGGTTCGAGTGGGGCGGCGGCAAGGTGCGCATCGTCACCAGCGATGCGATGCGCGGCAGCCTCATCGCGGTGCTGGAGCGGCTGCAAGGTGCCAGTGGAGACACCCTGCTACTACGCCACGCCGTGGCGCCCGTTTCAGGCCAGCTCACCATGGAGCTGCTGAACACGTTCAAGGCCAAAAACACCTTCCATCACACCGCCGAATCTGAGTCCGCCGTGCTTGCCGCGCTGGGCCATGTGCTTGCCGCGCAGCGCGAAGGATCCTACGACCAGCTCGCCACCGAGCCACCCGCGACGAAGGACAACGTGCTCGCCGCCTTGCGCAATCATCCGCTGCTGCGCGGACTCCGCTTGTGGGAGCTGATTCAAAAGCTTCACGCGCCCAAGCAGGCGCCGCAGACCCCGCCGCCGTCCTCCGTGCTCGCCTCCATCGTCAATCCGGCGTCAAAACCATCTGCGGCCTCCGTGGTGAAACCGCCGCCAGTGCCAGGAGCCAAGCCGCCGCCTCCACCGCCATCCATGACTGCGGCCAAACCAGTGTCTTCCGTGGTGGTGACGAAGCCTGTGGCCCGCCCTCCCGCGCCACCGACGGCACGCCCCCCGGTGGCCAAACCGCCAACCGGTGTGCCTCGTCCTCCATCAGCCAAGCTGCCGCCACCATCGCAGGGAACTGCCGCATAAGCTTCTTTGCGGCTACAACGCCGCCGTGCGTGACGTTTCACCGCGCATCACCATGAAAGCACACGCCCTGCTCCTCCTCTGCCTGCTGGCATGCCAGGCCTTCGCCGTCCCGAAGCCGCCGAACATCCTCTTCATCTACGCCGACGACCAATCGACGAAAACCGTCGGCTGTTACCCTGGCTCATGGCCTTGGGTAAAGACGCCAAACATCGACGCGCTGGCGAAAAATGGCGTGCGCCTCCACGCCGCCTATCTCGGCTCCTGGTGCATGCCTTCGCGTGCCACGCTGCTCACCGGACGCCATCCGCATGGCATTGAGTCCATGTCCATGGCGGGCAAGTATCCCGGCAGCACTTATGATCCGCAGCAGTGCCCCTTCATTCCCGCGCAGATGCGCCAGCAGGGCTATCACACCGCGCACATCGGCAAGTGGCACACGGGCACCGACTCCGGCTGGGGCCGCGACTGGGATCATCAAATCGTCTGGAACCGCCCGCTGCATCCTGAGAACGCCGGCGCGTATTACGAGAAGCAGATCCTGAGCATCGACGGCAAGGAGCAGACCGTAGACGGTTATCCAGCGGACAACTACACGCAGTGGTCGCTCGATTACATCCGTGGCAAAAAGCGCGACGCGTCAAAGCCCTGGTATCTCTGGCTCTGCTACGGCAGTGTCCATGGCCCATCGAAGCCTGCGAAACGCCATCTCGGCAGCTACAAAGACGCCGCAGTCCCCGTCCCTGCCGACATCTTCCCGCCGCGCGAAGGCAAGCCTGATTACCTCAACAAAATGCAGGCCTGGGCCAAAGGTGAAGACGGCCATCCCATCGCCAAAAAGGGTGGTGAAGCCTTCGGCGAGACGAAAAAAGCCAAGCGCTTCGATGACTGGGTGCGCCAGGTGAACGAGTGCGTGCCTGCCATCGACGAAGGCGTCGGCCAATTGATCGCCGCGCTCAAAGAGACCGGCCAATACGACAACACCCTCATCATCTACACCGCCGACCAGGGCTTCAGCATGGGCGAGCACGGCTTCCGCACCAAACTCGCGCCTTACGACGCGAACTACCGCTCCCCGCTCATCATCAGCATGCCCGCTCGTTTTCCCTCCGGCAAAGTGTGTGACGCATCGGTGAACGCGCCTGATCTCGCTGCCACCTTCCTCGCCATCTCAGGCGTGAAGGTTTCATGGCCCGTGCATGGCCGCGATCTCACCCCGCTTCTCGAAAAGTCCGACACCGCCTGGCCGCACGCCTGCTACTACGAGCACATGGGCAACGAATACGGCGCCAAGGTCAGCCAAACCATTCTCACCCAAGGCAAGCAGGACAACTTCCAAGGCGTGCCGCTTTACTCCGCCGTCGTGCAGGATCACTTCAAGCTCGTGCATTACCTCGACGGTCAATCAGGCGAAGAACTCTATGATCTCACCAACGACCCCGAAGAACTCAAAAACCTCATCGCCGAACCGACGCATGCTGAACGCATCACGAAGCTGCGCGAAGCGATGAAGGCCGAACTGAAGCGCACCGAAGCAGGGTTCGCCGACTTCGTGAAGTAAATCACGGCGAGGTCTTCAGCTTCTTCCCGGGCAGCAGGAACAGCCGTCCCGCCTCGTTGCAGATGAGCAGGTTCGGACCGTCCTTGCCCAGCATCGTGCCAACGGCACCCGTTTCATGAGCACCGCCCGGCTGGATGACCTTTCCTTCGCCATCACGAAACGGAACCGGCCTCGCAAAGGTGTTGTCACCCTTGTTCAACATCAGCAGCGGTGTGCCGAGAGTCTTCTTGCCGATGGTGGGCATCGGCAGGCCCGTTTCGCGATCTGGGATGGAAACAACACGCCCCGTGCCGATGACAAAATCGAGATTCCCATCCTGATTCCAATCGAAGAAGTCCAGCTTGCAGCGCCCGCTCATGCCGCCAACTCCGCCGCTCGTGCCGATGAGTTTGCCATCGTCGAGCTTCAGCTTACCGCCGTCCTCGACGTTGTGGTCGTCGATGCGCCAGTAGAGGTGAAAGTGATCATCGCCATCCACGATCGCCAGCGCGATGCGCTCGCCGATCTTCGCCAGTGCTGGACGACAGCGCCACATGCCGTGCAGGTCGATCCCATCGCAGTAAAGCGGATGGGCGGCGTCAAGTTTCGGCTCCGTCTTTGTGCCGCGATTCAGATAGATTAGGTAATCGCCCGTGATGTCGCCTGTGATGAGATCGAGCGTGCCATCGCCGTTCCAGTCGATCACATTCGGCGAGAGATAGCCCCAGCGTGCTTCTTGCAGCCCTTGCAAACTGCCGGAATAACCCGCCTGCACCTGAATCTCGCGCCCACCTGCCTTCACCCGTGTCGCTGGCAGAAACTTCGGCTCGTCATTGCTGCCGATGTTTTCAAAGAAGAGCACAAAACCTTCAGAATTGCTCGCCAGGATGTCCAGCACGCCATCGCCATTCCAATCCACCGTCGTCGGCGAGGGCAGCGTGCCCGCGTAGAGGTCCGCATGCTCCTGCAAGACCGAAACCGGCTCCGCAAACACCGGCGCGCCCGTCTTCGCCCACTTGCCGGTGAAGCGGTAGAAATACAGCGAGCCTTCTCCACACGCGATCAGGCCGCCCGGATACGCCGCCACGCTCGGATTGATGCTCGGATGCCGCAGCGCATTCCCATCTTCGCCCGCAACAAGTCGCTTCGTTTCGAGATCAAAACCGCTCGCTGCCTTGTTGCGGTAAAACACCAGATTCCCCTGCCGCGAGCCCGTGATGATGTCGCGCTCGTGCCCGGCACCCAGATCAATGCCCGTGATGCCATGCATCGAGAAAAACACCTCGTCCCGCGTCTTCGTGATCTGCCTCACCTCGCCCTTCGCCGGCCAGCCGATGAGATAACGATATCTCAATTCGCCAACCGCGATCCCTGATGAGTTGAACGGCCGCCATTCCTCCGTGTTCGGGCTGCCTTCGGTGCCTTTGGCACCGTTCGACATCTCAAACGCGATGTCATAGCCCTCTCGATTCACCAGCACGCCGAGGCTCGAGGGCGACTTCACCGCCTTCGGCAGTTTCTCGCGCTTTGATTCACGAAACTCGAGCTTCCCGCGATCAAAGCTCGTCGTCACCAACTCTTCCTTGTCGATCCACAGCCCGACCACACGGCCATCCGACCGCTGAAACACGCAGCCCTTGTTCTTGAAGGCACATTTCACCACCACCGGCTCCGCGAAGACCGGCGCTCCGTTCTCCGCCGTATCCACCCACTTGAACAAATGCACCGCCTGCGGCCCGCCGTAGCCCGCCACGAACAAATCAGGATTCCTCCCTTCAAACACCTGCGCATGCCCCAGCACATGATGATTCAAATTCACCAGCGCCAACGGCCCGCGTCCTTTCTCAGCCGCTGACGGCAAAGCCTTTGTGCCCGGCGGCAGATGCGGCTCCGCAGCGTGGCATAGGGTGGTGAGGATCAAAGCGGCGACAAATGGCTTCATGGGCATTCGATAGCCCGTGAACGAAGGCCGTCGCGCGGGTCTTCAACCGCATTTGTGACTCCGAGATGCCGAAACTTGAACTCACTTCACCGCCGCCGGCAGCTTGCAGGACTGCCACGCCAAAAAGCGCCACTGGCCTTTTTCTTCGCGCCACACGGCCAGAAAGCTCAACACGGCATCCATCGCCTTGCCTTCCGACTCGGCTTGGACGTGCGCACGACCCGTCATGAGCGCGATGCCGGGCACGGGGAAGGTGAAATTCTGCTCCTCGTAGTCATAGCCGACATACTTTGTCTTCCCAGCGCTGAGGATCTCGATGAACGACTTCTTCGTGTCCACGATACCGTTCGAGTGCGCATAGCGCAGCTCGTCGGAGAAAACCGCGTCCAGCTTTTCGCGGTCACCCAACTGCATCGCGGCCACACGAGCTTTGTCGGCGGTTTTGACGGACGCGAGGCTCGGATGATCTTCAGCGAAGACTTGGAAGCCGAAAAGAAGCGAGAGTGCGGCGATCAGTGTTTTCATGGTGGTGAGTTATTTGGCGTGTTTCAGAACAAAATCGACCAACTCCTGACACTCGAAGAAGGATGGGCCGACCTTATGACCTTCGCCGAGAACGATTTTCACGCTGAAGGAGCCGGCGGCGGCTTCGTAGCGTTCTTTGAGGATCTTCGTGTTGTCGTCGTAGGGCACGACGACATCGCTGTCGCCATGCACGGCGAACATGGGCACTTTGTGGGCGGCGAGACCGGCGAGGTTGTCGATGGGATTGAACTCTTTCAGTCGTGCCACGAGTTCGGCCTCTGGCAGGGCATAGTCGGCGAGCGTTTGCGATTTCGAGTTCTTCAGCGGCCAGCTTGCGAGGTTGCACACCGGATAGATGCCGACCCAGGCCTTGATCTTGTCGGGATTCCGAAACGCCCAGGCGAGCGTCATCATGCCGCCGCGACTTTGGCCGAGCAGGATCGGCTTCGCGGAAAAGCCACGCTTGACCATGGCATCGTAAAAAAGCGTGAACTTCGCCGAACTCGCCGGAGAGCCGCGCACCTCGCCGAGGTCGAAGCCCGCGAGACTGATGCCCGCCTTCATGAAGGCCTCGAAATACATCTTCTGCCCCGCGAGTGAAACACCAGCCTTCAGCGTTGGCGCATACCAAACCCATGGTTTGCCTTCAGCAGACGTCGGCGCGGCATACAAGACAGCTTTGTGACCTTCGACCTCGAAAATTTCAGCTTTGCCTGGGGAAGGCTCCTGCGCCAGCAACGGCAGCGCGAGGAGGGTGGTGATGAGGATTAGAAAACGCATGGCGACACATTCAACGTGGCCCGCACAGTCCTCTGTGCGGAATTCTTTGCACAAGACTGCTCAAAGGGTCATGCTTGATGAGCAGAGTACCGCCCATGAAAGCCCTTGCCGCCCTTTGGTTCAGAGCAACTCTAGACGAGTGTTTAGGTGCGACGTTTCTAGTTTGCCCCACGCTGGGGCAGGCCCAACTGCCGAATCATTTGTTTGGAGCAGGACCACCTTCCAACCCCTACAACCTTAGCAGCCTGTTGAAAAACCTCTCCTCCTGGGTGATGAGAACAACCCTGCATGTTTGAGCAACGCCAAACCAAGCAACGCCAGCAGGAACTCTGGATAGTCGCCGGAGAACTTCCCGCAGCCACC
>NZ_JBIIKX010000151.1:0-3483 GCF_044232965.1 Prosthecobacter sp.
CGTTATCCGCCACAACGAAGCGGTGGGGATGAAAGTGTTCAAGATTGCCGCCGCTCAAGCTGCATCGCCGCCCAGCGAGTGGACATGGGAAATCGCCTCCTGGTTGCCTCCCAATTGGTCGCAAACCCAGCCACAAGTCTGGCGCACGGAAAGCGGAAGATACTTGCATGTCGGGCGGGGTAACGCAGACGGCGACACCTCCGGGGCCATCGACCTCGTCATGAGAGTATGCTATGCAGAGTCTCTTGGTGGCCCCTGGCAACGTGTCAATGGCGCGGATGACTCCCCGATCATTGGCGTGCGCCGTGCGGATTATCCAGCCGCCGGCGATTTGGAAAAGCACATGTATAATGGCTTGGTTCCTCTCGGTGGCGATTTATTCGGGATCCTGATCTCCACAGACGCGGCAGAGCAAGGGACATCGAATAACAAGAACCCCAAATACCCCATGCCGACTCGAGCGGGCGTTGGCACCCGCAGTTCTGTCTGGTTCACGCACATCGGCGCTGGTGTCGGGAAAACCACTCGTGGCGATTTCAAGGGCAGTCGTGCGGTTCCTCCGGCGGTTCCAAAGAACCTGGGGGACATGACAGGCTTGAAACTCATGCTTCTCGCGTCCAATGCGGAAAGTGACGGCTCAAACGGATTGAATTTGAAATGTCCTATTTCGGGTTTGCGTTGGATTACGCCGCCCGGTCAGTCGCTTGCGTTGTTGCCTACGGGCAGCAGCACCGGCAAACCAGCGCTCGAAAACACGGGAGGCTCCAGCAATCGCCTGGTTTTCGACGGCGCGGAGGCCAAGTTGCAAGCGCTGAACACGGCGGCGATCTACATCGCCTGCTCCCACGCCACAGGGTCTGGCGCCGGGCAGGCCGTGGCGGTGAATACCCTTCAGATTGACGATACGAACCACTGGAGGCGCATCCACCCGCTATCCCATTACCATTCGTGGAAGGGCCTTTTGCCCGGAGCGGAAACGGAAAGCATCACCGCGGGTTGGCAGGTTTATGCGCTTCGCCTGAAAAGTGGCGCGACAGATACAGCAGACAGGCTTTTCAATCTGATGAACCAGTCCGGCCGGGATTGCGGTTGGAATGGCAGGCTTGCGGCGGTCTTGGTGTTTGATCGCGATCTCAGCCAACGGGAGCACAAAGAGTTGGTGGAGAGGTTGTCTGCGCTATGATCGAACCCCAACCGACCCGCGAAGGCCGCCGCATGATCAGCGACTTTGTCATGACCCAGCGCGATCTCTTCGACGAGCTCACCAAGCCCGACGCCATCTCCCTCGGCTGCTTTCCGGTGGACTCGCATGTCGTGCGCCGCCTCGCCACGCCCGATGGCAAAGAAGTCATCAATGAAGGCGGCTTTCTCGTCATCCCGCCCATTTACGAGATTCCCTATCGCGTCCTCACGCCGAAGGCCGCCGAGTGCGAGAACCTCCTCGTCACCTGCGCCCTGAGCAGTTCCCGCGTGGCCTTCAACTCCCTCCGGGTCGAGCCCACCTGGATGATGCTCGGCCAAGCCGCTGGCACCGCTGCCGCGCTGGCGCAAAAGGGCAAAATCTCCGTGCAGCGCGTGGATGCAGCGGAACTCCAGCGGCGTTTGCGTGAAGCCGCTGTGCCGTTTCAGAAACCGTGACTCCAACACTCCACCATGAACCGTCGCCATTTTCTGCATCAAACCGGAGCCGCTCTCGGTTCGACCGCCCTCACGCCGCTGCATCGTTCCCTCGCGGCAGTCGTGAATGAACCACGCCGCGCCGCCACGTTGGAGGAGGCCTACAAACAGCTCGGGTTTGACCCGCACGCAGGCGACAGCTTCACCGCGCTGTGGATGGCTGACATTCACTACGGCGGCGGCAAGCCGGAAAATATTCTGCCGCCGATGATCGCCGAAATCGCGCCGATGAATCCACGTCCCTCATTTATCGGCATCGTGGGAGATCTGATCTGCGCCGCCTCCCGCAGCTTCGGCACCATTCCCAACGAGGCCGACCGCCAGATCGCCGTGGAAGAGTATCGCGCGATGAAGCCGCACTATGAAGAACTCGCGCGGCTCGCTCCGGTGAAGCTCACGCTCGGCAACCACGACACCTACCCCGGCGAGGACGACCTTGGACTGTTTCGCAGCGTGTATGGCGACACACCGGTGACTCATGCGTTCGAGACCAAAGGCGTGCCGTTCATCATTGCCAATGGCGGGAGCTGCGGCCTGCTCGGCGATGCCCAACAGGCGTGGTTTTGCGATCAGGTGAAAAAACTGCATCGCCCCGGCGGCACACTCATCACCGCCGTCCATCAGCCCTCCGTGGGCAGCCTCGTGCGCGAGCGTGGCATCACCTCCGCCGTGCGCGCAGCCTTTGCGGAAGCGCGTGGCAAGCTCTGGCTCATCGGCGGGCATGAGCACGAGAATCGTGACCGTCAGTTTACCATCCCGCGCGGCGAGAATGTGATGAATGCCTGGATCACTGCGGGCAACCGCACTTCCTGGGGCAAGGAGAATCCCGGCTACTGGGTCTGGTGCTTTAGTGCAGGACGACTCGTGGGCCGCATCTTCCGCCACGTCGGAGATGCCGCCGGTTACACGCTCTCCGCACCCGAGGTGACGGCAAAGGCAGAGCCTCTGTTTTTGCCGTTCGAGAATCAGGAGGATCTGCTGTGGAAGGTGCTCGTCGGTGAAGGCGATGAACCTTACCGCCGCACGACCAAGGCCGCCTGGTGCCTGAACTACTGGACCTACGTGCGCCAGCTCGACTACGAGTTCCCGCTCAGCCTCGCAAAAGGAAAAGCAAAGCGCTGCGTCGTCCTCATGGCCTCCATCTCCGACGAACCCACCGGGTTGTCGGTCTCCGCCAATGGCAATGACTGGCACCCCATTGAGAACTCTACCGAGCGCAACGGCTCGTATGTCACCTTCACCATCCCGCAAAGCTGTCTGGACGCAGGCACGCTGTCGCTGCGCATGACCGAATGCGCGGTAAGCGGTTTCGCGCTGACGGCATAGAACGGTTCATTCCATTCACCCACTCATTATGAAACTCACTCTTACCATTATCAGCGCCGTCCTGCTCTCAGTGAACGCCTTCGCCTGGGGGCCGCATGGTGAGATCGCGCAGGCGGCGCTCGACGCGATGGGCGCAAATGATCCGCTGGTGCGGCAGCTCGGCCCCGATGCGAAACGACTCACGCAATATGTGTGGATGGCCGATCTCCGGCAGTCGTTGCTCGTGCGCTCGGACGAGGTTTTCTATGCCGACGACTACCTGCTCTTTCCCGCTGCCACGCGGCACTATCAGCACATCTGCCCGGAGGTGGAGCAGACTTATTCGCCGTATTTCCGCCGTGCGTTGCAGGCGTTGCGCACGGAGTCCACGCACAATGCTTCGCGTTGGATCGGTTCGCTGCTGCACTTCACCACGGACACCGGCTCTCCTCCCCACGCGGCGGGATTCCTGGGCCCGGCTCATTCCAAAATGGAGAACTG
>NZ_JBIIKX010000057.1:0-39063 GCF_044232965.1 Prosthecobacter sp.
CTGCGGGCGAATGCGTGATTGCACATTCGTTTTTCCGCGATACATCGCGGCGTCAGCAACGCGTGGATAGCTCAGTGGTAGAGCGGCTCGTTTACACCGAGTTGGTCGGGGGTTCGAATCCCTCTCCGCGCACCACCCCTGCGCGTCATGCCCGCCTGCCAGATCGAGGATTATCAAGACACGCCGCAGGCACGCGCCGAGCTCATCCCCTGGCTGGTCGCCACCGAGCCCAGCCCACTGAGTGCTGAGACCTGGGGCAAACGACTCGCCCACTGGTGGGACCGGAATCCTTTCGCCAGCTTGCGTGATGAGCGTGGCTGGGTGCTTCGGCATGAAGGCCGCATCGTTGGCTTCATGGCGCTCATCCCCGCCTGCTATGCGGTGAGCGGGCAGCCCGTGGCGGCCCTGATCGCCTCCAGTTGGCGCATTGACGAGGCACATCGCAATGCCAGCCTGCCCATGCTCATGAAACTGCGGCGGCTGGCGGCAGATTCACTCATCGCCGACACCACGCCCACCCCCGAGGTGCAGGCCTTGCTCCAGCGTAGCGGCTGGACCGGCCTGACCGACATTCAGCGCCGCTTCGTGCCGCTCGGCTGGGTCGCCAAAGTCCTTCCGCATCGCTCCTGGCCTGTCCTGCCTCCAGGAAAGCGCATCACACGCGATCCGGCAGAGGTTCAAAGCGTCGCCGCCTCCTGCATGTCTGCCACCAGTGTCGAAAAGTGGATCACGCCGGAATACCTGCGCTGGTTCGCCGCCGCACTGATGCGGAGGCATGAATTCATCGGCGTCATCGACTCTGCCGGCTGCCTTTCCAGCTACCTTTTCATCACACCCAAAAGCGCCCGTGGCATCCCCGCCTGGACGGAGATCGACCACTTCACAACAACCGGCAGCCACGAGGAACTGCATGCCCTCGTGGGCGCTCTCGTGCGCCAGCCCGGCTTGCTCGGCAGCGCCAGACGAGTCCTCTCGCTCAGCTCTTTTGCGGGCGATTCCACTTGGGATGACATCCCTGCCTGGCTTCAGCGGCAGGAAAAGGTCTGCCACTTCTTCGCCATCCCCTCGGCACTCAAGTCGCTCTCCAAACGCACCGTCCTCGCTGAAGGCGACTGGGGCTTGTGATGATCGTCACACCAGCTTCTCGATCACCGCCAGCAGGTGATTGCCGGTCGCGAACGTGTCCACGGTCATCATCTCATCGGGAATCTGCACGCCAAGCTGGCTTTCGATGTCCATCAGCAGGTCGATCGACGCCATCGAGTCCAGCCCCAGCCTGCCCAGATCCTCGTCCATCGGCACCGCGTCGCCTTCCTTGAGAAAGCGCAGGCGCGGGCGGAGGATTTCCTGGAGTTTGGCGGCGAGATCGGTGGCGGTCATGTCTCCGGGGCCATAACAAAGGTTCACAGCCCGCGCAAGTTCGTGTGCCAGCAGGGCAGATACCAGGTTTCCACCTCCTCCTGGCCGCGATACGCCACTTCGGCGGGTGTTTCATGGCTCAGGAAGCCCAGCAGGCTCGCCGTCAGGCCATACGCGCCCACATTCGGCACCGCCAGCACGTCCCCCACCTCCACGGGCGCCATTTTCTGCCCTCGCGCCAGACTATCGAGCGGGCTGCACAGCGGCCCCACCACATCCACCACGATCTCGCCCTCACGCTGAGCCGTGAGGTTTTGCAGCGTGATCGTCGCGCGCGGGATGCGCCCCAGGCCTGACATGCCGCCCAGGTGATGAATCCCCGTGTCCAGCACCACAAATGTCTTCTTCCCGGCCTGCTTCACATCCAGCACCGTCGTGAGCAGCGTGCCCGAGCTCGCGCTCAGATAGCGGCCGGATTCAAAGCAAAGCCGCGCCTTCCCATGCAGCGGAGAAGCCTTCCAAACCGCGTCCAAAGCCTCGCGCAAGCCGCTCAGGTCCGGCGCGCTCGCATCACTCGCATACGGCCACGGAAACCCACCGCCCGCATTGATCACCTCGCATTCAAAACCCACGGTCTCTGACACACGCACCGCCGTCTCCAGCGCGCACTGCGTGTTCTTCGCCAGCGCCTCCACCGAGGCCACCTGCGTGCCAAAGTACACATGCACGCCGCACAGTTTCAAACCGGGCAGCTTCAAGCGCCCCGCCGCGCCTGCGGCCAGCAGCAGCGCCTCATCAAACCCGAACTGACTCTCCACCCCGCTCATCGCCAGTCGTGCGTCAGGAGCCTGCGCCGGGTTCACCCGCAGCATCACGCTCACTTCCACGCCCGCCTGCTGTGCCCGTTTGGAAATCCGCGCCGCGTCCGTGAACGACTCGCACGAAAACATCCTCACCCCCTGGCTGATCGCGGTCTCGATCACCTTCTCCGTCTTCCCAGGTCCGCCCAGCACCATGTCCGTTTCGAAACCCGCGTTCTGCGCCGCCATCAACTCGCCTGCCGAGGTGATCTCCGCCCGCACACCCGCCAGACGCAGCTCACGCGCGATGGCAGGCAGAGGGTTCGCCTTGAACGAGTAATACAACCGCGCCCCCTCCGGCAAACCTGCCTGCAATTCCGTCGCGCGCCGCGCCACAGTCTCCAGATCATGCGCAAACAGCGGAGATCCATGCGCGGCGATCAGTTTTCGGGCAAGCTCAGCATCCATGGCATCAATGACACTCGTTTCAGCGTTGTTGGAAAGCGCAAAAGACAATTCCACGCTCACGGCCGATCTCCAGACCTTCGCAGTTCGCAGACTGACTTGGTGATCCGCTCCATGCCACTCAGGTAGAGCACCGCTTTTTGAGGATCGCTGCATGCGACGGCACGTCGATAGTATTCCTGAAATGCCCGGCTCAGAAACACATCAGCGCCTTCGTCATCTTCGCGAATCATTTGATGCGTCCCTTCATTGTCACCACTGAACCAGTCGCCTTCCGCCAGAATGCCCATGTGCATGATTCCGCCGCGATCATCGAAGCCAAAGAAGCAATACACATGCTCGCGGCTGAATTGCTTCGTGTCCGTCGGCCCCAGATGCCACTCGATGGTCCCTTGCCCATCAAAGGGGTTCACCACGGGTTCAGTGCAGAACAACTCGCCTTGCGCCGTGCTCATGCGGGCGATGGGCCGCGTGAGATAAGGATCAATGTCCAGCTCCGCAGGGAAAGGAATGCGAAAGCTCAAATCCAATTTCTGGTTCAATCCAGCCACCGCGGCCTGGGTTCGCTTGATCGCGGGCGTGACCGGCGCTTTCTCGGCGGCAGCCGCTCAGGCCACCGCCAGCAGGCAAATCGCAATGACAGTCTTCATGCCATGAGACTACCCGCACTCGGGACTTCGATGCAAGCCTGCAAAATCACAACACTTCGACTTTGCGCCGCCACCGCATGCCCAGCGCCACGCTCCACTGATACTTCCGCGCATGCTCGCGGATCAAAAACGGCATGTCGCAGGTCTTCGAGAGATCAAAGTGCGGCTCCAGCAGTGATGTGAGCCATTCCCGCGTCGAACCCTGCGGCCAGTTGCCACGCGGCGTGAACTCCTCCAACCAGGTGCAGGGTGTCGTCAGCAAAAGCTGACCGCCCGGCCTCACCAGACTCGGCAGACGCTCGATCAGCTTCAGCGGATCGGTCAACCGGCACAGCAAGTTCGCTGCATGCACGATATCGAAGTCGCCGAGGTCAGCGCGCAGGTTCATCGCATCCCCTTGCTCGAAACGCACGCGATCCCGCCTCAGATTCTCCGGCACATGTGCCACCAATGCTGTCCGCGCACTGCCTTCGTCCACGCGCTCGTATTCCATGCTGCCATCACGCGCCAGCGCCGCCGCCGCATCGACAAAACTCTGCGAGTAATCGATGCCCAGCACGCTCACGCCAAAATTCGCCAGTTCAAAACTCGACCGCCCGACAGCACATCCCAAATCCAGCGCCACAGCTTCACAAGGTGTGCGCGGCAGATCGATCAACTCCATCACCGTCCGCACCGGAAACCCCAGCGCCTCATGAGGCCCATGCTCCCACGGCAGCACCTCGTTTGAAGCGCCATAGTGAAAGAGCAGGTATTCGTCGAGCAGGCGACGGGTTTCGTAGATGTTCATCAGGCGTGCTTCCTATTCCGCCGCCAGCGCATCCAGCAAGTATTTCGACGGCTGGAAGTGCTCGTTGAGGACAGTGATCTTGCCATCGCGGAACATGCGTGTCTGCTTGATGTCGAAGTTCGGCGTTTTGTGCGGTGCGAAGAGGATGTCGTCGTGCGTGGCGTTTTGATGACGCTTGAACTTCTGCGGCGTGATGTGGCCACCGAGATGATCGTCGCGACCGGTGGCGAGGTGGCAGGTGCCGAGCACTTTTTCATCCTGGATGTCCGCCCCGGACACAGGAAGCACCTGCGTGCCGAATCCAAGCTCGCCGAGCACGCCGGTCATCGGATCGTCAGCGAGTTTGGCGTTGTGCTCGTCGATGGTCTTTGCGTTGCCTGCGATCAGCTCAGCCTTGATGATGCATCCACCTGTCACGGTGAGTTTGCCCAGCGTGCCATCCTCGTATTTGAGCGGGAAGGTGCCTTCCGCGCCGGTGGGAACGAAATAGACCTCGCCCGCAGGCAAATTGGCGATGTCAGGCGTGTCACCCTGGCAGAGGCCATGGCTCTTCTGCGCTTCCTGACGGTTCAATTCGAGCCGCACCGTCATATCGGGGCCGTTTTCGACCGTGAAGTCGATCTCCACCCAATCCGCACGCGTCATCGCGCGGCGCAACTTCTCAGCGTCCACACTGACCTCTTCATAATCGACGGCGAGACCAGAATTGAGGATCACATCATTCACGCCATGCAGGGTGGCACCTCGGAAGCCATACTGTTTCGCGAAGGCCGTCAGCGGCGCGGTGGCGCTGAAGGTGGAGATGCACAGGATGATGTCGTAATTTGAGTAGATGTCCTTTTCGAGGCTCAGCTCCTTGCCGCTCATATCAACGCAAAGATCGGGTAGATCGAGATTGCTGCCGGTCGTCTGCGTGTAGGCATACATTTCGCCACCTTTGAGCACGAGCTCATCAGCAACGCCGTTTTGCAGGCCGAGGTGAAAGTTCTCGTAGGCCTGACGTTGCACGGCACGGGCCGGATTCTTCAAGAACGCGTAATCCTTCGCCTCAGCGAGATCAGGCAGGTCGATGAGGATGCAGATTTTACGGCCAAAGGTCGGTTTGAACACGGTGCCGAGCAGGCGTGCGAGATCGAACTTGGGAAACTGGCGGCCTTTGGCCGAGGACTGAATGGTTGACATGGGAGCGGCGATCATAGGCATTTGGGAGAGTGAGGCAATTACGGCCTGCACATTCATGCTGGACGCCACAAATCATCCCCGTGTTCCAAATTGATCCCACAGCAGTTTGATCACCATCGCGAAGACCACGGTGATGAAAATGACACGAATAAACGGCGCTCCATGCCGAATCGCCATCGAAGCACCGAGTCGGCCACCGATGAGCTGTCCCGCGATCATGGCGAAGGCGATGGGATAATGCACGCGGTCCGAAATCACGAAGACAAGCAGCGAGGCCATGTTGCTCGTGAGATTAACTACCTTCGTGAAGGCGGTGGCGCGTGTGAGCTCCAGGCCGAGAAGCGAGATGCAGGCCATCGTCCAAAACGTGCCGGTGCCGGGACCAAAGAAGCCATCATAAAAGCCCAGAACGCTGCCGGCGAGACAAGCAAACGCCACCAAGCTCAATCTCGCTTTTACGGCGGTTTTCCCGAGGCCCGGACTGAGCAGCACATACACCGCGATGCCAAGCAGCATCCACGGCACGATCTTTTTCAGCACCTCATTGCTCACCTGCGTGACCGTCCAGGTGCCGAGGCAGGCAAAGACGAACGTGACAAGAACGGTGAGCCGCACCTGCGTCCACGAGACAAGACCCGCCTTCGCATACTTCCGCACCGCCATCAGCGTGCCCCAGGTGGACTGCATTTTGTTTGTGCCCAGCGCCATCTGCGGCGGCAGTCCGGCCCACAGCAGCGCGGGAACCGAGATCAACCCACCACCACCGGCGATGGCGTCAATGAATCCGGCGCTGAGCCCGGCGAGGAACAGGAGTGTGATGACCTCCCAGCTCATGATTTGCGGCCGAGGATGCGGTCCATCGAGTCGGAAGTCTGCCAGATCAACGCCTCCGGGTAATGCGCATATGGATGGAAGTATTCGAAGGTGAGGAAGCCTTTGTAGCCGGTCTCGGCGAGCGCGTCGGTGACGGCGGGCCAGTTCGTGGTGCCGTCGAGCAGCGGGCGGAAGGTTTCGAGGCTGAAGTCGGTGCCTTTTTTCGTGAACTCCTTCAGGTGGACGTTCTTGGTGCGCTTGCCGAGCACTTTGGCCCAGTGCTCAGGGAACTGGAACATGCTGATGTTCCCCGTGTCGAAATGCACGCGCACATGCTCGCTGCCAAAGCTGTCCACGAAGGAGTTCATCTCCATCGGCGTCATGAGGTAGCCGTTGAAGAAGATGTTTTCGATGTTGAGGCAGACCTTGAGCTTCTCCGCCTGCTTCGCGAGCTGCCCCACGGCCTCGCGAGCACGCGAATCGCACACATCATTGGCGACGGGCTCGTGATCCGTGCGCCAAGGGATGTGAACGGCTCCCGGCACGACGAGAACATTCTCCACGCCGAGGTCATGCGCACATTGCGCGATCTTTCCGGCCAGTTCGATGCCTTGCGCACGCTTCGCCGGATCATTGCTCGTCAGCGGATACGGCCAGAAGAGGAAGGAACACAGCCCGCTGATCTGAATGCCGATCTCGTCGGCCATCTTGCGGATCTTGACGTAATCGGCCGTGCCGTGCTTCGGCGAGAGGTCGTTGTCGAGATCGTAGTTCAGCTCGATGCCATCGAAACCGGCTTCTTTCGCGAGTTGCAGGCACTCCCGCAGCGTCATGCGCTCCGGATACGGAAACGCCCACAGGTTGATCGACTTGAGCATGTCATACTTCTTCGTCGAACCCCGTCGCGCGTCAGGGACTGCGGCTGGAGCTGAACGTGCAGGCTCAAACGCGAGTGAACTGAGACCAACGGAGGCGATGGTGGCTTTGAGAGCATCACGACGCGAAAAAGAGTCGGTGGGTGGATTCATGCCGCCGATGCAATCAGAACGCCCACGCGAGCGCAACCAAGAATTGTGCACACAGTCCTGGATAATCTCCATGCAACCACGCTCTTTGCGCTGAATCTTTCAGCATCTCACCTCCACATGCAAAACAGCATTCAAGACAAGCTGCTCAAAATCATCGACGACATCGACGACACGGGCAACGCCAGCCTAGCACGTCTGACCGTGCTCAAGAAATGGTTCGAGAAGTCCGGGCGGCTGGTGCCGTTTGCGGTTTGGATCGCCCGGTTGAGTTCAGCAAGAAAGGGGAAGACCACCGGAGAGGCGGGAAAGCTCCTGGATGAAGCCCGTGCGTTGATCGGCAGGGGCCACGGTGAGGAAAAAGTGAGGCCGAAGCTGAATAATTCAGTCATGGAAGAACTTCATGGCCGCATGCGGGACTGGCAGAACGAGCAGCAGCGCCAGCACTGGGCTGTCGTGCGCACAATCAAGAACTGGAACCTGTTTCTAGTCGAGCAAGCGTTCGCGATCTGCCTGTGGCATTCAGATTCGCCCGCGCATGGTTACAAGCTCGCTGTGGACTTTGCGAAGCACTACGATTCACGCTACGGCGACGGCCTGAACGGTCCCAGCCGGACAAAGATCATGGAAATGCTGAGTTTGATCCGGGTTGTGGAAGGTTACGAGGAGATGGCATGAGCCCGCGCTTGCCTTACGTCCCGGGATTTGGAGATTCACTGGCCATGAAGCGCCTTTTGCTCCTGCTTTCCCCCGCCCTGCTCGCCGCCGCTGAATCGGGTGCTCCCGTCGGCAAGTTTCAGCAGCTTGATCCCTCGATCCCCACGCCCTCGGCGCAGCGGAACGCTTCAGGATCACCTGGGACGGGTTACTGGCAGAACCGGGCGGACTATGACATCAACGTGGAGCTGGATGATGTGAAGCGCACGATCACCGCAGAGGCGACGGTGACGTATCACAATGCCTCGCCGGATGCGCTGGAGTATCTGTGGGTGCAGCTCGATCAGAATTATCTGTCGCACAACGCGGACTCGCGGGCCGCACCGAACACGAAACGTGGCATCGACCCGAACAAGATCACCTACTCGGCGCTCGACCGCCTGCTGGCCTATGAGGACTACGATGGCGAGATGAAAATCAGCAAGCTGACCGACTCGAAGGGCGAGGCGCTGCCGCATTCGATTGTGAAGACGATGCTGAGGCTTGATCTGCCGGAGCCGCTGGCGGCGGGGGCGGATTTTGTGTTCAAGATTGCGTGGAACTACCCCATTAATGATTGCGAGCGCATCAACGCGCGCACGGGTTACGAGTTCTTCAAGGAGGACGGCAACTGCATATACACCATCGCGCAGTGGTTTCCGCGCATGGCGGCCTACACGGACTACGCGGGCTGGGTCAATAAGCAGTTCCTCGGCACCGGTGAGTTCACGCTCGAGTTCGGTAACTACACCGTGCGACTCACTGTGCCGGATGACCATCTCGTGGCTGCGACAGGCGCCTTGCAGAATGCGGAGGCCGTTTTGACCGAAACACAGCGCGAGCGACTAAAAAAGGCGCAGGGCGAGACGAAGAAGCCGATGTTCATCGTCACGCCAGAGGAGGCGAAGGCAGCGGAGAAGGGCAAGCCGAAGGGAAAGAAGACCTGGGTGTTCCAGGCGGACAACGTGCGTGACTTTGCCTTCGCATCGTCGCGCAAGTTCGCCTGGGATGCGATGGCGGTCGAAGGCGCGAGTGTGAATGGCAAGCCGGTGATGGCGATGTCGCTGTATCCGAAGGAAGGCATGCCGCTGTGGGACAAGTATTCGACGCATGCCATCGCGCACACGATTCAGACCTATTCGCGCTACACCTTTGCGTATCCGTATCCCGTCGCGTGGTCGGTGAACGGGCCAGTGGGTGGCATGGAATACCCGATGATCTGCTTCAACGGCCCGCGCCCTGAAAAGGACGGCACTTACCCAGAGCGCACGAAGTATGCGCTCATCGGCGTGGTAATTCACGAAGTGGGGCACAACTACTTCCCGATGATCGTGAACAGCGACGAGCGACAGTGGACGTGGATGGACGAGGGGCTGAATTCCTTCGTGGAATACCTCACGGAAGAGGAATGGGAGAACGACTGGAAGCACCGCCGCAATGAGCGTGGCATGGTCGATTACATGCGCATAACGGACCGCGTGCCGGTGATGACGAACTCGGAATCCATCGCCGATCTCGGCCCGAATGCCTACGGCCAGCCCACCGTGGCGCTGAACATCCTGCGTGAGCACATTCTGGGCCGCGAGGCCTTCGATCATGCGTTCAAGACCTACGCGAAGCGCTGGATGTTCAAGCGGCCCACGCCTTCCGACTTCTTCCGCACGATTGAGGACGCAAGCGGTGTCGATCTCGACTGGTTCTGGCGCGGGTGGTTTTACAGTGTCGATCACGTCGATGTCTCGATTGATGAGGTGAAGTGGCTGCAGCTCGACTCACGCGATCCCGCCATCGAGAAGAAGAAAAAGAAGCAGGAGGAGGACGAGATGCCGAAAACCACCACGCGCGAGCGCAACTACCCGCTCTCGAAGCGCGTGGACCGTTTTCCCGAGTTGAAGGACTTCTACGACAGCTTCGACAAGACCACCGTGCTGCCGAGCGAGAAGAAGAAGTTCGAATCGCTCATCAAGGAGCTGAACGAGGAGGAGATCGACCCGAAGCTGCTGGATACAAAGCACAACTTCTACTCCATCGAGCTGCGCAACATCGGCGGGCTCGTCACACCGGTGATTCTGAAGGTCGAATACACCGACGGCAGCACGGAGGAGATGAAACTGCCCGCCGAAATCTGGCGCTTCAACACTCAGAAAGCCTCGAAACTGCTCTTCACGAAAAAGGATCTGAAATCCGTCACCTTCGACCCGCGCCAGGAACTCGTGGACACGGATGTGGAGAACAACTTCTGGCCGCGCCGCCCGGTGAAGAGCAAGTTCCAGCTCTTCAAAGAAGACAAGGCGCCGAACCCGATGCGGGAGCTGACGAAGCCAGAGAAGAAAGAGGAAGAAACAAAGGCGGATGACAAGAAATAGGCTCATCGCGGCACTCGCCGTATTCATGCTCATGCCGCGTCTTCACGCGCATTCGCTGCATCAATCCACGGCTGAGGCGGAATACAATCCGGCGACGAAAAAGCTCGAAGTCAGTCTCACCGTCTTCATCAACGACCTCGAACTGGCCCTCGTCCGCCAGAGCGAGCGCGAGATGCGGATCGACAAAACTCCCGCCGCTGAATTCGATGCCCAAATCCAGGCCTACCTCGCCAAAACCTTCATCGTGACCGATGCGAGAGGCAAAGCCGCCAAGATCGAGTGGGTGGGACGTGAGTTGGATGCCGCGAGCGCGAAGAGAGATGATCCGGCAGTGACGTTGTTTTTCGAGATCGCGCTGCCAGAAAGTTTGGCCAAATCGATGCTACAACACACCATCTTCTGCGACCTCTTCAAAGACCAGATAAATCTGCTCTATCTATGCAACGGCACACAGAATGCTGAACTGCGCTTCATCCGGGGTGATCTGGCAAGGCCGTTCTTGTTTTCGCAATGATTTATGAGTGACTTGTTGGCAGGCCAGACTACTCGCAGCCGCCTTCACAGACGATCTCATGGGTGGCGCTTTCTTGCCGGGAGCTTAGCTGGACATCGCTGAAGTCCAAGTCGTCATCTATGAAAGCTGGCTTTGGAGTGACGGTGGGCGAGTCTGTGATGGGAGTTGGAGAGATGTTGTCGGTATTCATTGGTGTTGGATGGTTGCGGAGTTTTACTCAGAGATGATCGTCATGAGAAATCTTCAAGACAGCACGACTGGCACTTTTTTTCCATGGTTGGGTGGCGTTTCAGGGTCTGGCGGTGCTTGGAATGCAGCAGGGGCGGTCGCAGGGTTTATGCACAATATGTTGTGCCCATGCGAATAACTGAGCAAATATATGGTGGTTTCGCAACTCAAACCTTCTAAACCACCCCATCGGCAGAATTTCGTCATCGCAAAACCAAGCGTTCCATGGCGAAAATATTTTCCCTAAGTCAGTGAGGCCCGCTTGACCAATGACCGCCCCATAATCAGCCAGGTATGCGAGATACTTTAGCCAAAGAACGGCGCGAGCACATTCCGCGCGACTTTGAGGGCTTTCATGCGGCCTTCGAGGGTTTTGCCGAAGGTGTCGTCCTCGACTTCGATGCAGACGTGGCCGTCGTAGCGGATGCGCATGAGCTCGGCCATGAATTTGGCCCAGTCGATGTCGCCGTAGCCGGGGATGCGCGGCTGTTGCCACTTCAGCGGGAAGTCGAAGCGGCCGACTTCGTTGAGCGCGGCGCGATTGATCTTCACATCCTTGGCATGCAGGTGGAATAGCTTCGATTTGAACTCCGCGAGCGGACTGAGCGGGTCCATGTCCTGCAGGATGAAGTGCGAGGGATCGTAGTTGAGGCCGAAGTTCGGCGAATCGATATCGTTGAAGGCGCGGCGCCAGATTTGCGGTGTTGTGAGGAGGTTTTTGCCTGCGGGCCATTCGTCGAGCGTGAAGGACATGGGGCAGTTTTCGATGCCGACTTTGACGCCGTGGTCTTCGGCGAACTGGATGATGGGCTTCCAAATTTTGAGGAAGCGCGGCCAGTTTTCATCGACGGTTTTGGTCCAGTCGCGACCGACGAAGCCGTTGACGTTGGTGAGGCCGAGCTTGGGAGCGGCGGCGATGACTTTTTTGAAGTGCGCGACGGCGGAGCGCGAGACTTCGGGATTCGGATCGAGCATATTCGGGTAATACCCGAGCGCGCTGATGCTGACGCCCTGATCCTGGCATTGCGCGAGAATGTCCTCGGCCTTCGACTTCGTCATGCCGATGACGTCGATGTGCGTGACGCCGGCGTATTTGCGCTCGGCCTTGCCGACGGGCCAGCACATGACTTCGACGCTGGAGAAGCCCTCGTGACGGGCGAAGGAGAGAACTTCCTCGAAAGAGAGTTCGGGGAGGATGGCGGTGACGAAGCCGAGGTGCATCTGAGTTAAAAGTTATGCATGCAGCGTTGGGAACATAAGCACAAAAAAGGGCGGGAGTTTGAGTCCCGCCCTATTGTGATTGATGTGTTATTTGTCTTCGGAAGGAAGGATCTTCTTCCCTTCGAGCACCTTGTCCACGAGGCCATATTCGGCGGCCTGGGCGGCGGACATGTAGTTGTCACGGTCGGCGTCGCGCTCAATCTGCTCGACGGACTTGCCGGTGTGGTGGGCGAGGATGCGGTTGAGGCGCTTTTTGAGGCTGAACATGTATTCGACCGTGCGCTCGACGTCGCTGGCTGTGCCGCGTGCGCCGCCGGAGACCTGATGGATCATGATGTCGCTGTTTGGCAGGGCGTAGCGCTTGCCTTTGGTGCCTGCGGCAAGAAGAACAGCGCCCATGCTGGCGACGAGGCCGATGCTGTAGGTGCAGACGTCGCAGGTGAGGAACTGCATCGTGTCATAGATGGCAAGACCGGCGGTGACGCTGCCGCCGGGGCTGTTGACGTAGATGTTGATGTCTTTCTTCGGGTCCTGCATCTGAAGGAAGAGAAGCTGGGCGATGATGATGGAGGCCATCGTGTCATTCACCTCGCCGCCAAGGAAGATGATGCGGTCCTTCAGCAGGCGGGAGTAGATGTCATAGGCACGCTCGCCGCGTCCTTCGGACTCGATGACGGTGGGGACCATGTAGCTGGACTGAGGAGCGATGGAGGTGGGAAAATCGGAGTATTGGCTGGGGGACATGAGGTGGAATGAAGAGGTTGCGGGGTTGGTTGTCAAACCTATGGACTGCCGAAGGCGGGAAATGACGAATTCAGAATGACGAATGTCGAAGCACCGGAGGTTTTACGCCTGTGAGGAGCTGGTGAGTTTTAAACCAACGATTCCGGCGACGATGAGGACGATGCAAACGAGGCGGGCGGCAGTGCGGGGCTCGCCAAAGACGAAGATGCCGATCAAGGCGGTGCCGACGGCTCCGATGCCGGTCCAGATGGCGTAGGCGGTGCCGAGGGGCAGCGAACGCAGTGCGAGCGAGAGGAAAAAGAAGCTGGCGATCATGAGCAGCGCGGTGATCACGCTGGGCCAAAGGCGCGTCCAGCCCTCCGTCTGCTTCAAACCGATGGCCCAGGCGACTTCGAGGAGTCCGGCGATGATGAGGTGGAGCCAGGGCATGAGCTTGGCGTGATCAGGACACCTTCGCGGCACGCTGCTTGCGGCGGGCGGTGACGTCGTCGCGTTTCACGCGGACGCGTGTGGCATCGGCTGTTTTGCCCTGGGCGAGCAGTTCTTTTTCGAGGCCGTTGAGCACCTCGATGTAACGGTCGTAGAGCGGCAGGGACTTGGCGTCCTTGTCCTTGGAATAGGCCTTTTCAGTGCTGCGGTAGGTGTTGCGAAGCTGAACGATGCTGCTGTGCAGGCCGCTGGGGTCGATGGACGGCATGAACTTGTGCGTGGTGAAGCGCGTCTTCTCATCCCGGAGGGCGACGGCCTCCGAGGCTCTTCCACTGCGCGCGGCCTCGTTGATGGCGCGATCCAAGGCGGCGACGTAACCCGCCCCCAAAGTGGCGATCTGGTCGGCATAGCTGGCGTTCACATCCCGCTCAAAAGCGACCTGGAACTGCGACTCCAGCGTGATGAGGCGGTCGGTGATGGAACTGGAAGATGTCGAGGGCGGAACAGGCGGAGGAGTCGTCCGCGCTGGCGGCATGGATGTGGCGGATGATGGCACGCTGGGAGCGGGACGAGACGTGGTGGTCGTCGTTGACGGCGGAGTGGTCATCGTGGGCGGTGGAATCCGCTCGGGTGTCGTTGTCGGAGGCGTGAATGTGGGAGGCGGCGCGGTCGTTGTGGTGGTGAGGGAAGGAGAGAACGGGGATGCCGATGGGTCGGTGGTATCTGGCGGCGGAGTGACCGGCTGCTTGTTTTGCGTCACAAACCAGCCGCCAAACCCGAGCATCACCAGCGCGGCGATGACATAAGGCAGGGTGGAGGTCTGCGGCGGCGCAGGCGGTGGGATGTGTGATTCGAACACCGGCGCCTGCCGCTTTTGTGGCGCGGAGGCCGGATTGCGCGAGGAGGGCACCACCGTGCGGCCAGGGACAGAAGACGGCTGTGCTGCCTGTTTGGGCAGCACAGCGCTGGATTCCTTGCCCGCCATGGCAAAGGGCGTGGTGAGGATCACATCCAGATCACGACGCAGTTCGAGGCTGCTTTGATAGCGCTCATCACGATCATGCTCCAGGGCGCGGCGCACGATGCCATCGAAGCGCGGGTCGATGCTCTGGAACTTCTGCGAGGGCATCTTGAACATGCCGCGCGGAATGTCTCCCGTGAGCATCTGGTAAAGCATGACGCCGACGGCATAGATGTCGGCACGGCCATCGACATCCGAGCCGAGCATGAGCGTTTCCGGGGCGACGTAATCGGGCGTGCCCATGGCCATGCCGGTCTGCGTGAGGCCGGAGTTCTGCCCGGTGTTGAGCTTGGCGAGGCCGAAGTCGGCCACTTTGACACGGCCCTCACGATCGATCAGCACGTTCGAAGGCTTGATGTCACGATGGACGATGCCCTGCTTGTGCGCGTAGCCGAGCGCGTCGCACAGATGGGCGGTCACAGCCAGTGCGTGCTCAGGTGGCAGGCGGCCCTCACGGGCGATCATGCGCTGCACATCGGTGCCATCGACATACTCCATGACAAAATAGAGCTGGCCGTCGGTCGTGCGGCCAAAGTCGTACACACTCACGATCGCAGGGTGATTCATGCGACCCATCAGACGCGCCTCGTTTTTGAAGCGCTCGGCGAAGGCGCCGTCCTGCTCCTCGATGGCCGGCGGCAGCAGCTTGATGGCCACGGTACGCTCCAGACTGCTCTGGATGCCCCGGTAAACCGCGCCCATGCCGCCACGACCGATCAGGCACTCGATCTCAAACTGCGGCAGCATGCGCTGAAGCTCCTGAGGGCTGGGCGGCTCCCAACGCCACCCGCCACCCGTGGTACGGGGAGGAGTGCGGGGGTTCGAGGGATCGTTCATGGCAGGTTAGGGAAAAAGTCTGTTTAATAGCAAAATTTTCACCAATGCCACGAGAACTTGCAAGGAATCAAGCCGGACCAAGAGCAGAAAGATTCGGCGGGTTGATTTATGTGTCAGACTCGCCTAACTCGGCGGCCCATGATTGAAAGCCTGAAGATCCTGAGCGGTTCCGCACACCCCACGCTGGCGGCTGCCATCGCCCAAAACCTTGAGACGGAGCTGTGCGCCGCCGAACTGACCACCTTCCCGGACGGCGAGACGTTCGTGCAAATCCACGAGAACATCCGCGGCAGCGACATTTTCATCGTCCAGCCGACCTGCCCGCCCACGAACCAAAACCTGATGGAACTGCTCATCATGGTGGACGCCGTGCGCCGCGCCAGCGCCGCCCGCATCACCGCCGTGCTGCCGTTTTTCGGCTACGCCCGCCAGGACCGCAAAGACCGCCCGCGTGTGCCGATCACCGCGAAACTCGTGGCCAACCTCCTCGTGGCCGCCGGGGTGAACCGCGTGCTCACCGTTGATCTGCACGCCGGTCAGATCCAGGGCTTCTTCGACATCCCGGTGGATCATCTATATGCCGCGCCCGTTTTGATGAAGGCCATCCGCGAACGCGGCCTCGAAGACCTCGTGGTCGTCTCCCCGGACGTCGGCGGCATCAAGATGACCCACGCCTTTGCCAAGGCGCTCAAGGCCCCGATGGCCATCGTGGCGAAAAATCGTGTCAGCGCCGAGGAAGTCGAGGCGCACAGCGTCATCGGCGACGTGGCGGGCAAAAACGTGCTGCTGGTCGATGATTTGACCGAAACCGCCGGCACCCTCACCGCCGCCGCCGACCTGCTGCTCAAACACGGGGCCAAAAAAATCTACGCCGGCGTCTCCCATGCCGTGCTGGGAGAAAAAGGCCACAGCCGCATCACCAAATCTCCGATTGTCGAGCTTCTGGCCACGAATTCCGTCCCGCAGGCCACCGGGGACAAGGTCACCGCGCTGGACATCGCCCCGCTGCTCGCCCAGGCCATCGCCCGCATCCATGGAAACGAGTCTGTGACATCCCTGTTTGACACCCGGGGGTAGGCGTGTATTCTCCGCGCCCTTTTTCCAAAACTAATCTCTCCGCAGAGGAACCCCGACCATGGCTAAAATTCTCGATCTCCAAGCAGAAATCCGCAGCGCCTCCGGCACAAGTGTCGCCAAGCGCATGCGCAAGGCAGGCAACATCCCTGCCGCCCTCTACGGTCGCAAGGTGAAGGCCTCCAACATCCAGGTGCATGGCAAAACCTTCTCCAAGCTCCTCGAAGGCAGCGCCTCGGACAACATCCTCGTCTCCCTCAAGATCGCCGGGATCGCGGAAGACCAGCTCGCCCTCGTGCAGGAAGTGCAGCATGACTACCTCCGCGGTGGCATTCTCCACATTGATTTCCACGCCGTCGCCGCTGACGAAGAAATTCACGCCAACGTCCCTGTCGCCATGATTGGCGTAGCTAAGGGCCTTAAGCAGGGCGGTCTCGTCGAGGCCATCCATCACGAGATCGAGGTGCGCTGCCTGCCGAAAGACCTGCCGGAAAGCATCCAGATCGACGTCACCAACCTTGAAGTGGGCAAAGGCATCCACATCGGTGAAATCACCTTCCCTGAAGGCGTCACCTGCCGCCTCGGCGCGGATGTGGTCATCGTCATGTGCGAGGAGCCCAAGGTGGAAGTCGAGCCTGAACCGACTGCCGCCGCCGCTCCCGCCGCCGGTGCCAAACCTGCTGCTGCCGCCGCTCCTGCCGCTGGTGCAAAACCTGCTGCCGCCGCCGCTGCCAAGCCGGCCGCCAAGAAGTAATCTCCGCACCTTTTCCACGATGTGGCTTCCGGCGCGGATTCAACGAGCAGCGGCTTAAATGCGCCGCGCCTCATTGTCGGCCTCGGCAATCCCGGAGAAACCTACCGCGACACACGTCACAACATTGGATTTATGGTGCTGGACGAAATCGCGCGACGCCTGGGGACCGCTTTCCGCGAGGAAAAGCGCTGGACCGGCCTCGTGGCGAAGTTCAACGGCGGTCATCTGCTCAAGCCGCTCACCTTCATGAACGACAGCGGTCGTTCCGCCCAGGCCGTCGGTCATTTCTACAAGACCACGCCCGCGCAGACGCTCGTGGTTTACGACGACGTCGATCTCTCGCTTGGACGCCTGCGTTTCCGCACCAGCGGCTCTGCGGCGGGCCACAACGGCATCCGCTCCCTCATCTCTGCCTTCGGCAGCGATGAATTCCCGCGCCTGAAGGTCGGCATCGCCCCCGCTGACGGTCGTCCTGCTGGCGAACGCATGGTGGGCCATGTGCTCGGCAAATTTCGCGCCGAGGAGCTGCCAGCGCTGCAAACCGTCATCCAGCGCGCCGCCGACGCGGTGCTTTCCACCATTGATCGCGGCCTGGATGCCGCCATGAATGTCTTCAACCGACAACCTGAATCCTAAACCCCGCAACCCGCATCATCCTATGAACCGCAAATACGAGGCACTCATCGTGCTCGACACCAAAGGCAAAGAAGAAACCGTTGACTCCCTCGTCAGCACCATCAGCAAGGACATGGAAAAAGCCGGTCTGAAGCTCGAGCAGATCGACAACATGGGCAAACGCAAGTTCCCCTTCAACCCACGCCACGTCGAGGCCGGTCACTTCGTGAACATCCAGTTCAGCGGCGCTCCTGCCGCCGTGGACGCCCTGCGCTCCAGGCTGCGCCTCAACGAAAACGTCTATCAGCAGTACTACCAGAAGCGCAGCGCGTAGTTCCGCCGCCTTCAGGCACTTGCTTTCATCACCCCCGGCTCCGCGTTTAGTCACGGACCGGGGTTTTGTTGGGGCGTTTGGCACCTATTCCTCCGACGCCGACACCTTGATGCGGTAGCCGTTCTCGTTCTTCTCCAGCTTCATGAGATTGCGCTCCGCCGCCGCCTCCAGCAAGGCGCTAAAGGTGCTGAAGCCATAAAAGCGCTCGTCAAACTGCGGCTGACGGCGGCGGATGGCCTGTTTGACCGGCCCGGCCCACACCGTGTCGCTGCCGCTGCGTCCGAGCATCGCCTCAACGGTCTCCACCACGAGCTGGATCGCCTTCTCGGGATCACCACCGGGTTTCCGCTCCTGCGTGGTCGGTTTGGCCGTTGATGGGGCCGGTTTGGCGCGTGCGAGGCGCGTCTTCGTCTTCTCCTCCTCGCGCACGAGGTCGTCGTAGAAGATGAACTCGTCGCAATTGTCGATGAACAGGCCGCTGGTGGACTGCTTCACGCCCACGCCGATCACGGTCTTGTTGTTCTCGCGCAGCTTGCTCACGAGAGGTGAGAAATCCGAGTCACCGCTGACGATGGCGAAGGTATCGACATGCGGCTTGGTGTAGCAGAGATCGAGCGCGTCCACGACCATACGGATATCCGCCGAATTCTTGCCCGACTGCCGCACATGCGGGATCTCGATCAGCTCAAACGACGCCTCATGCACCGCCGCCTTGAAGCTCTTGTAGCGGTCCCAGTCGCAGTAGGCCTTCTTCACCACGATGCTGCCCTTCAGTAGCAGGCGGTCGAGCACCTTGTTCATGTCGAACTTGTCATACTTCGCGTCCCGCACCCCGATGGCCAGGTTTTCAAAGTCGCAGAAAACAGCAATCGTGTGCGTGCGGTCGGTGGGGGCAGCCATGCGGCATCGTCCGCTCTCGAAGAGTCCGGGTCAACCGGTGTCTGGTCAGCAGAATTGACAGCGCTGCCGTTTCTCGGTTTCGATGCACGAATGGATCCCTACTGGCAGCTTGCCCTCTCCTCCGGCCTCGGCGCGACTTTGATCACCATAATCGTGATGCATCTCGCATTGATTCCCTGGCGCAACAGCCAGGGTGCCCACTGGACGGAACGCGCCCGGCTGCTCTGGCCCGCAAGACGAGTTCTAGTCGGTGTCGTCTTTGCCTGCATCATCTCCGCCATCATCCTGCCAAGGCTGTTCGGACTTCCGGGCGATGACTCCGCTAGTTTCTGGCCTGTCATCCCAGGGTATTTGTTGGCCAGCTTCGTTTCCACCCGCGAAATCGAGCCGCGTTACCGCTTCCTCACTTGGCTGTACGAGACCTTCTGGCAGGTGCTCGTGCAGTTCGGCATGCTGGCCATCTTCATCTGGCTGCTGCACACGATGCCCAATGAAATGCTGCCGCACGACTGGCTGCGATTCTCCCTCGGCACACTCGCTGTGATCGTCATCATCACCGGCTTTTGGTTGCCGCTGCTCTATCTCTTCCTCAAAGCCAAAAAGTCACCCGATCTGCGTCTCGAACGCCTCGTGGATGAAATGGCAGCGCAGACGGGCCTCAAGCCCTGGCGCGTGTACTACGGTGAATCGCCCCTCGCCCGTGCCGCTGCGCTCATTTACCTGCGCAGCCTGGTTTTCACCTCCCGTGTCCTCGAAGTCCTGACCGACGACGAACTGCGGAGCATCATCCTGCACGAGTTGGCCCACCTGCGGGAAAATCTCGCTGTGCGGCTCTCCAGGCTCATTCCAGTGCTCTCCTTGATGCTCATCACCTTCATCCATCCGGTCATGCATCAGTTTGGCATCCTCGGGTTGTATGGCCTGATTGGCATCGTTTTTCTCCTGCTTAAACTCGCCAAACGCATCGCCCGCCGCATGGAGCATCACGCCGATGACGCCGCCATCCAAGGCAGCGTCGATCCCGCCATCTACGCCCGTGCTTTAGAGAAAATATACCAAGCCAATCAGCTTCCCGCCGTCATGCGCGGCAACAACATGGTCCATCCCCATCTCTACGACCGCATGCTCGCCGCCGGCGTCACACCCGACTATCCACGCCCTCAACCACCCGGCCGCATGGCCTGGCCCGGCTGGGCGGTGTTCCTCATTCCATGTGCCCTGTTTGCCTGGATGATGCTCCGCCCTCACGCATAAAACGGCCATCTATCCACAACCGGCCTTCCCAGCGACTCCTGCTCGAAATCACCCTTGGTGCCTGCATCGTGCATTGTCTTGAGTTCGTCACGGCAATCCTCCATCCTTGGATTGGTG
Organism: Prosthecobacter sp.; assembly: GCF_044232965.1. Lineage (GTDB taxonomy): Bacteria > Verrucomicrobiota > Verrucomicrobiia > Verrucomicrobiales > Verrucomicrobiaceae > Prosthecobacter. Next base: position 20,189 of record NZ_JBIIKX010000057.1, read on the forward strand.
AGCAATCGCGCGAGAATTTGCTGGTCACGTTGGGTGAGGGGTGATGCGTTGGCATGCGGACGCCAGCGCATGTGGAAGGGGTGCACGGCGCGGCCGGAGACCTCGCGGAGTTTGCGGAGGATGTCCCAGCCGGCGGGATCGGTGTCGCCGAAGTGATGGTGGGGGAGGTCGGGTGGCAGTTTTTGCAGGAGGAGACGCACGGCCTGTGTCGGGAACGAGGTGGCGACGATGAGCGTGCTGCGTGTGACATCGGCACGCGTGAGCTGGAGGAAGGTGGTTTTGCGATTCTCGACGGTCAGGAGTCGCTGCGCGGTCGTGGTGAGGTGCGTGGCACGCTCCAGCTCGGCGACAGAGAGCGTGGACTCGAAGCGGAGGTCGAGCGGCTTGCTATGATCGGCGAAGTGCAGCACAAGCGGGCCGCTGTAATGCAAGACGCTATTGCTTGTCTGAATGCCGAGCGCCTCCAGCGGCGTCTCGCGGCCGAGCAGCAGCTCCAGCGCACGCTCGATGAAGCCTTGCTGCGCTTCGAGGTATTTGGAGTCGCGGCCGATTTGCGTGCTCGCATCGCGAATCAACGTGCCTTCGGGCCATTCGCGGGCGGTGAGGTCGAAAAGCAGCTTCAAAAGCTCTTCGACGCGATTGGCCTCGCTCCATCGAAACGGCTCCACGGCATGCGGAAGGGCAAATTCGGCCTTCAAACGGCTCAACAGAGCGGTCCAGGCCTCGGGAAGCAGCGGATGGCTTTTGGCTGAAAACTGCTCCACCACGGCCAAAGCGGCTTGTTGAGCTTCCGCGCCAGTTTGCGAGCCAAACTGGGCATGCAGCCAGGCTTCGGATTCGAGGGGGACTTCGATTTTGTCGATGAATCGCGGCTTGTGGCGGAAGGGGATGAGTTTCAGCGGCAGCTTCTCGGCATCTCGCCGGGCGGCCTGACGTTCTTCCGCAGAAGTGAGGCCCGCGTCATCGAGCAGCGTTTCCCAATCCCGCCGAAACGCCCGCACCGATGCCTCCACCCGCCGCTTCCGGGCGGTCATCCATTGTTCATGCAGGGTTTGGAGCCAGCGCATGGATGATGAGTGATGCGGGCACTCCTGCCCGCAATGGGAATCGTGCGACTGCGGGCAGGAGTGCCCGCATCACTTTCACTCCATCAATTCCGCGAGCCTGGAGCCCTCCACTCGCACGACCCAGTTTTCGATGTTTTGGATCTGCTCGGTGGCTTCGTCGTAGCTGCGTTCGACGCGGCATTGGACCACGGTGTCGGCGTGTTGGAACATGGTGGGGAGACGGTCTTCGGGGAAGGCCATGATGAGCTGGAGGCCGAAGTTGCGGGCGAGGGCGAGGCAGTCGTCGATGCGGTCGCCGCTGAGTTTGCTGAAGGCTTCGTCCATGACGACGAGGCCGAGATTCTGCTGCTCCTCGCGGCGGCCGAGGTCATACACGCGGCGGAAGGCGGCGAGCGTGGCGACGAAGAAGGGCGCCTGGTTTTCACCACCGCTTTGTTTCTTGGCGCTCTTGTTGAGGCTGATGGCGGCGGCATCGCCACGACCAGCGGGCTTGGCTTCGATGTCCCAGTGGTGGTAGTAGCGGTAGTCGAGCATGCGCTGGTGGCGCTTGTCCTCGGGGTTGTCGGCGGCGTCGATGGCGGCCATGAGCTCGGCCTTGGCCCGCTCGATGTCCTCGCGGCCGGCGGCGTTGAAGAGTTCCATCTCGCTGCCGCTGGGGAGGCCTTTTTCGACGAGCGTCCAGATGGCGCTGTGGGCCTTGTCGGCACGGCTGGTGAGCTGGTAGCGCCAGCCGCCGATCTCGTGATCCATGGCGCGGTTCAGCTCGCGCTTGGTGCGGTCGGCCTCGCTGAGCTTTTCACGCAGCACGTCGAGCACCTGATGCTGCAAACGATCCTCCCATTCCTTCCGCGCTTCATCGGCGGCGGTTTTGAAGCGCTCCAGCTCATGCGTTTCGAGATCCTCGCGGCGCTGGTCAAAGGCGGCGTTGTCCTCCGCATCGGCATCGAGGGCATCGCCGAGGTCGGCGTGCACGGTGACGAGCTCGCGACGTTGCTCATCGCGCAGACGGCGTGCCTCCTGGGCTCGGGTGTCGAGCTGAATGGCAAGCGCGGCGGCCATTTCGATGGATTTGCGCCAGCTCGTGGCCTTTTGACGCTCGGCGCTGATGCGCGTGGTGATCTCGTCGTCGGAAAAGCCATGCACGAGCATGCGCGAGGCCTGGCGGGCGATGCGGGTCTGCTCCTCCTGAAACACATCCTCCTGGATGGCTTCTTCGAGTCGCGATTGCTCGAGCGTGAAAGCAGTGATGGCCGTCTTGAGGCTGCCGATGCGTTCGTGGATGCCTTTGAGCGTGGCTTTTTGCACGCGGAGGTTTTCCATGGCCTTCTCATGATCCGGCGTGGCGAGGAGGTTCCAGGTTTCCTGCAGCTCGCGAAGCTCTTCGCGCAGTTTGGGCAGGCGCTGGACCTCATCGGCACCTTCCGGCGCGGTGAAGCGGTCGAGATGGCCTTCAGCACCGCGGTTTAAAAACGCGCGGAGGTCATCGCAATCGCTGCGCACTTCCTCGATGACGGCATCGGTCTCGCGAAGCTCGTTCTCACGCAGGTCGCGGAGGCGGCGCAGGCCTTCCTCGCCGAGCGTGAGCTCTTTTTCAGGCGTGAGCTTCACACGACGCGGCGGATCTTTGAGCCAGCCATCGAGCGAAATCGCCCGCTCATGCTTGTCGAGCTGCGCGGCCTTGTTCACGGCGACGAGGCCGCCGAGCAGATGATCGAGCACCTTGCCGGCGAGATCGTGTTTGGTCTCCACCATCTCACGCAGCGAGCCTTTTAGGACCTTCGTGTTGGTTTGCGCGGCTTCCTCGGGATGAATGAGCGGCTCGTGCGGATTCTGCGTCTGCTGCGCCTGATCCCACGCGGCGCGGAAGTCCTCGGGAATGACGGCGCGGCGATGGATGCCGAGCACGGTCTCGATGAGCGGCCACCATTTTTCGGCGCTGGCCTTCACCTCGACCACGCGACCGAGCGCGACAGCTTTTTGTCCGCGGGAAAGCAGGGCATTGAGCAGTGGAGAGGGTGTGACGTGGCCTTCGCGGAGCTGCGCGAGGTCCTTGTGCAGCGCGGCCTTGCGCAGCTCATGCTCACTGAGACGGGCGAGCACGGGCTGGAGCTGCTCGTTCGCCTCGTCCTTCAGCCGCATGTAGGCACGCGCGGTATCGCGTGCGGCGGCGAGCGCCTTGCCCTCGTCCTTGCTCTGCATCGCGGAGATGGCGGCAGAGGCTTCGTCGAGATTTTGCAGGCCAAGCCGCGACGCGTGGAGCTGCCAATCCTGCCAGCGGCGCAGATGAGCGCGAATGCGATCATGCAGGCTGCTGGAGGCCGCGTTGAGCCGCTCGATCTCGCTGTCGAGCTCGCGGCGGCGGCGATCGATCTCTTCGAGCTTGAAAGCTTTGTCACCCAGCGCGGCGCGGGCGGATTCCTCAGCGTGTTCGAGGCGTTCGCGCTCGCGGATGGCCTGTTCGTGCGCCTGCAGGTTCTCGGCGTGCTCGGCGCGTTTGTCTTCGAGTTCGGCGCGGCGGCGGTTGAGGCCTTCGAGGGCTTCCTCGTGCTTCAAAGCATCGCTGAGGTGCGAGTAGAGCGCGGACTCGCGTTTCGACGTGAGCCAGTCCTGATGATGCGCGGAGATGCGCTTCAGGTGCTCGAGCTGGTCGTACATTTTCTCCAGCCGCTCCTGCGCCCGGCGATGCGCATCGACGCTGGCCTTCACCGCCTTCACATCCGGCATGCCAGGCTCGAGCAGGAACTCGCGCACGAATTTTTCGAAGTTGCTCTCCGGCTCGAAGGCCATCGCGCGCGGCAGTGTCTTCGCCATCTGCTCGGCGTCAAAGCCGAGGTGGCTGCGCAGCGCCATCTCATCGCGGTAGGTCTGCTGGCGGTCCCACACATCGCCGTCGAGCTCGCGCTTCACGCGGGTGCGGAATTCATCCTCGGGCAGGAATTGCATCGCCTGCGGTCCGGCGTCACTGTTGAGAAAATCCTGCCACGCGAGGCGGCGTCCGGTGCGGAACCAGATCGTCGAAGGCTTCGCCGTGGGGCTTTCATACTCGATGCGTGCGCCCCAGGTCTCGCGTCGCGGCTCGCTTTCACCCGATTGCAGCGGCCAGGTGAACTCCAGCGCGGCGAGCGTGACGCTGCTCGGCCGCAGGTAGCGCTCCGCGCCATCGCGGCCGGTCGTGTTCGTGTCGCACAGGCAGTAGCCGCGCAGTGAGCGACCACTGCCCGCACCGGCGGCGGCTTTGTTAAACTTGCTCTGCTGCTCGCCGAGCATGACGAACTGGATGAGATCGAGCAGCGCGCTCTTGCCGCTGCCATTCGCGCCGGTGATGAGCGAGAGGCCGGAGACGTCGATGAACTGTCGGTAGCCATACCAGTTCACCGCGAGGATGCGGCTCAAGGTGATGCGCGGAGCGCTCATGCGGCCACCTCCCCGTCTTCCGCGCTGTCTTTGACCGGCTGATACTGCTCCACGCGCTGCTGCCACGCGGCGATGTCTTCGAACGGGATCACGCGGGCCAGCGAGGGCAAAATCTCGATCTGCATCTCGCCAAGCTGGGTCATGCCTTCCGGCTTCAGTGTGCGGATGAGGCGATGACGGCGGATGCGGGCCAGGCAAGCCTCGATCTGCGATTTTTCCGGCGTGCTGATCTTGTCGAAGTACACCTTCAGCGCGGCCCAGAGCTGGTCCACGGTCACGATGACCGCCTCCTGGCTGCCGGTGCTGATTTCATCATCGTAAAGCCGCCACAGCGCCAGCAGCACGAGCGTCTCGTCCTTGTCAAAACGGCCCAACAGCAGGCACGACTCCGTGCGCGGCCTCGCCTGCAGCAGCGAGCGCTCCTCATCGACGATCAACTCCAGCGCCAGCGGCGCGAGGTAATCCTCCACATGCGTGCGGTAGTGGTCGCGGGCCAGCAGATACAGCTCCCGCCCGCCGCCCTCATCGCCGAGCAGCACCCCACGCCCCAGCAACTCCGCCAGCACCTCCCGCAGCGCCGCGCGATCCGAATCCGGCACGTCGCTCCAAAAGGAGCGCGGCCAAAGCGGATCGGAGGGGGCGGAGGTCATGGGGGCGGCGATGATGGCGTGGTGCTGGGTTTGCTCAACCTTCTCTTGTGATCGCGAACCGCTCCACGCGATGCCCGGCGATCTCGTCGTGCTCCAAAATGTGCGGTTCGAGGCCGTTGCGGCGGCGGAGGCCGTCCACGCTCCAGCGGATGCGTTTGCCGGCGAGAGCAGGCGCGTGCTCGTAGGCCACGGTGGCGAGTAGATCGAGCAGGTCGTCGATGGTTTCGAGGGTGATGTCCTCGGTGCTGGTGGTGCGTCCTTTGGAAGGCAAAAGCTTCGCCACGAGTCGTGCGGCACGTTGCGGCGTGAGGGCGAGGCGCTGGCGCTCTTTCCATGCGGCGAGCACCTCGTCCTCGCTTTGCTTCGAGGCACCGGTTTCGCCAAAACGCAGATCGACAGGCGATTTCGTGCGCCGCGGCTTGTAGAGCGACTCGGTGCCGAAGAAGAAACGCGTCTCCACACAGCGCGGCGCGAAGTCGGCGCTTTGACCGGCGAACTCGGAGAAGCGACCGCCTGCATGCGCGGCATTGATCGCATCGCAGTAGGCTTTGATGATCTCGGGCCGGCGACCTCGCAGCTCCGTCTGGTAACGGTAACGCTGCTGGCTGAGGCGGTTGAAAGCTGCCATTCGCAGGTCGATGGCCTCCGCGCGGCGTTTCAGGCCGCCGAGATCGCGCTCCAGCCGCGTGAGCATCGCCACGGCGTGGTCGTAGGAATCGGCGTCGTCATAGCCGTAGTGCTCGCGCAGGCCGCTGGCGAGGCGCTCGCGCATGAGCGGGTCGTCGTGGCACTCGGAAACGGCACTGCGGGCGTTTTCGATGCGCGTGAGCAGTCCGCCGCGACGCAGCGCATCGTAGCAGACCATGTGCTGCCCTTGGCCGAACTCCTCATAAAGCAGATTCAGCGTGTCGGCGGCCGTGGCGGTCTGCCTTTGGCGCTGCTCAAAGCCAGTGACGATTTTTTCCACCGCATGCAGTTGCTCGATCGCCCGCTCCAGTCGCTGCGTGAGGTCGGTGATGGTCGAGCGGAGCTGATCGGGCGGCTGGATCTGCGGATCGAGCACGCCGCGCTCCTCCAGCGTCTGGCAAAGCCCGCGCAGCGTGTCCGCGAACGTTTTGAGCTCCGCCACGCGATCCTCCGCGAGGTCCCGCAGCATGCGCAGCAGCGGCCGCAGCCCCGGCGTGATCACCGCCCAGCGCTCATGCAGCCCGAGTGTCTGATCTTCCAACCAGCCCGCCGCGATGAGGCGATTGAAAAACTGCCCCGCCCGCTGCCGCGCATCCCGCAGCGCCGCGCCCTCATCCTCCGCCAGCAGCGACAACGGATGCCGCGCGATGACTTCCTTGATGATCTCAATCGTCTCCCGCTGCGAAAGCCTTCCTGCCTCGCCCGCCTCATCAATCAACCGATCCGCACAATCCACATACACCGGTGCCGAAGGCCGCGCCAACGGCCGGAAAAAATCCGCCGAGACGCTGCGGCTGAGTCGGGTGCTGAGAGTTTCGGAAGGCATCAGAGCCGCTCATGATGCGGAGGGGGGACGCCGGGGCAAGCAGGGAGCGGTTTTCACGTCCATCCCCGCCTCGCGGCATGCACAATCCCGCCCTGACAAGCTCCTGACGCAAGGATTGCGCCTCAGCACCCGTTTTTTGCGGCCCCAAGCCCTCCATTGCCATGAAGAATCGTCTCCTCACTGCCGCGCTCGTTTTGTCTGCTGTGTCTGCCTCTGCGCAGGCTCCGAAGAAAGATGAGGGCATCGATCCATCCAAGCCGGTGTCGTTTTACAAACACATCCGCCCGATCTTCCAGGCGCAGTGCAATGGCTGCCATCAGCCGGCGAAGAAGAAGGGCGATTACATCATGACGGAGTTCGCGGCCTTGCTGAAGGGCGGCGAGGAGGCGGTGGCTGTGGTGCCCGGCAAGGCGGCGGAGTCGAATTTGCTGAAGCTCATCAAACCGGATGCGCATGGCAAGGCGGAGATGCCGCAGAAGGCCGATGCGCTGCACGCGACGCAGATCGCGCTGATCGAGCGCTGGATCAATGAGGGCGCGAAGGACGACACGCCCGCGACGGCGAAGGCGCAATACGACATGGCGCATCCGCCGGTGTATGTCACCGCGCCGGCGGTCACGTCGGTCGAGTATTCGCCGGATGGCGCGATGATCGCGGTGGCGGGTTATCATGAGGTCTTGATTCACAAGGCGGACGGCAGCGGCATCGTGGCGCGGCTCGTGGGACTCGCGGAGCGCATTCAGAAGCTCGCGTGGTCGCCGGATGGCAAAAAGATCGCGGTCACCGGCGGCAGCCCGGCACGCATGGGCGAGATCCAAATCTGGGACGTGGCGGCGAAGAAGCTCGAGCTGTCCAAATCGCTCACGTTTGACACCATCTACGGCGCGAGCTGGTCGCCCGATGGCAAGCAGCTCGCGTTTGGCTGCGCCGACAATGCCGTGCGGGCCATCGATACCGCCACGGGCAAGGAAACGCTCTTCATGGGCGGCCACAGCGATTGGGTGCTCGACACCGTGTGGGGCGTGGATGGCAAGCACGTCGTGTCCTGCGGTCGCGACATGAGCGTGAAGCTCACCGAGGTCGCCACGATGCGCTTCGTCGATAACGTCACCTCCATCACGCCCGGCGCACTCAAAGGCGGCGTGCAGGTGCTCGCTCGGCATCCGCAGCGCAACGAAGTGCTCATCGGCGGCACCGACGGCGTGCCCGCGATCTACCGCATGGAGCGCCTCACGAAGCGAGTCATCGGCGACAATGCGAACCTCATTCGCAAATTCCCCGCGATGCAGGGCCGCATCTTCGGCGTCGATTTCGCACCGGATGGCAAGCGCATCGTCGCGGGTGCCTCGTTTGAAGGAACCGGCGCGGTGAACATTTATAGCAGCGAATACGACAGCACCATGCCCGACGCGGTGAAGAAGATCGTCGAAACCGTGAACGGCAAAGGCAAGGAACTCGACGACTGGATCGTCAAAGACGTGAAGCAGCTCAGCAGCACGCCGCTGGCGAGCGGGGTGTTCAGCGTGACCTTCTCGCCTGATGGCAAAACGATCGCCGCAGCGGGTCAGGATGGTCAGATCCGCCTCATCGACACCGCCACGGGCAAGATCGCGAAGGAATTCACCTCCGTGCCGCTCGTGAAGGAAAAAGTGCTCGCCGCCAGCGACGTGATCGCGGACGACACCGTGCGTGTGGACGTGAAAAAGGACGACAAGGTCGAAACGCTGCACACCGGCCCCACCGTGGCCTCCATCGAGGTCGAGCCCGCGAACATCAAAATCGGCAAGCCCACCGAGTATGCGCAAATCCTCATCACCGCGAAGATGAGCGACGGCACGCGTGCCGATGTCACCCGCATGGCGAAAATCACCGCCGCGAAAGGCGACGTGGTGAAGATCGACTCACGCGGCATGATTCGTCCCGACAAAGACGGTGCCACCGCGATCAACATCAGCTTCATGGGCCGCACCGCCAGCGTGCCCGCGAATGTCAGCGGCCTCAATGTGGCGCTGAAGCCGGATTACGTCCGCGACATCATGCCCATCACGTCGAAGCTCGGTTGCAATCAAGGCACCTGCCACGGCGCAAAGGAAGGCAAAGCGGGCTTCAAGCTCTCGCTGCGAGGTTACGATCCGATTTACGACGTGCTCGCCTATGCCGACGAACTCGCCAGCCGCCGTGCGAACGTCGCCTCGCCGGAGCATTCGCTCATGCTGCTCAAAGCGAGCGGTGCCGTGCCGCATGAGGGCGGCCAGCTCACCGTGCCGGGCGAGCTATACTACGAATCGCTCAAAGCCTGGATCAGTCAGGGCGCAAAGGTGAACCTCGCCACGCCGCGAGTGACTAGCATCGAACTGTCGCCGAAAAATCCCGTCATCGAGCGCATCGGTGGCCGTCAGCAGCTCCGCGTGATCGCCCGATATGCCGATGGTTATGTCAAAGACGTCACCGCCGAGGCCTTCCTCGAAAGCGGCAATGGCGATGTCATTGAAGCCGACAAAAAAGGCCTCATGACGAGCCTGCGTCGCGGCGAGGCACCGATCCTCGCTCGCTTTGAAGGCGCTTACGCCGCCACCACCATCACCGTGATGGGTGATCGCACCGGCTTCGCGTGGAAGCAGCCGGAAACCTGGAACAAGATCGATGAACTCGTCGCCGCCAAATGGCAGCGCATGAAGATCGAGCCAAGCGGCCTGTGCAGCGATGAGGACTTCCTCCGCCGCATCCACCTCGACCTCACCGGCCTGCCGCCAAAGCCCGAGGAAGTCGCCGCTTTCATCGCCGACAAACGCGACACCCGCACGAAGCGCGGCGAGGTCGTCGATAAGCTCATCGGCAATCCGGACTTCGTCGAACACTGGGCCAACAAATGGGCCGACATGCTCCAGGTGAACTCGAAAACACTCGGCAGCGAAGGCGCTATCAGCCTGCGGGCTTGGATCAAGCAGCAAGTCACCGACAACACGCCGTATGACCGCTTTGCGTATCGCATCGTCACCGCCACCGGCTCAAACAAAGACAATCCCGCCGCCGCTTACTTCAAAACGGTGCGCACACCGGAAGAACTCGTCGAAAACACCACGCACCTGTTCCTGGCCACGCGATTCAACTGCAACAAATGCCACGACCATCCCTTCGAGAAGTGGACGATGGATCAGTATTACGAAACCGCGTCCTACTTTGCCCAGATCGACCTCAAAGGCGATCCGCAGGCCAAAGGAGCCACCATCGGCGGCACCGCAGTCGAAGGCGCGAAGCCGCTGTATGAAATCGTCGCCGACAAAAAAGACGGCGATGTGCTCCACCTCCGCACGAACAAACCCGTCGCGCCGAAAGTGCCGTATGACACCGAACTCGTCAGCAAGGCCGCCACCACCCGCCGCGACCAGTTTGCCACCTGGATGACCAGCCCAGAGAACGACTACTTCGCCATGAGCTACGCGAACCGCATCTGGGGCTACCTCACCGGCACCGGCGTCATCGAGCCGCTCGACGACATCCGCGCCGGCAATCCGCCGAGCAATCCCGAGCTGCTGCAATACCTCACGAACGAATTCATCCAGAGCGGCTTCAACGTGCGCCACCTGATGAAACTCGTCGCCACCAGCCGCACCTACAATCTCAGCCTCAGCACGAACAAATGGAACGAGGACGACAAAACGAACTACAGCCACGCCAAAGCCCGCCGCCTGCCCGCCGAGGTGCTCTTTGACTCCGTCTTCGCCGTCACCGGCAGCATGCCAAACATCCCCGGCGTGCCCAAAGGCACCCGCGCCGCCGCTTTGGCCGATGCGCAGATCAAACTGCAAGACGGCTTCCTCACCAACTTCGGCCGCCCGGCCCGCGAAAGCGTCTGCGAGTGCGAACGCAGCAACGACGTCAATCTCGGCCCCGTCATGGCCCTCATGAGCGGCCCAACCGTCGGTGATGCCATCAGCGACTCGAACAACGCCATCGCGAAACTCACCGCCGAGATCAAAGACGACAAACAGCTCATCGACGCCGTCTTCATGCGCATCCTCAACCGTCACGCGACCGAGAAGGAAATCAGCGCCGCGCTCGAAAGCATGGCCGGACTCGATGCCGAGCACAAAACCCTCGCCGCCACGCTCCAGGCCAAGGAAGTCGAGCAAAAGCCCGTCATCGCCAAAGCCGAGCAGGATCGCGTTTTGGCCATCAAAGCCGCTGAAACCGAACTCACGGCCTACAAAGCCAAAATCGCCCCCGAAGTCGCCAAAAAGGAAGCCGCACGCCAGGCCGCCATCAAAGCCGCCGAAGCCAAAGTGAAGGCCGCCTTTGACACCGCGCCTGCCAATCAGCCGAAGTGGGAAAACTACCTCGATCTCACCACCGAATGGCAGTTGCTCGATCTCAAGGTCCAACGCGCCGGCGGCGTAGAAAAGCTCGAACGCCTCCCTGATGGCAGCTTCCTCGCCACCTCGCTGCCCGAAGGCAAGCAAAGCGCCGGAAACTACCTCCTCCTCGGCAAATCCGACCTGCAAGGCATCACCGGCATCAAACTCGAAATGCTGCCCGATGACCGCCTGCCCTCCAACGGCCCCGGCACCGCTCCCGATGGCAATTTCGTCCTCGGCGAACTCGTCGTCACCACCGATGCCGCCGACGCGAAACGCAAACGCGGCTCCGGCGTCGCCCAAACGCTCAAAAACCCCAAAGCCGACTTCGAGCAGGCCAACTTCCCCGTCACCGAGGCCCTCAAAAAAGGCAATCGCGACCGCGGCTGGGCCGTCAGCCCCGACGGCGGTTTCCGTCACGAGGCCATCTTCAGCTTCGAGAAGCCCGTCAGCAACGAAGGCGGCACCAGTTTCAGCATCCAGATGACCAGCAACTTCCAGAACGGCAAATACAATCCCGGCCGCTTCCGCCTCTGGGTCACCACCAGCCCCACCATCCGATTCGGCGTCCCCAAAACCGTCGCCGACGCCGTCAAAGCGATGAAACGCACCCCCGAGCAAACCGCCGACCTCAACGCCCACTTCTTGAATCAGCTCCGCGATTACCAATCGCAGAAGAAAGCATTGGCCGCCGCGAAAACTCCCTTGCCGGCCGACCCGCAGTTGCTGGCGTTGGAGGCGAAGCACATGGACACCCAGAAGCCCATCGTCCTCGACCCCAAACTCATCCAACTCCGCCGCGACAGCGACCTGAGCGCCAAACAGCTCACCAATAAACGCCTCACCGCCGCGCAGGACTTGGCCTGGGCCCTGATCAACTCACCAGCTTTCTTGTTTAATCATTGATCTCGTCTTTGATTGTTGGAAGCATGGTGCAATGGCAAAGGCAAACTCGCTGACACAATATGAGGTAGATACCGTCGAGGAAAACGACGTGGGCATATGTTGTGACGGCCACTGGGACAATTTCCTGTTGGATTATGGCCTTACCATGCTTCGAGAGTATGTGATATTGCTTCGGAAGATTGGAGCTAAAGATTGCTTGGCAGTAATTGAAGAACTGATCGCGTGGGTGGATGCAGAATTGCAGCCAGACATGAGCCAATTCGCCGTCACTGATAAAGATCCAAGCCGTCTAGAGTCCCTCTGGCAACGATACAACGAGGCGTCACTTCGCGAAGCTCCGCAGGAACTCGCGCGTAAACTCGCGCCGCCACCTCCCAAGAATAAGATGCCTGTCACAGATCGGGAGTATTATGACTTCTTTGGCCCTGAGAACATCGCCAAGAAATGTCAGGCAGAGAACTGCCAGCGAGGATCAGTAAAGTTCAGCGCATTTTGCCGAACACATCATTTCGAGAACGTAAAGAAGAAGCCTTGTCCATGGAGTGACTGAGTTCATGTGGCATACGTCTTTGTGTTTAATCACTGATTTGCCATGCCTGCAAGCTCGTCCCAGCCAGCCGACACCGTCGTCCTCATCCATGGAATCGGGCGCACGCCGCGCAGCAAGTGCGCTCCACCGAAGGCACCAACACGCCCACTGCCCATCAATCTTGATGTGATGAACCACTAGCCCTACCGCCCCACCTCAAGCAGTGTTGGCAGCTTGTTCAAGGGAGTGATCTCCACGCTGGCTCCGGCGGCGGCTTTGGCCTGAGGGTTGCTGGATTTCAAATAACGGAACAGCTCGCTGTCGGTGGTAAAGACCATCGTGGTGTCGCTGGTGATGAGCTTTTTGTAGGCTTCCATCGTCTGCTTGAACTCAAACAACTGCGCGGCGTCGGGGGTCTGGTTGTAGGCCTTGGCGTAGATCTCGGTGGCCTTGGCGTCGGCGGTTCCTTCGAGTTCCTGCACCTTGCGGTAGGATTCGGACTCGATGGTGGCGAGATCGCGCTCGCGCTCGCCATTGATCTTGGCCGCCTCGCCCGCGCCTTCGGAGCGGTAGCGATCGGCGATCTGCTGGCGCTCGCTGATCATGCGCTGGTAGATGGAATGGCTGACGGAGGGATCGTAGTCGATGCGCTTGAGGCGCACGTCGAGCAGGCGGATGCCGAGTTCCTTCACTTTCGGCGCGGCGTTGGCGAAGATCTCGGCCTCCAGCTCGCCGCGGCCTTTGCTGATGGCGGGCAGGACCCCGATGCGCGCCTCGGCGGTGGAGATGGCGGCGCCGGCGTCCGGCGCGGGGCCGTCGCGCACGACCTTGCGATCTTTGGTGCTGCGCACGGCCTCGATGAAGTCGTGCTTGGCGATGACGATGCGCATCTCGCTGCCGATGATGCCGTTGAGGCGGGAGAGGGCGCGTGTTTCATCCGTGAGCTGGCGGTAAAAGATGAGCGGATCAGCGATCTCCCAGCGTGCGAAGGCGTCGATCATGACGAAGACCTTGTTCTTGGTGGTCATGGGTGTGGCCTCGCCATCCCACTCCAGCACGCGGTTTTCGATGCGGTTGACAGTCTGGATGAAGGGCGTTTTCCAATGCAGGCCGGCGTTGACCACCGGCTCCCCCACGGGCATGCCGAACTGGGTGATGATGACCTGCTCGGTTTCATCCACGGTGTAGAAGCCGGAGCTCAGCACGATGAAGAGCACGAGCGAGACAATGAGAGTGATGGTGGATTTCATCGGGCGGCGGGGACGGGCGTTTCTTGCGGCGCAGGCTGGCGCAGGTTCATGAGCGGGAGGAAGGACGAGGCGTTTTCATCCAGGATGATTTTCCCGGGCACGGTGGGCAGGATCTCGCTCATGGTTTCGAGGTACATGCGCTTCTTGGTGACCTCGGGCGCTTTTTTGTATTCGGCGAGCAGGGCGTTGAAGCGCGAGGCATCACCCTCGGCCTCGTTGATGCGCTTGGTGGCGTACCCTTCGGCGGCGCTGACTTTCTGCACGGCCTCGCCGCGCGCCTTGGGCACGACGCGGTTGTACTCGCCGCTGGCCTGGTTGATGGCGGATTCTTTCTCCTGCTGGGCGCTGTTGACCTCGTTGAAGCTGGCTTTCACCATGGCAGGCGGGTTCACGTTGCCGAGCTGGATGAGATCGATGCGCAGGCCCATGTTCAGGCCATCGACGAGCGTGCGCAGGCGCTCCAGGCCCTTCTGCTCCATTTCCTGGCGGCCAATGGTGAGCACCTCATCGACGGTGCGGTCACCCACGACCTCGCGCATGACGGCCTCGGCGAGATCGCGCAGGGTGGCGAGAGGTTCGCGGAAGTGGAAGGTGTAGGCCACCGGATCCTCGACGTGGTACTGCACCTCCCACTCGACGAGGATGGCGTTCAGGTCGCCAGTGACCATGTTTTTCTCCTGCTGCTGCTCCTCGAATTCGGTGTACTGGTAAAAATTCGTGGCCCCTTGTGTGGCGGTGCCGAACTCCAGCTTCTGCTGGCGCTGCACCTCGACGAGCGTGGCGGTGTCGATGCCCCAGGGCAGTTTGAAGTGCAGGCCGGGCGGCACGGTCTTCAAATAACCACCGAAGCGTTGCAGCACGGCCACGGAATTTGCTGGCACCTGGTAAATGCCGGAAAACAAGCCAATGACGACGAACAAAGCGCCGACGCCAAAGAGGATCAGACGCGAGTTGAGTTTGAATTGTACGCCATCAGGCAGGGCGGGGGGACGGAAAGAGGCCATGCCCTGAGGCTAGCGCAGTGGTCCCAGGCAGCAAGCGGCATGCTTGACTCATATTTCACGCCCAGGACAGACGAGTTCGCGGCCCGTGAGGCTCACCAGCGACGGTATGAATTCAAAATCCCGTCGCAAAGCAACATTCCTGTCGGAGATAAAGCTGCTGACAAAACAACGCTTCTGTCGATAAATCACCTGTTATGCTGAAACCAGAAACATTCGTGACGCGATGGCAGGAAGAGGTCGTAGCCAACGAACCCGAGTTCATCCGCGATGACTTGCTGTTGACCCTGTGTCCTCCCGAGGTTCAGGTTCTAGCACAGATTCCTGAGGACTCGGCGCGGTTCTTGGTCGAGGCCGGCATGCCCACGAGTTGCGCACCATTTCTGTGCTTCGACAAGGTAGGCAAGGGCCTCCCAACCTTGATCTCGGTATGGAGGCTCGAGGGTGTCGCCGGCATCGATACCAATTTCTTGAGTCGATACCACACCTTGGGATCGGATGGAGCCGGCAACCCCCTGTGCATCGATACCGAAGAATCAGGGAAGGTTTTCATGGTCGATCATGACGATGCATTCAGGTCTCGTCGGTTGGTCGCCTCCAGCGTCCCCCAATTGGCCGAAGCACTTCTAATCATTCATACGCAGCCACACGAACACTTCCGGAGACTCTTTGAGGAGATTGACCCTGCTGCTTGCGGTGCTGATTCGTTTCTGCCCAGCGAAGTCGCAACACTAATCGAAGAAGCATAACAAGCCGCGCCAGGGCATTCAGAAGACACTCCATCTCATTCGTCCGAACGTGGCGCACTACGAATGATCGCTAACGCCATGCCCTGACCCACCGGTCACGCCTCACGCCGCTGAATCCACTTTTTCCCGGCGGCGAGAGCGCGGATCGTTTCATTCAGGCGGCGCTGGATGGTGTCCTCCTGCTTCGCGGTGCTGATCCAGACCTTGTACTCGCGCTGATAGGTCAGTTTGAGGGCTTGGAAGAATGCGGCGGCCTTGGGGTTCTTTTTCAGCGCCTTGGCCAGCACGGGCGGCATCGGCCATTCCTCGCGTTGTTTGGCTGGCGGCGGTTTGGCTGATTCGTCGGCATCCAGGGCCACCGCCGCGTGCAACAGGCGGCGAAACGCCTGCGCGTCGAGTTGATCCGGCCTGGTGACGCGGATGCTCTGAATGCTCGTGTTTGCCTCACCACCCGTGAACAGTTTGGTGATCTCGCGCAGCTCCGTGCCGCGAAAGAAGGTGATGCCGAGGTGCCTCTGGCAGGCGCTGAGGCCGCAGACCAGCTTCCGCCCGCTGAAACAGAGCATGTGCCACTTGATGGATTCTGTGAGATCCGGCTCCCAGCGCTGAATCCAGGCCCGCACCTGTCGCGCCATGGCCTGCGAGAACTCTGGCGCGAGGTCCAGCCAAGTCTCCGGGTCACGGGTGGGCGTGCGGGAGCAGTCCATGCATTCGTTCAACCTGCGGGCGTGAGCACGACCTTGTGAACGTCCAGCACGGCCGTTTTGACCTTGTTCACGGGGTCGATGACGAGGCGCTGCGGGCCGGCCGTTTTGATTTCGATCTCACCCACGGGCACTTCCTTCCACTTTTGGAAACCGCCGGTGTCCTGCGTGGTGAATTTCAGTTCCTGGCTGTCATGTTTCACGGCCACCTCGCTGCCCTCGTTGCCGCTGGCGCAGCCATGCACCACGGCGACTTTGTAGCGGCCGGGTTTGGCGATGTCGAAATTCCACTCGGCGAAGTCGTTTTCATCGCTCCAGAAGCCAAGACAGTTTTTCTCCGGTTTCGGCTCGTAGCGCATGGTTTCGGACCAAGTCGTGGCGCTTTTCGCCTCCAGCACGAGGCTGCCATCGGCGGCCGGTTCGGGGGCGGGGCCTTCAGGCGCGGGCACGAAGCTGATTTCCTTGATTTTGAGACCAGATTCCGCGCCGGTGGAGGCGATGTAGAGCACGAAGGGATAGGTGCCGGGCTTTTCGATGTACACCTCGCCGTACACGGCCGTCTTGGGCTGGCTGGAGGCCGTGAGGTTCTTTTTCAGCGACTTGTCCCCGAAGCGGAACTGCGAGCCGAGGTTGGCATGACGCAGCGTGTAGGTGACCCGCACCTCATACTTGCCCCAGCGCTTTGTGGTGAACTTGGTGCAGTCATACTGCTCCCAGTGCGCGGCGGTCATGTGCTGCAGCTCTTGCGGACTCACGCGGATGACACCACGCGTCGGTTCGTCCGTGCGTGCGACGGGCTCGTCGCTGCCGAAGCCGTTCAATTCGACGATTTCGGCCGGCACCACCGGCTCCTGCGGCTTTTCCTGCGCGGCGGCGGTCAGACTGAGGGCGAGCGCCAGCACGGCGGCGGCGCGGTAGGAGGGGGTGGATTTCATGGGTCAGGGCCGCCAAGATGCAGGCGGCGGCATGAACAACAACAGAAACGCACGGGAACTTTCGTCCCCGTGCGTTTCACGCCTAAACCCAACTAACTTGACTCTGCCCTGAAACTTAGAAGCGGATGCACATGTCCACGGTCACGCGGTTGTTCGTCAGACCATAGGGACGGATCATGGCGATCTCATAAGCGAAGCCGAGATCGACATTCTCATGAACACGGCTGCGGAAGCCGAAACCGACCGTGCCCTGGGTCACGCCGTTCACATTGTTCGCGCCGAAGTTGACCACATCGTAGCCGTTGCTGCGCAGGCCGATGTTGTTGCCATCGTTGAGGTTGGTCCAGAAGTTCACCGTGGCGAACGGGATGAACCAGCGGCAGGTGTAGTAGTCCACCATCAGGCTGTAGTGGGCCATCAGGTTCTGCTCGTTGTTGGTGACGGGAATGCGCAGGCCGACGTTGCCCGTGAAGTGCAGATCACCGAATCCCTTCGAGAAGGAGACGAACGGGTTGAACTCGCCGCCACCACGGCCCTGGAAGATCTCGCGGTCGCCCGTCGGGATGTGGAAGGTGAGGCCGGGAGTGAGGATGAACTGATGCGCCGCGTCGTCGATCAGCGCGTACTTAAAGCCTGCGGCCAAGTCCATCCAGCCGTCCACGTTGAGACCGGGGGAGTCGATGTCAAAGTGACCGTCCTGGGTCGCGATGAGCGCGAGGCGATCCGTCAGCGCGTAGCGGATCTGCAGCGCGTAGAGCGTGGCATGACCACCGCCGGTGATGAAGTTGTTGTCCAGCGTGTGATAGATGAAGATCGGCCGGACTTCCGAGCGGATCACCGGGTCTTCGAAGAAGATCGGGTTCGTCACCGGCGCGATGGTGTTCACCTTCCAGTCTGCCTCGACTGGAGCGGGATTCTTCGCAGGGACGGCGGTGCCTGCGTTGGCATTCGAGAGAGACACGGTTGCCAATGCGCTAACACCAAGCGCAAGCAACCACCGGTTTTGGGAGTGTGGTTTGTGGTCCATGCCTGAATAAAAGCACACACGCGTCCGCATTGATCCACGCATCTTGGCATCGAGTGCACATGTTATGCGATGCGCCTGAGACGTATTCTCCCCACGACGCCAGCAGTCGCTGAACAACAGGCCATGATCCTGCTCCAAGCGTTGCACGAGCATGAATCTCGCCGCGCCTAACAACGGCTCAAGCGGCACCAAGGAACGCGCAGGCAGCCGCGTCACGCGGCGGAAAAACGCATAGAGGAAACGTACGATCAGTTGGCTGCGCAGCCGCCGCCAGCCTGAGTCGGCGATTTTGAAATCCGCCACCAGCCAATGCGCCTTTTTTTGGGCCGCGCCAGCGATGCGGGGGATCAAACACTGCAATTGATCCTCCCGAAAGCAGTCGAAGAAGAAGCAGGTGACGATCAAATCGAAGTGTGCGGCGGGCGGCTGCCATTCGAGCGCATCCGCGTGAACGAACGTCACCACCGCATTCTCCAGCCCTGACCGCCGCAGTCGTGCCTGAGCGAGCGCGATCATCACCGCGCTCGCTTCCACCACCGTCACCTGCGTCATTGGAAAGCGGCGGCACAGCGCGGCGAGGAAGCGCCCGTTGCCCTCGCCATACACCAGCGCGTGCTCCGGCGCTGGAATCGCGTTCAGGAAGGCAGTGCGGCAGCGTTGCAGCTTCTCTCCAGCGCACAGCAGCTCCATCCAGCGGTAATGCGGGGCCAGCAGGTCGAAACTCATGCCTTAGTCAAAGCCGGAACGACCGTTGTCCGCAACCTTGCCGATTCCC
>NZ_JBIIKX010000152.1:0-3414 GCF_044232965.1 Prosthecobacter sp.
GTGAACATCGGCTTCGTTCATCTGTTTCACAACGATCCCGAGAGCGTCACGCTGCCAGTGCAGCTCGGCATCAGCCGCGACAACATGACCTGGCAGCGCCTCAGCGACCGCTCGCCCTTCCTCGCGATGGGCGGCCTCGGCGAATGGGATCGCGGTGTGATCTCGCCGCCCGTTTCTGATCCCGTCCTGGTCGGCGATGAACTCCGCTTTTACTACACGGGGCGCAATCAACTCCACAGCACACGCTGGAAGTTTGAAGACGAGCCGAAGCTCCTGCCTCCGATGCCGTCGCATCGCGGTGCTCTCGGTTTCGCCACGATCAAACGCGACCGCTTTGTCGCCATGGAAGCCAGCTACAAGCCCGGCATTCTGCGCACGAAACCGTTCATTCACGATGGCGGCACGCTGCATGTGAACGCAGCGATCAAGTTCGGTGCCCTCACCGTCAGCCTGCTGGATGATCAAGGGATCTCGCTGCAAAAGATCACGATCACGGGCAAGGATGAAATCGGCCTCGCCCTGCCCGAACTGACGAAGATCGCCACACGCAAGGGCCAGCCAATGCGCCTAGAGTTTGCCGTGCAGAACGGGCGGCTTTTTTCGTTCTGGATTCAATGACTCAACCCATGAAGCGACTTTTCCTCATCTCCGCCCTTCTGCTCGCCCAACCCATGCTGATGTGCGCCGCCGACGAGGTGCCGTGGCTCCTCCACTATGACGGCCAATCCCCGCCCGCATCGCCCTGGGCCGCAATCGGCAAACCCAACACCAAGCTCGAAGGCGGCGCCTTGCATTTGAGTGACGACGCAAAAGACGACTTGGGTGCCTTTGAAGCCGAGTGGACGGGCGATCTCGATGGCAAAGAGATCATCGTCGAGGCACGCGTGAAGCTGGTGAGCATGGTCGGGCATCGGGACTCGCCCACGGCGACGTGGCCGCAGCGGGATGGGGCGCCGATTTGCGTGGAGGTTTGCGATGGAAAGCATGTCGAAGGCATTTTGCTCACGCCAGCGCAGGACAAGCATCCCGAGGCCGCGAAAGGGTATGTGCGCACGCTGACAGACCGCTTTGCGCAGGCGGACACGCGGGATGCCTTTCACACGTATCGGCTCATCATTCGCGGCGAGGACATGGCGGTCGAAAGGGATGGCAAACGCCTCATCGAAGGCCGCGATGCCTTCTGGCGACCCGCGACATCGCCGCGCAAGTTCATCCGCTTTGGCTCCACGTCGAAGCCCTTCACGGGCGAGGCGCAGTGGGAGTTTGTGCGGCTCGGTTTGCGGCCTGCGGCGAGTGCGGCGGTGGAAAAGTCGCCACTTAAGATCACCGTCAGCGAGCCGTGGCCGCTCAACGTGGACAAAAAGAACACCGAGTCGCGCCCCTACCTCTACGACATGGGCCAGGGCCTGCTTTTGACCAGCAATCCGCAAGGCAGCGATGCCTTGCTGGAGCCTTACATCGTGCGCCGCAGCACGGACGCTGGCAAAACGTGGCAAGCCGTGCCCGGCACCGAACAAAACAGCGATTCGCCGCAGGAACTCGTGCGCCTCGCCGATGGTCGCATCCTCGGGCCGTCGCGTTGGACACGATTGCAGCCGGACGGCACGCTGACGGGCAAAACCTCGCTCCTCGATGCCAAGGCGGATAACCTCACCATGCACGACAGCACCATCTCGATGCCCACGGAGTTCATGCCGTCAAAAAATGGCGAGGTGCTTCTGTTTGAACGCCACATCTGGGCTGAGAAGGATGGCAGCATCACCGCCGTCGCCTGGAGCCGCCGAGCCACGCTGAAACTGGCCAACGGCCGCGGCTTTCCGGAGCGCCACACGCATCTGCTGCGCAGCACCGATCTGGGAAAAACGTGGACGCATCTCGCGCACATCGGTCTCGGTGGCGAGCCCGCCGTCGTGAGGCTCAGCGACAGCGAATGGCTCGCGGTCACGCGGCCCGATGCGCACATGTCGAACCTCCTCCAGCATCGCTCGCTCGATGGCGGCAAGACGTGGAAGTTCGAGCGCACCCTAGAAGAAGGCAGCGTCATGCCTGACCTCGTGCTCATGAGCCACGGCGTGCTCGCGTGCAGCTATGGCCGCCCCGTTTCCAATCTCATGTTCAGCCTCGATGGCGGTCGCACCTGGCGCGATCACCGCGTCATCTCCGACCGCGCCAATTTCAACTACACCGCCATCCGCGAGATCAGCCCCGGACGCCTGCTCTACATGCACGACGGCCAGATCCCCGGCACCCTGGCGCGGATCAACTCGCTCTACATCGACGTGGAGAACACGAAGCCTTGAACGCAACATGCCACTCCAAACATGAAACTCGAACTCACCCTCATCGCCCTCCTTTTTGCTCCACTGACGACGCTGATCGCCGCCGACGCTCCGCCTAAGGCGCAGAAGCCCGCCCCCGAGCACCGGAAGTATGAACTGCCCGTCGAGCCTGACGAAAACGTCGCCTATGGCCCGCATCGGATGCAGGTGATTTATTTTTGGCGGGCCAAGTCGGACCAGCCCACGCCGCTGCTCGTTTACATCCATGGCGGCGGCTGGCAGGGCGGCGACCGATCTGTGGCTCGAAGCATGATCCTGCCCGCGCTGGAGGCCGGCATCTCGGTGGCGTCCGTGGAATACCGCACCATCAAAGACTCCACCGCCGATGGACTGGTGCCGCCGGTGAAGGGACCGATGCTCGACTGCACCCGCGCCCTCCAGTTCTGTCGCAGCAAGGCCAAGGAGTGGAACCTCGACAAAACCAAGGTCGCTCTCGCCGGCGGCTCCGCCGGTGCCTGCACGAGCCTTTGGCTGGCCTTTCACGACGAGATGGCCGATCCCACGAGCGCCGATCCCATCGCCCGTGAGTCCACTCGCGTCCTTTGCGCCGCCGTGTCCGGTGCGCAGACCACGCTCGATCCTCACCAAATGCGCGAGTGGACACCCAACAGCAAATACGGCTCCCACGCCTTCGGCATCGTGTGGGATGCGAAGAAGAAGATCAGCTCCTTCCAGATGTTCTACGACGCCCGCGAGCGCCTCCTGCCCTGGATCAAAGAATACTCACCCTATGAACTCGTCACCTCCGGCGACCCGCCCGTCGGCCTCTACTACAGCGCCCCGCCGAACCTCGGCCACGACGAAAAAGACCCCACCCACACCGCGAACTTCGGCGTGAAGCTCAAAGAACACTGCGATGCTCATCAAGTCCCCTGCGACCTCGTCTATCCCGGTGCCCCGAACGTGAAGCACGCCACCGACAGCGACTACATCAAGGCCTACCTGCGGCCTGAGTTGAAGTAGAGCCTGCCACGCTACAATCCGAACAACATGACCCCAAACACCACTCGCCGCCATTTCCTGAAGCTCGCTGCTCTGGCTCCTCTCGGAGCCGCCACAGCCCACGCGGCTTACT
>NZ_JBIIKX010000058.1:0-38897 GCF_044232965.1 Prosthecobacter sp.
GCTCAATGTGACCAGCATTGCCCTGATGAAGCCCGGAGCCTATCTGGTGAACACGAGCCGTGGCAAACTCGTGGATAGCTCGGCGGTGATCGAGTCGCTCAAATCCGGCCAACTGGGCGGTGTGGCCCTGGATGTGTATGAGGAAGAGGAAGGCATCTTCTTCGAGGATCACTCCGGCGCGGTGCTTCAGGATGATGAACTGGCCCGGCTCATGACCTTCCCCAATGTCCTCATCACCGCGCATCAGGCCTTCCTCACGCACGAAGCCCTTTCCGAGATCGCGCGGGTGACGCTCGACAGCATCTCGCGCTTCCGCGATGGCCTCAAACCCGTGGCCGAGCGCGTGGTGGCGTGACGATTTCACTCATTCAAACCCGCCATCCATCAGCACCATGAAAACCACCCCGAAAGCCAGCACCGCCCCAAAGGCAGCCGTTAAAAAAGCAGCCGTTCCCGCTGCCAAGCAGGCCAAGAAACCTGCCGCCACCAAGAAAGCTGTTCGCAAGCGCTCCACCGTGCCGCCTGTGTCTCCAGGAGCACCCGAAGTGGCCGAGGAGGTCACGCATGAGGAGATCGCCACGCGTGCCTACTTCATCTACATCAGTGCAGGCTGTCCTGAAGGGCAGGAGATGCAGCACTGGCTGGAGGCGGAGGCTCAAACCCGGCTTGCCAGATGAACACGCTCAAGACCATCCTCGTCCCCGTGGATTTCTCCACGGGGTCACGCTCAGCACTCGCACAAGCGATGCGGCTGGCGGGGCTGAATGGAGCCAGCCTTCACGTCCTGCATGTGGTGGATACCGCCGCCATCGACATGATCGCGGTCAGCCGCCGCATGAGCTTTGAGCGTGAGGCTGCGATTGCCGCCGAAGGTGCCCAGGAAGCTCTCGTGCGCTGGTTGGCACAGGCGGGTGCTCCTGCCAGTTGCCAAACGACCCTTGTCGTGGGCGTGCCCTTGCATGAAATCTTGGAGCACATCCACACCCTGAAACCAGATTTGGTCGTGGCGGGGATCACAGGTTCGGGTGAATCAAAGCTGGGTGCCGGGTCAGTTTCCTGCAAGCTGGTGCGTAAAGCCCGGACCAAGGTGCTGCTGGTCAGGGCAGCGCATCCGAATCCCTTTCAGAAGATCATAGCCTGCATTGATTTCTCCGAGACCTCGCGCGAGGTCGCCGCGCAGGCCCATCGTGTCGCCGTTCAAGATGGTGCCAGGGTGGACTTCCTGCATGTGTGGCGGGAGCCGTGGCTGAGTCTGCCTTACGCCCACGCACCGTTCGGCGCATCGGTTCCGATGACACCGCCTGCCATCAGTGACGACTATCTTCAGGCAACGGAATCGGCGCTGCGCGACTTTGTGAGCGAGGCGTCCCAGGAAATCGAATCCCGTGCGCTGCTGCTCCAGGCGACGAACTATGGCAACGGCATCGTGGCCCACGCCAGACAGACGGAAGCCGACCTGATCGTGATGGGCAGAAAAGGGCGCACCAACCTGCGCTATGTGCTGCTTGGATCGACCGCAGAACAATTGCTGACCATTTTGCCGACTGCGCTGCTGGTGGTGAACCCGGCGGACAGTGAGACTTGATGACCCTGACACGCCATGAACGCCATTGATATGTCCTCTCTACCTCCGTCAGAAATCGCACCCGGTCTGGGTTTGCTGGTTCCGGTCGATTTTTCCGCAGCCAGTGCTCGGGCGAGCCGCATCGCCGTTTCCCTGGCGCAAAAGTGGGCTGCGCAAGTCACGTTCGTGCATGTGCTCGCTCCGTTGGCTGATGAGGCCGAGGTTTTGGCATTTGGGAGTCATTTCCTGGCCCAACGCCAAACTCACACCGAGGTGAAGCTTGAGGCCTGGAGGCAAACGCACGCAGCCGATCAGCAGGCATCATGCGAAATCCTCCACGGCAGGGATTTTGAGGAGATCGTGAGCTGTGCGGCGGTGCGCCGCGTGGAGATGATCATCATGGCACGCAGCGGCAGGGCCGGCATCATCGAGCAGCTTCTTGGCAGCACAGCAGAGCGCGTGGTGCGGCATGCAAAATGTCCCGTGCTGGTCATCAACGACTTTGACGAGGCTCCGCTGCTGGAGGCTGGCCCCCTTCTTCTAACCACGGACTTTTCACCTGCATCACGAGCCGCCTTTCCATGGGCTGAAAGATTCGCCCGGACCTTTGATGCCAAAATCACGCTGGCGAACGTGCAGGAGCCAATGGGACTGCCGGGAACGCGTGAGTATGCTCGATTTTACCAGGAGATCGATGCTCTGCGAGCGCAGGCAGATGCCCAGATCACCGCTCTGCGTGACGAGTCTCTTGATGCCAGCCTGTCTGGAGATGCGGAGGTGGTGGAGGGCACGCCCCACCGCGCCATTTGCCGACTGGCCCGTCGCCTGAAAGCCGCCCTCATCGTCATGAGCTCCCATGGACGCACAGGCTGGCAGCGTGCCCTGATCGGGAGCACCGCTGAGCTGGTCGTCCGCCATGCGCCGTGTGCGGTCCTGGTGATTCGGGGCAGTGATTTACCCACAAATACAGACCCTGAATGAGCCGCTCACTTTCTGCCTTTCACACCCTTTTTGAATCATGATCTTCTCCGATGTCTTCACCGAAATCGCTGTGCTGCTGCTGATCTCAGCGGTGGCAGGTGCGCTGGGCCTGTGGCTGAAACAGCCGCTCATCGTTTCCTTCATTGCCGCAGGGATAATCATGGGACCGTCGGTGCTGGGCATGGTCTCAGCCAATGATCAGGTCGGCCTGCTCGCCGGGCTCGGCATTTCGTTGCTGCTTTTTGTCGTGGGGTTGAAGCTGGACCTGCACATCATCCGTGCCTTCGG
The DNA here is from genome assembly GCF_044232965.1 of Prosthecobacter sp. GTDB lineage: Bacteria > Verrucomicrobiota > Verrucomicrobiia > Verrucomicrobiales > Verrucomicrobiaceae > Prosthecobacter. The sequence continues at coordinate 2,834 of NZ_JBIIKX010000058.1, forward strand.
CCCCGTGGCACTGGCCACCGGTTTGGGACAGGTTTTCTTCACCTCCGTCGTGGGCTTCTTCTTGGCGCTGGCCTTGGGCATGGCGGTGGTCCCGGCGATTTATGTCGCGGTCGCGCTCACGTTTTCCAGCACGATCATCATCGTGAAGCTGCTCTCAGACAAAAAGGAGACGGATACTCTGCATGGCCGCATCGCGATTGGTTTCCTCATCGTGCAGGACATCGTCGTGGTCCTGGTGATGATCGGCCTGACGGCCATGGGATCGGCTGGCGATACCGCCTCACTGGGAGCGCAGGCCTTGGCCGTGCTGGGCAAAGGTGCGGCCTTCATTGCTGTTCTGGCCGCCTTGATGAAATGGGTGCTGACACCTCTGCTGCGGCGTTTGGGACGCTCGCGAGAGCTGCTGGTGCTCAGCGCCGTGGCCTGGGCGGTGACGCTGAGCGCGGCAGCACATCATCTCGGCTTCAGCAAGGAAGTGGGCGCCTTTCTCGCGGGTGTGTCCATTGCCTCCACGCCTTACCGTGAGGTGATCGGCTCTCGTCTGGTAAGCCTGCGTGATTTTCTGCTGCTGTTCTTCTTCATCGATCTGGGCGCACACCTCGATCTCGGCGCGATGACGGGCCAGGTGCTGCCCGCGCTGGCTCTCTCGGTCTTCGTTCTCGTGGGGAATCCGCTCATCGTCATGGTCATCATGGGCGCGATGGGCTATCGCAAACGCACCGGCTTCCTCGCCGGTCTCACCGTGGCGCAGATCAGCGAGTTCTCCCTCATCCTCGGTGCCTTGGGAATGAGGCTGGGGCATTTGGATGCAGGCGTGATGGGCGTGATCACCTTGGTGGGACTCATCACCATCAGCTTGTCCACCTACATGATCCTTTACTCTGGCCCGCTGTATGAGCGTCTGGAGCCCTGGCTGCGGATCTTTGAGCGCAAAAACCCCGGACGTGAAGCGAATCACCCTGACACCAAACCCAACGCCAGGCCCGTGGACGTCATCGTCTTTGGGCTGGGTCGCTATGGCATGGCGCTTGTGCGTGAACTGGAAAGCCGCGACCTGCATGTGATGGGCGTGGACAGCGATCCCGGCCTCCTGCGGGGATTCACCCACGAAGGCATGGAGACGGTTTATGGCGATGCCGAAGATCCCGGCTTCCTGGCCTCGCTCCCCTTGGATGAAGCCCGCTGGGTGGTGAACAGCATCCGTGACAAGCATGTGAATCAGATCCTGCTGCACGGGCTCGAAGACTGCGGCTACCGGGGATGCATCGCCGTGACCGCCAACTCCGATCACGAATCCGCCAGCCTGCGTGAAATGGGTGCCCATCTGGCCCTCACCCCCTTTGCCGACGCGGCCGCTGATGCCGTGCGGCAGCTCCTTGCCCTCCCAACCAACGTTTCCGAAAATCCAACCCCAACTGCCTCCGCATGAACTCATCCCCATCCCATCCTTTCATCAAATGGTTCGCCGACATCACGATCGAGGACGTTCCCCTCGTCGGCGGCAAAAACGCCTCGCTTGGCGAGATGGTGCGCGAACTCGCCAGCAAGGGCGTGAAGGTGCCTGATGGTTTTGCCATCACCGCCGAGGCCTTCCGGCATTTCATCCGTGAAGCACAACTCGACGAACGCATCCGCGCCACGCTCGCCGACCTCGACACACACGACATGGCGAACCTCAGCGAACGCGGTCATGCGGTGCGGCAGGCCATCCTCAATGCCACGCTGCCTGCCGATTTGCAGGAGCTGATCACGACTGCCTATCGTGAGCTGCAAGGCAGCAGCACCGCGCCATTGGATGTCGCGGTGCGTTCCTCGGCCACTGCCGAAGATCTGCCCGATGCGAGCTTTGCGGGACAGCAGGAGACGTATTTGAATGTCCACGGCACGGCGGCGCTGCTGGAGACGTGCAAGCGTTGCTTCGCTTCGCTCTTCACCGACCGCGCCATCAGCTACCGCGTGGACAAGGGCTTCGATCATTTCAAGGTCGCGCTCAGCATCGGCGTGCAGCGCATGGTGCGCTCCGATCTCGCGTGCTCCGGTGTCATGTTCACCATTGATACCGAGAGCGGCTTCCGCGACGCGGTGATGATCAGCGCCGCTTACGGCCTCGGCGAAAACGTGGTGCAGGGTTCGGTCACGCCCGATGAGTTTCTTGTTTTCAAACCCACGCTTAAGACCGGGCATCGGCCTGTGTTGCAAAAGACGGTGGGCAGCAAGGAGTTCAAACTCGTCTATGATTCCGGTGGCGGAAAGATGGTGAAAAACATCCCCGTGGCACCAGCGGATCGCGCCAAACTCGCGCTCACCGATGACGAAGTGCTCGAACTCGCCCGCTGGGCCTGCATCGTCGAAGACCATTACTCCACCAAACGAGGCCAGCACGCGCCGATGGATTTGGAATGGGCCAAGGATGGAATCACCGGCGAGCTTTTCATCGTGCAGGCGAGGCCGGAGACAGTGCAGTCGCGCAAGGATCTCGATGTGCTCGAATCCTATGTCTTGAGCAAACGCAGCGCCGTGCTGACGAGCGGGCGCAGCGTCGGTGCAAAGATCGCCACGGGGCGAGTGCGTGTGATCAAGAGCGCCGAGTTCATCGGCCAGTTTCAGCAGGGCGAAGTGCTCGTCACAGACAAGACCGATCCCGACTGGCAGCCCATCATGAAGAAGGCCGCAGGCATCATCACGAATCGCGGCGGACGCACCTGCCATGCCGCCATTGTCAGCCGCGAACTTGGTGTGCCAGCCATTGTCGGCACCGAGCACGGCACCGAGGCGCTCAAGGACGGCATGATGGTCACCGTAAGCTGTGCGGAAGGCGATACTGGCTTTGTTTACGAAGGTGAGTTGCCCTTTGAGGTGCAGCGCACCGATTTGAAGTCACTCGGCAAACCGCGCACCAAGGTGATGATGAACCTCGCTAATCCCGAGGAAGCCTTTGCGCTCTCTTTTACCCCGAATGACGGCGTCGGCCTCGCGCGGATGGAGTTCATCATCAGCACCTACATCAAGATCCATCCGCTCGCCTTGATCGACTTCGACAAGCTCGCCGATGCCACTGCCAAAGCCGAGATAGAGAAGCTCACGGCGGACTACACCGACAAACCGCAGTATTTTGTCGATAAACTGGCCCAAGGTGTCGGTATGATCGCCGCCGCGTTTTATCCGAAGGATGTCATCCTGCGCCTCAGCGACTTCAAAACAAACGAGTATGCCAATCTCATCGGCGGCAAAGCCTACGAGCCTGCTGAGGAGAATCCGATGCTCGGCTTCCGAGGTGCGAGCCGCTACTACCACCCGCGTTATCAGGCCGGCTTCGCGCTGGAGTGCCGCGCCGTGAAAAAAGTGCGCGATGAGATGGGCCTCACCAATTTGAAGCTCATGATCCCCTTCTGCCGCACGCTTGATGAAGGCCGCAAGGTGCAGGCCGAGATGGAGAAGCACGGACTCAAACGCGGCCAGGACGGCCTGGAGATCTACGTCATGTGCGAAATCCCCGCCAACGTGATCCTCGCCGAGGAGTTCGCAGACCTCTTTGACGGCTTCAGCATCGGCTCCAACGACCTCACCCAGCTCATCCTCGGCGTGGATCGCGACAGCGAGATCGTCGCGCCCATTTTCGATGAACGAAACGCCGCCGTGAAGACCATGATCACCTGGGTCATCGCCGTCTGCCGTGCCAAAGGCCGCAAAATCGGCATCTGCGGCCAGGCACCGAGTGACTACCCCGAGTTCGCCCAGTTCCTCGTCGAGCAAGGCATCGACAGCATCTCACTGAATCCCGATACTGTGCTGAAAACGACGCTCGCGATTCTGGAAAAGGAGAAGCAATGAGGATTCGTGGCAATAGGCCCTGCATCTGATTTTCCTCTACTCCATGAGCGTCATCGCCAGCGAAATCATCATCATCGTGTTGCTCGTGCTCGCCAACGGCGTGTTCGCGATGGCGGAGATTGCCATCATCTCGTGCCGCAAGCCCAAGCTTCGCAAACTGGCCGAGCAAGGCGATGCCCGTGCGCAGGCGGCGCTGGAACTGGCTGACTCGCCCAATCGTTTTCTTTCCACCGTGCAGGTGGGAATCACGCTCATTGGCGTGCTGGCGGGTGCCTTCGGCGGCGCGACTATCGCGCGGGAAATCGCCAGCGCCTTGGTGCCGTTCCCGGTGTTTGCGCGTTACGGTGAAGCCCTTGGCATCGGTGCAGTCGTTTTCGGCATCACGCTGCTCTCGGTCGTGCTTGGGGAGTTGGTTCCCAAACGACTGGCATTGAACAATCCCCTCGGCATCGCGCTGGCGCTGGCGCGGCCTGTGCGTCGGCTCTCCAGCCTCACCGCTCCGGTTGTGCGGTTGTTGGGCGGGCTGACGGATTCGGTGTTGCGGCTCTTCGGCTTTCAATCCAAGCCTGAACCAGCCGTCACTGAGGACGAAGTGCGGTCACTCGTCGAACAGGGGCATCAGGCGGGTGTGTTCTTCAAGGCGGAGAAAGAAATGGTCGAGCAAGCCATGGCGCTGGATCGCAAGTGCGTCGGCGACCTCATGACTCAGCGAGCGCAAATCGTCTGGCTCGACGTGGCCGATGCCAGCGAAGTGAACTGGCGCAAGATCATCGCCAGCGGCCACACCTACTTTCCAGTTTACGAAGGGCTGCGCGACCATGTGCTCGGCATGGTTTCCTTGAAGGCGCTCTGGGCCAACCTCGCCCTGGCGCAGTCGGCCAGCCTGCGCGACCTGCTCACCGAACCGTTGTTCGTCCCGGCCAACATGACGGCTCTCAAACTCCTCGAAACCTTCAAGCAAAGCCGCAAACACCTGGCTCTCGTGCCGGATGAGTTCGGCACCGTGCAGGGTCTGGTGACTCTGGTGGACGTGTTCGAGGAAATCGTCGGCGACATCCCATCATTCGACCAGCCGCCACAAGCGCGCGTCGTGCGGCGTGAAGATGGTTCATGGCTCGTCGATGCCTCGCTGGAGTTGGACGATTTGAAGCAACTGCTCGGTTTGCAACACCTGCCCCAGGAAGAACAGGAGGCGTATCAGACGCTAAGCGGCTTTGTGCTGCACCAGATGCAACGCATCCCTCGCGAAGGCGACCACTTTGAGTGGGGCACCTTCCGCTTTGAGATCGCAGACATGGACCGCCACCGGCTCGACAAGATTCTCATTCAACCGCAGCAGCCCGTGATACCCAGTGCCCTGGAATTAGCGAACCTGCGAACGCCCGAACCATAATTTGACATGAACCCGCCTTCCAACCCCGCCACCGCAGTCCATCCATGGCATCATGTTTCCGCAGCCGATGCCTGCACGCAGATCATCAGTGACCCCGCCAGCGGTCTCTCACCGAAGGAGGCCGCGAGCCGGTTCGTCACGCATGGCGCGAACATTTTGCCAGAGGAGAAACACAAATCGCTGTGGCGCGTGTTTGCGCAGCAGTTCGCCAGCCCGCTGATTTACATCCTGTTTGTCGCCGCCATCATTGCCTTTGCGATGGGCAAACGAGGGGACGCGGCGGTCATCCTCGTCGTCGTTTTCATCAACGCTCTCATCGGCGCGATTCAGGAGGGGCGGGCGGAGCGGTCCATGGAGTCGCTCCGCAGACTCTCCGCGCTCAAGGTGCGGGTGCGGCGCGGCGGTAAAGAAGAAATCATCGAAGCAAGCGAACTGGTGCCAGGAGATGTCATGCTGCTCGCAGCCGGAGATGCGGTGGCGGCGGATGCTCGCTTGCTGGAAGCCGCAGCGCTCCAGGCTGCGGAAGCCGCGCTCACGGGCGAATCCCTGCCCGTGAACAAGAACCCCGAGGCGTTGCCAGACGACACGGTGCTGGCGGATCGGCGTAACATGGTGTTTTCCGGAACGCACATCGCCGCTGGGCGTGGGCTGGCCGTGGTCGTCGCCACGGGTCTGAGCACGGAGGTAGGTAAGATCGCCAAAATGACCTCCCATGCGGAAGACCCGCAGACGCCGCTGGAACAGCGCATTGCGCAGTTTGGCCGCTACCTCGTCGTTGCGGCGATCGCGCTCGTCGGTGTGGTGCTCATGGTCGGTCTGGCGCGGGGCATGCCGTTTGCAGAAGTCTTCATGGTAGCCGTCAGCCAGATGGTCTCAATGGTGCCGGAAGGATTGCCCGTGGCGATGACCATAGCACTGGCCGTGGGCATGCAGCGCATGGCGGCACGCAAGGCCATCGTGCGGCGGCTCGCGGCGGTGGAGACGCTCGGCTCCACCAGCGTGATTTGCAGTGACAAAACAGGCACGCTCACCAAAAACGAGATGACCGTTACTGCGCTCTGGCTGCCGGACGGACGGGAGATCGAAGTCGCCGGTGCCGGCTACGCGCCCGAGGGCACCCTGCTCGAAGCAGGAGTGGAAGTCCCCGCCGGTGATGCTCACGTCCGCGCCCTGCTGGAGGCGGCCGCTCTTTGCAACGATGCCGACCTTGTCCGGCCGGATGACACTGACACCCGCTGGCGCCCACTGGGTGATCCCACGGAGACCGCACTGCTCACCCTGGCACTCAAAGGCTGCGTGGAACTCCAGGCCCTGCGCAAGCAATGGCCGCGACGCAGCGAGATTCCCTTCGACTCCGCCACCAAGATGATGGCCACGCACCACGGCCACGCTCCCCATGGACGCGTCATCATCAAAGGTGCCCCAGAAGTGTTGCTGGCCCTGTGCGGCCATGCGCGTCAGGGCGATGCCCAGGTGCCCATGAGTGAAAGCATCCACCGTGCGGCTGATGCCGCTGGTGCCGCCATGGCGACACGCGCCCTGCGTCTACTCGCCGTCGCGGAGGTGAACGATAGCGCTCTCGATGACGAGGCGGGCTTCGCGCAGTTCCAGAGGCAGGCCGTTTTCCTCGGACTCATCGGCCAGATGGACCCGCCGCGTGACGAGGTCAAAGCCGCCGTAGCCGAGTGCCGCGCGGCGGGCATCCGTCCCGTCATGGTGACGGGCGACCACAAAGCCACCGGCCTCGCCATCGCCCGCACACTCGGCATCGCTCAGGAGGGCGATCTCGCCGTGGACGGACGCGAACTGGAGCTGATGCCCGAGCAGGATTTGCGGGCCAACCTTGATCGCATCTCCGTCTTTGCACGCGTGCATCCGGCGCAGAAACTCCGCATCGTCGAGGCCTTCCAATCGCAGAAAAAGGTCGTCGCCATGACCGGCGATGGCGTGAATGACGCTCCCGCACTGGCCACCGCCGATGTCGGCGTGGCCATGGGCATCACGGGCACCGAAGTCGCCAAAGGCGCGGCGAAGATCGTCATCGCCGACGACAACTTCGCCACCATCGTCAACGCCGTTGAGGAAGGTCGCCTCGTCTATCGCAACCTCAAGAAAGTGGTGCTCTACCTCTTCACCACCTCCATGGCGGAGGTCACCGTGCTGCTCAGCGCCCTCTTCTTCGGCTATCCGTTGCCATTGGCCGCCGTGCAGATCCTGTGGATCAATCTAGTCACGGAAGGCACCGTCACCGTAAACCTCATCATGGAGCCACCGGAAGGCGATGAGATGCAGCAGCGCCCCATCTCGCAGAGCGAGGGCCTGCTCACACGCACCATGCTTCAGCGGCTGATGTTCATGATGCCCACCATGGCGCTCAGCACCTTCGGTTATTTCATGTGGAAGCTCTCCCTCGGTGCCCCCTTTGCCCAGGTGCAAACCGAGACCTTCACTGTGCTCGCCGTCTGCCAGTGGTTCAACGTGCTCAACTGCCGCAGCGAAACCAAATCCGCGCTGAACTTCAGCCTCTTCAAAAACTACTGGCTGCTCGGCGGCCTGCTGCTCGGCAACATCCTCCACTTAGCCGTCATCTACACCGAACCGATGAACCGCATCTTCCATACCGTCCCCATCCCTCTGACCGAGTTCTTCCTCATCGGAGCCGTCGCCAGCAGCGTGCTTTGGGTGGAGGAGATCCGGAAGTGGGTTGCACGGCGGAGACGCATCACCTGCTCAATGTCGCCACAATTGCCCTGATGAAACCCCGAGCCTATCTGGTGAACACGAGCCGTGGCAAGCTGGTCGATAGCGTTCCAGTGATTGAGGCGCTCAAATTCCGTCATTTCGGCGGCGTGGCGCTGGATGTTTATGAGGAAGAGGAGGGCATCTTTTTTGAGGATCACAGCGAACGCCCGCTGCTGGATGATGAGCTCTCACGCCTGCTGAGTTTCCCCAACGTGCTGATCACTTCTCATCAGGCCTTTTTGACGCATGAAGCGCTCGCCCAGATCGCTGGCAGCACGCTCGATAACCTCCGCCGACTGCGAAACGGCGACGCCTGGCGCGATGGCACCGCGCTTTGAGAAGCAACGGGCGTGTCTCATCTGTTTGCTGATTGCAAAAAGCGCGTTTTTTGATGACCCATGGAGGGTTGACTGCGACTACTGCCCACGATCTCGCCACCTGTGATGCTTTGCGGCTCACCGGGGGTTCACTTGAAACCGGACTCACCAGCGCGGAGGCTCGCGCAAGGCTGGAACGCTTCGGCGAAAACCTCGTCAAGGTGCGTGGCGGCACGTCGGCGTGGCTGCGGCTCGCGCGGCAGTTCACGGCTCCGCTCGTGCTGGTGCTGATCGCGGCGGCGGTGGTCACCGGATTCCTCGGTGAGTGGGTGGACGCGAGCGTGATCTTCATCGTCGTCGTGGTAAATGCCATCATCGGTTTCCTCCAAGAGTCGAAGGCTGAGAGTGCGCTGGAGGCCCTCATGAAGATGGTCGTGGCCGAGGCCGTGGTGCGGCGTGATGGCAAAAAGATCCGCGTGAACAGCGTCGAACTCGTTCCTGGCGACATCGTGATGCTCGCTGGCGGTGATCGCGTGCCGGCGGACATTCGTTTGCTCGAAACAAAGAGCCTGCAAATCGACGAATCGTCGCTCACCGGTGAATCGGTGCCGGCGAGCAAGCGGCCGGACCCTTTGCATGCGGACACGGTGCTCGCGGATCGCGTGAACATGGCTTACGCGGGATCTTTGGTGACCGCAGGCACCGGCACGGGCGTCGTGTGGGCTACGGGCGACCGCACGGAGACGGGGCGCGTGGCGTTTCTCATTGCTGAGGCAGTGGATCTCACCACGCCGCTCACGCAGAAGATCGCCCGCTTCAGCGGCGTGCTGCTGTGGGTCATCCTCGCGCTCGCCGCGGCCTTGTTTGCCTATGGCGTGCTGGTGCGCGGCGGCAGCGTGATCGAGATGCTCATGGCGAGCGTGGCGCTGGCCGTGGGCGTGATTCCCGAAGGCCTGCCCGCCGCCATCACCATCGTGCTCGCCATCGGCGTGAGCCGCATGGCCAAACGTCGCGCCATCATCCGCAAGCTGCCAGCGGTGGAGACTCTGGGCTGCACCACGGTCATCTGCTCGGACAAGACGGGCACGCTCACGCAGAACAAGATGACCGTGCAGCGAATCCACGCCGGTGGCGAGACCTTCGAGGTCAGCGGAACGGGCTACGAACCGCGTGGTGCCATTCATCAGGGCCAAATCACGATGGATGCTGCATTGAAGCCCGCTTTGCACGAGTGCCTTCACGCCGGAATGCTGTGCAATGACTCCGCCATCATCGAAAAGGACGGCGCGTGGAGCATCGCGGGCGATCCCACGGAGGGGGCGTTGCTCGTGGCGGCGGAGAAAGCCGGACTGAGCCATGCCGCGATCCATGCGGGCTCGCCCCGTGTGGATATGATCCCTTTTGAAAGCGACCACATGTTCCGCGCCACACTGCACGATCATGTGGAAGGCCGCCGCATCTACAAAGCGGGTGCGCTGGAACGACTGCTGGATCGCTGCACGCACATGCTCGATGCACGTGGCGAGATCGTCGCCATCGACACGGAGGCGATTCGTGAGGTGGCGAGGTCTTTTGGTTCCAAGGGCATGCGGGTGATCGCCTTTTGCCGTCGCGATGGCTCGCATGTCAGCGGTGATTTTGAGCATCATCACGTCAGCGAGGGCCTCACCTTCCTCGGCTTGCAGGGCATGATCGATCCGCCGCGTGAGGAGGCCATCGCTGCTGTGGCGAAGTGTCAGGCAGCTGGCATTCGCGTGAAAATGATCACCGGAGACCATGCGGTGACCGCGCAGGCCATCGCGAAGCAAATCGGCATCGCCGGAGCGGACATAGTGCCTGCCATCAGCGGTCGCGAGCTGGCGGAGATCAGCGATGCCGACCTGCCGGAGATCGCGGACCGCACCGCCGTCTTTGCTCGCGTGGCTCCCGAACAGAAACTGCGGCTCGTGCGTGCTTTGCAAAGCCGTGGTCACATCCTCGCGATGACCGGCGACGGCGTGAATGACGGCCCCGCTTTGAAACAAGCCGACATCGGCATCGCCATGGGCATCACAGGCACCGATGTGGCGAAAGGCGCGGCCAGCATGGTGCTCACGGATGACAACTTCGCCACCATCGCCGCCGCGGTCGAGGAAGGTCGCGGCGTGTATGACAACCTCATCAAGTTCCTCGTGTGGACGCTGCCGGTGAGCGTGGGTTTTGCGCTCATTTTGCTCACCAGTGTCGTTTTCGGCCTCACCCTGCCGACGCTGCCGGTGCATCTGCTGTGGGTGAATCTGACCACGGCCATCCTGCTCGGCCTCATGCTCGTTTTCGAGCCACCGGAGGCCGACATCATGAAAAGGTCTCCGCGGGATCAAAAGACGCCGATTTTCGATTTCGCCATGTTCATGCGCACCGCGCTTGTGTCGCTCATCATGCTCGCTGGAAGCTACTGGGTGTTCTTTTACGAGCAAAACAGCAGCGCCAACATCGCACAGACCCGCACCGCTGTCGTGAACACCGTCGTCGCTGTGGCCAGCGCCTACCTCATCAACTGCCGCAGCCTTCGGCGCAGCATTTTTAGCATCGGCTGGTTCAGCAATCCGCGTCTGTGGCTCGGCATCGGGCTCACGGGTGTGCTGCAGTTGATCTTCACGTATGCACCGTTGATGAACCGTTATCTTCATACCGCCCCGCTCGATGCCACGGTGTGGCTGCGAATCCTCGGCGTGGCGGTGGGAGCGCTGGTTTTGGTGGAGGTGGAGAAAAAAATCCGCCGCGCTTGAAGCATCTTTGTTTTCTCCAGCAGATTCAAGGAGGCCAGCAGATGATCCAGAAAAGAAATCTGCTGGCCTCCTTGAATCTGCTGGAAACAGCTCTGTCATGGTTAGGCCCCGTAATGCCGCCTCTCGCGTCTCAGCCATTCGCTGATGGCGTGGGGTGGATAGCCGCCGCATCGTGCCGTGCCCCATGAAAAAAAGTCTCTCCATCCTCTCCGCGCTCTTTTGCGCCTCCACGCTGACGTTGTCGGCACAAACCACGACGGAAACCACCACCACGCGCTCCGTGGATCTCATCGATCCGGCGGCGTTTGGGTTTGGAAGGCCGGGTTACATGGTGGACACGACGTTCATCGACACGCAGGACTTTGCGAACCGTCCGGGCGGGCTCGATTTCATGGAGGTGCGCACGATTCTGCCGCTGTGGACGAAGAAGATGAACGCGCTGCGCATCAGCGCCTCGCTGAGCTACAATTTGAGCGAGCTGGACTTCAACGGCTTCCTCGGGCTGCAACGCGAGACGCTACACACGCTGGAGGCGCAGGTGAGTCTCTTCTGGCGGCCGGAGCATTCGAAATGGTGGGGACTGGGCTTCTTCACGCCGGGGCTCGGCACGGATTTCCAAGGGTTGTCGTGGGACGACTTCGAGGTCTCGGGCCTTGGGTTGCTCGGCTATCGCTTCACGGACACGTTCAGCCTCGCGGGTGGTTTCTTTGCGCAATACGGAGCACAGGAGGGCATGATCGTGCCTGCGCTCGGTTTCATCTGGAAGCCGGACCCGTTCATCGTGCAGGTGACGCCGCCGTTTGTGGTGCTTGGCTGGCGGGCGACGGATCGCGTGACGCTGAGCCTCAGCGCCTACCCGAGCGGTGGCTCGTGGGATATTGAAGACCCGAATGTGAACCGCGTGGAGCTCAATGGCTGGCAGACAGCCGCGTCGGTCATCTACCAGGCCACGGATCGCTTTTCCATCTCGCTGCGTGCCGGTATGAATGTCGGCGGCGAGCTTGAGTTGCGCGATGGGAACAACAAGGTGCTGGCGAATGAAACGCTGGAGTCGGCCCCCTTCGGGGCGCTGAACTTGCGCTGGCAGTTTTGATCCCGTTTTGATGCACGCATGACTCCACCCCTTCCAGATGAGGCCCGCTTCCGACTGCTCGTCGAGAACATCGGCGATGTGCTGTGGTTCAAGGAGTTGAATCCCGCGCGCTTCACCTATGTGAGCCCCGCGTTTGAGCGCATCTGGGGTCGCAGCGTGGCGGAGCTTCAGCGCAAACCGGGCCTGTGGGAGGAGGGCATTCATCCCGAGGATCGACCTGCGGTGCGTCAGGCGCTGCGGGCGTGGTTCAGCGGTGAAAAAGCAGACTACGAGGTGCATTACCGCGTCATCGGCAAAAAGGGCGAGGTGCGCTGGCTGGCGGATCGCGGCATCATTTTGGGCCGCAAGAACGGCAAGCCCTACCAGATCGGCGGCATTGCGCGTGACATCACCGAACGCGAAGCGGCTGATGCCTCGCGCAAACGCCTCGCTGCCGTGGTGGAGAACTCCGACGACGCCATCATCACGCTCGATCTCGATGGCGTGATCCAGACCTGGAATGCCGGTGCGGAGCGCATCTTCCACTACACCGCGAAGGAGGCCGTGGGACGCAATGTAGCGTTTCTTCGACCGCTGGAGGCGGCGGATGACGAGGCCGTATTCCGTCGTCACATCCAACAAGGCAAACGCATCGACCACTACGAGACGCATCGCGTGCGCAAGGACGGACGCGTGATCGACATCTCCGTGTCGATCTCACCTTTGAACGACTCCGCCGGACGCATCACTGGCTTCTCGAAGATATCGCGCGACATCACGCAGCGAAACGTGGACCGGCGCATGTTTCATCAACTGCTCGAGTCCGCGCCGGACGGCTTCGTGATTCTGAATGCCGAGGGCATCGTGCGAATGGCCAATGCACGCACGGAGGTGCTCTTTGGCCTGCCACGGAAGAAAATCATCGGCGCTCCATTCGAGGCGCTGCTGCCTGCGGAGGACCGACATCGCTTCACGGCATGCCGTCGCGAGTTTTTACGGCAGCCGGGCCGCTCGGAGAAATTTCGCGGCATGCATCTGAATGGCGTGCGACGTCGCAGCGAGCCGTTTCCGATGGAAATCAGTCTCAGCCAGGTGGAGACGCCGGAAGGGCCGCTCATCATCATCGACATCACGGACATCACCGAGCGCAAAGAGGCCGAGCAGACCATCCGCGAGCTGAACGCGGAGCTCGAGCAGCGCGTGCAGGAGCGCACCGCCGCGCTCACCGAGCAGATCGCCGCGCGGCTTCGACTTGAAGAGGAGCTGCTCAACATCAGCGAGCGCGAGCAGCGCCGCATCGGTCAGGATTTGCATGATGATCTCGGCCAGCAGCTCGCCGGGGCGTGGATGATGGCCGATGTGCTCCAGCGCACGTTGGAGGCCGACCAATCCCCGCGTCATGCCGAGGCAAAAAAGATCGGTGGCCTGCTGCAAAAGGCCCTCGCCCACACGCGCGGTCTCGCTCGTGGCCTGCATCCCGTCGCGCCGGAGCAGGGCGGCTTTATACGGGCGCTGGAAAACCTCGCCGCGCAGTCCGGCGAGCTGTTTGGCGTGAAATGCCGCTTTGAATGCCACGAGACGGCTCCCATCCAAATTGAAACATCGATGATGCATCTCTACCGCATCACCCAAGAGGCTGTGAGCAACGCCGTAAAGCATGGGAAAGCCAAAAACATCCGCATCCGCCTCACCGCAGCCGCTTTGACCATCACCGACGACGGCACAGGACTCAAAGCCACGCTCCCAGGAGATGGTATGGGCCTGCGCATCATGCGCTACCGTGCGGAAATATGCGGCGGCAAGCTCAGCGTGCGCAATGGCCGAAGCAAAGGCGTCGTCGTGTCATGTGAATTTCCACCAACACCCAGTCATGCCGAAGAAAACCAATCAACCAGCATTGCCGCCCAAAAAGCGCGTCCTCATCGTCGATGATCATCCCGTCTTCCGCGCCGGATTGACAGTTCTCGTGAACTTGGAGACCGATCTCGCCGTCTGTGGCGAGGCGCATGATGCCGTGCAGGCCATGACCGCGTTCGAAAGGCTCCAGCCAGACTTCGTGCTGCTCGACATGAGCCTTCCTGGCAAAGGCGGCCTCGAACTGCTCAAAGACATCCGCGCCTTCAGTCCGCGCACGCCCGTGCTCATCATCTCCATGCATGATGAGACGCTGTATGCCGAGCGCGTCATCCGGGCTGGAGGCCGCGGCTACATCATGAAGCAGGAAGGGCCGGAGAAAATCATCCAGGCCATCCGCCGCGTGCTCAGCGGTGGCATTGCGGTGAGCGAGGGTATTTCCTCCCAGATTCTCGACGCGCTCTCTGGAGCAAAAGCGATGGCAATGCCCGGCGCGGCATCCTTTTTCAAACTGACGGATCGCGAATTCGAGATCTATCGCCTCCTCGGTCAGGGCAAGGAGCCGCACGAGATTGCCCGCATGCTGCATCTCAGCATCAAGACCGTGGACACGCACCGCATGAACATCCGCCGAAAACTCGGGCTGCGTAATGCTACCGAGCTCATTCACCACGCCACACGCTGGACGGCTGAGCAAGCATGAACTCGTGCTGAGGTCGCCTCAGCGAGTTGCTGAGAAGCACTGCGAGGGAATGCGTATGGAGGCGCGGCAGGGAATTAAACAGCCTTGTTCGATGAACTCGAACCTCCCTCCCATCGGGCAAATGCCCGCTTACAAACGAACTGCAAAAGTTTTTTCTGTGGTTGGCATCCATCAGGTTGGGGCAGATGCGCAGCGAATGCTGGCAGCCAGAGACCAACTCACGCGCATTCTCGGCACCGAGGTGCACCTGAACTTTTTCTCCTGGCCCTTTCACAAACTCGAAATGCCGGACATTCGCGCCATGGCGTTTCATATCGCGGAGGAGTCAGGAATGATTTTGATCCCAGGCACCGGCGCGGAACCCGTGCCTGATCATGTATTGCGCTGGCTAGACAGCAGCCTCATCGCGCAGCGGGACCGCCGGGCGCTAATCGTGGCGTTGGAGCCGGACGGGAACTTATGCGCTTTTGCACGCCAGTTCGCCTCCCGCTGGCAGACGCAGCACCTATGCGCTCAGGATTTGGAGCAAGCTCACAATCGCAGCTTTGTCGCACAGGCCGTGCAACGACATCTGGAGGCTGTCGCGACGGAAGAAAATGCCAACGGGCAATGGATTGAGGCCAACCACACCCGGCCTGTGCCACAAGTCAGCCGCCCGGCAAAGCCCATGCCGAGCCTGATCAGCAAACCTGGAATGCGTGAGGAGGTTCGTATGAGTGCCTATCGGCTCTGGCTGGCAGCCGGGTGCCCATCAGGTCGTGAACTAGACTTCTGGCTCCAAGCGGAGCGTGATTTCCTCACTCAACAGTTTGATGAAAGCCGCTCAGCGGATTGCTGAGGCCCGCTGGGACAGCATGCTGATTGGTGCAACCGCACGCACACGACATTCTGCAACTGTTCAGAAACAAAAAAATAAACCCCAGTGAAAACTCGCCTTTCGCTCCTTCTCCTCCTCACCGGCCTGCTCTCGTCATGCAGCAGCTATGAAATCAAGTCGGCACAAAACGAGGAGCACTCCTGTTACAGCACCTGGCATTGGTATCCCCAGAACTCCTGATGCTGTCACAACCGCCTGCAGGAGCCTTCCGTTCCGACCGCCATGAAAAAACCTCGGCGGCTCCTGTCGGCACCCTTTTCCACTCTTCATCCACTCTTCATCCACTCTTCATCCACAAACACGATCATGATCATTCAACTCGACTGGTTCGGCTGCGACCCGCGCACCCAATGGGAAACCCAGATCCATCAGACGCTCGAACAGTTCGCCACGCTCAAGCCCATTTCCCGTGCCGTGGTGCGCGTGGAGCAGCAGCGGGAGAAAACACCGCGCTACCACCTCTCCATGATGCTCTGCATCCCCGGCCCGGACGTTCTGGCGCGTAGCGCTGGGCACACCTTTGACGAGGCACTGCTAAAACTCCACGACAGCGCACGCAAAACACTCGCCACGCGTCTCCTGAAAGCCAGGCAGCTCACTGGCGCGGCGCGTGGGGTGAAGCCCGCACATCGCGGCTGATCTCTTCAACGACGCTACTAACCAATCACCATGACTTCCAACCCATTTCTCAGCGGCCGTAACCTCGTCACCGCAGTCACTTTGTTCTCTGCGGCGCTAATTGCTGGCCATGAAAGTGCCAGTTCTGCAAACGTGACATCCGCCGTCTCACGGAGTATGCCGAGTGCCGAGAGCAAAGCAGCGCGGGCGCTGAGCCGCGCAGAACTACTGCCGCTCGAAGCCATCGCACGGCGCGCCCAATCCATGATGGAAGTGGCCTCATTCACGCCCACCCGCGTCTGGCCGCATGGCGTGCGTGATCAGCAGGGACGAATCGGCCTTTTCTTGAGCAGTCAGCGGCCATTGTTCGGTGATCCCACGCCTGAGATCGTGCAGGCAAAGGAGGCATGGGTTGTCTTCGGGCTGGTGGCAGCAGTAAAGTACTCGGAAGGCAGCCAGATTAGACACATCGCCTTTACCGACAGCCAGGGCGAGACGAGTGAACGCTGGTATTATGACATCAGCATGGTGGAGGCGCGGGAGATTCACGAGATGCTTATCCGCGGCATCGTGCGGCCTGAAAATGCGTTCAATCTCATTGAGGCCGCTTGGCAGAAAGTCACCGCTGAACATCACCTCGCCCTCCAATGAATCGACGCATGCGCTGGCCCCTAGTTTTCACTTCGATTATCGCCTCCTCACTCCATGCCGCCGTCGGTGATCCGCAACTGGCGACGGACCACCCGTGGTATCCGGGCGAGCTCGCGATGTCCTCGTTTGAGCGGCTCGCTCAAACCGCCGCGGAGCAATACGAACGCACCACCGGCCACAAGGCCGACAGTGATCATCACAAAGCGCTCGCCGCGTGGTTCTTCCGCAACACGCACTACGCCCACGGCGAAGAGGGCAAAGAAAACCTGTGGGGCAAAGGTTTCTCCAACGACACGCAGCACGCCACTCGCGATTACTGGACCGGGCTCTTCGCGCATGGCTTTGGACTTTGCGGAACGACGCACGCGCAGTGGACCGCGGAGCTGGATGCGCTGCTCGGCCCCTGCCGCAGCCGCGTCACCGGCACGAAGGGACACAACAGCTTCGAGGTCTTCCTGAAAGGCGGCGCGTATGGCGAGGGACGCTGGGCCATGCTCGATCACGACCTCTCTACCGTCATTTACGATGCCATGGGCACCTCGCTGCTCGGGCTCGATGTCATCTCGCAACATCATGAGCGCTTCGCGCGGCGCGATTACCATCCCGAGCGGCAAAAAGGCTGGCTCATCTGCGGCCTGCACAAGGATGACGGTGCCTCCTACGCCGCCTTCAACAGCGCGGAGTATCGCGCCGGCTACGCAGGCGCACCGCCACTCTTGCAGCTCCGCAAAGGCGAAAGTCTCCGCCGTTGGCTCGAGCCTGGACTCGACGATGGCAAAACCTTCGTCTTCTGGGGCCGCAATCCGATGATCAAAGGCATTCCGGGCCCGGAGCGCTCGCGCACCTGGGTGAATCAGCCGGAAAAGATGCACGGCTCGCAAAACGGCACGCCGCACATCGACGGCCAGGCACGCTACGGCAATGCCGTGTATCAATGGCAGCCCGATTTTGCCGATGGCGTCGTCAGCAGCGATGAAAAGCACGTCACGCTCGAATTTTTCACGCCCTACATCATCGGGGCCACACCGCCGGATGACAGCGAGTGGGGCATCTACAAGCCCGGCGGCAAAAACGGCCTCGTTTTGCGCGGCAGCGCCACCTGCACAGTCGCCGTTTCCACCGATGGCGGTGCCTCATGGCATGACGCGGGCACTTTTCGCGATGGACTCGACCTCACCGATCAGGTCAAAGGCCACCGCCAGTATCATCTGCGCTTCGGTGCAGCCGCGGCGCAGCTCCAAGAAGCGAACATCGCCATCACCACCGTCTGCCAGGCGAATGCAGCCACCTTTCCGCGTCTGAAGGAAAACGGCACGCGCATCCGCTACGAGGCCAGCGGCCGCGGCATCGTCAGCTATGGCCCGAACAAGCAACAAGCCGCGCCGCGCATCATCGAGGGCGCGTTGGACTCGCCAAAGGTCACGCTCGAGTTCGCCACGCCTCGCGGCGAGAGCATTCAAGGCCTGCACGTCGCCACACAGATCGCCTCCAGCAATCCACCGAGCCCCGACATTGCTTATCACATCGATTGCTCGCTCGACGGCGGCCAGACATGGCGATCGCTGCTCAAAGACGGCCGCATTCATCGTCGGGGTGCAGAGCCTGCGGATTTCTGGTCGCAGTCCATGTGGAGCGCCGCGCTCGAGATGCCAAAAAACACCGCCAGCAACGTCCGCGTGAGATTTCAAAACACAGGCGGCAAACGCTACCTCCGCGCCGAGGGCCATTTGCTTTATCCCGTGAGCAACACCGCCTCAAAAGTCACCTTCGCGTGGACTGACAGCGCTGGTAAGCATCAAGAAACAAAGCTGCTCGACCATTGTGAGAGCTGGGAAATATCTACTCAAACCCAGCTGAAGACTAAATGGGTAGAGATCGCACATCCATGACGCTGGCAAGAAAAGATCCCTACCCTCCTCAACCCCTTATTTTTGCCCATAAATCTTCCCGCTAAATCAGATGAAGAATACACCCACCTATATCGCCCTTAACCGCGTCATCTTTGGCCCCACGGCTGAAGACATTGCTCATGTCGAAAAGGTCGGCTGGAGTGCGTGGGTCGAGGAGCAGCTCAAAACGGACTCATTCGCCAAAGGCGACGCAGTGAGACGCATTGCCTCCCACAAGCTCGAAATCGAATGCGAGCACGAAGGCATGATGGCACCTGCGATGATGATGCAGGGCAGGAAACCCGGGATGATGGCCGCTGAAGGCAAAAAGGCGGAGAAGCAGAAGTTCGAAGTGAAGAAGGAGCAACGTGGCCTTACTGCGCTTGAAAAGCCGATGGAGGTGCTTTTCAAAGCTCAGTCTCAGGAAGACTACCCTTACCAAGAAATTGAGCGCTGCTCACATGAAGTCGAGGTGGCTACGATCATCCGTGCTTGTTACTCAAAGTGGCAGGCGCGCACGTTGCTCTTCGATTTTTGGCACAACCATTTCAACGTCAACATTGACGCCAACGACACCATCCGCGCTGGCGGGCACAAAGTGTCGTAACAGCCCAACCAAACCTATGGCCATTCCAACAAACCTACCTCAATCTGCAGCCTCCCGGCTGTTGCCTTTTTTACGCTGGCCGCTGGTGCGCCATGATGAGCTGGCCCGCGCACATGTCGCGGCCGATCCTTCCCTAAAGGAGCATCTCTCCGGCTCGACCTTTTCCATCCGCATGCTGCGCTACTGGTGGGCCGGGCAAGCGATCGCCGAGGAATCCCGCCGCCAAGGGCGGGCGCTCTGCGTGCTGGATGTGGGCTGTGAGCGTGGTTGGCTGAAGTTTTTTACGCCTCCGGAGGCTGTTGCCCGCTGGGTGGGTTTGGACTGGGATGTGCGCCAGGAATGCCTCAACAACGCCCGCTACGACGAGGTCATCCGGGCCAACTTTGACGAACCGCTGCCCATTCCCACCGGCTACATGGATGTGGTGGTGAACAACCATGTGATGGAGCATCTGCCCCGGCCCGGCAGTACCATGGCAGAAATGAGCCGCGTGCTGCGCGAGGGCGGCATTTTCCTCGGTGGCAGTCCCACAATGCCAAACCTCTTCGCCCGCCTGCGGGAGCGCTGGCTCCGCCGGAAGCTGCGCCTCGGTCGGGTGGCCCCGGGTGGCCACATCAATTGCCTTTCCCCCGAACGCTGGAAGAGCCTGATGGATGACACCGGCCTACAGCCCGAATTTGCCACTGGCAGCCACGCCGTGCGTTTAACCGGGAGCTGGTTGGAAAGCCAGTCTTGGTGGATCCGCCTGAACCAGTTCTGGGGTGGCCTCTTCCCCTCGCTCGGGTCCGAGTGCTATGTGCTGGGACGGAAAACCTCAGCGTGGGCCTCCCAGACGCAGCTCCACCGATCCGCCAATGTCCACTGGCGCCCGCTCTGGGCCGGGCTGGCAGCGGCTGCGGTGCTTGCCCTCGCATGGGGCACCTGGAGCACTTGGCAGAAGTGGATGCACCAAGACTCCCACCAGTTGGTTTCCTGGATCGAGACGCATCAGGAAGGCCGGGATCACTTTATCGTATCCCACGACGCCTTGGAGGAGGCACTCCGCCATCGCTCAGATGTTCGCCTGGCTGGAGGTCTCAGCGAGGCGTTCCTCCTTCTCAAGGAACTGCCGCACGCCCACATGCTTGTCACCGAGGCTGATCTATCCGCGCTCTGCCGCTGGGATGCGGCGCGTGATCTGGTCATCGATTCGCGACTGCCACGCATCTTTCAGGATGACTTGATCCTCGTGCGTTCCGGGATCGCCGGCACCTCCCTTCGAGATTACTGGTTTTCAGACGCCACTTCGACGGTGGTCGAGGCGGCAAAGCACGACTCCTGAGGCATCGCCCGTCTCCTGGCCATTCGCTGCAAGCGCACCGCCGCGCTGCGCAGACTACCACTGCGTGTCACCTCCCCAAATAGGCTAAGATGATGATAGTTGAGGTGAGGGAGCGTCATGAAAGACAGTTAGACCATCACGAACTATTGGCTTTGAAACAATGAAATAGTCAAACTGAAGACAGGAAAGACAATCATGGAATTTAACTCTGATCTTGCGCCTATTTTACCACCATGAAACCCAGTGCTGATTTTATTGCTCTTAACCGCGCCACCTTTGGCCCCACGGCTGAGGAAATCGCCCGCGTCGAAAGCATCGGCTGGAGTGCGTGGGTCGAGGAGCAGCTCAAACCGGATGCGGCGGCGAAAGACGACGCGGTGAAGCGCATCGCCTTCCACAAGCTCGAAATCGAATACGAGCACGAGGGCATGATGGCACCGGCGATGATGATGAAGGCCGAAAAGCCCGCCATGATGGCCGCGGCGGCTCCTGACGGCAAAAAGCCCGAAAAACAGAAGTTCAAGGTGAAGGAGAAACGCGGCCTCACCTCACTCGACAAGCCGCTGGAGCAGCTTTTCCGCGTGCAGCGCCAGGACGACTATCCGTATCAGGAGGTCGAGCGCTGCTCCTTTGAGGTCGAGGTCGCCACGCTCATCCGTGCCTGCTACTCCAAATGGCAGGTGAAGGAGCTGCTCGTCGATTTCTGGCACAACCACTTCAACGTCAACATCGACGCCGACGACACGATCCGCGCCGTGTGGCCCGCGTATGATCGCGATGTCATCCGCAAGCACGCGCTCGGCAATTTCCGCGAGCTGCTGCAAGCCGTCGCGCAGGGCCTGCCGATGCTTTATTACCTCAACAACCGCAGCAGCAAGGCCAGCCCCGCGAACGAAAACTTCGCCCGCGAGCTCTTCGAGCTGCACACGCTCGGCGCGGAGCACTACCTCAATCATCTGCACAAAAAATGGCGCGAGGTGCCCGGCGCACTCGAAGGCAAGGCCGCCGGCTTCATCGACCAGGACGTGTATGAGGCCGCGCGGGCCTTCACCGGCTGGACCGCCGCCGATGGCGAGTATGACGACGATCAGCGCTTTCCCGAGACCGGCGGTTTTCACTACCACGCGCCCTGGCATGATCCGTATCAGAAGCGCGTGCTTGGCGTCGAATTGGAGCCGAATCAACCGCCGCTCGCCGATGGCATGGCCGTGCTCGACCTCGCCGCGTTTCATCCAGGCACCGCCATCTACTTGAGCCGCAAACTCTGCCGCCGCTTCATCGCCGACGAGCCGAACGAAGACCTCGTCAAACGCGTCGCCAAGGTGTGGAGCGAGCACGCGAAGTCCCCCGATCAAATCGCCCACGTCATGCGCGAGATTTTGCTCTCACCGGAGATGCAGGGCGGCTTCGGGCAGAAGACCAAGCGCCCGCTCGAATACCTCTGCGGCTTCATCCGCGCCACCGGCGCCGATGTGCGGCCCGATGGCGACATCGTGTGGCGACTCGGCGAATGCGGCCAGCGACTCTTCCAATGGGGCGCCCCCACCGGCCATCCCGACACTGCCGACTACTGGCAGAGCCCAAACAGCCTACTCAAACGCTGGCAGCTCGCCCGTGATCTCGCCACCAGTGGCTTCGATGGCGACGTCGTGCGCATGAACCTTCTCCGCAGCACCCCGCCGGACAAAAAGACCTGGCAGGAAGTCGCCGAGCACTGGCTCGATCGCCTCGCGCCCGGCCTGCTCGATCCCAATACCCGCGACGAACTCATCACCTGGTTCCGCGAATACGACGACGACGGCAAACCCCGCCATCACGAAGCCGACGCCGAAATCACCCTCGACGAATCCGACCTCGCCGACCACCTCGGCGAACTCGTCGCGTTGGTCGCCGCCACGCCGGAGTATCAACTACGCTGAGCCATCGACAGAAGAATGGGGACAAAAGAATCCAAACTCACTCATTCTTCTGTCCCCATTCTCCTGTCGAGAAACTCTGCCGCAAACACGCTGATTCCGATCTTGAAATCTTAAATCATAAGTCCCATGCGCCGCCGCCACTTCCTCTGCTCTTCGCTTGCTGCACTCACCGGCAGCCGCATCTCCAGCCTCACCTTCGCCGCCGATGCTCCGCAAAGCCGCGATCATCTCCTTGTCGTGCTCTTCCTGCGCGGAGGATGTGATGGACTGCATCTCCTCGGGCCGGCAAATGACAAAGATTACATCGCCGCGCGTCCTGAATGGCTGCGCGTCACCGAGTCGGGCAAGTTTGAAGGCCTTGCGCTCAAAAACGGCTTCAACGGCGTCGATATGCGACTCCACAAAGAAGCCGGCGCGTTGAAGGAGCTCTACGACAGCGGCCACCTCGCCATGGTGCATGCCTGTGGCCTGCAAAACGGCACCCGCAGCCACTTTGAGGCGCAGGACATGATGGAGCGCGGCGTGGCCGATCAAAAAGACATCAGCGTCGCCAGCGGCTGGCTCACGCGCACCATCGAGGCCCTCTCGCCACGCGGCTTGCTGCCTGCGGTGGCTGTCGGCGGCGAATTGCCGGACTCGCTCCTGCATTCCAAAGTCGCCGTCTCCATGACCGAGGCGTGCGACTTCAATTACGGCCACGAGCGCCAGGTCGCGCTGCTCAAGCGACTCTACGAAGGCCGCGAAAGCATACACCGCACTGGCAAGCTCACGCTCGACACCATCACCGCGCTGCAAACCAAGCTCCCGCGTGATGGCGATGGCAACGTGCAGGACTACGCGCCCGAAAAAGGCGTCAGCTACGAGGACATCGGCGGCCTCGGCGATAGTCTCCGCAGCCTCGCGCAGATCGCGAAGATGGACGCCGGCCTCCGCGTCGCCACCGTCGATTACGACGGCTGGGACACGCACGAGAGCCAGGAGTATCGATTCAACGAGCAGGTCAGCGAGCTCAGCCGCGCCCTCGCCGCCTTCTACAACGACATGAGCCGCTTCCATTCGAAGATGACCATCGTCGTGCACACCGAGTTTGGCCGCCGGCTCAAATCGAATCAAAGCGAAGGCACCGATCACGGCTACGGCGGCGTCCACATGGTCCTCGGCAGCGGCGTGAAAGGCGGCCGCCTCTACGGCGACTGGCGCGGCCTCGCCAACGAGCACCTCGACGAAGGCGCCGACCTCGCCATCACCACCGACTACCGCACCCTCCTCACCGAAGTCCTCACCAAACGCGTCGGCATCGACGACGTGAAGAGCATCTTCCCCGGCTTCGAGATGAAGCAAGCGCTCGGCATCGTGTGAGGCATCACGCGGCCGACCCGAATGGATTGGTGGAGTCATGGGGTGATGACTTTGGCATCCCATCACTTCACCACTCCATGACTCCATGACTCCAACACTCCGCTGCCCATGCGTCTTCTGCTTCTCCTCACCTCGTCCGCTCTCGCGCTAGAACCACTCCCGCAAGGCCCAGGCATCTCCAAAGCTCATCCCGGCGACTCCGGCATCGAAAAGCATTCAGCGGTGCTGCTTGTCGAAAACTTCGAAGAAGGCACGCTGGAGGCCTTGAAGCCGCGTTGGAATGAAATCGAGAACAAGGACGCCCGAGTGCTCGAAATCGTGAACGACCATCCTGCGGCCAGTTCGGGCTCCAAATGCCTGCAAGTCAGCGCCACGCTCGGAGAGAACACCGGCGGGCATCTTTTCAAGCGACTCGATCCCATCCAGACCCGCGTCTTCTCGCGCTTCTACGTCAAGTTCGCCGAGGACGCGCCTTACCTGCATCACTTCAGCGGCCTCGGCGGCTACAATCCGCCCACGAACTGGCCTCAAGGCAGCGCTGGCAAGCACGCCGCGGGCGACACGCGTTTCAGCGCCCGCATCGAGCCAAATGGCAGCTACGGCACGCTCGCCGCGCCCGGCGGCTGGATGTTTTACACCTACTGGCACGACATGAAGCAAAGCGCAGACGGCGGCTTCTGGGGCAACGGCCTCTGGCCCGAAGGCAAGCCCGGCCCGCCACGCGGCCAGTGGCAGTGCGTCGAGATCATGGTGAAATGCAACGAGGTCGGAAAAAGCGATGGCGAACTCGCCCTGTGGCTCGATGGCAAGCTCACCACGCACATCGGCCCAGGCACCAAAACCGGAAAATGGACCGGCGAAGGCTTCGACGTGCTCAAGGATGGCCCGCAGACCTTCGAAGGCTTCCGCTGGCGCACCGTCCCAGAACTTGCCGTCAGTTACTTCAAGCTCAGCCACTACGTCACCGAAAACGCCTACCGCCAAAACAACGTCGCTAATCCGCCCAAGACCAATCGCGTGTGGTTCGATGACATTGTGATCGCCACGGAGTATGTCGGGCCGATTCATCCCCACCCGTGAGAGCTACTCCCTTCCAGCTCGCATCCTCCAGGCTCATCAGGAGCGTGGCATTCTTCTCGGTTTCATTAAGAGGGAAAATCGCTTGGGCTGAAGCACTGCGCTTTTTCCACTTTGCTCGCTCGGGGGAAGGACTCTGGTTCGGCGCTTGCACACGCTGCTTTCTCACAGCGGCGTCTCTCATCGTGTGTTTGTCTGGGGAACCACTTCGGTCGGCCACTTATTATTGTTCGCCAAAAGCGGATGGCGAAGGAGATGGATCAATCCAGGCACCGTGGGCGTCCATCGGAGACGCTGTTGAACAACTGAAACCGGGGGATACACTCTACTTGCGGGGTGGCACCTACTACCAGTCCAACATCACGGTCTCGGTCAAGGGTTCAGCATCATCGAAAATCACCATCGCGTCCTTCCCGGGTGAGCGAGCTGAGATCTTTGGAGGGAGCGACGCATTTAACTCAGCGCCCAATGCGCTTTGGGAGTTGGTGGATAGCGAGAAACACATCTATCGCAGCAAAGCGAAAATCTCCGAGGATTATGCTGGATGGCTGAAGAGTGCAGACCTGCTGCTCTGGCGCTACGATCAATATGCGGACTTCAGTGCCAGCAGCTCTTCGGGGCGCTATTGCGGTCCCGGCCTCATCAGAAAGAATGGGCGCCTCCATATCCGGTTGCAGCAAAATGCCAACGACCTCCAAACGTTCTCCGGTGCTGCCATTGCCCCCATTCCGGCCGATCTGAATCCGAACCACCATGCGATCAGGCTCGTGGGAGGCTCCACGCTCATGTGGCTAGACGATGCGTCCTATGTTGTGATCAAGGATATCCACTTTCTCGCTGGAGCCTGGAACTGTTTTGAAATCGGCAATGGATCACACCATATCGAGATGAATGGCTGCGAGGTGCGGTTCGATGAGTATGGCATCCTCATCCGGGAGGGCGTTCATGATGTGGAGATTTCCCACTGCCTGATCAACAACGGCTTTCCGCCTTGGTCGCGCTGGGGTGACATCAAGAATGGGTATTCGCCACCCCTCAAAGGCTACAATGCCATGGCCGTTTACATCGAGGGCGCCTCCAACGTTCACTTGCACCATAACGTCTGGAAGAAGTGTTTTCAAAACATCAACATGAAGGGCAAGAACATCAGGGTGATGGACAACACCTTCATCCGGCCCCACGAGACCTTTTTGATCAGCCCGACTTCGACTGTTGAAATTGGGCGCAATGTGATCCGCCACGCTCTCGAAGTCTTTGCTCTTGCCGGTGACGATGATAGCGGCGCTGTCGGAGAAATCTTCATCCATCATAACATTGTGGATCAATCGGCGCTTCGTTATGTCGAGCGAAAAGGGAACTTCGGCAGCTTCGAGCGAGTGTGGACCACCGGCTGGGATCTGTTGGGAAATCATGAGAGCAATGAGGCCTGCGAGAAGTCGGTTTACAAAATCTACAACAACACCTTCATCGGGGGCGGCAACCCTGACAAAACAGGCTGGCATGGTGAAGGCACGCCTCTTCGTTCGACCTACCGGCGACATGTCGAATACAACAACATTTACGTGACCATGGGGGACGTGTCACTCGATCCGCAGGTGACTGACGTGGCGGGGAATGTCCTGTGGAAAATAAGGGGGAAAAATGCCACCACCGAACCACTCGGTCTCGCGATCAATCCCAGGTTCAACGCCGCAGCCTTCTTGCAGGAGAACGATGATTTGAAAACCTCTGCCCTCCGCAAACTCTATACACCCACAAATCCGCAAGTCTTCACCCCGGGAAAATCTTACCTCGGGTTGAAATGGCCGGGCACGGCGGGTGTTGACTACCGAGGTGCGCTTCCACGCGAGCCTTAGCGTGAGGAACTTATCCTGCAAAAACGCATGATCCCGGCCTTCCCAAATGAAACATTCATGCCAACCCACCCAAGACCAATCGCGTGTGGTTCGATGACATTGTGATCGCCACGGAGTATGTCGGGCCAATCTCGAAGCGTTGATACGGCCATGTCTTCTTTGCGCGTTAACACGGCTGCTCTGGCACTGCTCCTTTTCGGAGCTGTGCATGCTGCTGAGCAGACGCCACGCGCCTTCTTCTCTCAGCACTGCGAGAAATGCCACTCAGGCGAGAAACCGAAGGGCAAGTTAGACATTACGAAGCTGAGTGCGGATTTCAGCGATGCCAGCAATCGCGAACACTGGCAGCGCGTGCTCGAGCAGATCCAAAGCGGTGACATGCCACCCGAGGACAAGCCGCGTCCACCGGAGCAGGACGCCAACACCGCCATGAAGTGGATTCGCGGCCAGGTGGACGCGATTGAACTGGCGCGCCGCGCCAAGGAAGGTCGTGTGGTGCTGCGGCGGCTGAATCGTGCCGAGTATGCGAACACGATGCGAGATTTGCTCGGCGTGGAGGTGGATTTGGCCGACCTGCTGCCGCCCGACACCTCGACCAATGGCTTCGACAACAACGCGGAGCTGCTGCACACCTCCTCTCATCTGCTGCGCAATTATCTCGACGCCGCCGACCGCGTGCTTGATGAGGCCATCGCCAGCAAACCGAAGCCGTGGATTCTAAACAAGCGCTTCGACATCAAGGACGAGCGCACCGTGAAGCCGAACGGCAGCGTGTATCGCCATGTGCCGGACGGCGTGGCCATTTTTGCCGCGTGGGAGTCGGCGAACATCCGCGTGACGATGTGGAACTTCCGCAGCCATGTGCGCGGCAAGTATCGTTTCCGCATCTCCGCTTATGCCATCCAAAATGAGGGCAAGCCCGTCACCTACCGCGTCACCGCCGGCACGCTGAAGGAGGTCACCGAGGAGCGACTGGTCGGGTATTACTCCGTGCCGCAGGACAAACCGACGGTGATCGAGTTCACCGAGCAGTTGGAGCCGGAGAACCGCATCCGCATCCTCGCGGAAGGTCTGCCCGCCACGCCGCCCCAGGTGGAGAAGGTAGGCGCGGAGAACTACAAAGGCCCCGGCCTCGTGGTGCAGTGGGTGGACATCGAAGGTCCGCTGCTCGAATCCTGGCCGCCGCCAAGCCATCGCGCCTTATTCGGCGATCTCAAACAGGAGCGTGTGGAGCGTGAACGCTACGAGGTCGTGTCCGCACAACCCGAGGCGGATGCAGAGCGCTTGCTCACGGATTTCGCTCGTCGCGCTTTCCGTCGGCCCGTGTCCTCGCAGGAGATCCAGCCCTTCCTCGCGCGTGTGCGCAGTGCTTTGGAAAACGGATGCAGCTTTGAGCAAGCCATGCGCCTTGGCTTCAAAGGGATCTTGGTTTCACCCGACTTCCTCTTCCTGCGGGAGCGCGGACCGCGCCTCAATGATTTCGAACTGGCGAGCCGCCTCTCCTATTTCCTGTGGAGCTCAATGCCGGACGAGGAGCTTTTGAAACTGGCCGCGGCCAACCAACTGCACGAGCCCGAGGTGCTGCGCGGCCAAGTCGAGCGCCTGCTGCGTGATCCGAAATCGAGTTCCTTCACGGAAAACTTCACCGGTCAGTGGCTCAAACTCCGCGCCATCGACGATACCCTGCCAGATCGCACGCTCTACCCGGAGTATGACGACATCCTCAAGACCGCGATGCTGAAGGAGACCAAGCTCTTCTTTGATGAAGTGCTGCGTCAGGACCTGCCGCTGACGAACTTCGTGCATTCCGATTTCACTTTCCTCAATGAACGCCTCGCACGGCATTACCGCATCCCCGGCGTGGAGGGCATGGACATGCGCAAAGTCACGCTGCCTGCGGGCAGTCATCGCGGCGGCTTGCTCACCATGGGCAGCATTTTGAAGGTCACGGCGAATGGCACGACCACCTCGCCCATCATCCGCGGCTCCTGGGTGCTGGAGCGCATTCTCGGCACGCCGCCGCCGAAACCGCCGCCAGATGTGGAGGCCATCGAGCCGGACATCCGAGGCGCCACCACCATCCGCGAGCAATTGGCGAAGCATCGCCAGGTCGAGAGCTGCGCCAGCTGCCATCGTGAGATCGATCCGCCAGGCTTTGCGCTGGAGAGCTTCGATGTCATCGGCGGCTGGCGAAAGCACTACCGCAGCCTCACAAACAATGGCGAGCGCGACAGCCAGGGCCGCCGCGTGCGTGACGGACCCGCCGTCGATCCCGCCGATGCCCTGCCGGACGGCCGCCGCTTTCAAAACATCGACGACTACAAGCAACTCCTGCTCGCCG
This sequence comes from Prosthecobacter sp., assembly GCF_044232965.1. Classification (GTDB taxonomy): domain Bacteria; phylum Verrucomicrobiota; class Verrucomicrobiia; order Verrucomicrobiales; family Verrucomicrobiaceae; genus Prosthecobacter. The sequence continues at coordinate 32,029 of NZ_JBIIKX010000058.1, forward strand.
ACAAAGCCCAGCTCACCCGCAACCTCGCCGAAAAGCTCATGGCCTACGGCACCGGCGCTGCCCCCACACCGCTCGACCGCCCGCAGATCGACGAAATCGTGCGCCGCGTGGGCGAGAAGGGCCTGGGATTCCGCACCTTGATTCACGAGATCGTTCAAAGCAGTCTTTTTCAGACGAAGTGACTTCTACAAACATGAAACACGTCATCCTTATCCCAGTCTTCTACGCATTGGCTTGTCACGTATTGGCAGGTGAGTCTGCGCTAACGAAGACTTATCAGCCGCTGGATGGCCTCGGCGCGGGTTCGATTGTCATTTCTGCGGTCACTTGTCATGACTGGTATTCACACAGCGGCCAGCCTACTTCCATTAGCTTGATTTCAGCCGCCAACGTTCCGCCGACCAACAACCCAAAAGAAGCGACAGAAGATCTGAACCTCGCCTCAGCTTGTGGAGTCCGGTTTAGCTGTGGGGATATGGATCTGACCTCCGAGTTAACTTTGGATGCCACCGCGTTTGCAATCCCGGAGCGATTCGACCATCCACGTGAAGAGATCGTTCGGGCTTCCCTGGAGTGTCTGAGACGCTGCCTTCCAGACAAACTGCATCAAACTCCAGTCACCCTAAAGTCATCGAATGAGAACAAAGCTTGGTTAGCTGAGATCGTCCGTCAGTTTAACATGCATGACCGGAGCAAAGTCTTCTTCACACCAGCTCAATAACCCAGCTCTCCATGTCCCCTCTTCTCCCAGTCTCATTGTCTGATCGTCTCGTTGTCCCATGGTCTGATTGTCTCCCTTTCTCATGAAAACCCGCCGCCATTTCCTCCGCACCACGGGCATCTCTTTGGCCCTTCCTTGGCTGGACAAGTTTTCCATCGGTCATGCCGCCAGCGCTTCGCCGACACCGCGCCGCATGATCTGCATCTGCGCGCCGCTGGGCTTTTATCCGGAGCATTTCTTCCCCAAGCAAACGGGCAAAGACTACGCTCTCTCGACCTATCTCGACATTCTCAAGGATCACCGCGATGACTTCACGGTCATCTCCGGCCTGCAGCACGCGGGCATGGGCTCCAGCTTTGCGCATCAGGCCTCGGCCAGCTTTTTGACCGGCGCTCCAGGTGCGGGCAGGCCGGGCTTTCGTAATGCAGTCTCGCTCGACCAGTTTGCAGCCGAGCACATCGGCACACAGACCCGTTTTCCCAGTCTCGTGCTCTCGGGTGAAGGTTCCGGCGGCCTCTCATGGACGCGCACGGGTGCCTTGATCCCGGCGGACAACTCGCCCTCGAAGGTCTTTGCCCGACTTTTCCTCGAAGGCGACTCCGGTGAGGTGGCGCAGCAGATGCGGCGGCTGGAAGATGGCCGCAGCATCCTCGACGATGTGCGCTCGCAGGCGAAATCGCTGCTCTCCGGCCTCGGCAGCGAGGATCGTGACAAGCTCGACGAATATCTCACCAGCGTGCGCGAACTGGAGCAGCGCATGGTCAACGACGAGAGCTGGGCCCGGAAACCGAAGCCAAAGATCGACGTCAAGCCGCCGCAGGACATCCAGAACGCCGCCGACCTCATCGGCCGCACGCGCCTGCTCTTTGATCTCAGTCATCTCGCGCTGCAAACCGACTCCACACGCCTCATCACCATCATGCTCGCGGGCAACACGCAGGTCCCGCCGATTGAGGGCGTGTCTCTCGGCCATCACGACCTCTCCCATCACGGCAAGGATCCCAGCAAACTCTCGCAGCTTCAAATCGTCGAGCAGGAGACGATGAAAACCGTGCGCGATCTTCTTTCGAAGCTCCAACAATCCAAGGAAGCCGATTCCAACCTGCTCGACCGCACCACGGTCTTCCTCGGCAGCAATCTCGGCGATGGCAGCAGCCACTCCACCAAGAACCTGCCCGTGCTGCTCGCGGGCGGCGGTTTCAAACACGGCCAGCATCTCGCCTTCAATCCCGACAATCCGCCGCCGCTCTGCAATCTCTTCGTCAATATGCTCCAGCGCATGGGCATCGAGACCGATAAGTTCGGCACCAGCACGGGAACGCTCACCGGAGTGGAGATGAAGCAGGCGTGAGAGAGGCCAACAGCGTTACCACAACGAGTTGATGCAGTAGAGTATTCATCTTCACGCGTGCGCCTTCCATGCATGGCTTCACGATGCTGGAAGTCATTTCGCGACCAGTTTGTCGCTGCCGCGCATCAATCAACACATCAGAAAAATGATTCTTCTGCCCCCATTCTCCTGCCTACATGTCTTGTCGGTCACGGATTGACTAGGTCCTTCACGACATCGGTCCATTGGTCATGCCTTTGGACCAATACCGCATGCCGTATTCGCGCACTTCGGGTTGGTCAGTCAAAGCATCTCAGCCATTTGCTGAGCGAAATGCCTGGAGCCCATTCGTTTTGAATCAGAACTCATGACCCGACTCCTCCTTTGCCTTCTCTCCTTCACTCGACTCTCGCTTGGCGCAGCCTATCAGCCCACATGGTCTACCATCACACCAAAGCGGGTGATTCAACATGCCGATCCGAATGGAGCTGCGCTTGTGAAAGCCGTGGAAGCTTTGAAGCCGGGTGATAAGCTCGAACTCGCCGCTGGCACCTATAGTGTCGAGCGCATGTGGGACATCGGCGTGAGCGGCACAGCCGATGCGCCGATTTGGATCGTCGCTGCCGAGGGGGCGCAGGTCGTCATCACGCGGCCTGATGACAAGCAAAACGTGCTCAATGTCGGCCAGGGCGGCCCGGTGAACTTCCTGTGCCTACGCGGCATCGAGTTCACTGGCGGCAGTCATGGCGTTCGCCTCGGGCATTGTGCAGATGTTTGGCTCGATCAATGCCATATCCATCACACCGGACAGGTTTGCCTCAGTGCCAACAGCGCCGACACCCAGCGCCTCTTTTTGACGCGCAATCACATCCACCACGGCGACGGTCACGCGGAAGGCATGTATCTCGGTGCCAACAACGGCGACTGCATCATGAGCGAGAGCGTCATCGCGTTGAACCACGTTCATGATTGCCGCGGCGATCAAGGCGACGGCATCGAGGTGAAGCAGGGCTCGTGGGGCAATCTGATCGCGGAGAATCACATCCACGACACGAATTACCCCTGCATCACCGTCTATGGCACCGCGGGCAAGCCGGTGAACATCATCGAGCACAATCTGTGCTATAACAGCGGCGACAACGTCATGCAGGTGCAGGGCGAGGCCATCGTGCGGAACAACGTCCTCATCAACGGCGCAGGCGCAGGCTTTGCCAGCACCGATCATCAAGGCAAGACCCTCAACCTCCAAGTCATCCACAACACCATTCTCAACAGCGCCCACGCCTTTCGCGGCGGCTCCTGGAATGGTCGCGAAGGCATGGTCCTCGCGAACAACATCCTCTACTCCCGCGATGCCAATGCCCTCCTCTACGCCAATGGCAACGCGGGCGTCATCAGCACTGGCAACGTCGTCTTTGGCCATGGCCCGAAAGACGGCTGCGTCAAAGGTCGAGGCTTCGAGGACTTCCCCGGCGTCAGCCTTGACGGCAGCAAGCACGACGCCACACCCGCCAGCGATGCTCGTTTCCAAAATGCCGATGCGAAATACCTGCTGCCGACCGACTTCAACGGCAAGTCCCGCGCCCAAAACATCAGCGGTGCCATCGCTCCCTAGCTTAACCATGAAAACGACAGCCCTGCTCCTCCTTGCCTGCACGGTGAGTGCGCTCGCCCAGCAGCCACAGCTCAAAACCGGCCCGAATGCCCATCTCGGCGGCACCTTGCTCATGCCGGCGAATGACGAGTGGAATCGCGATGTCTCCAAAGACGAGGTCGATCCGCTAAGCGATGCCATCATCGCCTCCATCGGCGCGGAGACAGGCCTGCATGAGGACTTTGGCATCGTGTGGAAGGGGCAGCCCGGCGGCATTCCTTATTACGTCGTCAGCGGTGATCAGCCAAAGGTGCCGGTGAGTTTCGAATATGCCGACGAGAGTGATCCGGGGCCGTATCCCATCCCGCCGGATGCGCACATCGAAGGCGGTCCGCAGGCCGAGGGCGACAGGCATGTGCTGGTGCTCGATAAGGACAACTGGAAGCTCTACGAGCTGTTTCACAGCTTCCCACTCGATGGTGGCAAATCATGGAAGGCGAGCAGTGGTGCCGTTTTCGATCTGAAGAACCCCAAACCGCGTCCCGCAGGCTGGACCAGTGCCGATGCAGCCGGCTTGCCGATTTTACCCGGCCTCGCCCGCTACGATGAAATCTGCGGCACGAAGAAGCTCACGCACGCGCTTCGCTTCACCGTGAAAAAGAGCCGTCGCGCTTACGTGCCGCCCGCCACGCACTTCGCCAGTCCGCATAAAGATGAAAACCTGCCACCGATGGGCATGCGCGTGCGATTAAAAGCCAGCTTTGACACCTCCAAGTTTACCGGCGCGGCCAAAGTGATCCTCGAAGGCCTCAAAACGCACGGCATGATCCTCGCCGACAACGGCGGCGACTGGTTCATCAGCGGCGCGCCTGATGATCGTTGGGTTCATGAGGAACTCCTGCCCATCCGCAAGGTGAAGGGCAAGGACCTCGAAGTCGTGAAAATGGGGCCGATGACGACGCGGTGATGCGTTGATGTTGGCAAGAAAATTTTTGGGCAGGAAAATTTTCCCAAGCCCTGCTGAATCCCATTTTCTTGCCCTTACATTTTCCTGCCAAAAATCAACCCCATGACTCCCACCCGCCCGTCCCGACCTCGCGTGCAGCTTTGGATGCTGCGCCTCATGATGCTCATCCTCATCACCGGCCTGCCGGGAGCACTGCTGCCAGAGATCGCGTTTCAAAAGTTCGCGTGGCTCATGGGGTATGGCAAACAACCCATCACGCCGCTCGTGGTCTATCTCTCCGGCAACGCTGGTTTCGCTTACGTCGTGATCGCCGCGCTGATCTGGGCCATCTCGCGAGATCTGGAGCGCTATCAGCCACTCGTGCGAATGTGCGGCTGGATCATGGTCATCGCAGGGCCGGCCTATCTCTCCATCGATCTGCAATGCCCGCTGCCGTTGTGGTGGACGTTGATGGACAGCGTGGGCTGCTTCCTCATCGGCCTCACGCTGCTTTGGGCTTGTCCGCCAGTAGATTGGACGCCTTCCTCAAAGGACTAATCCTAAATCTGGATTTCATACTTCATGTTCCGCGCTCTCTGAATCAGGGTGTTACGACACAAGGGTGAGTGGTTTGACCTTACGATCTGATTGTAACTTCACTCCATCACCGCAAACTCCGGCGACAACAAAATGGCCTGGCAAAGCTCTTCCCAGGCGGTGAGAGGCTTTTGAGGGGCTTTCGGGTTGGCGAAATCGACGCGTGCGTCCCAGCGTTTGGCCATGCCGGGCATCGCGGGCATGTCGGCGGTGGGCATGGTGATGCTGGGGCTCCATTGGTAGGGGCCGGCATCCTTGTCGGTCTGGCTGTTGACGATGAAGTCGAGGGTGTCGCCCTTCTTGACTGCTATCTTCGCGAGGTCGGTGCAAAGAGATTGCGCTTTGGCTTTCCATTCGCCGAGTTCGCCGGTGCGACTGCTGATGATGCGGGCGATGACGCCTTCGGTCTTCGCATCGGTGTGCGTGAGTTCGGCGGTGATGTTGATCTCGCCATCGAGTGGGGCGATCCAGCGGCGGATGCTGCTCATGGAGGGGGTGAGGCCAGAATCGCCGCCCATGGCATCGACTTTGACTTCGCTGGGTTTGCCGTCGGTGGTTTTGAGTGTGCCTTTGAAGGCTTTGCCATCGAAGGCCGTGAGGCTGGCGAATTTCGTGGTCTGCTTGGCGGCGGCATCAAAGGTGCCGTAGCCGTATTGCCAATCCTGCGACTCGGGATGCACGAGATCGTCCTTCGGATACGCGGCGAGGTAATCGTGAGCGCGTTGCATTTCCTTGTCCGTGGGTTCGCGCTGGAAGACGCGGCGGTAGAGTTCTTCGAGGCGGCTGTTATCATCGGGCAACTCTTTGGTGAGCGTGGTGGCGAGCTGCTTGGCGCTGTCGGTGAGAAGCGGGCTGTTCATCAAAATGAGCGCACGCGGTGTCAGCGCGGTGCGGCTGCGTTTGGGGGCGCTGAAGTTCGGGTCCGGGAAGTCGAAGCTGCGGTAGAGCGAGGGCAATGTTTTGCGATCAACGAAGGCATAAACAGTGCGGCGCGTCGTTTCGGCGATCTTCTCGGCCTTGCCGCCGAGATCGGGTTTCAGACGACCGGTGACGGCGAGCAAGGTGTCGCGGAACGGTTCCAGATCGAGCGGGCGCATGGGGAAATCGGCACGCTGGTAGGCGGCGGTGAGCATGAGGTGCTTGTGCAGCTTTTTGAAGCTCCAGCCATTCTCCATGAACCATGCGGCGAGGTGATCGAGCAGCGGCTGGTTTGTCGGTTTGTCGCCACGGAAGCCGAAATCGCTCGGCGTGCCGACGATGGCCTCGCCGAAGTGCCAGGCCCACACTCGATTCACGATCACGCGAGCGGTGAGAGGGTTGTCCTTGCTGGCGATGGCCTTGGCGAGCTGGAAGCGACCGCTTTTTTCTTTCGGGAAGGGCTCGGGCGAGATGCTTTTGAGCGCGGTGATGAACTGGCGCGGGGCTTCAGGGCCTGGCGTGTTGGGATTGCCGCGGATGAAGACTTTGCCGTCATGCATTTTGTCGGCATCGACAAAGGTCATGGCACGGGCGGGTGCTCCGGGATGGTTTTGCAGTTCGGTGAGCGGTTTGGTTGCATTGCGGCGCAGGCCTTCGGCGACATCGCGGTTGGCGTAGAGTTTGTTGGAGAGAAAGTCTTTGCCCGTGAGGACGAAGGGCGAGCTGTCTTCGATGAAGATGGCGCGGAGTTGCTGGCCTTCGG
>NZ_JBIIKX010000059.1:0-38531 GCF_044232965.1 Prosthecobacter sp.
CGGCGGAGAAACATGGCGTGTCGAGGGAGCGGCTCATTTTGAATACCTCGCACAATCACTCCTGCCCGGTGACGGAGGATGTGCTGTGGCTCTATTACGAGTTCACCCCGGCGGAGACGGCGGTGAAAGACCGCTACACGGCGATGGTGTATGCGAAGTATGATGAAGTCATCGGTGCGGCCATCGCCGCGCTTGCTCCCGCAGAACTGGCCTTTGAGCAGGGTCTGGCCGGTGTGGCGGTGAATCGACGTCGTTCACGCGGGCCGGAGAGTCGCGCGCTCGGTGGGCAGGTGGACCAAGACGTGCCCGTGATCACGGTGAAGACGGGAAATGACCTCAAGGCCATCGTCTTCGGCTATTCGTGCCACACGACGGCGCTCAGCGGTTTGAGCATCAATGGCGACTACGCGGGCTATGCGCAGCTCGCCTTGGAGAAGAGCTTTCCGGGCTCGGTCGCCCTGTTTGTGCAAAACTGCGGCGGCGATGCCAACCCTCTGCCGCGCATCACCGGTGGGAAGGATGGGGCGACTGCGCTCGCCGCAAAATACGGCGAGATCCTCGCCGAGGCGGTGCGTCAGGTTATCGCAGACACGATGAAACCGCTCAGCGGCCCGCTCCGTGTGGCGATGGGCGAGACGGAACTGATGCTGCAACCCGGCATCCCGCTCGATGAATTGAAACAGCGCGTCCCCAATCTCAAAGGCATGCCGAAGCGCGAGTTCGAGCATTTCATCCGCCAATACGAGACGCTCGGTGATTTGCCCGACCGGGTGAAGTATCCCATCCAGGCATGGAGTTTCGGCCCGGAGCTGACCTTCATCGCCCTTACCGGTGAGACAGTGGTGGATTACTCACTCAAGTTCAAAGCCGCCTATGGCTGGAACACCACCTGGGTCTGCGGCTACAACAACGATCTGCTCAGCTATGTGCCATCATCGCGCGTCTTGAGGGAAGGCGGCTATGAAGGCGTCACTGGCATGTTAGAATACGGCCACCGCGCACCTTATACCGAGACCGTCGAGGAGCGGATCACGACGAAGGTCGAGGAACTCGTCACCCGCGTGCGCCAGACGCCTTGAATCATCCGTTTCCTTTTATTTTTCATGAAAAACACATCACCCTCGCTCCAGATCACCTGCCTCGCGCTGGTCTCCGCTCTCACCATGAAGGCCGCCGACGTGGCCGTCCGTGAGCCGTGGACAGCTGCATACACTGGCAAACACTCCACCGGCAGTCATGTGCTCGGTCACTGGAACTTCGATGGCACGGACGCAGCGGCCGAGGCGGGACCGCGGAAGCTGCCCGGCAAACTCGACGGCGCCCTGGTGACGAAGGCGGGCCGGTTCGGTAGTGCCATCGAGTCCTTTCCCGGCTGGCCCGCGAACGATAAGCGTCACGCGCTGGTCGTCGCGTCCCATCCCTCGCTTTCACCGCTGGCTGCGTTTTCCGGGGAGATGTGGGTGCAGGCCAAGCCGGATCTCGCCGGCTCGAGCACGGCCTACCTGCTCGACAAGAAGTATGCGTCGCACACCGATTACCAGTGGCTCCTGCAGGCACCGGAGATGTCCGGCGCGCGGCGGATGGTGCTGAACCTGGGTTTTGGCCAGGACTCCGAGTCTTTCGCGACCGAGCCGATGGCTTTCGCTCCCGGCGAGTGGCATCACATCGCGTTCACCTACGACGGCGCGGGCACGGTGAAGTTTTACCGCGATGGCTCGGTGGCCGGCGTCATCATGCGGCCCGGCCGCCGGGGAATCGCGGCGGGCTCGAACCCCCTGAGCATCGGCGATCGTGTGAGCAGCAACTACGGCGGATTCTCGGGCCTGATCGACGAGGTGCGGCTGTGCACCGGGGTGCTGGAGTTTGGCGGAGCGACGATTCGCCTCGAGTCCGAGCGGAGCGTGTTCGTGCGCGGAGAAAAGTCGCCGCGCATCCAGATCGTCATCGCCAACCTCCAACCGGAGCCCCTGCGCGGCTCGACATTGAGACTCCTCGGACTGGGAGGCGGCGGCGAGGCGATCGCAGTTCCGGAAATCCCGTCCGGCAAGACGCACACGCTGGTGCATGACTTTGATACCCGGCTGCGGCCCGACGATTACCCGGCCCGAGCAGTGCTCTCGCTGCCCGGTTCCCCTCCGACCGAGGTCTCGGCGAACTCCCCCCTGAAACTCGTGCCGCGTCCGCTTCCGCACCGGATGCCGGTGGTCATGTGGGGCATTGGTGGGCCGTCCTTCACGAGCGAACTGCCGAGGCTCAAGGAACTCGGCTTCAATTCCTGCTTCGGGATCGATGGAGATACCGCGTCCGTTTGGGCGGCCAAACAACCCGTCCTCCCCGGTGCTACGGCCATGGCATCGACCCGGCGCATCCTCGACACGGCACTGGCAAACGACTTTGGCATCGCGGCCCAATTGCAGCCGGGGCATTTTCTGAAGGGTCAGCCCGGTCTCGCCCGGGTCGATCGCAACGGCAAACCCTATCCACGGCACGACTGTAACGCCTCGCTGCCGGGACTGGCGGAGTTTTCCGAAAACGTCGGCAAGAGCGTTGGGCAGGCATACGGGCAACACCCGGCGTTCGTCGCAGCGCTGATCAACAGCGAGGTGCGGGATGATTCGGAGATCAGCTTTTCGAAGCCGGATCGTGACGCCTACCGGGCATTCGCCGGCGTGGACATTCCGGAAGAGGTCGTCACCAAGACAGGCTTGTTTTGGAAGGATATCAAAGACTTCCCGGCTGATCGAGTGGTCCCCGACGACCATCCTGTCCTGAAGTTCTACCGGTGGTTCTGGACGGTGGGGGACGGCTGGAACGGCCTCCACACCGCCCTGCATCGCGGCTTGAAATCCACGGCCCGCGAGGACATCTGGACCTGGTATGACCCCGCCATACGCGTGCCGAGCATTGGCGGCAGCGGGGGAGAGGTGGACGTGCTCTCGCAGTGGACCTACACCGAGCCGAGCCCGCAGCGGGTCGGCTACTTTTGCGACGAGGTCTTCGCGATGGCCGCCGCCTCATCACAAAAGCCGCAGGTCATGAAGATGACGCAGCTCTTTTGGTATCGCTCATCGAGCGCCCCGACCACGAAGGGGCCGGACCAGATCCGCTCGCCCTTCGACGACCACGATCCCGCCGCCGCCTACATCTCCATCTCGCCGATGCATTTGCGCGGTGCGTTCTGGGCGATGGTGTCGCGACCCGTGGCTGGAATCATGTATCACGGCTGGTCATCGCTCGTGCCGACGGACGGGACCCATGCATACAAATACACTCAGCCCGACCTCCAAACCGAGTTCCGCCGACTGCACCACGATCTCCTGCCGCGACTCGGCCCGACGCTCCTCCAAGTCGCCGACCGTCCCACCGACGTCGCCTACCTCGACAGCTTCACTTCCCAGATGTTCGCGCGGCGGGGCAGTTACGGATACGGCAAGGACGAGTCCTATCTGGCACTCCTGCATGCCCAACTCCAGCCGCGGGTGATCTTCGAGGAAACGTTGCTCGCGGAAGGGCTCGATGCCTATAAGGCGCTCGTCCTCGCCGACTGCGATGTTCTCCCGGCGTCGGTCGTCGAGCGCATCCACGCCTTCCAGAAACGCGGCGGCATCGTCATCGGTGACCCGAACCTCACGCCCGCCATCAAGCCGGACGTGGTCATTCCCCGCTACGACCGCACGAAAAAGACGGCCGAGGACCAGGCCGCGATTCTGGCCAACGCCGCACGGCTTCTCGAGCAACTCGATGGTCGCTACTCCCGCTTCGCGATTTGCGACAAGCCCGAGATCCTCACCCGCGTCCGGAAGGCCGGCGACTCCGACTACCTTTTCGTGATGAACGACCGGAGGACATTCGGCTCCTATGTCGGCCAGCATGGCCTTGTGATGGAAAACGGGCTGCCGAGCGAAGGGGTGATCCGCCTCGCTCGCACCGGCCTGCACGTCTATGACCTCGTCTCCGAGCGGAAAGTCAAAACCACCGAGCGCGATGGCGGGACTTGGGTGCCGGTGGAACTGGGGCCCTGCGACGGTGGCCTGTTCCTAGCGACACCCGGCCCCATTGAGCAGATCAAGATCGAGGCCCCCGCCAAGACCGCGCCCGGCCAAAGCATCGAGGTGACGGTGACCATCACCGATGGATCTGAAAGAGCCGTCCCCGCTGTGATCCCCCTCACCGTGGAGATCACCGACCCCGCCGGCCGCGAGGCCGAGTTCAGCGGCGACTACGCCACCGAGATGGGCAGGCTCGTGATCAAACCCGAGTTCGCCCGCAACGACACCCCCGGCCTCTGGCGGATCCGGGTGCGAGAAGGAGCAACCGGCCTCTCATCGTCCCGCTTCGTCGAAGTTCATCCATAAACTCCATCACTCCATGAAACATCCAACGATCACGGTCGCCATTGGCGGTCTTCTCCTCTTCGCTTTAGGCGCTCACGCCGCGGAACCTGCCGCGCAGACCTGGATACAGGTCGATCAACCGCTCGTTATCCCGGCGGATCAGGCACCGAAACTCGGCACCGGCGACTTTTCCATCTCCGTGTGGGCCAAAGCCGATGCCACGGATCGCGTCACCGGTGATCTGGTGAGCCAATACGATCTGAAGAAGCGGCGCGGTTTTCATCTCACGCTCAAGAGCACTCCCGGCGTAACATCGAACGTGGCGAACTGGCGGCATTTGCAGTTCGGCATCGACGATGACAAACCGGGCGCGTGGCGTGACTGCGGACGGCCCGGGAAGGCGTTGTTTGCCTTTGCCATGGCGACTCACGAAGGCGCTCTCTTTGCAGGCACTTGCGAACCGGATGCGGGGGCGATGGGCCGGGTCTATCGCTACGAGGGCGGGGAGAAATGGAGCGATTGCGGCAGCCTTGATGGCAGCAATTCCGTCACCGCGCTCGCCGCTTTTGAAGGCGCGTTGTATGCCGGCACGGGCAAGTATCGCGTGGCGGGCTCGAGTTTGCAGGAGTCTCCCAACACCACGCTCGGTGGCCGCGTCTTTCGTCACGAAGGCGGCACGAAGTGGGTGGACTGCGGCCAGTTGCCGGACACGGAAGCCGTAGGCGGGCTGGTCGTGTTTCAGGGACGGCTGTATGCCTCATCGCTCTACAAACCGGCGGGCTTCTTCCGCTACGAGGGCGGCACCAAATGGACGCGGTTGCCCGATGCCATCGGACCCGATCTCAAAACGGGCGAGCTGGGGCCGAAGCGCGTCGTCTCGCTCACGGTGTATGACGGTTTTCTCTACGCCACGAGCTATGATGGCGGCCGGGTGTATCGCTTCGATGGCAAAGCGTGGACGGACTGCGGCCAGATCGGGGATGACACGCAGACCTACGCCTTCACCCGCTACGAAGGCCGCCTGCATGTCGCCATGTGGCCGAGCGGACGCGTGTATCGCTTTGAAGACGTGAACCGTTGGACCGACATCGGCCGCCTCGGCACGGAGAAGGAAGTCATGGGCATGATGGTGCATAACGGGTGCTTCATCGGCGGCACCCTGCCGCTCGCCGAAGTCCATGCCTACGATGGCGATGGCAAATGGTCGCTCTGGCAGCGTCTCGATCACACACCCGACGTGAAATACCGCCGCGCCTGGACTATGGCGGAGCACGCTGGCGAGGTTTTTTGCAGCACGCTGCCCTCCGGCAAAGTGTGGGCCGCACGGCATGGCCGTCAGGTCTCGTGGGATCACTCCCTGCCCTCTGGCTGGCATCACATCGCCGCCGTGAAATCGACAAATCGCCTCACCTTGCATGTCGATGGCAAGCAAGTCGCCGAGAGCACCGGCTTCGATGCCTCCGCATGGAATTACGACACCGACGCCCCGCTGCGCCTCGGCACTGGCATGAACGGGCCCTTCAACGGCCAGCTCCGTGATTTGCAGATCCATCGCCGCACACTCACCGCTGGGGAAATCGAGGCGATGTTGGCGAAGAGGCCGGCAAAATGAAGCTGCGCACCAATCCATCACTCCATGCACCTCCGACTCACACTCCTCACCGCCCTGCTGCTGACACCGCTCACCACACTGTCCGCCGTAGAGCCGTCGATTCGCCTCGCGGAGAACGGCACCGCCCGTCACGCCATCGTCATCGACGCGGCGGGAACGGCGACGGAAGCGGAGCGATTCGCGGCGGAAGAACTCGCGCTCTTTCTCAAGAAGATCACCGGCGCGGCGTTTTCCATCGTGAAGGAAGGCGAGCAGGCCGGGCCGGGCATTTATGTGGGGCATACGCGCCGGGCGGCCAAGGCCGGGGTCGATCTCGCGGCGCTGGGCGAGGAGGACTGGGTGCTGCTCACGGCGGGCGAGGACCTCATCCTGACCGGAGGGCGTCCACGCGGCACCCTTTACGCCGTGTATGAGTTTCTCGATTCAAAGGCGGGCTGCCGGTGGATCGCGCCGGACATCGAGATCGTCCCGGCCAATCGCGACTTCGCGGTCCCCGCTCTCGACGTGCGCGGCCGGCCCGCGTTCTCCTGGCGCGAGACCACGCTCTATCCGCGACACGACGACCCGAAACGCATCTCGAAGGAGGATTACGCCCGCTTTCTCGTGCGCAACCGCTACAACGGCGGTCACTTCAACGGCGGCAGCTTTTGGCTTTACGAGCCGCGTTTCGGTTTTTCCGAGCGATTCGGTCGTCCCGGCTCCAGCCACACCTTTTCCATCTATCAGGAGAAGTGGCAGGACGTGAAACCCGAGTTCTTCGCGATGATGGAAGATGGGAAACGGGCACCGCGACCAACCGGCCCCCTCGGTCATGATTTTTGCCTGACCAATGCCGAACTCAAGGAACGCGTCGCCCAACAACTGCAACAATACATCGAGGAAGACCGCGCCGAAGCCGCGCAAAAGGGCACGCCGCCGCCCCGGATGTATGCGTTCTCGCAGAACGACACGAGTTCCAAATACTGCCGCTGCCCGGAGTGCACCGCCATCGCCCAACGCGAGGGTTCCTACGCCGGAACGACGCTCGCCTTCGTCAACGACATCGCGGCTCGCATCGCGGAAAAATACCCGGACGTGCGGCTGCTGACCGAGGCCTATCAGTTTACCAAGCGAGCACCCAAGATGATTCGTCCGCGAGAAAACGTGGTCGTCCGGCTGGCGCTGCTGGATCTGGAATACCGCGCCGACGAAATCGCCGACGTGCTACGGCCTCTGAGTGCGCCGACAAATCGCGCCGCGCGGGAAGTCACCGAAGGCTGGGCGAAGGCGATTCAAGACGGGCAGCTCTTTGCCTGGGATTACGCGCAGCTTCGCACTCCCTTCCGCTATCCCTACGACGGCACGACCAAGATTCTGAAGAATCTTGAGTATTGGCATCGGCTCGGCATCGACCGGGTGTTCATCGAGCAGGCGGGCATCGACTTGTCGTTCCGCCCCATGCGCGACTGGCTGTTCTTTCGGAAATCCGTCCATCCGGAGCTGAACGACGAGGTGCTCATCGACGAGTATGTCCGTGGCTATTTCGGTCCCGCCGCCGGTCCCATGGGGAAGTATTACGACCGGCTCGCCGCTTTGACCGAGGCCGGTGACAAGTCGTATTTCGAAACGCCCGCCTCGGTGATTCCCTGGCTGAACTCCGAGTTCTACACGCAGGTCAACGCCTGGCTCGACGAAGCCGAAGCGCTCTGTGCGGGAGAGGCGAACGCGAAACATCTCCGCCATGTGCACCTGGAGCGCGTGCCGGTCGATTCCGGACTTCTGCACCTGTGGCACCGCTACGCCGAGAGCCCCGCGTGGAAAGGCCGGAAGGAAGAGGTGCTGCGCCGCTACGAGAAGAACAAGCGCATGTTGATTCAGACCTGGGCCACCCACGTGCATGTCTGGGTCAACAACGGAGGCGCTGCTTTCGATGGCGAACTCGCCGCCCTGCGCTTGGAGCCGCCCGCCCAGTTTGTGGGCCGCAACGCGAATCTGCGGCTCGTCGGTATCGGTGATCCCGGGCCCAACCTCGTGAAAGACCCCAGCGCCGCGGGCGGGCAGGCTCGCCGCTTCGGCAGCGGCAAACCGGGCGAGCACAAGGTGCCTTTCCAGATGAAGATCCACGACGACGTGGCCCCGCGCGACTGGGGCAGCATGACATTGGACAAGGACAAGATTCCGCAGGACGAAGCCTGGCATTGGCACCATGTCGCCACGGCACCTCTCACCGGCCATTGCGGTCTCTGGTCGAACGTTTACCTCTGGCTTCCCATCGGCTGGGGAGCCGTCCCGCCGCCGAGCAACGAGATGGAAGTCTGGGTTTCCCTGAAGTTCACCGGCCCGACTTATGTGAAGGACTCAAGATCGCCCGATCAGGTCCTCATCGACCAAGTAATCGCCGTGCCGCCTCAATCGGTCCAAAAGTGAACCGTTCACCACTCCATCAGCCATGAACCACATCCATGAGTCCCGCCGCGCGTTTGTCGCCCGATCCGCCGCCACGCTCGCCGCTTCCATCGCGGGAGCACCGCCGCGCCCTCGCCGCCAGCAAGATCGAGGCGATGTCGGCGAAGAGGCCGGAATGATCGTGTCTGTTTCGCGTAGAAGTCACTATCTGATGAAACACACCCACTCAGTTGCCTGCATTCTTTTGAAACTAGCTTCGCAGGCTATTTGCCGACCTTTTTTGAATCAGCTTCGTCGGCTATTTGCCTTCGGCTATCTCCGCTGCACTTCGGTTCCGCTCCGCTCCGGTTCCCTTCGGTCGGCTCTCATCACGCTGCTGCTCGCGCCTCTCCAAGCCGCTGAAACATTGCCCATCCAGATCACCGACCGCAGCGTCATCTTCACAAGAAATGATTTGAAGCTCGCGTCAAATGACCAAGCCGCTCTGCCGATCATTGTTCCAAACGATGCCAGTGGCGCGGAAAAATTTGCCGCAGAAGAACTGCGGACGTTTCTCTCCCGGGTTACCGGCGCGGATTTTGTTTTAACCGCAGAGGATGGATCCGCTGCGGTTCCTGGGATTTATGTGGGCTGGACCAGTTTCGCGAGGAATCGGGGAATTGATTTTAGACAATTGGGAGAAGAAGAATGGATCATCCGCACAGCTGACGATTCGCTGATTCTGACCGGTGGACGACCGCGTGGTACGCTCTATGCGGTATACGAATTTTTAGAAAAACAGGTCGGATGCCATTGGTTGGATGAACGAGTCGAAGTCATCCCGGATCGGCGTGATCTGCTTATCCCTCCTCTCAATGTTCGAGACGTGCCTGTCTTTTGGCTGCGCCATGTTTCGGACCCTCGAGGAAGCGCCCGGGACCACTGGCTTTTCTTGCTTCGGAACAAAAACTACCGGTACGACCAACCACAAAATTTCCACAAGACCGATAAAACATTACCCCCCGACGCTTTCTACCAATTGACCGGTACACCGCGGGGCGTTCATACTTTTTCGAACTTTGTCAACGCAAAGGACTGGTTCCAGTCCCATCCAGAGTATTTCGCGTTGGTTGATGGCGAGCGCCTTCCGGCCTACGATGGGATGGGTCCTGGGCAACTTTGCCTGACCCACCCGGACGTGCTTCGAATTACGGTCGAGCAACTTCGCAAGTTTGTTGAACAGGACCGCGCAACTGCCAAACAAAATGGAACACGGCCCCCAAAAATCTACAACATCATGCAAAATGACAAGTACGATGCGCATTGTCACTGTGAGTCTTGCAGAGTGGTGGTTGAGCGCGAGGGAAGCGAAAGTGGTCCCGTCGTCCAATTTTTAAACCAGATTGGGGAGTCCATCGCTCAGGACTACCCGGATATTATTCTAGCAACCTTGGCGTATAACCAGACCCAAAGCGCCCCGAAAACTCTCCGTCCGAGAGACAATGTTCTTATTGCCTGGTGTGATGTCTACCCGCGCTCCGATCATTTGCGCCCATTGACCCACCCATTCAATGTCAATCAGGCACGCGATTTGAAAAAATGGGGTGAGGTGTCTCCCAAGCTCGGTATTGGCGGCGAGTATTGGGATACGTGGAATTTTTACACCCACTTTCCATTGCCTTGGACGCTTGCCCACTGCCTGCCTGTGGACATCCGCTTTTTCGCTGACAACGGATGTGAAACCTATGCCAGCGAAGCGTACTCCTATCTTGAGGCAGGGAAGCAATTTAGGGACTTCGAATACTGGCTGGCCTTTCATCTGCTCGTTGATCCGCAGCAGCCGTCAGAACCACTGCGGAAGACCTTTTTCGATGGGTATTATGGCGGGGCATCTCCTGCTATGTTGAGATATTACGATTATTTGACTAATCGTATGGTCAACGAATCCCAATACATGGGATACCGCTACACTCCCCATAGTCTAAAATTTCTTGACCTTGATTTCTTTCAAGCCGCAGAAAAGTTTTTCGGTGAGGCTGAGCAAGCGGTAACTCCTGGCAGCTTGCAATACCAGAATGTATTAAAAGAGCGCTTCATCGTTGATTCCGCGCTACTTCATCTTTGGCCGTGGCTGAAGCGAAATTTGGGGTCGGAGAAAGTCATGCCATTTGACTATGAAAAATTGCTGGATCGCTTCCAGTTTGGCTGGAAAAACTACGACGATCACTGGTTCAACCGGTGGTACCGCGCCGGGCAAGGGAACAATAATGACGGGAAGAATCTTCAGCGGCAGTTGGATCTCTTCCGCAACCGCACAAAATTACCTGCAGTCCTAGCCGCAATTCCTTCGGATCAAGTCATTGCCTTCGATTGGCTGACTTTTTCCCAAGTAAAGCCGAGTCAGGAGTTTGTGGCGGATGAAGATGCTTTTGGAGGTGTCGCGGCCCAAAGATCTGTTCCTTCGGCGGTCGTTATGGCCGAGGAGGGCAGCAAGGCGTTGTCCAGTAGCACCACACATGATCCGAATACGAATGGAATTCAGTTGGGTGTGGACGGTGGTCCGACCGTGACTTTGAAACGCGATGCCCTTCCAAAGGATGGGAAGTTTCATATTTATCGAATCGGGCCGGTTCACCTGAAGCCAACGATTTTGCCCAAACCGGGGGTAGAGGCCATCCTTCCTCAGATGGGAACCACGATCTGGGCGCTCGAAGGAAAGCGTCTTGGCGTATTCGTTGACCGGGTATTTCAAGAGAACACGGAGGATCCTGCGGCAAACCTTTGGGACGCCTGGATTTCCTTGAAATTCAGCGGGCCGTCCTTTGTTCCTGCCGCGACCGGAGAAGACAGGATCAGTATGGACCGGGCTTTTCTCGTTCGGCCCGGTTGCACCCCCTCAATCCCATCGGACCGACGGCTTAAACAAAAGGGCTTGAAAAACTAATTTCCTTTCAATTACCATGAAACTCACACTGCTCCTACTCCTCCTTGCGTCAGTCGCCTTTGATCATTCCTCATTCGCTGCGGAGCAGCGTGTGCTTGTGGCGGAGGGCGGGAAGACAGAATTGACGCCTGAGATTCTCCCGACGCCGAAGAGGCTGGAACGGGGCAAAGACGAGTTGGAGATTCGGGACGGTTGCGTGGTCGCCGGCTCCGAAGCGGGCTACGCGGCCCAGACGATCGCAGATCGCCTCGGAGCGCCCGTGGTCCGACAGCCGCGGGCGGGTCGCGTTGCGATCACCCTGCGACTCGAGCCGCAAGCGCCCTTTTCGACCGGACTCAGCCGCGACCAGCGCCCCGAGGCTTATCAGTTGACGATCCGACCCGACGGCGTCGAGATCGTGGCGCTCCACGCCGAGGGCCTGTTGCGGGCGGCGGCCAGTCTGCTGCAACTGGTGCGAACCGAATCGGGCGTCAACCGGTTGCCCTGCCTCTCGATCTCCGACTGGCCCGATTTTCGCTACCGCTGCGCCTCGGACTGGCTGGTGAACGTCGAAGCGAACCGTTGGGCCTACGATTGGGGCGACGGGCCGCAACAGTATCTCGCCCGGATCAAACGGAAACTCGACTTCTGCTTTCTCTACAAGATCAACCAAGTCTGGTTCGACGGCTTTGGCTGGAACGTGGACCGTTTCCCCGGCTATGCGGCCTTGATGTGCGAGTGCAACCGCTACGCCCGACAGCGCGGGATCAAGCTTACCTTTGCCGGTTATGGCGGCGGCTACGGCACATCGTATCAAGAGGGCGACGTCTATCGTCACGGCTATTTCGGCCAGACCTTCTTCAACCGGCTGCCCTATCCGGGCGGCCCGCAGTATTCCTGCCGCGGCATGGACCGCGTGGAAATCAGTCGCGCCTACGGAACCTGTCTTTCCAACGAGGCTCTCGCCCGCGCCAAGCTCGTCGAGTTGAAACGCTTCGTGTCGGAAGTGGAGCCGGGTTTCCTCTACATCCACGACATTGACAGCGGAAGCTATGCTGCTACGCGCGATGCCTGGCGCTTGCGCTGCGACGAGTGCCGGCGCCGCTGGCCGAGCGACGACGTCGAATCGCCCCAAGGCCAGGCCGGCGCCATGGCGTCCTGGTGTGCGAAGGTCCGCGAAGCGCTTGATCCGATCACGACGACCGGGGGATACCGCGCCGACCGCGACTTGACGCTGATCTTCACCTCGCCGCTCTACGCCACCTATTACGAAACGAATCCGCCCGACGTTTGGCAGCGCGAGCTTGATTACTTCCGCACGGTGAGCCGGCTCACCGGCCCTTCGCGAAACGTCCAGTTCGGCGTGCGTGAGCTGTTCTACGCGCCGGGTGGCGGCAGGAAAGTTGCGGAGCTTCGGGCGGCGCTGGACGAGGCCGGCAACGGACACGGCCCGCACGTGATCTCGTTCATGGGCGGCGACAATTACTACAGCGACGACCTGCTGAACTTCTCCGGCATCATGACGCCGTTGTTTCAGGGCGCGGAATCGGTCTGCCTGTCCAACGGCGGGCTGCACGAGGAGCCTGTTCAAGTGCTCAACGCCGAGTTGCTGTGGAGCGGCGCGGCGGGGGGCTATCGCGAGCAGCCACCCGACGAGCCGACGGCCCGAAAGCTTCGCGACCAACTGGCAAACGGCCGCCATCGCCCCGCTGCCGTCTTCGGTCCCGGCCAGCTCTTGGACCGGATCTGCCGTAGGCTCTGGGGAGATGCGGCCGGCGCGGCGATGTATCGCGCTTGCATGGCGGGCGGCGAGTCCGGCGATGGGCCGGTGAGCCGCGTCTGGTTCTCCGTGACCCGCGATGTCCAACGGCTTCAGACGGGCACGCTCCCCAAGGGCACGCAATGGCAGGAGTTGCGTGACCGCTGGGTGCGGCGCCTGGCCAGCACGCAGGAGACGCTCGGACATGCCGAGCGCGCTGCAAGGCTGACATCCGACGAAGACGTCGCTTGGTTCGCGCGATGCCTCGATGTCGGGCGCCGCTTCAGCGAAGTCATGCTCCTGGCCATCGAGCTTCGCATCCAAAGCGACGAAGGCGCTCGCTCACGTCTGGCCAAGGCCCTCGACGAGATCGAATCGCACGTGCGCACCCGGTTCCGTTTCGATAAGACCGACGTTCTCGGTGGCGACCCCGGCTGCTGGTTGGAGACGATCGGACATCTGAGAGAAAGCGAAAAGAGGAAACGAACATCCAACGAGCCCCCTCCGACCCCGGGCCTTCGGCGGGAAGGGAGCCGAGGGGTTGAAAAAGCAAATCCTTAGCAGTCAGTAGTAACTCTCCGCCCAGTTGAAAACACTCCCGCCTTACCCGGCCGCCCGATGAAACCATGGTGTGGCACAAAGATGAGCTCTGGGTCAGCTACTACTCCTCGCATGAGGATAAAGACGGCAATCAACCTCCGAACCGCAATGTGGCGCTGCCATGCGCGATTTATATAGCACGCATCCGATTCCAGAAATGAAACACACCATCACAATCTTCACTCTCCTCCTCGCGATCCCTCTGCTCGCTCACGCACAAACCGTCTCACTGAAACCAAGTGACGCAGGCATGAGCGTCGAGATCGACGGCCAGTTGTTCACGGAATACATCACCAAAGAGGTGGCACGGCCCTACATGTATCCGCTCATTGGTGCGGCAGGGGTGAATGTATCGCGGGAGTTTCCGATGAAAAAGGATGTGCCGGGCGAGGCGATGTTTGTGGATCACCCGCATCATCGCTCGCTGTGGTTTGGGCATTCGCGGATCAATGAGATCAATTTCTGGGCGGAGTATCAGGTGTTCGGCAAGCAAGCTCACTCCGGCTTCTCAGATGTGCACGCCACGGGCAATCAAGGGCACTTCACGGCCTCGACGCAATGGATTGGACCGGACAACAAGGCCGTGATGACCGACGAGCGCCGCATCACCATCACCGCGCTGCCAGAGGGCGAGAAGACACTCGACTTCGACATCACGCTGAAGGCCAGCGAAGGCGATGTCATCATCGGTGATACCAAAGAAGGCACCATGGCCCTGCGCCTCTGCCCATCGCTTAGCATGAACAGCAGCAAGAGTGGCGTGAACACGGGGCCCTCCACCGGACATGCCTTTAACAGCAACGGCGTCCGCGATCGCGACATCTGGGGCAAGCACGCGAACTGGGTCTGCTACTACGGCCCTGATCCAAAAGGGAATCCCGTAGGTGTCGTCATCTTCAGCCATCCCAGCAACCTCCGCACGCCAACTACCTGGCACGCACGCGACTACGGACTCTTTGCCGTGAATCCTTTTGGCCTGCACGACTTCGAGCCGGACAAGCCCGCAGGCGCTGGCGACTACACCATCAAGAAAGGCGACAGCCTCACCCTGCGCTACCGCTTCTACTTCGCCAAAGGCCAGCCGAAGCCAGAGTCGCTGGACGCGAGATTCCAAGAATACTCCACACTAAAGTAGCCCCATTTTTTACCGCCCATCTTTTTGCCGTGAAAATAACACTCATCACCATCCTCCTGCTGGCCTCGCTGCTCCTTTCCTTCGGCCCCCTCCACGCCGCCGATGATGGCATCACCTGGCTCATCCATTACGACGGCAAAGCATTGCCCACCGCACCGTGGACCGCCATTGGAAAATCAAACGCCACTCTTGAACCCGATGGTCTTCGACTCATCGACGCGGATAAAGAGTTCGCTCACTATCGCGCACCCTGGAAAGCGGGTGGCGATGACGAGATCATCGTGGAGGCCACCGTGAGGGTCGCCAGCGTCACCGGTTCGCAGGCAAAGAAGACGGCATCGTCACTCTGGCCGTGGCGCGATGGTGCGCCGGTGTCCGTGCTCATCAGTGATGGCCGACATCAGGAAGGACTCGTCTTATTTGCGAACCAAGCGGCAAGCCACACCGACCGCTTCATCCCGATGGACACCACGAACCGCCTCCACACCTACCGCCTCGTCATTCGCGGCACCAACATGCAGATGTGGGTGGATGGCGTGAGAAAAGTGGAAGGCCAGGGTGCCTTCTGGAAGCCCGCCGATTCGCCCGAGCCCTTCATCCAGTTCGGCTCCACGGCGAAGACCGCCACGGGCGATGCCCTTTGGTCCAGCGTGAAGCTCGGCGTGCGCAAAGCCAGCACCGCTGCGGCCGCCGACCCGATCAAACTCAGCATCAGCACCGCCTGGGACATCCCGCGCGACGACATCCGCCAGACGCGGCCTTACCTATACGACATGGGCCAGGGATTGCTCCTCATGAGTGTCGCCCAAGGGCCCGATGCCTTCTATGAGCCGTATGGCCTGCTCAAATCCACCGACGCGGGCAAAACGTGGTCGCCCATCCCCGGACTCGACAAACTCGACACCACACCGCTCCCGTGCCTGCGGCGGCCTGATGGAAACATTCTCGCCATCTCGCGCTGGACACGCACGCAGCCGGATGGACGCGTGATGGGCAAAACGTCCCGCCTCAACGCCGACGCGACGAGCTTCGAGATGATCGACAACGAGATCATCCTGCCCAAGGAGTTCACCAATGAAGCCCAGGGCGATCAAATCATCTGCGAGCGCCACATCTGGAACGACCCCGACGGCGGGGTCACGATGGTCGTCTGGAGCCGCAAGGCCGTGAAGTTGCCCGATGGCCGTAATAACACCGTGCGCATGTCCCACCTCATGCGCAGCACTGATGAAGGCAAAACATGGACCTACTTCTCCACCATTGGTCCTGGCGGCGAACCCGCCGTCTGCCGCCTCAGCGCCACCGAGCAGACCGCCGTCATCCGTGGTGATCGCGACTCGTGCATGAAGCAAATGTTCTCCCACGACGCCGGCAAGACCTGGAGCCAGCCCATCAAACTCGAAGTCGGCAAAGTCCTCCCTGATCTCGTGCTCATGAGCAACGGCGTGCTCGCCTGCAGCTACGGACGTCCCGCCAGTTGCCTCATGTTCAGCCTCGACGGCGGCAAAACCTGGCCCAGCCACCACGTCATCTCCGACAAGGTCGGCTTCAACTACACCAGCATCCGCGAAATCAGCCCCGGCAAGCTGCTCTACATCCACGACGCACCGAAAATGAATGCGATGATGATCGAAGTGGAGCGGTCCAACCCATAGCCAAGGCCGAGTCACTATGAAACGCATCCCAGCACTCATCACCGCCCTGCTGCTGTCACCGCTCGCCTCTCTTCATGCAGATGAAACCTCCACCATTCAGATCACCGACCGCACGGTCATCTTCAAACACACAAACACCAATCCGAAGGACCCGACGAACAAAAGCGGCTACAATCTCGGGCCGAGCCTCGCGCTGCTGCCGGATGGCCGGTTGATGGCCGCGTGGTTCTCGTCGCCATCGGAAGGGGCCGAGTCGCAGCGCATCGTGCAGGCGTTTTCATCGGATCAAGGCCGCACCTGGGGCGAGGCGACCGTCTTGCAGGACATCGCAGGCAGGGCCGACTTTGATCCCGCACTTTTCGTCGCCGGCAAAGAGACGTTCTTGTTCTTCTCCTGCTTCGATCCGCAGATCGACATCTATTTCCGCCGCAGCAGCGACTCGGCCCAGACATGGACAGCACCGGTAAAGCTCCACCAGCCCAATCACACCACTCGCTCCAATGGCATCGCGTTGTCCACCGGCGAGCTGCTCGTGCCGCTTCACACACGCGGCACAAAGGCCGGCGGCGTGATGAAATCACGCGATGGTGGCCAAACGTGGACGCGCTTCGGTGCAGTGGCCAATCCCGAAGGCCAAGGCGGCGAGCCGACCATTGCGGAGACGAAGTCCGGCAAGATCCACATGATCCTGCGCACGAAGGACGGCCAGCTCTGGCGCTCCATCAGCACCGACAAAGGCGAGACCTGGAGTGCGCCTGAAAAGACCGGCCTTACTGGGACCTCGAGTGCCTCGCACCTGCTTTGCACAAGCGATGGCACGCTCGTCCTCACCTACAATCCCGGCCCCACGCCTCTGCGCTTTCCTCTGCTCATTCGCACCTCCCGCGACGAAGGCGCGACGTGGAGCGAGCCAACTCTCCTCGCAGATCGCCCCGCAAAAGTCGGCGGCTGGTCCATCTGCTATCCCACCCTGACCGAACTCCCCGACGGAACGCTCTCCGCCATCTGGGCCCAGATCAAAAGCTCTCCCGGCGAGCTGTATGGTGACATTCACTCGGCGCGTATCAAGTTGCCGAACTGAATGCTCGTTCCATGACCCCTTACCGCACACTCTTCACCATCCTCCTCAGCCTCGCAGCCTCACTCAACGCTGCTGACGAAACCGGTGCACGGAAAGCCACGCTGCCGGATTTATCACCCAAGGCGGAGTATGCGGATGACCGGCGCATGCATCAGGGCATTCCGAGCATCGAGCGGGCGGGCAATGGGCGGCTGTGGGCGGCTTGGTATGGGGGTGGGATCAATGAGGATCATCACCACTATGTAATGCTGGGCACGAGCGCGGATGACGGGCGTTCCTGGTCGCCGTTGAAGCTGGTGATCGATCCCGATGGGCCGGGGCCAGTGCGGGCGTTTGATCCTTGCCTGTGGCATGATCCGAAGGGGCGGCTGTGGTTGTTTTGGAGCCAGAAGGACAACGCCTCGATGCACAACTTCGCTATCATGACGGAGGACGCGTCCGCAGAGAATCCGGTGTGGTCACAGCCGCGTCACCTCAGCGCAGGCGTGATGTTGAACAAGCCTACGGTGCTCAGCTCCGGCGAGTGGCTGATGCCGACATGTATCTGGCGCGATGAACGCAGCTCCCGCATCCTGCGCTCCACGGATCAGGGCGCGACTTTTACGGAGTTCGGCAGTGCGACGATCCCGAAATACGAGGACCGCAACGGCGACGAGAACATGATCGTCGAGCGAAAAGACGGCTCGCTGTGGATGCCGGTGCGCACGGGTTACGGGCTGGGGGAATCGTTTTCCAAAGATCGCGGCAAGACGTGGACGAATGTCGCTCCATCGGCCATCACGCATGCGGAGTCGCGATTTTTCATCCGCAGACTGGCCAGCGGGCGGCTGCTGATGGTGCGGCACGCGGGCACGGTGCGCTCGCATCTCACGGCGTATCTCTCAGAGGATGATGGCATCACTTGGGGCAAGGGTTTGCTCATCGATGAACGCGGTGGCGTGTCGTATCCCGATGCCGTAGAGGGGCCGCCCGGCGAGATTCGCCTCATCTATGACTACAATCGCAAGGGCGTCGAGAAGCAGGTCCTCATGACCGTTTTTCACGAGGACGATGTGCAGCGCGGGACCTTCGATGAGCGGGCGCGGCAGCGTGTCATCGTGAATCAGGCGACGGGGCGAAATCCCATCACGCAGCCGTATGACGTGGCCGTTTTCGGTGCCACACCATCGGGCATCGCAGCGTCGATCTCGGCGCGGCGTGCGGGCATCCAGCATGTGGTGCTGGCGGATGCCTCCATGCATGTGGGCGGACGTTTTGCCGAGACGATTGGCTTTGGCGAGATCGACCGCATGAAGCCGGAGAGTGTCGGCGGACTGTGGACTGAGCTGCGGGCGAAAGTGGATGCTCACTACGGCAAAAAGACCGCCACGCCGGAGCCGCATGTGATGGAGCAGATCCTCAGTGATTGGCTCAAAGCCGAGGGCGTGGTCTTTGCAGATCGTTTTAAGCCTGTGCGTGCCGACAAGAAGGATGCGCATCTCGTGCGAATCTATTCCAACTACCGTGGCCGCATCGAGGCTCCCGTGTTCATTGACGCCACCTACTATGGCGATCTGCTGCCGGTCGCTGGCGTGAGTTTCACCATCGGTCGTGAGTCCCGCGCTCAGTATGGCGAATCGCTCGCCGGGGTGCTCTTGAAGCTCGTCAATCCACCCGGCCCCATTGACCTGCCTGTGATGAGCAGCCCCATCAGCGGTCTCGCAGCGGATGGAAAAACGCTACTTCCGCATGTGCAGGGACTCACCACCGATGTGCGTGAAGGCGATGGCGACACGCACCTGCAATGCGCCAATCTTTACGCCTGCCTCACCAAAGACCCCGCCAATCGCGTGGAACTCACCGCGCCGCAAAACTACGATCCCGCCGAGTTCGAGCTACTCCGACGCGAGATCACCCGTCTCGGCAATGACGCCAAATTTGGCTTCGGCGGCGGTGTTCCCGGCGACAAGGCAAAGATGAATGACGGCGTGAACTACCTGCTGCACTGGGGCCTCGCAGGCGGTGCGGATGCCTATCCCGCCGCCACGCCGAAGGAGCGCCGCCGGATTTGGGAAACGCATCGCGGCTACACCCACCGCATGCTCTGGTTCCTGCGCACCGATGCGTCCGTGCCCGAGTCCATCCGGCAAAACATCCAACAGTGGGGCCTGCCAAAGGATGAATTCACCGACAACGCCCTCTGGCCCTACGACCTTTACGCCCGCGAGGGCCGCCGCATGATCAGCGACTTCGTCATGACTCAGCGCGATCTCTTTGACGACATCTCCAAGCCCGACGCCATCGCTCTCGGCTGCTTCCCGGTGGACTCGCATGTCGTGCGCCGCCTCGCCACACCGGATGGCAAGGAGGTCATCAATGAAGGCGGTTATCTCGTCATCCCGCCCATTTACGAGATCCCCTACCGCGCCCTCGTGCCAAAGGCCGCCGAGTGCGACAATCTCCTCGTCACCAGCGCCCTGAGCAGTTCTCGCGTCGCCTTCAACTCCCTCCGCGTGGAGCCCACATGGATGATGCTCGGCCAAGCCGCCGGCACCGCCGCCGCGATGACGCTGATAGACAAAACGACCGTGCAGCGCGTGAATGCAGTTGAACTTCAAAGGGGTTTGAAACAAGCCTCCGTGCCGTTTCGGAAACCGTGACACTCCACCACTCCACCACTCCACCACTCCATGATGACTCAGACTCACACTCCTTCTCGCTCTGCTCGCCACGGTGCTACACCCCCGTCAATCCCAACCGGTCCGACGGCTCAAACAAAAAGGCGTGAAAAAGAAATTTCCTATCAGTTCAGTAAGCCGACCATGAGGCCCCTCCGCCCGTTCCAACCGCCCGCCATCGGCATGCTCTGCGCCCTGGGGTTGCTGCTCGTGTCCGGGATCACACAACGTGTCGAAGGCCAACAGAGTAGATCCGACTTGGAGAATAGGACCCGTGACATGACCGGCACATTCGGCGGAAATCAATTCCTTTTCGATGCGGACATCACCACGGTGGCGGACATGGACAAGGTTTGCGGCGTCGCGGAGCCCTACGCGACCAGAAACTACCATGCATTTCCGTCGCTGATCCGGGTGGAAGATCAGCTCATCGGGTCATGGATGACGGCCACAAGTGTTCCGGGCGGGCATGGAGGGCACCTTTCTAAAAGAGGCGACATGGTGATTGCGAAGTCCGACTTGACGGGCCGGAACTGGACGGAAATTTACAGGTTCCGGTGTTCAAAACCAAATCACGCTGATGCGCTGGCAATTGGGGATCGCTCGTATTACTACGGCGGTCTTGTGCATTTAGGCGGTCAGGTCTTGGGGATCGCGCTGGATACCTACACGATGGTAGACACCGGGAACATCCACGACATCACCGGATACAGGGGAAGGTGGGCAATCTCTCACGATCTTGGGAAAACCTGGAGCGAGCCTGCCCCCTTCCCATTCCACGCGGGAGGAACACATCACAGCGTAGCCGCTGGCGAACCGGTTGTGTGGCAGGGACAGTGTTGGGTTACCTTCTACGGAAACGCCGGTGTGACTGTCGCCCGCGCTGCAGTGGGGGACCTGGTTGCTGGAAACACTCCATGGATCACAGGAATCATCACAACATCAGGTGGAACCGAAGCGTGCTTTCTTGGTCCTGTGAAATCGGATGATGACACGTTGCGTGTCGTTATCCGCCACAACGAAGCGGTGGGGATGAAAGTGTTCAAGATTGCCGCCGCTCAAGCTGCATCGCCGCCCAGCGAGTGGACATGGGAAATCGCCTCCTGGTTGCCTCCCAAGTGGTCGCAAACCCAGCCACAAGTCTGGCGCACGGAAAGCGGAAGATACTTGCATGTCGGGCGGGGTAACGCAGACGGGGACACCTCCGGGGCCATCGATCTCGTCATGAGAGTGTGCTATGCGGAGTCTCTTGGCGGCCCGTGGCAACGTGTCAATGGCGCGGATGACTCCCCGATCATCGGAGTGCGCCGTGCGGATTATCCTGCCGCCGACGATTTGGAAAAGCACATGTATAATGGCTTTGTTCCTCTCGGTGGCGATTTATTCGGGATTCTGATCTCCACAGACGCGGCAGAGCACGGGACATCGAATAACAAGAACCCCAAATACCCCATGCCGACTCGAGCGGGCGTTGGCACCCGCAGTTCGGTCTGGTTCACGCACATCGGCGCTGGTGTCGGGAAAACCACTCGTGGCGATTTCAAGGGCAGTCGTGCGGTTCCTCCGGCGGTTCCAAAGAACTTGGGGGACATGACAGGCTTGAAACTCATGCTTCTCGCGTCCAATGCGGAAAGTGACGGATCAAACGGACTGAATTTGAAATGTCCTATTTCGGGTTTGCGTTGGATTACGCCGCCCGGTCAGTCTCTCGCGTTGTTGCCTACGGGCAGCAGCACCGGCAAACCAGCGCTCGAAAACACGGGAGGCTCCGGCAAGCGCCTGGTTTTCGACGGTGCGGAGGCCACGTTGCAAACGCTGAACACGGCGGCGATCTACATCGCCTGCTCCCACGCCACAGGGTCTGGCGCCGGACAGGCCGTGGTGGTCAATACCCTTCAGATTGACGATACGAACCACTGGAGGCGCATCCACCCGCTATCCCATAACCATTCGTGGAAGGGCCTTTTGCCTGGAGCGGAGACGGACAGCATCACCGCGGGCTGGCAGGTTTATGCGCTACGCGTGAAAAGTGGCGCGACAGATGCTGCAGGCAGGCTTTTCAATCTGATGAACCAATCCGGCAGGAATTGCGGTTGGAATGGCAGGCTTGCGGCGGTCTTGGTGTTTGATCGCGATCTCAGCCAACGGGAGCACAAAGAGTTGGTAGAGAGGTTATCTGCGCTATGATCGAACCCCAACCGACCCGCGAGGGCCGCCGCATGATCAGCGACTTCGTCATGACCCAGCGTGATCTCTTTGACGACCTCACCAAGCCCAACGCCATCGCCCTCGGCTGCTTCCCGGTGGACTCGCACGTCGTCCGCCGCCTCGCCACACCCGACGGCAAAGAGGTCATCAATGAAGGCGGCTATCTCGTCATCCCGCCGATTTACGAGATCCCCTATCGCGCCCTCACACCGAAGGCCACCGAGTGCGACAACCTGCTCGTCACCTGCGGCCTCAGCAGTTCCCGCGTGGCCTTCAACTCCCTCCGCGTCGAGCCCACCTGGATGATGCTCGGCCAAGCCGCCGGTGCTGCGGCAGCGATGGCGCAGAAAGACAAAACGACCGTGCAGCGCGTGAATGCCTCCGAGCTGCAAAGACGTTTACGTGAGGCCGCTGTTCCATTTCAGAAACCATGACCATTCGACACACCCTCCTGCCAGCGGTTGCCCTTCTGACTGGCCTCACTGCAAGTCTCATCGCCGCTGACAACAACCTTTTGCCCGCGCTTTGGGACGAGCAGAGCCGTCATCCCAGTGTCGAAAGTATCCCGCCTGTGAAGGGCGTTAAGTTTTCACTGGTCCATGAACAGACCGCGGACTTTCTCTTCCTGCACGAACCCCGACTCGTCTTTCACAGCAATGACCTGTTTGTCAGTTTCAGCAGCGCCCCGCGCGTCGAGTGTGAGACGGCGCAAATGGTGCGTTTCCGGCGAAGCGCCGACAGTGGGATGACCTGGTCGCCTGTCGGCGTCCTTGCGCCGGGCTTGGACGGCGGGCTGAGGGCCGAGGTCGCGCCGATGCTCTCGCATCAGGGCAAACTTTGGGCCTTCGTCGGCCGCTGCCGCCAGAATATCGGAAAAAGCGGGTTGGGCATGGAGGTGTGGCAATGGTTGCCGGAGAAGCAGACTTTCACACCACTGGCCACCGGGCTAACGCTCGCGAACTTCATTCCGTTTGTGCAACCGCAACGAATGACCAATGGCAATTGGATCATCGGCGGGCATACCGATCTCTCGCGACACGCTGCGGTGGCGATCAGCGAGGGGGATGATTTACGTCGCTGGCGGCTGATAAAAATCGAAACGCCGGATGCGGAATACAAGCCGATGACCTGTCCGGAAACCTGCCTCTTGATTCAGGACGGCCGGGTGCTGGCGGTCACCCGCGGACGGGTCGGGCTGGCACTGGCGTCCCTCAGCACTGACGCGGGTGGCACCTTTCCGGCGGCGATCGAGAGCAATCTACCCATGTCGCGCAGCAAGCCGTTCGGCGGCACGCTCAGCACGGGGCAGCATTACCTCATCTACAACGCACGCCTGACGGCGTTGGGGCTTCGGCGTAACGCTCTCTTGATTGCCGTGACGCGGGCTGGAGAACTCACTCCCCTGCGTAAAGTCTGGAAGATCATCGAGGGTAATCCGCCTGAACTGCTGCCCGAACTCAAGCGGCTGGGCGAGGCGGTGGAGCGGAACGAAAAGAACGATCCCGAAGCGACCAAAGGGCTGCCCGGCACGGAACCCGCGAGCCAGGCCACAATGCATGAATGGGCCTATCCCGAAGCCGTCGAGAAGGACGGTGTGCTCTTCGTAACGTTCTCGCAGGACAAACGTCACTGCTGGCTCGCGCGCATCCCCGTGGCTTCATTGACCATAGATTAACCATGACGCTTCGACTCACACTCCGCGTCGGCCGTCGGCTCGCCATGGGCATCGCCTCGATCACGATGGCGGCTCAGGGAGGGATGTGCCTCGCCGATGAAAAGCCGGTCATCGACATCGGCCGGCAGCGCGAGCTGTTCCTCGACGACCACCTCATTGACAAGCTGGATGGCGCGCAA
The DNA here is from genome assembly GCF_044232965.1 of Prosthecobacter sp. Lineage (GTDB taxonomy): Bacteria > Verrucomicrobiota > Verrucomicrobiia > Verrucomicrobiales > Verrucomicrobiaceae > Prosthecobacter. The sequence goes on from NZ_JBIIKX010000059.1 coordinate 24,183, forward strand.
CTGGTGCTGCACCCGCCGGTTCCGCAGGAGATCGCCATCAACCACGACGAGCCGTGGGAGGGTAGCACCTGCGCCTACCACACGGTCTTCAAAGATGGCGAGCTATACCGGCTGTATTACCGCGGCGGGTGGGGCTACCACATCTACTGCTACGCCGAAAGCCGGGACGGAGTCCACTGGGTCAAGCCGAAGCTGGGGCTCTTCGAGTTCAAGGGATCCAAGGACAACAACATCATCCTAATGGGGGAAGGAACGGAGTCATTCGCCCCCTTCAAAGACGCGAACCCCAACTCCGCGCCGGACGCGCCCTACAAGGCGTTTGCGGTGCACTGCAAGAACGATCCGCCGGGCAGTCTGGGTGCCTTCAAGTCCGTGGACGGCATCCGCTGGGCCAGGATGGGAGACAAACCGCTCATCACCAAGGGGCACTTCGACTCCCAAAACCTGGCTTTCTGGGACACCGTGCGGCAGCGCTACGTCGAGTTTCATCGCTGGTATCAGATTTATCCGGGCTCGGACATGGAGGTGCGCGACATCATGACCTCCACCTCCACGGACTTCTTGAACTGGACGGAGCCGCCGGTCACGCTCGAGTATCCGGGATCGCCGCCGGAGGACCTCTACACCAGCCAGATCGTGGCCTACCATCGGGCACCGCACCTCTTCCTGGGGTTTCCGAAGCGGTTGCTGCCGTTCCGCTGGATTCCCGGCAACAAGATGGAAGGCCTTTCGGATGGCGTGTTCATGAGCAGCCGGGACGGGCGCGTGTTCAAGCGCTGGACAGAGGCCTTTATCCGGCCCGGTCAAAACCGGGAGCGTTGGTTCAACCGCAACAACATGACGGCCTGGGGCATCGTGGAGACGGCGGGCAGCATCCCTGGTTGTCCGAGGGAACTGTCCCTCTACTCCACGGAAGGCTACTATGAGACCATGTCCGTCAAACTGCGGCGTTTCACCATGCGGCTCGACGGTTTCGTCTCGGTCAATGCCCCCATGCGCGGCGGTGAACTGCTCACGAAACCGCTGGTGTTCGCGGCACCGGAAAAGTCCCAGCCCGAGCCGGTGCGTCCGGCAGATCCGATCGTGCGCACGGAGGAGAAGCCCATCATCGGCAAGGCTGCTCTCGTTTTCAAAGAGCCGGCCGTCCTGCCGATTCCCTCCGCTCAGGAACTCGGCAGCCAGGTGACTTTCGCCGTCCACGTGAGAGGGATCTCGGCGATGACCGGCCGCCGGTTCTTCGCCGCCTACGATGGGGGCCAGCTCAAGGAAGGGGATCGGAAACTGGTGTTTGATGCTGCCGTTTACAGCGTGCCTGATGGGCCCGCCATCCGCTTCATCTATTCCGGGATGGAGACCGTCGTTCCGCGATCCAAAGTGGGCGGCAGCCTGTGGGACAAGAAAGTGCATCACCTCGCCGCCACCTGGGACGATGGCGAGGTCACCATCTATGTGGACGGCAGGAAAGTGGGCACGGGCGGGAGAAAGGGCGCGGGAGCCCTTTCCATGGCAGACAAGCTCCGCTTCGGGGAAGGTTATCCCGGTCCCCTGCATTTTGAGCGTCCCTTTGCCGGTGACCACCATGACGCGATGGTGGACGACATTCTGGTGCTGCGCCGGGTCCTCAGCGAAGAAGAGATCGCCCGCATGGCCAAAGACGGAGCCCTGACCGCAGTGGATCCCGGCAAAGACAAAGGGGTGCTCTACTCCATGGAAGAGGACCCGAATGTCGGTCGCCGCGTGAGAGACCATTTGTCTGCGGATGGCAGTTCCGACACCGAACTCCCGCCCGGAGGCATCGAATGGGGCGAGGTTCAGTTGCTGGTGAACTATTCCACCTCCGCAGCGGGCAGTGTGCGGTGCGAGCTGCAGGATGAGCAAGGGCACCCGTTGCCGGGCTTCTCCCTCGCGGACTCGGATCTGATCTACGGCGACGACATCGAGCGGCCTTTTTCCTGGCGGGGCCGCACGGAGCTGAAGTCCCTGGTCGGCAAGCCGGTCAAACTGCGCTTCGAACTCAAGGATGCCGATCTCTATGCCATCCGCTTCGGCCAGAAACCGTAGAAAAGACTTTCAATGAACACCAAGGGTCCTCTCATGCCTTCCCGCCTTCCCGTCCCCATCCAGTGCGCATTTGTGCTCCTCACCCTCCTCGCCGCCCTCTCCGTCCAAGCGCGCGAGTTCTACGTCAGCCAGCAACATCCGCAGTCCGCAGACACAGCCGCAGGCACGCGTGAGGCTCCTTTGAAGACGATCTCGGCGGCGGCGAAGATCGCGCAGGCGGGAGACACGGTCATCGTGGCACCAGGGATCTATCGGGAGTCGGTGAAGCTGACGAACTCAGGCATGGCGGGGAAGCCCATCGTCTTTCAGAGCGAGACGAAACATCAGGCCATCATTAGCGGTGCTGATGTGTTGCGTGATCCGCAGGATGAGGGCGCGGACGTGTATTCCTATCCCACCGCGAAGGTGCATCCGGTCGCTTATCTGGGAGGCAATCCGCAGTGGGTTTATCTCAATGGTCTGCCGCTGGAGCGTGCAGAGACACCGGACCGCTTGATTCCCGGGAGCTTTTATCTGGACATGAAAAACCAGCGCGTGCACGTGGCGCTGCCGGAGGATGAGGACATCACCAAAGTGGCGCTGGAATATGCCTGCCGCGAGGGCCTCTTCGCTGCTGAAAAACCGATCGATGACATTCATTTGCAGGGCTTCACGCTCCAGCACACTGCCAACTGGTTTCGCGGTCATGGCCCCATCCTCGCCACCGGCCAGCGCTGGCTGGTGGAGGACAACCATGTCCGCTGGACCTCCTACGGCGGCGTGAAGGTGACCAACAGCAATGCCTGCATCGTGCGCAACAACCTGATCGAGTGGGCGGGCTGCGATGGCGTGGGTGGCGGCTTCAATGTAGACCTGCTTTTCGAAGGCAATACAGTGCGTTACCACAACTGGCGGAGCTTTGAATGGGGCATGGAGGGTGGTGGCTCGAAGTTCTCCTGCACCATCGACTGCCGTTACGCTGGCAATGTTTTCGCCTACAACTATGGCCCCGGACTGTGGACGGATGCGGCCGCCACCGGCACGATTTACGAAAAGAACATCTGTCACGACAACTCCGCGCGATCCCTTTTTTCCGAAATCAATTGGGACGAGGTGATCCAGGACAACATCTGTTACAACACGTCCGAGTCCGGCATCGGCGTCAGCAACGGCCCCGGCATGGTCATTCGTCGAAATATCATCTTCAACAACGCCATCGGCATCAGCCTGTCCGGCAACTACACGCGGCCCAATGACCACGATCAAAAGTGGTATCCCAGTGCCATCGTCCGCATGGCCGAGGTGCCGGGACTCAGCCGCCACCGCGCCGTGCTGTGGGATGCGGGCTTCCTCAAAAACTACGTCGCGCCGAAAGCCACGCTCAACAACAACTGCGTCATCTGGGAAAATCTCATCTTCGACAACGGCATCGCGATGATGGAGCAGCGCGACTACCGCAAGCCCTCGCCGACAGATGCCTTCGTCAATAGCTTTTCCGACTATAACACCTACTGGGCGGCATCGGAGAAACAGCTCTTCAGCGTGGGCTACACGAACCCCTACGAAAGCCTGGAAGCGTGGCGCAAGGCCTCCGCACGCGACGAGCACTCGCAAATCGCAAATCCGCGCGATCCCGCCACCAAGCTGCCGGATTGGGCGCAGGCCTGCCGCAAGGACTGGGACATCAAGATGCGCTCCATTTTCAATCCCGCCGGGGTGCGCGATGACAACGTGCGCCAGCAGTTTTACAGCAGTCCCATGGCCCAAATCGCGATGGGCCGAATGCTGCGCTCACCTTTCGTCGAGCCGGTGAAACTGAGCGACAAACGCGTGCGAGCCGCTGTATTCGAGCATGAGGGCCAGCGCACCCTCGCCCTCTGGACCACGCAGCCCGCCGAGCGCTGCTATGTGCGTCTGCGGCTCGATCAAGCGCAGGTAATCATGGAAAACGGCTATCTCGCCCAAAAGAACTTGTCGCTCGCTGATGGCAGTGTCGATGTGCTCGTCACCTACAATCCCACCTACCTTCGCGGCATTGGCGAGAAGTTTGTCGAGTCGCCCTCCGGCATCATCCAGTTACCCGCTTTCAACATCGCCGGGCAGCCCATCGCCGCCACCGCCACCTTTGTGAATGAAGGCAGGGCCGGCACCACACTGAAGGCCGCATTCAAAGCCACCACAGGCTTCACGATCACTCCCGCCAGCATCGAGAAGGAAATCGCGGTCGGCGAAAAAATCGAAGTCAAACTCACCCTCGTCCCCGATGGCAGCGTGAGCCGTGGCACCGGCATGATCCGTATGAATGCCACGCTTGGTGACGCCCGCATCCGCCGCACCGCCGTCTTCACCACCGGCTCGGGCGATAGCAAAGTGCCCCACCTCACCAGCGACATTCAGATCGACGGCCAGCTTGACGATTGGGGCAGCATCGCCAAGGACGCCGTGCCCATCGCCACCATCAACGACGGCAGCCAATACCTCGCCGGTCCGAAAGATGCCTGGAAAGGCCCCGGCGACCTCAGTGCCCGCCTCTACGCCGCCTGGAAAAAGGACGCCCTCCACCTCGCCGTCGTCGTGCACGACGACAAAGTCATTTCCGCCTCCGGCAACACCAACGAATGGGGCACCGTGCAGTTCGACAAGTGCGACGCCGTCTCCCTCTCTCTCGATGGCCGCGCCCCTGACATGCAGTGGCAGAAAGAACTCAACCTGGGCACCTACGACGCCACCATCAGCCCCGCCGCCGATGGCAAACCGATCCTGCGCCCCAACGGCAAAGCCTCCGGCAGCATCCAGGGTGTCGTCGCCGCCACCACCGTCACCGCCACGGGTTACACCATCGAGATGATGATCCCGCTCACGGAGAAAAATTTCCCTGCCCAGCAATGGCAACGTGATCGCCCCATCAAACTCTCCCTTCTTATCGCCGACTCTGACGACCCCAAGTCCGACGCCCCTCGCAAAACCATGGGCTGGAGCGTTAGCCCCGACCAAAAAAACAGCGAAGACACCTCCGGCTGGGCCACGTTGATCTTGGATGAAACAAAGTAGCTGCGGCTTTAGCCGCACCGCCCACCCCTGATTCGGCTGAGGCCGAAGCCACTTTTTCAACACTCCACCACTCCAGCAATGCACTCCCCATCACCATTCTCACTCCGCGGTTCACTTCACGCTGGTCTTCTCATCTTTTCCTGCCTTTGCCATCTGGCACATGCGGAAGACACTGCCGCGCCCTTCCGGGTCGTGGACGGTCTGTTTGATTTCTCAAATCGGCAAACGCTGGGATTGAAAACGATTCCTGGTGAACATTTCGAGATCTATCACGCCACGGATGAGACCGGCTATGGCTATCGCTTCTCACATCATGCCGGGCTTTGCGTGTTTCAGGAGCAGTTGTATTGCTCCTGGTCGAGCGGGCAGTTGCACGAGGACAGGCCGGCGCAACGCATTGCCTATGCCCGCAGTGCGGATGGCAAGACCTGGTCACCGCCCCAGGTGCTGGCCGTGCCACCGGGCAAAATGGACCGCTGCATCGGCGCGGGATTCCATGTGGCGAACGATACGCTCGTCGCCGGCTACACCACCACCCTGGACTACCCCACCAACAACATGCTCGGCGAAGAGAACGCTCTTTTCGCCCGCACCTCCCGCGATGGGGTGATTTGGACTGAGCAGGTCAAGCTCGTCTCCGGATTCTACATTGACAGCCCCCTGCGTCTGCCCAGCGGACGCCTCGTCCGAGGGGGTGAGTTTGTCGGTGCCCGCCGCCCGGCCAATGAGGTGCGCATGCGCATGCTCTACACCGATGACCCACTCGGCATGACCGGCTGGAAGGATGCCACCATCTCGCCCGCCGAATCAAAGCCGAGGGGAATGACGGTCTTCGACTATAGCGAACCCTGCCCGTTTGTGCGGCCCGATGGAGTCATCGTCTCCGCGTTTCGCAACATCAGCGGCTACCTCTACGCCAGCACCAGCCGTGACAATGGCGTCTCGTGGAGTGTGCCTCAGATCACCAATTTCCCCGATGCCCAGGCCCGCCACGCCACCGGCACGCTGCCGGATGGCACGACCTTTATCATCAACAATCCAGGGGATGGGAAAGAAGGCTACCGACCCCGCCCGCACCTCACCATCGCCCTGAGCCGCGATGGCATCACCTTTGACCGCGCCTGGATGATCCATGGCGAGCCGACCGCGATGCGATTCAAGGGCAAAGACAAAGCCAATGGCTGGCAGTATCCCAACGCCCGAGTCTGGAACGACGCCCTCTACGTTGCCTATTCCGTGAACAAAGAAGACATCATGGTCACGCGTATCGCACTCAAAGATTTGAAGTAACCAGAAACCACAAACCATTTATGAAACGTCGCCATTTTCTGCATCAAACCGGAGCCGCCCTCGGTGCGACCGCGCTCACGCCGCTGCATCGTTCCCTCGCGGCAGTCGTGAACGAACCACGCCGCGCCGCCACGTTGGCGGAAGCTTACAAACAGCTCGGCTTTGACCCGCACGCAGGCGACAGCTTCACTGCGCTCTGGATGGCGGACATTCACTACGGCGGCGGCAAGCCGGAGGAGATTCTGCCGCCGATGATCGCCGAAATCGCGCCGATGAATCCGCGTCCGGCTTTTATCGGCATCGTGGGAGATCTGATCTGCGCCGCCTCCCGCAGCTTCGGCACCATTCCCAACGAGGCCGACCGCAAGATCGCCGTGGAAGAGTATCGCACGATGAAGCCGCATTATGAAGACCTCGCGCGGCTCGCTCCGGTGAAGCTCACGCTCGGCAACCACGACACCTACCCCGGCGAGGACGACCTTGGACTGTTTCGCAGCGTGTATGGCGACACACCGGTGACCCATGCGTTCGAGACCAAAGGCGTGCCGTTCATCATCGCCAATGGCGGGAGCTGCGGCCTGCTCGGCGATGCCCAACAGGCGTGGTTTTGCGATCAGGTGAAAAAGCTGCATCGCCCCGGCGGCACGCTCATCACCGCCGTTCATCAGCCCTCCGTGGGCAGCCTCGTGCGCGAGCGTGGCATCACCTCCGCCGTGCGTGCGGCCTTTGCGGAAGCGCGTGGCAAACTCTGGCTCATCGGCGGGCATGAGCACGAGAATCGTGACCAGCAGTTTGCCATCCCGCGCGGCGAGAATGTGATGAATGCCTGGATCACTGCGGGCAACCGCACCTCCTGGGGCAAGGAGAATCCCGGCTACTGGCTCTGGTGCTTCAGTGCAGGCCGACTCGTGGGCCGCATCTTCCGCCACGTCGGAGATGCCGCCGGTTACACGCTTTCCGCACCCGAGGTGACCGCAAAGGCAGAGCCTCTGGTTTTGCCTTTCGAGAATCAGGCGGACCTGCTGTGGAAGGTGCTCGTCGGTGAAGGCGATGAACCTTACTGCCGCACGACCAAGGCCGCGTGGTGCCTGAACTATTGGACCTATGTGCGCCAGCTCGACTACGAGTTCCCGCTCAGCCTCGCCAAAGGCAAAGCAAAACGCTGCGTCGTCCTCATGGCCGCCATCTCCGACAAACCCACCGGCTTGTCGGTTTCCGCCAACGGCAAAGACTGGCAACCCATCGAGAACTCAACCGAGCGCAACGGCTCGTATGTCACCTTCACCATCCCGCAAAGCTGTCTCGACGCAGGCACGCTGTCGCTGCGCATGACCGAATGCGCGGTAAGCGGTTTCGCGCTGACGGCATAGAACGGTTCATTCCATTCACCCACTCATTATGAAACTCACTCTTACCCTTATCAGCGCCGTCCTGCTCTCCGCGGACGCCTTCGCCTGGGGGCCGCATACTGAGATCGCGCAGGCGGCGCTCGACGCGATGGGGGCCGATGATCCGCTGGTGCGGCAGCTCGGTCCCGATGCGAAACGACTCGCTCCCTATGCGTGGATGGCCGACTTCCGGCAGTCGTTGCTCGTGCGGGCGGACGAGGTTTTCTATGCCGACGACTACCTGCTCTTTCCCGCCGCCACACGGCACTACCAGCACCTCTGCCCGGAGGTGGAGCAGACCTATTCGCCGTATTTCCGCCGTGCGTTGCAGGCGATTCGGACGGAATCCACGCACAATGCTTCGCGTTGGATCGGTTCGCTGCTGCACTTCACCACGGACACCGGCTCCCCTCCGCACGCGGCGAGAATCGTCGGCCCGACTCATTCCAAAATGGAGGGCTGGGTGGATGAAAAGCTCATCCACCTTCCCGGGTATCAGCCGCAGCTCTTCGGGGCGGATGACGCTTCCGCCGAGGCGGGTTTCCTCCGGCGCATGCAGGGTCTCATCGAGTTTTCAAAGGAGCGTGCGCAACGCTGCCGTGCCGACGTTGACGGGGATCGTCGCGCGGCGGTGGAGCCGGTGGTGTTGGAGAGTGCGCTGGAGACTGCGCGCGTGACCGCCGACTTGTTGCACACCCTCGGCGTGCTCACCGCGAAAGCCAACGATGATGACGCAACGCTCACGGGCAAAGTCATCGTCCCGAAGATCGAGCACGCGACGATGTCTCGACTGCCTGCGAAGGTCGTGCTGCTCGGCACGTCATACTCCACGCTCACGGAGCCGGATGGCACGTTCACTTTTCGCCATCTGCCTGCGGGAGAGTATCGACTCGTGGTCATCGCGCCCGGTCGCGTTTCGGAGGCGAAACCGGTGAGTCTCGCCGCTGCGGCAACTGTCACGCTCGAACCGGTGGATCTCTCGCAGGGCACGGATGGCAATCTGGTGCGCAATGGCACGTTCACAGTGCGTTGGGTTTCGGCAGAAGCGTTCGATCATTGGTCGCTGCGCAGTCTTCCGGGCAAACTGGCGGCGAAGACGCCTGTGCGGGATTGGGATGGTGAATGGATCCCGCTGCAAAGCGGCGTGACGTATCACCTCACCGCGCGCTGGAAGGCAACGGCGGCGGACGCGAACGGCCCCCAAGTCTTCCTCCGCACCAAGGCCAAGCCCGATGGCGGTTCCATCACCACCGACTCCGCGCCCGTCGTCCTGGGGACAAAAGAAGTCGCGGTCACCGGTTCACCCGAAGTCGCGTGGGCGCAGGTGTGCATCCGCACTTCACAATCTCCCGACACCGTGCTGGAAGCCGTCAGTTTGCGCCAGGCATTGGAAAAATGAGAATCCGATTTTACGACATGAAATACACTGCACGACTCACCACCCTCCTCATCGCCACCTCGCTCTTTCTTGCCGATACGCTGGCAGCGCAAGGCAGCGCGGAGACAAATCTGATGACCAATGGCTCCTTCGAGTCGTGGGCGCATTATGCCACGGAGGGGTTGCCGGGCTTGATGAAAGCGGGCGGGGCTTATGAGGATGCGAAGGATCCGCTGATTCCGGTGCGGTGGTCGTGGCGTTTGGCGGGGACGACTTTGTTGACTCGCTCGGCGGACGCACACGGCGGGAAGGCGGCGCTGGCGATGACAGGCGATGGCGGTGATGTGCGCTGGTCGTCGTTGGAGGTGGTGCCGGGGGCGACTTACTCCGTGGGCATCTGGGCGAAGGGAAAGGGCAAGGTCGTCGTGAACCTATCGGGGCAGGCTCCGGAGGGAGCGCAGGTGCTGGGCGAAGTCGCGGGGGAGGTGAAAGGCGAGTGGCAGCTCATCGAGCAGAAGGTGAAGATCCCCGGCCACATCCGCGTGATTGATTTTGCGGCGTCGATTTATCCCTCGGATAAAACGAATGCTCTCGTGGTGGATGACGCGCACATTTCCGCGCCGCTGGATTTTGCCTATGACGCGGATGCGGTGCTGACGCAAAAGCACATCGCCGATGCGGACACGATCCTGCTGGCGGACTTCGACAAGGACGACGCCAGCATCAAGCTCACCGGCAAAAGCAACTACATCAACGAGGGACGCTTTGGCCGGGCACTGCGCGTCGAGTCACCGGACTCGGCGATGATTCCGCTGAAGCTCGACCAAATACCGGAGGAAGGCACCCTGGAGTTCTATCTCTCGCCAGACCAGGTGGGGCAGCTCGATTGGAAGGAGAAGGGACTGCGGGACACGCCGCAGCAGCACTTTCTTTCGGTGGACAATGCGAGCGGTGCGCTGGCTTATTTCCGAGCGGGTAGCGACATCACGCTGGGCTTTGCCTGGGAAACCGATCTCTGGAAAAATGGGGCCGACACTCGGCGCAACAACTCGGTGTTCGGGCCAAACGAGGTGAGCCTGCGCCGCATGAGGAAAGGACAGTGGATGCATGTCGCCGTGACCTGGGATGCCTCGGCGATGCGCATGTATGTGGACGGCGTGCTCTATGGCCGAAAGACTGAGGGGCCACTGAAATGGAAAAGCCTGCCGACGAGTCTTTCCATCGGCTCCGGCATGTATGGGCATCTCACCTGGACCGGCGCGGTGGATGACGTTCGCGTATCGAAGATCAAACGCTTTGGGCCCTTCCTGCCGAAAGGAGCCACGGCCAAGCCGCTGACTCCAGCGCCAGCGCCGATTCTTTCCGCCGCACCTGCCAAGCCCTTCCTGACCCAGGAACAACTCGCCACGGAGCGCGCCAAACTTCTGCAATCACTCCCGCCGACTCAAGCAGGCCTGTTTGAAACCAAGCCCGATGCCAATGGCGACTATGTCTATGAAGCGATGCGTGCCAAGCCGCTCGTGAACGATGGCAAGTTCGTGGTGCTCGCGGACAAACCGGCTGCTGGCCTGACCACGGTGCAGGTCGGCGAAAGCGGATCTGGTCGGCTACTCGGTGATCCCGTCAATGGCGGTGCCTGCTGGAAAATGGACGCCATTCCGAGCGGCAAGTATCACATCGGCCTGCTCTACGAATCGCAGGAGACTCGCCACGGCAGCGTCATCGAGTCACCACAGGCCTACAAACGCATCCACCTGTTCCTCAATGGCCGCGTCATTCAGCCGGGTTCCACCAGCGATCCCGTGCAGGTGGCTCCGGGCAAATGGTTCACGGAGTTTCGCTCGCTCGCGGCGGAGTCGCTCAAGCCGGGCGATGAAATCGCAGTGGTCATCGGCGGCGGTCAGGATGCGATCATCGCCCGTCTCCTGCTGCACACCACAGCGCCCGTCATCGGTGCCGGACGCGCGCCTTTGCACTTCGGCGACGACTTTTGGCAGAACGTGGACACCGTGCTGCGGGTCAACACGCTGTGTTATTTCGTGAATGAAAAAGGCCAGCGCCTGCCCGGCCGCAACATGTGGCATGGACAGGAGCAGCTCGCCGATTCGCCTGCCAGTTTCCTGCGCGGTGCGGACGAAAAGGCCATCGCGCACTGCCTGGTGGCCAATCCCCTCCCGGTGGCGGTCACGGTGGATTTTGACTGCACGGTCAAAGGCTACTACGGACAAATCGCGGGCCGCCTGGCCCAGTCCATCACGCTGCAAGCGCACGAGCGCCGCACCCTGAGCATCCCGTTCACCGTGACCGAGGACGACCATGCCTATTCGATCAAATCATCGGTCAAAGGCGCGGCAGCGGACATCACAAGGCAACTCGGTTGGCCCGCCATGGACACGATCTCGTTGTTCCCCGGCTACCGGCAATCGGTGGCCTGGCGTGACCCGCTGAACACCAGTCACGCAAAACGGATCGTCTTCAAGGAACCGCTCAAAACTCCGCACCACACCCTGTCGCTCAATGGCACCTGGGAGCGCGCTTTCATCTACAAACTCGTGCCCGATGTCGTGCCGCCCGCTGATGCGAAGTGGGAAGCCGCAGCGGTGCCGATTCCCATCTCTCAAGCACTCGCGCAAGAGCCGCAGCGCCAATTCGGCGCGTATTACCGCCGCAGCTTTGAAATGCCCGATGACAAGACGCCGCGCAGTTACCGGCTCGTGATCGAGAAGGCCGGAGCCGAGGCCGCAGCGTATGTGAATGGCACGCGGGTTGGCCTTTTGCGCGGCAGCAATACGCCCCTGGTCGTGGACATCACCAGCGCACTGCGTCCTGGAAAAAACGAGATCCTCATCACCGTGCGCGACCTCCTCGCGGTGATGAATCAGGAATACGTGAATCCCGCCGCGCCTGTCGCCAGTCCGCAGTATCTCGATGCCGCAGCCGGTTTCGAAAGCCTCGGCCGCCTCCTGCTCGGTGATGTGGATATCGAAGCCTCTCCCGCCGTGGCGGCCGAGGACTTGCTCGTCACCACATCCTTCCGCAAGAAGGCATTCAGCGCCGCATTCTCGGTAAGCAATCACAGTGCGAAGAAGACCAGGGCCATCGTCAAAGCCACGGTGCAGGATGCACGGAAGGTCGTGCTCGACCTCGGACAGAAGGAAGTCGAAGTCGGCGTCAATCAATCCGTCCCGCTCAGCTTCAACAAACCCTGGGCCGACCCGCAACTCTGGAGCCCGGCCAATCCCTATCTCTATGTGCTCGCGGTCGAAGTCACCGATGCCGCTACTGGCGAGAAGCTCGACCTGGCGCGTCAGCGTTTCGGCTTTTGCGAAACCTGGATCGACAATGCCAGCATCATGCTCAATGGCGGCCCCATCAAACCCAAGGCGCTGACGACACCCCACCCATGGGGCGCGGATCTGGACTACACCATGTCTCGCGGGGCACCGATTCCCGATTGGATGGACGAGAACGGATTCCTCGCCTCCGCAGGCCTCGCCGGCGTGTATAACAGCTCCAGCAAACACAATGTCGATCGCGATGTATTCTGGGAATCCGCCCGCGCCAATGTGCTCGCGGGAGCGAAGCGACTGCAGAACCATCCCTGCATCATCGCGTGGGATCTCTCCAACGAGTGGTATGGCTTTCTCAACTACAGCGGCAAAGACCCGCTGCTCGGCGCGAAACGACTCCGCAGCCTCACCGAAGTGCTCGAAAAGCAGGACCCCAATCGCTGGACGTTTTACAATGGCGACGAAGATCTTTCTGAACTTCACTATGCCTTCAGCGGACACTATTTGAGCCCCTACAAGGGTGACTATCGCATGGACAACCATCGCGCCTATGCGCCCGATCGCTTCTTCTTCCGCAAATTGGACCACACCTTCAAAGTGGGTGAGCACGTCATCGTCAGCCCCGCGCGTGGCATCTCCGTGGAGTGGGGTAAGAAGCTGCTCATGAACACCGAGCACCTCTGGAAGGTCGGCTGGATGAATCCTCCCGGCCCCACCGAGTTCATCGGCGAGGAAGACATCCTTTCTGCGGCCGTCGATCACTACTCCGGCCCGGCGGCGTGGTCTTACAAACAGAACCTCGATGGCCATCGCGACCTGAACTGCGCCGTGGTCGCTTTCTACGGCGGCACCTGCCCGTCACGGCGCGGCTGGATGCTCCAGCAGTTCATCATGCCGGAGATGGTGCATCACGCTTACGCGGGCAGCACGATCAGTCGCGATTACTCGCTGCACAGTGACCTCTTTGTGCCTGCCAAAGTGAAGTTCATCTGGAAACTGCTCGCCCCCGATGGCGCGGTCGTCGCACGTGGTGAAAACGCGCAGCAAATGACCAGCGGTGATCTCAAACGCGGCACGCTGAACTTCAAAGCACCCGCCGTGAACAAGCGCACCACCTTCACGCTCGACATGCAGATGCAGTCCAACGGCAGCGTCGTCTATGCCGAGCAGCGCGACATTGATGTCGATGTGAGACAGACACGCCTGTCTGTCCCCTCTTCTTCCCCGGACTATGAGAAGCCACAGACAGGAGTGTCTGTGTCACGGACCGCGCTCTTTGATCCGAGTGGCAAGACCTCCGCCCTTCTGAAGGGCAGCGTCCCAATCGCGGACTTGGCAAAGATCGAAGGCTTGACGATTCAACAGGGTCCAGTGGGCGATTCAACAGGGTTAAGTCTCCGCGCCGTCATCATCGGCGAAGACGCCCTGACCGAGGCCAATGCAGCCGAAGTCGCCAGGCTGGAAAAGTTTGTCGAAGACGGTGGTCGGGTCGTGATCCTTGCCCAGCAAGTCACACCGCAGGGATTGCCCGTGGTGACCAAAATCGAGCCGAAGGAATGGTCCAGCCAGGTCTTCGTGCAGATGGGGGATCATCCCATCCTGAAGGGCATCACGGATTGGGATTTGCACTTCTGGGCACCCGCTCGCGTGACCGGTCGCGGTGCTTATGCCAAGCCGGATTCCGGTCCCTTCACCGCGCTCGCCAACAGCGGCTCCACCATCGGCATGGAGTGGGTGCAGTTGATGGAGTGTTACCGAGGCAAAGGCTCGTATCTCCTCTGCCAGCTCCCGCTCATCGCCGCCGCCGAGCACGAACCGATGGCCCGCGAGATCCTCTCGCGATTGATCCACTACGCGACCAGCGAGAAGTCGCCCCTCACGCCAGCGAAGACCATGAAGGTCCTCACCGCCA
>NZ_JBIIKX010000116.1:0-11699 GCF_044232965.1 Prosthecobacter sp.
TGACTTACGCCGCGTTTTTTCCGCCGAGCACACCGGCATGCTGGACCGAGATCAGCGTGAGGCGCTGGAACAACGCTTCAAGGACAAACAACCGCATCCCTGGTATGAGAACCTGCTCTCCGCCACTCCAACCCTGGAGATGGGGGTGGACATTGGCGATCTGTCTTCGGTCATGCTTTGCTCCGTTCCGCCCAACCAGGCCAGCTACCTTCAGCGCATCGGACGGGCAGGCAGGCGTGACGGCAATGCCTTCACCTCCACCCTCGCCGATGGAGTCAGTCCTCATGACCTCTACTTCTTTGAGGACACCCAAGAGATGCTCAGTGGTGAGGTCACGCCACCGGGTATCTTCCTGAAGGCACCCGAAGTGCTGCGCCGGCAACTCTTCGCCTTCTGCCTTGATCATTGGGTGGGCTCGGGGATCAAGGAAACCGCGCTACCCGACCACACCAGAGACGCTCTAGACGCACGAGACAGCGCCGATCAGAACCGTTTTCCCTACACCTTCCTCAACTACATCCATGAGCACGAGGATGTCTTGCTTGAGGAGTTCAAGACGCTGCTCGGCACTGATCTCGACGACCGTGTGAGAGAGCGTCTGGATCAGTTCATGCGTGGCACCGAGCAGGATGACGCCCTGAGAATCCGCCTGAGCAAGCTGCTCGATGAACTTTCTAAGGAGCGTGCCTCACATAAAAATCGGGCGGAAGAAATCAAAAAGCGAATCAAAGCCCTCAAAGCATTGCCACAAGATGATGCCACCCGTGATGACATCGACTTGATCGAAAGAGAGCGGCAGAAAGCCATGGGGATGGCCAAGGAAATCAATCAACGGGATCTGCTCAACACCCTGACCGATGCCGGACTGATTCCCAACTACGCCTTTCCGGAGGCCGGGGTCGAACTCAAGTCCCTGCTCTGGCGCAAAAAATCCAGCGATGACCCTGACGATGCCGGGGCCTACATTTCACTGCCTGCGGAGCGTTACGAAAGACCCGCCCAATCCGCCCTGTCAGAGTTCGCACCGGAGAATATTTTCTACGCCAATCAGCGCCGTGTGGAGGTGGACCAGATCAACATGGAACTCTCCACCTTGGAGACGTGGCGCATGTGCCCCACCTGCCATCACATGCGCAATCTGGAGATCCACGCGGATGCCGATGGAGCCTGCCCCAAGTGCGGGGATGCCATGTGGTCCAACGTTTCCCAGAAGCGTCAATTGCTCCGCTTCAAGCAAGCCATCGCCAACAGCGACGATACCAAGGTCCGCATCGACGATAGCGCCGAAGACCGAGAGCCCAAGTTTTATGTCCGCCAGATGATGACGGACTTTGATCCATCCGACGTCAGGGAAGCCTATCAACTCAAGGCGTCCGACACGCCCTTCGGCTTTGAGTTCATCGAACGCGTCGTTTTTCGCGACATCAACTTTGGTGAACCCACCAAACCTGGTGACACCTACGCAGTCGCCGGTCTGCAGAAGCCAAGACCTGGTTTCAAGCTCTGCAAGCACTGCGGACAGGTTCAACGCCCCCCCCGCAATGAGAAGGAGCGCGCCAAGGTCCAGCTTCACGCCTTTGACTGCTCCCAAAGAGAGTCCGATGATCCGGAGACTCTGGCAGACTGCCTCTATCTCTACCGTGAGTTCGCCTCCGAGGCCCTCCGCATTCTGGTGCCGTTCACCAAGTCGGGCATGGATGAAGTGTCGGTGCAATCATTCATGGCAGCCCTTCAAATCGGGCTCAAAAAGCGTTTCGGCGGCAAAGTGGATCATCTGCGCATGGTGACGCAAGAGGTGAAGGACGCCGACGGTGGTGCCAGCCGGTACTATGTGCTGCTTTACGATTCAGTTCCCGGTGGAACAGGCTACTTGCACGAACTCCTGGCCGATGGTGCGAAGACCCTTGCGGCGCTGCTCCGACTAGCTCTGGAACATGTTCGCGGGTGTTCGTGCAACGCACACGCCGAGAAGGACGGCTGCTACCGCTGTGTCTATCAGCATCGTCTTGGCAAGGCCATGGAACTGGTTTCACGAGATCGTGCCCGTTCGATCCTTGAAGAATTGGTAACCAACCTCGACCACCTCGAAAAGGTCTCGTCGATTGCAGACATTTTCGTGAACCCCAACTTCGATTCGGAGTTGGAGGCCAAATTCATTGAGAGCCTCCGTCGCATCGGTGGAAAAGGGGGGCTGCCCTTTGTTCGCCTGGTTCAGGACGTTGTGCAAGGGAAGTCGGGTTACCTGCTGGAGGCCGGAGAACAACGTTACTGGGTGGAGCCGCAGGTCGAACTCAATCACAACGATGGCATTCAGGCTGCATGTAAGCCGGACTTTGTCCTCTGGCCGGCTAAAGGGGGCTCACATAGAAAACCCATCGCCATCTTTTGCGATGGGTGGGCCTATCACCAAGCCATCGCCCAGAACGATGCCGCCAAGCGCAATGCCTTGGTGGCTAGCGGCAAGTTTTGGGTCTGGTCGGTGACCTGGGAGGATGTGATGGCAGCAATGGAGGGCAAGCCGGAAACGACCCTCAACGACTGTCTTCAGGGTATGGCGATGAGCCCGCTGCCTCCGCCACTTGCCGCAATGGTCGAAGATGCGATGTGGGGCTATAACGGAGTGGCTGGGCTCGTTCGGTGGCTGGCCACACCAGCCGGGACCGAGACTGACGCCTATGCACGTAGAATGGCTCGCCACTCTGGCGCGACCGCCTTCCGCATGCTGCCTCACCCCACCAAACCCGAGTTGGCGGATGCACGCAGTCAGTTGGCCCAGTTTTGGGGGGCGCTCGGAGAGTTGCCTTGCGAGCGACCTGAGCCATCCGTCGCCGCAGGAAACACCAATGAACGGACTGTCACGATTCGATACTGGTGGTCACCTGCTTTGCAGAATCCAACAGCACACCCGCCCCGTAGCCCGGGCTTCATCGTCTTGGATGAACTCGCTGCCGAAAGCGAGCCTGAGCGGCACCTCGGCTGGCGTCGCTGGCTGTGGCTCTTCAATGCGTTTCAAACTCTCCCTGGAGTCCTTCTCGCGACCCGCACCGGATTGGACGCTGGAGACTACAACGCCGTCCATTTCGCCGACGGAGCCGGTCCAGCCTCAGGTGGTGGACAGGCGGCTCATGCAGGAGGCTGGGATGAAGTCATTTCTCAGGCAATGGAATCCTTGTCGGAAGGATTGCTCGCACTGAAGGAAGCAGGTCTTCCCATTCCTGACGAGGTGGGCTTCGAACTGGCCATCAACGGCGATGTCATCGCCGAATGCGAGTTGGCCTGGACAAAACCAAAACTTGTCCTGCTCATGGGGCATCACGCTGACTTCCAAACCACTTGGAGCAGCAGGGGATGGACCACCGTCACAACCGATGAAGGATGGCCCGCTCGCTTGCACCAGCATCTAAACCAGCCAACCGCCGGCAGCAGCGCTACAAACTAAAAACAATCTTTATGAAGCCCAAAGTCGCCCTCGCGCAGGACTTTCTGTCCAACCTCTCCAGCCTGCCTTCCAACGTCCAAGCCAAGGTCCTCAAGTGGGCGCTGCGCTTCCAGACTGATCCCACCGCGAGCAGCATTAATTACGAGACTATTCG
The DNA here is from genome assembly GCF_044232965.1 of Prosthecobacter sp. GTDB lineage: Bacteria > Verrucomicrobiota > Verrucomicrobiia > Verrucomicrobiales > Verrucomicrobiaceae > Prosthecobacter. The sequence continues at coordinate 3,594 of NZ_JBIIKX010000116.1, forward strand.
CGAGGCCCGTGACAAAAACCTGCGTTCCGTTCGCATTGACCAGGACTGGAGGGGGATCGTCTTCAAACCGATCAAGGGAGACGTCTATGTGCTCATGTACGTAGACAAACATGATGACGCTTACAGGTGGGCCGAAAACCGTCGGGTAGCCATCAATCCTGTGACCGGAGCCATGCAGGTCTTTGCCGTAGAAAGTTTAATCGAGCCTGCTCTGGAACAGGTAAGGCACGAAGCAGCGGAAACGACGCCCAAGGAAAAGGTCAAGTCTGGCACCAAACCTTCCGCTCAACCTGAGCCTTTCTACGAGACTCTGTCCGACCAGGAGTTGATCAGCATCGGCACGCCCGAAGATATTATTGCCCAAGTGCGCACCATTCGGACTGAGGCCGAACTTGATGCGATGCAACAGTTCTTGCCGGTCGAAGCTTATGAGGGACTCTTTCTCATCGCTGCCGGGGATACGGTTTCAGATGTCCTACAGTCTCGCGAGACAAGGGTCGACAAGCCAATCGATACTGAAGACTTCGCTGCAGCTATCGAGACGGCAGAGTCACAAGCGCGCTTCGTGGTGATCGATGACAACGAGACAATGGCGGCCATTCTCAACGCTCCATTGGCGCAGTGGCGGGTCTTTCTTCATCCGACTCAGCGCAAACTCGCTCAGTCTGACCGAAGCGGTCCCATGCGGGTGCTCGGAGGTGCCGGAACTGGGAAAACGGTCCTTGCTATGCACCGTGCCAAGTGGCTCGCCGACAACCGTGCCAGAGCACAGAGCAGGGTTTTTGTGACCACTTTCACCAAGAACCTGGCTCAAGACATCGAGGACAATCTCAAGACTCTATGCAGTCAGGCTACCATGCAAAAGATAGAGGTGCAAAACCTTGATGCATGGGTCCACGCCTACCTTCGAAAAAACAAATACGAATACACCATCATCTTCAACCGCAAGCAGGGGCCGGCGGCTGAGGCTTGGGGTCTGGCACTCTCTCTTGCCGACTCGTCGTTGGGGCTTCCACCCGGGTTTTACGAGGAAGAATTCGAGCGCGTCATTTTGGCCCAAGGAGTGACCACTCGAGACGAATACAGGCAGGCGAAGCGCACAGGGCGTGGAACGGTGCTCACGCGAAGCAAGCGGGATGCAGTCTGGCCCGTTTTTGAGGAATACCGTGCCGCCTTAACTAGCCGCAAGCTCAAAGAGGTGGAAGACGCCTACCGAGACGCCGCAGCTCTGGTGCGCAAAAGTCCAACTTCGTTTTCCTCCATCCTCGTCGATGAAACACAGGACTTTGGACCTCAGGCCCTCAAACTGCTCCGGGCCATGGTGCCATCAGGCCCCAACGATCTCTTCTTCGTCGGTGACGGCCACCAGCGCATCTACAACCGTAACCGCGCTTCGATGAGCGCCTGCGGCATCGACATCAGAGGCAGAGCCCGCAAGCTTTATCTCAACTACCGCACCACAGAAGAAATCCGGAAGGTTGCCGTGGCCATGCTTGAGGGCTGTGAGGTCGATGACTTGGACGATGGATCAGACGAGGTGAAAAAATACAAATCTGTGTCTCGAGGGCCGAAGCCCCGGGTGCTGGAAGTTCCGCACAACGAGGACGCCTTTGCTCAGGCAACTGTCATCGTTGGTGAAGCATTGATGGCAGTTCGATCCATCTGCGTGATGGTCACCACCAAAAATGAAGCAGCGGAAGTCCATGCGACACTCAAGAAAGCGGGGCTGGAGGCGAGTATTATCGGGCCAAACGAACGCGACCGCGCCGACTCCAAGGCCGCACGAGTAGCAACAATGCATCGGGCTAAGGGACTAGAGTTCGACGAGGTTGTCCTCATCGTTCCCAGTTCGCGGTCCCACAATACATCAGGAGTTAGTGACCAGCAGAAACTTCATTACGTCGCTATAACAAGAGCCAAAAAGATGGCCACAGTATTCCGTTGCCGGTGATATTAACCAAAAGTTGAGCCACAAAATAGGTTATGCAAACCTTCGCCGATCTCGCCAAAGCTCTGAACCGGTCCACGGTTTATATCTCCGGCCTGCAGTCACGCTTTGAGTTGCCGGTGATCGACGGCGCGGGCTACTCGGAGGCCTATCTCGCCATTCTCCAGACGGTGGTTCATCTGCGCACGCTCTCGATCACCGAAGAAACACTGCGAGATCTCTGGCACATCGAGAAGAAGCTCTTGGTGCTGCTCCATGCCGACTCCACCGGATCACCCACCTGGTTTCTCGATTCCTGTGGTGCCACCACCAGTTCCAAGCGTCGCCTGCTCCTGACCAACTACGAACTCGGTGCCGAGGTCCATGGCAAAGGCGTGCAGTTGGGCCTCAACTTCGCCGACACCGCCCCAGAACTCTTTGCCGGACAGGAGATGGGTGAAGACGCCCTGCGTGTGCTGAACGACTACCGCAAACTCCACGCCCGCATCACCGCCGGCGTGAAAGCTGAACTGCCGCAGGTGAGTGAAGCCGTGGCATGGGCAAAGCGGATTTGAATTGAGCGCAGAATGGGCCAGTGACAGCCATGTCCGACCTCATCTGTTATCAATTCAGCCGTGACCTTGTGGAGATTGGCGACGCCAAGAATTTTCATGCGCGATTCGGCAAGCAACGGCTGCCAGTGGGGAAGCAACTCGGGGCCATGATGAACAGCCTAGCGCTGATGATCGAAGGCTATGACGATGATCCACGGGAAATCTACGCCATCCCGGAAGTCAGGACGTTTTATCAGCAGCTTTGGCGGCGCTGGCCCTACTGGCTCTATTTCTGCAATCTGGACACCGAAAACCTCATGATGATGGTGATGTGCTGCCTGGACTCGCTGGACGCCCTGAAGGTAAAAGGCCAGGAACAAGTCAAGGTGACCATCAGCCCATTGGCGGTCGTGCAGTTCATCAGTGATGGCTTTGTGCCGATGAACGAAATGTGTGAGCGTGCCGGAATGAGCGAGCGCCACATCTTCGAGCGAACCAAGGCTGTGTTCGAGTATTTCAATCTGCCTTTTGATGCGGGTCCACCCCCGAGGTAATCTCAGCCAATGCCATCCGTCCTCGATCCCCTCATTGCCGAAGCCACCCGCTACGCCCACGTCACCATGAAGCAGAGCGGTTGCCTCGCTCCAATCATGATGGCGGCGACAGATCAGGGCATCATACTCTTCAGCCCGGACATCGTGATCGGTTCAACTCATAGCGTTATGAAGACCTAGATACATGACAAAACATGACAACTCACGCTCACCACACTGCGAAATCATGCATCTGCACCCGCGATTCCCTTTGCAGGAAAGCTTGGAGATACGAGGGTTTACGCACAGCACTCATGACACCATCACCCGCACAGTCCCCTGTGCGGGCGTGGCAGGCTCCTGGTGGACTTCGCGCAGAAGGTCTTCGCACAGGGACAGCATTGGGAGGATTCGGAGTCCTGGGTGTTTGCGGAGCGCCGCACAGAGGACTGTGCGGACCACTATGGGGAAGTGCGCTGCCATAAGATAAACTCGTGAGGTTTGAGGCGGGCGGTGACGGGGTTCTTGGCGATGTAAGCCCGAAACTTGCCAAAAGAGGCTTCGTTGCGAACCAGATGGTCAAAACTTTCGTCCTGCCAAAACCGACCACTCCGGTTCAGAGCCTCATTGATCTGGATAGCGGTCCATTTCTTCCAGGATTCGACCTGCTTGAGCATGGCCTGACGTGGAAGACCTGCCACGAGCAAATGCACATGATTGGGCATGATGACGTAGTCGCCCAAGGTGTAGCGGGTGCCATCGAAGTGATGCAACGCATCGGCAACGAGCCGGGAGATGGCCGGATCACGCAGGATACAGTCACCGTGGCAGGCATCGAGTTCCTTTTCCAGAGTGAGGGCGAACTGGCGAAAGTCATCTCGTGCGACTTCGTCGAGCATTTCGAGGTCAAAGCGCCAATCCTTGGCAGTGGGATTGATGTCGTGGGCGAGCAGCCATGCATCGCGTCCCTCGCGCCAGCGCAGCCAGATGTCGCGAGGGATGGAGTCGGCGGTGCGCCAGGTAATGAAGTAGGTGGCGTTGGCTTGATCCCAGTGGGGAAGATGGCCGTGGGTGATGGTGACCTTCACAGCAGGATTGAAGAACTGGAAGGTGGTGGACATAGAGTGGTCCGCACAGTCCTGTGTGCGGTGTGTCGATGGGTATTGGGTGAGCTACAAAGAAGATGCGAGCATAGAAAGTGGCACTGGCATTATGCGGAGGTTTCTGGCGTGGCGGAGCGCCGCACAGGGGACTGTGCGGACCACTTTAGACGTCCAGCAATGGCTGTTTCGAGCAAAAGGACGGCCAAAAGAGTGACCAAGAACCACCACCAGAGATTTTGGCGTTGTTCGGTGTCGGTGGCGGTGAGGCGCTGGTCAGTGGTTTCGCTCGCCGCGCCGGTATCGGAGGCCGTGGAGAGATTGATGCCATATTCGGCGAGCTTTTGCGGCTCCAAGGGCAGGACGCGGCCTTCGTCGGGCGGGAGATTGATGGCGAAGGTTTGAGTGAGGGAGGTGCTTTGTGCCTTATGGAGGCCGATTTGGGCCGAGGTGAAGGTTTCGCCGGGTTTGAGGCTGAGCGTCTTGTTTTCGGGATCGGTGATGGTGTGAGCCTGTGAGGCGTCGAGCGGCAACGAATCGCCGACGAGCAACGTGGCAGCGGGATCGTGGCTGAAACCGGCGGCGGCGAGCCAGCCGTAGAGGAGCGGGACGAATTTCGTGCTGAGGGCGAACTGGCTGTCGCCGGGATGCCAGCCGGAGGCGAGGACGATGAGCGTGCCTTTGCCAATGCGAGCGCTGAGGATGGCGGGATGGCCGTTGTCGAAGGTGGCGAGGGTTTCGAGCGATGGATTGGCCGTTTTGATCTCGATGTGGCGATGCTTCCAGAAGCGGAGCTTGGTGAAGTCGCGCAATTTGGGATCGGCGAAGGGTTTCAGTAATGGGTGCTCGGTTTTGACGTCGGCGAGCATGCGATACTCGTCGCTGGTATCGGCGGTGACGGTGAGGTCGAGACCGGTGAGTGTTTTGAGCAAAGTGGCGTCCGAAGGCACGGTGACGAGAAACCCGCCGCGCTCGATGTAGTCGCGCAGGCCGTCTGCGGGGGCGCTGCCGACGATGAAGAGGATGTCGGCGGGTTGTGCGGGCAGTTTTTCGTCGGCGGTGAGCACCGGCGCGAGCGTGGCAGTAGACTGGAGGGCGCGGGCGAGGTAATAGAGCGGCGCGGAAGCTTCATCGCGAGTGGCGTCTTTGCCGAGGAAGTGGATGCGCACGGTGCGCGGCTGCGGCGGGGCGATGAAGATGCGGTTGTCGAAGTCGTGGGTGTCGCCGGCGAGGGTGAGCGTGGTGGCGTTCGTCGAATTTGGCGGTGCGGTGAGGATGCGGGAGGCTCCGGGCGGGATCTGTGCGGTGATGGCGTCGGATTTCGGCGCATCCTTCCAGGCGAGGTTGAAATCGCGAAGGGCGGAGTCGCGGGTGTTGGAGAGACGGATTCGGACGAGGGCGTCCGCGCTCCGGTCGTCCTCGCGAGCGGCGAGAGCGATGCTGAGGTTGTCGTTCGTGGCGGAATCGAGGCGGTGGATGCTCAGCGTGAGTTCGGCGGGCCAGGCGATGGTGCGAAGGGCGTCGAGCTTGGTGCCTTCTTGAAGATCGGAGATGAGATGGATGCGCTTTTTGAGCGAGGTCGTGCTGGAATCAAAACTCGGCACGGCGGCGATGAGAGCGCGGTCGAGCTGCGTGGCGTTCCAAGTGGGCGTGAGGGCAGCGAGTCGTGTTTGTATGGCCGTGAGTCGGTTCGCGGGTGTGTTGCGATCTTCCTCAAAACTCCACACGGTCGTGAGTTCGCGATCAAAGACGGCGAGCGCGATGCGGTCGGTAAGTTTGGCGGCTTTGAGCTGCTTTTCGGCTTCGGCGATGGCTTGTTTCCAAAGATCAGCGCGGCGCATCGAGGCGCTGCGGTCAAGGAGGATGAGCGTGGCGATGTTAGGCGATGCGGCAGCGGTGGATTCGCTCTGGATGAAGGGCCGCGAGAACATCAGCGCGAGCAGGATGAGCGCGAGGCAACGGACGAGAAGCAGCAACCAGTTTTCGAGGCGGCGTTTACTAACAGGCACGGGCGTCTGCGCGTCGAGGAAAAGCAGCGAGCTGAACTCCACGCGATCCTGCGGCGGCCTGCGGCGTAGATGCAGCAGGATCGGTGCGATGATCGCGGCGGCACCGGCGAGGTAGAGTGGAAAGAGCCAGTTCATGCGGCAGCGCGAGGGGCGGAAGATTTGGAGGCCTACTTGCGCTGACGGGCGCTGAGGAAGTCGAAGAGCACTTCCTCCAAGGGATGGTCGGTGGGGCAGAAGTGGTATTCGACGTTGTGGCGGTCGGTGGCGGCCTGAATCGTGTCGCGATGGGCTTGGAGGCGCTTGAGGTAAGTCTCGCGGGCGATTTGAGGGTCGATGAAACGCTCAGCACCCGTTTCGGCATCGCGGAAGTGGGCGGATTTTTCGAAGGTGAAGTCGATCTCGGCGCGATCCATGAGATGAAAGAGCACGAGGTCGTGTCCCATCGCGCCAAGGAGGGCGAGCTGCTTCTCCAAGTGCTCGATAGGCGCGAGGAGATCGGTGATGAGGCAGATCATACCGCGTTTGCGCAGCAGATCCGCCAACTGCCCGACTGAAAGATCGAGCGAGGTGCCTGCGGCCTTTGCAGGGCGCTCCAGCTCGGTGATGATGCGTCGCAGATGGCCTGGACGATTACGCGGCGGCAGATGTTCCTCAATGCCATCGGCGAAGGTAGTCAGTCCGGCCGCATCGCCCTGTTTCATGAGAAACGACGCGAGCGTGGCGGCCAATGTGGCCGCGTAATCGGCCTTGGTATAGCCCTGCGAGCCGTACTTCATCGACTTGCTGTGATCGATGACGAGCTGGCAGCGCAGGTTCGTCTCATCCTCGAATTTCTTGATGTAAGTGCGGTCGCTGCGGGCGAGCACTTTCCAGTCGATGTAGCGCGGGTCGTCGCCCTGGACGTAGGCGCGGTACTCGCTGAACTCGACCGAGAAGCCGTGGTAAGGACTGCGATGCATGCCTTTCCAGAGGCCTTCGACGACGACCTTCGCGCGCAATTCGAGCGATTTGATGCGCATGAGTGCCGCTGGATCGAGGAAGGTGGTGGATGGACTCATCAGACCAAAGAAGGCAAGTTTGTGGATTCACTGATGGCTTTCAGAGATCTAATAATTTCCTCACGAAGAAAGATCCTGAGCTTGTCTTTATCCAAAAGCACTTCGCGCAATTCGGACATCGCTCTCATTGAGGCAGTGGGTAGTTCTCGTTGAGCCTTATCAACCGTCTTGATTTCAACTTCATCGGCAGACAAAGCGCCAAATCGAATCACATGATGAATTGTGTCAAATGGCTGACTGGCAAGCCATCGGCGTTCTTTAATGAGCTGATCGAACTCTTCATTCAACTCCCGGAAGATTGGGTGGAACCAACGACCAAATCTGCCTTGCACAGTGCCACAGGCTCCTAAGAGCAGCGCTTTTCCGTGAGTGTTCATAACGAAATTATGCCTTCACCGTCTCCAGCAGCTTCGCGATCACCTTTTCCACCGTCACGCCTTCCGCTTCGGCTTTGTAGTTCACGAGGATGCGGTGGCGCAGCACGGGCAAAGCCATGGCGCGGATGTCGTCGGCAGTGACGTGGGTGCGGTTGTGGAGGAGGCAGCGGGTTTTGGCACCGAGGACGAGGTTTTGACTGGCGCGGGTGCCGGCGCCCCAACTGATCCACTGATTGACGAAGTCGGGCACGCCGTCGCGGCCAGGACGAGAGGCGGCGGAGAGGCGCACGGCGTAGCGGGCGACGTCTTCGGCGATGGGGACTTTGCGGACGACTTGCTGGAAGGCGAGGAGTTGCTCGCCGGTGAAGAGGTGCTGCACTGGCTCGCCTTTGCCGCTGGTGGTGCGGGTGACGACGGTGACTTCGTCGTCCTCGCTAAGGTAGTCGATAACGATGTTGAGCATGAAGCGGTCGAGCTGCGCCTCGGGGAGCGGGTAGGTGCCCTCCTGCTCGATGGGGTTCTGCGTGGCGAGCACGAAGAAAGGCTCG
>NZ_JBIIKX010000060.1:0-38229 GCF_044232965.1 Prosthecobacter sp.
GATGCCGAAGGAACCTGGCCATGCATCCTCGACATCCACGGCGGCGGCTGGAAAGCACGTCAGGTCGAGGCCGACAAACCAATGATGGAACGCCTCGCGCAACGCGGCTTCGTCACCGCACTCGTGAGCTACCGTTTGAGCACTGAAGCCAAATACCCGGCTGCCATCCACGACTGCAAAGCCGCGCTGCGTTGCCTGCGAGCCCACGCAAAGGAATTGAAGCTCGATCCCGAACGCATCGGTTGCATGGGCGGCTCTGCGGGTGGTCATCTCTCCGGTTTGACCGCGATGACGACCGGCCTCGCCGAATTCGAAGGTGAAGGCCCGTTCAAAGACCAGTCCAGCAGCGTGAAAGCCTGCATCGTCATGGCCGCCACGCAGGACCTCATCGCCGCCAACACGGGAAAGAAGAATGAAGGCGCTGTTCTCTTCTTCGGAGCCAGTGCCGACGAAAAACCAGATCTCTACAAAGCAGCGTCACCCATCACACACGTTCGCGCCGGAGTTCCGCCCACAATCTTCATCGAAGGTGAAAAAGACTCGCTCAAAATCGGCCGTGCCGAGATGATGGAGAAATTGAAGGCCCTCGGCATCGAGACCGCCGTGCATACGCTCAAAGACGCCCCGCATCCCTTCTGGATGAGCGATCCCTGGTGCGCCGAGACGGTTGAAATCGCCGCCGCTTTCTTCAAAAAGCACCTCGGCGAGCCGGTGACGAAGTAAGCCACGCTTACTTCGTCGGCTTCGGCAGCGCCTGCACCAGCAGGCTGTAAAACTCGTTCTCCTCGGGCGTTTCGCCATCGCTTTTGAGGATGCTCTTCACCACGCCGAGCACTTCCTTCTGCGCCGCCTTCGTGGTGAAGACCTGTGCCTTCTCATTGATGTAATCAAACATCGCGTCATCGCTCTCCGCCGCTTCCCGGGCGCGTGCAAACGACTCCTCGATGAACAGGCTCTTCGGATACTCCGAATCCCAGCCCTCCGCGATAAAGGCCGACTCCACCAGCCTCTCCTCCGTCAGCGAAACATGCGCGTCGGCATAGATCGAGAGGGTGAGCAAATCAAAGAGGGCTTCGCGATTTTTCTGGGTCATAAAATCATTTTGGCAGGAACCCCGCGCACGATCAAGCCTCACTTCCTGTGACTCACATCTTGCCCGCAATCTTGACTCCTTGACCTGCCAGACAACCTCTTGACCATCACGCCCATGTCCGACGCCGCCACCACTCCCATGATGAAGCAATACCTCGCCATCCGGCGGGAGCTTCCTGAGGATGTGCTGCTGTTTTTCCGGCTGGGTGACTTTTATGAGCTGTTCTTCGAGGATGCGAAGACCGCCTCGCCCATCCTCAATGTGGCGCTCACGAAACGAAACGGCGTGCCCATGTGCGGCGTGCCGCATCACTCGTCGCAGGGCTACATCGCGAAGCTCATCAAAGGTGGCAAACGCGTCGCCATCGCTGAGCAGACGACTGATCCGGTGCCGGGGAAAATCGTCGAGCGGGCCGTGTCGCAGATCCTCAGCGCGGGCACCATCAACGATCTCAACCTACTCGACTCGAACCGCCCGAACTACCTCGCCGCCGTGTTCCGCGAAGGCAAAAAATTCGGCCTCGCTTATGTCGATCATACCACTGGCGAGTTCGAGGTCGCCGAGTTCAAGGACACCACCGAGCTCGCCGACGAGTTGGAGCGCCTCCAGGCCAGCGAGTTGCTCTTCAGCGACAGTCAGCGCGATGTGATCGACGCCCTTGGCAGCCCTAGCAGCGCGCAGCCCATCGAAAGCTACCTCTTCCTGCTCGATCAGGCGCAGCACAGCCTCACGCAGCATTTCAAAGTGCAGTCGCTCGATGGTTTCGGCTGCACCGGGATGAACGCCGCCATCTGCGCCGCCGGCTGCATCCTGCAATACCTGCAGTTCCAGCTCCGCCGCAGTGTCGATCACATCCAGCGCCTTCGCGTCGGCCAAACCAACGACGTCGTGCTCATCGACGCCGCCAGCCAGAGTCACCTCGAACTCGTCACCGCCCGTGGCGGCACGCAGCACACGCTTTTGAGCGCCCTCGACCGCACCTGCACGCCCATGGGTGCCCGCAAACTGCGCCACTGGGTGTTGCATCCACTGCGTGATCTCGATGCCCTCACGCAGCGCCAAGATATGATCGCCGCGCTGATTGATGAACCGATTTTGCTCGGCCAAATCCGCACCCTGCTCAAAGAAGTCCGCGATCTGGAGCGCACCAGCTCCCGCCTCAGCCAAGGCAGCGGCAACGGCCGTGATTTGCAGGCGCTCGCGGTTTCGTTGGAGGTCGTACCTTCACTCAAAACACTCTTGTCTGAATCGGATGAAGAGTCAGGCACCGCTGAACTTCGTTACGCTCTCAGTCGCCGCCTCCACGACCTCACCCCCATCTGTCAGGAAATCCAACGCGCTATCTGCGACGAGCCGCCGATGCAGATCAAAGAAGGCGGCGTCTTCCGCGAAGGCTGGCTGCCCGCACTCGACGAACTGCGCAACGCCACCACGCTCGGTCGTCAGTGGATCGCCGATCTGCAAAACCGCGAGATCGAGCGCACGGGCATCAAGAGCCTCAAGATCAAATACAACGCCGTCTTCGGTTACTTCATCGAGATCACCAAGGCGAACGTCGGCAGCGTGCCCGCCGACTACCACCGCAAGCAGACCACCGTCAACGGCGAGCGCTACATCACCGACGAGTTGAAGCGTATGGAGGACAAAATTCTCGGCAGCGAGGAGCGCAGCAAAGCGCTCGAATACGAGCAGTTCATCGAGCTGCGCAGCCGCGTCTTGGAGCACCTCGCGCACATCCAGGAAACCGCGGAAGCCATCGCCGTGCTTGATTCACTCGGCTCGCTCGCCGAGACCGCTCGGCTTTTCAATTACACGCGCCCTGTGCTCAATGAGACGCGGAATCTTTTCATCCGCGATGGTCGCCATCCCGTGCTCGATCAGAATCTGACCAGCGGCGAGCGCTTCGTGCCGAACGACGTCACTTTGGAGCCCGAGGAAAGCCGCCTCATCCTCATCACCGGCCCGAACATGGCCGGTAAGAGCACGTATCTGAGAATGACCGCGCTGCTCACGCTCATGGCGCAGATTGGCAGCTTCCTGCCCGCCGCCAGCGCGGAGATCGGCCTCGTCGATCGCATCTTCACCCGCATCGGCGCCAGCGACGACATCGCACGCGGCCAGAGCACCTTCATGGTCGAGATGAACGAAACCGCGCTCATCCTCAACAACGCCACCGAGCGCAGCCTCGTCATCCTCGACGAGATCGGCCGCGGCACGTCCACCTTCGACGGCCTCAGCATCGCCTGGAGCGTCGCCGAGCACCTGCACGACCACATCGGTGCGCGCTGCCTCTTCGCCACGCACTACCACGAGATCACCGCGCTCGCGCAAAGCCGCAGCGCCGTGAAGAACTACAACGTCGCCGTGAAGGAGTGGAACCAGCAGATCATCTTCCTCCGCAAGATCCTCCCCGGCTGCGCCGAAAAAAGCTACGGCATCCAAGTCGCCCGCCTCGCCGGCCTGCCTGAAAACGTCATCGCCCGAGCCAAAGAAGTCCTCCAGCAACTCGAAGCCGGCCACCAGCCCGCCGAGAGCGTCAAAGAAGTCCCCGTGGCGACAAGCGTGCCCGCCAAGACGCGGAAGAAGCCGCGCAGCGATGAGGACGCAGGGCAGATGAGTTTGTTTGGGTGATTCCAACCGAATCGATGATCGAGTACATTCTTTATCAATGATTATTCCCCCTACCTCCTTTGTTACCCTTGGGCAATTCCTTCACAACATCACGCTTGATCACGACCTAGGTCTTGGGTGGGTTTTTCGTGGTCAGAGCGATTGTTCAAAACCTCTGCTACCAAAGGCAGGTCGAGAGGAGTACTACTGCCGAGCGACTAGTTACTGGAAGAATAGAAGGCAGTCTTCTAGCGATCTCGGTCGCTTCAAGGAGTTGCGTGATCAAGCGGTGGCAATATCCAACGAGCTTCCAGGCAACGACTTCGAGTGTCTTGCGTACGCACAACATTACGGTTTAGCGACCCGGCTGCTTGATTGGACCGATAACCCTCTTGTAGCGCTGTTCTTCTCCGCAGAACAGGCTCACGACATCGATGGCGCTGTCTTTTTCTATTTGCCCAGCATTTACGTAGATGCTCAAACGGCCGCCTTGGATAGCTTTGATGTTGTAGCGCTATACCGACCGCGACCATTTGATCGCCGAATCGCAGCTCAAGGTGGCGTCTTCACGTATCATCCCAACCCACTTGCACCGTTAGAGCCAACTGAAATTCCGCAAAACCAGCGTGTTTGGATCGACGATTTGGAGCGCGAAGTGCCACAGGGTATGAATTTGAGAGCCGTTCGAGTGGAAGCGAAGCTAAAGCCACTTCTACTTCGAGAGTTGGCTAAGGTGGGTATTTCCCGCAGAACTCTATTCCCAGATTTAGAGGGACTATCTAGCCATATTAACTGGGAAACAAACGGCATCGCAGACCGCCAGCGAAGGCCGGATGATACTGGGAAATGACGTCAGGCTGCAACTGGCTGACAAACGACCACTCGGATTGCTTCCATCGTGGTTCGGTGTGCTGCTTCGATTTGTCTTTTCGACTCTTTCGCCATGACAGCCACCCAGCATTTTAACACCGCAGAGGTTAGAAGACCGCAGAGATGAAATTTGAAATGGTATTCTCTGCGGTCTTCTGATCTCTTGCGGTGTGAAATTCTGTGCATGAAAACCCAGCATGAAAACCTCGGCTCGGATCTGACCGGGCAAGTCATCGGCGCGGCGATTGCCGTGCATCGGGAGTTCGGGCCGGGGCTGGATGAGGCGGATTACGAACGCGCGCTGCATCTGGAGCTGATGGCGATGGGCATCGAACACGAATGCCAGGTGCCTCTGCCGCTGATCTACAAAGGCACGAAGCTGGACTGCGGCTACCGCATGGACCTCGTCGTCGCGGGCTGGCTGCTGTTGGAGCTCAAAGCAGTCGATAAACTGCATCCACTGCATGAAGCACAACTCATTACCTACCTGCGGCTGGCGCGGCTCAAGCTCGGGCTGCTCATGAACTTTGGCAGTCTCGTGCTGCGGGATGGAATCGTCCGCCGAGCCAACAGCAGTTCGCCATTGCCCACGCCGCGTCTCCCAACCTCCACCAGTGAGGCGATGGATGATCTCTCCTACGAGGTCATTGATGCTGCGCTCGAAGTGCAACATCTTCTCGGCCAAGGTCTGCTCCGCAGTGCTTACGAGGCAGCCTTGGCTCATGAGATGAAGCTGCGAGGCTTGAGAATCGAGCAAAGACTTCCCGCCAACCTGCTCTACCGCGAACAACTCATCCCCAGCGCCAAAGAAATCCCGCTGGTGGTCGAAGGTCGACTCATGATCGCCAGCGTCTGCGCAAAGAAGATCGAGCCGATCCACCTTGCCCGTCAGCGCTCATTGCTCAAAGCCGCAAGAATCGAAGAAGGGATCTGTCTCAACTTCCACGCTGAGTCCATGGCTGCGGAGGTCAAACGCTTCTCTGTGCCTTCCAAGCCGTAAACACCGCAGAGTTTAGAAGACCGCAGAGAAATCCATTTTGGTATTCTCTGCGGTCTTCTTACCTCTCGTGGTGCAATCAACACCGTCCCTGCGATGCGGTCTTTCCGTACCGGGATGAGAAATCCGGGCCGGTGCCGCCGTAGTTCTCCGGCCTCGGAGTCTGTGCGGGGCATGCTGCCTGCGGCAACATCCCGTTCATCCCAAACAGCCACTGTTTATGAATCTCCTCCCGAGTTCGCGTCGCCGGTTTCTTCAAGCCGGTGGCATCGGCGCTCTGAACCTCGCCATTCCAGGACTGGTCGTCGGGAAGGACAAGCTGGACGCCGCAGGCAAGGCGGTGGCCTCGAAGAAGCGCTGCATCTTTCTGTTGCTGTGCGGCGGCCCGAGCCAGATCGACACATGGGACCTGAAGCCGGACGCGCCGTCCGAGATTCGTGGCCCCTACAAGCCGATCCGCACCAAGGTGCCGGGTATGCACTTGAGCGAACTGCACCCGATGCTCGCGAAGGTGACCGATCACTTCTGCCTCATCCGCTCGATGACGCACCCAGGACCGATCAGCAATCACTTCGACGCGATGCACAACCTGCTCAGCGGGCAGTTGATCGAACGCGTCAAGCAGGGCGAGCCCGACGGCCTGCCCTATCTCGGTTCCGTGGTGGCGAAGCATCTGCCGAGCGAGGAGAATCTCGTCTCCAACGCCTGGCTCATCAAATGCGTGGGTCAGCCGGTCTTCTGTGCGCCGAACATCGGCTCCGGCGGCTACCTCGGCTCCGCGCACGCGCCGGTGTTCATCGGTTCCGCTGACAACCATCCTGCGATGCCGAATTTCCAGCCACCGGAGATTTATAACATGGGCGATCCCGAGCGTCTGTGGGAACGGCGCAAACTGCTCGCCGATCTCGAATCCAAGCTCCTCGCGGACAATCCGCAGGGCAAGGATTGGAACGAATTGCGCGAGAAAGCCTACGACTCCATGACCCGACCGGAAGGCAGGAAGGCTTTTGATTTGAAGGACGAGCCGCTGGCCGTGCGCGAGCGCTACGGCATGCACCCGCTCGGTCAGAATCTTCTGCTCGCCCGGCGCATGGTGGAGGCGGGCGTGCGCTTCATCACGGTGAATGGCTGGGTCGGTGCCGCGCCGGATGAAAAAGGCGGCGGGCCGCCCAGCTCAAGCTGGGACATGCACGGCGGCAACATGGGCATGGGCAACGCCTTCGGTGGCGGCTCCTACGGCATGAACTTCTGCCTGCCACGTCTCGACCAGGCGCTCTCCGCGCTCCTCACCGATCTCAAGCAGCGCGGCCTGCTCGAAGACACGCTCGTTGTCGCCGTCGGCGAATTCGGACGCACGCCGATCATCCTGACCAAGGGGCCTCCCGGACGCCAGCACTGGCCGAAGTGCTTCTCCGCCATCGTCGCCGGTTGCGGCATTCGCGGCGGTGCCATCTACGGCGAGTCCGACAAAACGGCCTCCGCTCCAATAAGCGATCCCGTGACCGTTCAGGATCTCCACGCCACTGTGCTCCATGCTCTGGGCGTGCCCCTGAACGACCTCGGCATGAACACCGGCCTCTCCCGCCCGCCCTTCTCCACCGGCAAGCCGGTCCTGGGACTGTTTGGGTAAGTCTGGGATCACCGCCTACCGCCGGATCGACCGATCTACCAGGTTCTCATAGATCTTGCGGCGTTCGTCCAGGCCGAGGCCTTGATTGCGATAGCCGAACATGGTGCGGTTGATGTCCTCGCGCTGAGAGGTGCTCAGGCGTGAAAGCTTGGCCACCATCTCCGGCGGCGGCGCTTTCGGGTAGCCTTCCTTGTAGTTCACGGCGGCGTTTTTCGCCTCGTCCATCTGGGCTGTGCTCAAAGGCGGGGAGTTACCACCCGAACCACCGCTGGAACCGCTGGAGCCACCACAGCCTGTGGTTGCCCGGACGATTTTTTTGGCGACTGCTGGTGGCGGACGGTGATGACCTGCCCTCCCGGGAAATGACGTCAGGCTGCAAACTTGCTCAAGCCCAGAGCGGATGCCTCCGCCACGCTGCCGGAAGTCCCGTCTCGGGGAGAGATTTCGGGGGCTTCGTCGAACCTGCCCCCCGAGGCGATGTTTCCACGGCGAAGCCGGACTGGCCTTGCCGAGCCAGTGACGGCAGACGGTGAACACCGCCGATCAGACATCCCAATCTCCGCGTTCTCCCGGCCTCTGCGGTGCAAAATTCATTTCTTCGATCCTGGATTCGCCAGCAGCTCGCTGAGCAGGTCCGGCGAGATGTTCAGATTGCCGATCTTGTCCGCCTTGGCGGCCAGTTCCTGGAAGGCGAAGGCGATGAGCTGCTGCGGCTTCATGCCGGAGGTCGCCAGCGCCTGCAACACGCTCGCGTCCGCGCTCGAGAGCGCCTGCATGGTGGTCGAGATGCCGTAGGCGCGGGTGTCCGACTCCGACCGCGCGTTCTCCGCCGCCAGCGCCACCAGCTTCTTGCGCTCTTGCTCGAGTCCGATGTTCGTTTCGAGCTGCGCGCGCTCCAGTTGCGCCTGTTTCTCCTGCACGGCCTTCTCCGCGTCCATCTGCGTCTCGCGGATCTGCCGTTTCTTGTTCTCCACGGCGATCTCCGTGTTCAGTTCGTTCTCCTTGATCGCGCGCTCCTGTTCGACGGCGGCGTTGCGACGCATGAAAATGGCCTCGTCCGCGCCCTTGAGGAGCTGTTCTCGTGTCTCGGCCTCCAAAGCGCGCGCTGTCTCCGGCGTGGGCTTGATCGCCAGCAGAGAAAGTCCCAGCACCTCCAGCCCCAGTGCGGCAAGCTCCGCAGAAGTGCCAAGCTGGCCGCGAATCGCCGTCACGAGCGGCTCCGAGGCCCGCAAGGCCTGACGCAGCGGCAGTTTCTCGATCTCCGCTCGCGCCAGTACATGCACGAGGTTGATCACGCGCTGCGGCAGCTTCTCCGGGTCTTCCGAGGCATAACCGCGACCGTTCGCTGCCAGCGTGAAGTCCATCAGGCCCGCGACCTTCTTCGGCTCCGCGATGCGGTAGGTGATCTGCCCCTGGAGGCTCACGCTTTGATAATCCACCGTCTGCTCCTCAAAGATGAACGGCACATCCGTGCTCCCCACCGGCACCGCGACGAGCGAGGTCGTGGGCGAGTAGTAAAAGAACGAAATCCCCGCGCCTTCGCGGACGATTTTGCCACCGCTGTGTTGAATGACATGCGTGGTGGGAGGGATCTTGATGAATCGAAGGCCGAACATGTGTGAGGAGGAGTGGAGGGTGGATGTGACGTGGAAAGTCAGAGCATGCCGTTCAAGAACTCATTCAGGCGCGGATTCATTCGCCGGGCCAAAATGCCGTGATACCAGGGTGAGCGCAATTGCAGCCACACAACGAACAGCGTCATCGGCGTCTGCATGATCAGGGGTGACAGCCAGCCGGTGTGGCCTGCGGCCAGATGAATTCCGACCATCATCACAAAAGCCGCCGCCCAGGACAGCTCCAGCCGCCACCACACCCGGAACACATTGCAGAAGAGGAAGAAATGCCCCACGACCATCGGCACGATCCACCACAGCGGAAAATCCTGCGCCCTGAGCCAGAACGTGAGACCGAGGCCCAGCAGCAGGATCAAAGCATCCCAGAAGGACACACGGAATCCGTGACGGCGAGGTGGTGGAGGCGCGTGAGTCATGGCTGGCTCGTGCCGCCTCCGATCAGGGTTTCGTAGCGCCGCCGGTCCTGGTCCGAGAAGCAGCAGAAGATCACGCGTTGGATGGATGAAGGATTGTTCATGAACTGAACCACTGTCTTCACGGCAATGGCCGCCGCGTCATCCGCCGGGTAGCCATACACACCGGTCGAGATGCACGGAAAGGCGATGCTTTGCAGTCCGTGTTCTGCGGCAAGCTTCAGCGAGTTCCGATAGCACGACCGCAACAACTCCGCTTCCCCATTGCCGCCGCCACGGAAGACAGGCCCCACGGTGTGGATGACATGCCTCGCCGTGAGGCGGTAACCCTGCGTGATCTTCGCCTCGCCAGTGCGACAGCCGTTTAAAGTCATGCATTCCGCGACCAGTTCATGCCCGGCGGCCCGATGAATCGCCCCGTCCACGCCTCCACCGCCCATCAGCGAAGTGTTGGCCGCATTCACGATGGCATCCACGTCGAGCGTGGTGATGTCCGCGAGGATGGCCTCCAGGGTGATCATGGTAGCTGATTTCAGCCGTTGAAAGGCTTTCAGGCAAGCGCCTTTCCCGCCCTTGCATCCGGCCCGCCTGCCCGTAGTATCGCGGCCCTTTTTAACCCCCCAACCCTGATACCATGAGCACCCTGAAGAACGTCGCCATCGTCGGAGCCACGGGCGCTGTGGGCGCGGAGATGATCCGTTGCCTCGAACAGCGCCAGTTCCCCGTCGGCCAGCTTACCCTCCTCGCCTCCGCACGCAGCGCCGGGAAGAAGCTGAAGTTCAAGGGTGAAGACATCACGATTCAGGAACTCACGCCGGATTCATTCAAGGGCATCGACATCGCGCTGTTCAGCGCTGGTGGTGGCATCTCGCGTGATTTTGCGCCGCATGCCGTCAAAGCGGGCGCGGTGGTCGTGGACAACTCCTCCTACTTCCGCCAGGATCCGAACACGCCGCTCGTGGTGCCGGAAATCAACGCCGCCGACGTGAAACTGCACAAGGGCATCATCGCGAACCCGAACTGCACCACCGCGATCTCGCTGATGGCGTTGTATCCGTTGCACCAGGCCTTTGGTGTGAAGCGCATCTTTGCCTCCAGCTACCAGGCTGTCTCCGGCACCGGAGCGCAGGCCATCGAAGAGCTGGCGAACCAATCCCGCGAGTGGGCCAGCCAAAACCGCGCCTGGGACGCCGCAAAGCTCGACAGCAAGCCGCACGTCTATCCGCACCAGATCGCCTTCAACGCCATCCCGCAGGTCGATAGCTTCCTCGACAGCGGCTACACGAAGGAAGAGATGAAGATGGAGAACGAAGGCCGCAAGATCATGCACCACGACAAGTTCCGCGCTTCCGTGACCTGCGTGCGCATCCCCGTCTTCCGTGCCCACAGCATCGCTATCAGCGCCGAGTTTGAAAAGCCCGTCACGGTCGAAGCCGCGCGTGAAGTGCTCAGCAAGGCTCCAGGTCTCGACATCCTCGACGATCCGGCGAACAAGGTCTATCCGCTCGCCCTCGACATCGCCGGTCGCGACAACTGCGCCGTCGGCCGCCTCCGCATGGACTGCGCTCTCGACAACGGCCTGGCCTTCTGGGTCGTGGGTGACCAGCTCCTCAAAGGAGCCGCGCTGAACGCGGTGCAGATCGCGGAGTGCCTGCTGTGAGCCTTTCGCGGCTCACACCCGGATCATGTCCTTCAGCACCTGCCAGTAGAGGAAGATGCAGCCGCGCCAGGAGTAGCGGAACTCGCCGTTGCCGGTGGGTTCGATGACGCCGGCATTGATGTTGTGGTCGATCTGGGCGCTCATGTCCCGCTCGATGTAGGCGTGGAGGAATTCTGTGTCCTGGAGCGCGAGGTTTTCGTCCCCGACGCCCTGGCTGTGAACAAAATCCTCGTGACGGGCCAGCAGATCCTCAAAGGAGGCGGCGTGCGTGTAGCGGTTCAGCCTTTGTTTGGGCGAGTGCTTCATCGTGGCGGCGAAGGGGTAGTTCGTCGTCGTGAAAGTGGTGCCGTCCTTGGTCCGGGTGGTAAGGCTGACGTAGGAAAAGCCAAAATCTCCCTGCTGAGCGAGGGCGATCGCGGCCTGCGTGCGCTGCTCCGCATGATAAAAGAGGCGCATGAAGTGGTCGGTCTGGCTCCACTTCCAGCCAGTGTCTCCCACCTCGGTGAAGCCCGCGTCTTCGGCCTCGCGGCTCAGGTCGTCCAGTTCGGGAAAAATCTCGCGGGAAGGCGGGAAGCGATGCTTGATCTCGCTTTTGATGGGGAAGCGCAGCTTGCGCACGCGGAAGATGATCTCCAGCCAGGGCATCATGAACCACGCGCCGATGAAAATGCCGCCGCCAACGTGTGTGCCGGTCAGGAAATAGCCGCTGAGGTAGGAGGCGGCCAGCAGTGAGAGCCAGCCGAGCTTCTGAATGAAGCGGTTGTCAAAACTGCGGCAGGCAATGGCGAACACGACCGCCGCCGCGACGTAAAAAATCTGCTGGAGAAGGGTGTCCATGGAGGCCGCAGAGCTGTCTGCGAGGGCCGAGAGTAGAGGATAACCTTCCGCGAATCAACTCTGCATCCTGCCTGTCCCGCCCCTGTCGAAAAACAATCAGGCCGGGCACACCTCGCAGTGTGCCCGGCCCTTTTGCCAACCTGACCATGCATGAAGACGGTGGCGTGAGAGACTCACGCCGCCGTTAGAAATTGATCTGCGCCTGGATTCCGAGGTAGGAGTAATTCACGTCGCGGTAACGGGCACCGGCACCGGCGGGGTTGTCCGTCGTGTTCGTGCGTGTGCCCTGGGAGTACATGAGTGTCAGCTCCAGTTCGGGGTAGGGGATGTATTCCAAGCCGACGGCGAATTCATCGACATTGGTTTTCGGCGCATTGGTGGCGAATTTGCGGGCCCCGTCGAAATGCTGCCAGCGGACAAACGGAAGCAGTTCCGACTGGTTTGGGAAGACGTGGCGGTACACCGCCTGCACGAAGCCGCCGTTCAGAGACGCGCTGCTGATGGTGCGCAGATCGTCGCTGAGCTGCGGGCCCTCGCCCCAGGTCCACTCGGCTTCCAGGCCGAAGGGCTGCGGATAGAGGATGGCATTGATGGCCGTGCGGGTGTCCTTCACGCCACCGCCGCCGATGACCGTAGGGGCGGCAAACGCACCCATCGCGGCCGTGGTTGGGACGTACCGGCCGCTGTAGTAGCTGGCACCGACTTCGAGGATCTGCCCGTTGTCGAACTGGAAAGGCCACGCCATGCGGGCGATGTAGTGCATGTCCCCGTTTTGGTCGGCGTTGTTGATGCCCTGGCCGTTGAAGACACCCACATTAAACACACCGTAGTCGCCTGAGCCGCGCAGGCCCGCCTTTACGAGATCTTTGAAGCGGTTGCGGATCTCATACGGTGCCCAAATGAAGTAGGCCCCGATGTCGCGCTCGCCTTCGACAGCGGAGTTAAGCGCGTCCGGACGCTCCAAAGCATAGCGGTTCTGGGAGGATTGCAGATTGGAGAAGCCATACGGCACCTTGGACAGGCCCAGACGCACGCGGAACTCACGGGCGGGGTCCAGTGACACATCCGCGTACACGTCTCGTGCCTGCAGCGCGTTCACGCCGCCCACACCTGCCATGTAGTCGGACTGGAGGTAAAGATAGACGTGATCCGTGACATCACCGCTGAGGATGAGGCGTCCGCGGCGGATACCCATGCTCTGGGTGTCGCTCACGAAGGCGTCGTTGGGCTGGTGGACGCCCGGCCTGTCGCCATCGCCGATGAGACCAATGAAGCGGTTCTGAATGTAACCACGCACCTTGATGCGCTCATACCACTTGTCGGAAAGCAAGGCATCGAGGTCGGTCTTGCTCATCGTGGAAGGGGAGGTGTTGTCACTCACACGGGAGAGCTCTTCCACCTGGCCCTTGGTGTTCATAAGCGTCGATTCGAGGTTCTCGACCTTCGATTCGGCCTGCTCCAGGCGTTGCACGATGGCCGGGGAAGAAGTCGTTTTCGCCACTTTCGGCTCATTCCGCTCCTCATCCTTCATCGTTTGCACGAGCAGGTCATACTCATCGGCTGTGATCGAGCCTTTCTGCTTCAGAATGTAGAACAGCTTCTCCATCGCCGGACTGGCCGTGAGAGTGGGAGGTAGCAGCGTGGCGAAGGCCAAAAAGGTGGCAAAGGCCCGCCAGAGGCCGTGAGAGGGTGTGATGCGTTTCATTGGGTGACGATGTTGTTGCGGAAAGACGGCCCCATGGCCGATGGCCGAGCTTTTTAGTCGATTCCGTCACAGAATGCCCATTCATGTTTGGTGACGTTTCCGTCACGTTTCCACCTCAGGGGCTCATGTGACGGTTTCGTCACATTTGACAACTTTCACGATTCACGAGACGCAGCACTCTCCGACACCCCGTCTATTCCAACTCCATGAAAAGCACACTCCTCGCCCTGACCCTCGTCATCGCATCCTCCCTCGCCGCCCAAGCTCAGACCACGCTCCGCATCCGTGGTTCCGACACGCTGGGCGCCAAGCTTGTTCCCGCACTTGCGGAAGGCTTCAAGAAGCAAGGCGGCAAGGTCAGCTTCGACATCGCCGCCGAAGGCTCCTCCACCGCCTTCACCAATCTCGCCGCCGGCACCGCCGAGATCGGCATGTCCTCCCGCAAGATCAAGGCTGACGAGCGCACGCTCTGCCGCAGCAAGGGCATCGACATCAACGAGATCGAGATCGCCTGGGACATGATCACCGTCGTGGTGAACAAGAACAACCCCGTCGCCGACCTCAAAAAGAAGCAAATCATGCAGATCTTCGCCGGTGATATCAAGGACTGGAGCGAAGTCGGCGGCACCCCCGGCCCGATCTCCGTTTACACCCGCAACACCTCCTCCGGCACCTACAAGGACTTCATGACCATGGCCATGAAAGGCCGCGAATACGGCTCCAACAGCCAGAAAATGGCCGGCAACGAGCAGATCGTCTCCGAAGTGGCCTCCAACGCGAACGGCATCGGTTACATCGGCTATGCTTACGCTGGTGCCAAAGGCATCAAAGTCGTCTCCATCGACGGCGCTTCGCCCAACCCTGCCGCCGTGAAGAGCTACGTGCTTGCCCGCCCCACCTTCCTCTACACGAATGGCGAGCCCACCGGCACCACCAAGGAGTTCATCGACTTCTGCCGCAGCCCTGCTGGAGCCGCCATCATCACCAAGGCCGGCTTCGTGCTCGTGAACTAAGTGAAACAATCGTTGGTTGACCCTTCTTAAAATCCGGCGATGGAGAAAATGGCTTCTCTTCGCCGGATTCTTGTTTAGAGGGCTGAAATAACCTGCATGGACAGTTCTGAGTCACCCTCTCGGCCCCCGTTGCGCACCCTGCTCGTCAGGAACCGCAAACGCACCGTGCTGGGAATGGATCCTCAACAGATCATCAAGTATTTCTTTGGCTTGAACGCCAGCACCGCCGTCATCGTGCTGGTGCTCATCATGATCTTCCTCCTGCGCGAGGGCATCGACTTCCTGCCCACCTATCGCAACGAACTCGTCACCTACCGTCGCGCCGGTCTTGAGTTCTGTGACATCATCGACAAGCCGCTCAAGGAGCACCAGTCGCTCTCCAGCAGTCTGCGTCAGTCGGTGAGCGGTTCGCTCGACACCCTTGGCAAAACCGCCCGCGACCGCCGTGACGCCGCGTTTCTCCTCAAAAACCAGGCCGAGGAAAAAGCCACGCAGCAGCGCGAAACACTCGAACAGGCTCTGGAGCAAACCCCGCCGCCTGCCGCTGACAAACTCGACATCCTGCGCCGCGAGCAGCAAAAAGCCGCCGCAGATGCCGCTGCATCGCTGGTTTACCCTGATCTTTTCACCGCTGCGGAAAAACAACAGATTCAGACTGAGTTCGCCGCGCTCACGCCCGAAGTCACCGATCTCCCGCCTTTCCTGCAAACCCTCGCTGCCGACTTCACCGCCAAAGATCGCGAAGCACGCACGAAATTCGAAGCGCTCGTCACCGCTCAGGAGGAATTCGAAGAAGCACCGGAAAGTCTGCAAGAAGTGCTCGATGAACTCAAAGAGCATGCCCAGGAGACCAAGGAGAAGGCTGATGAATTCCACGTTCTTGAAACCAACCGTCAGCGCCTCCTTGAAGCCGCCGCCAAGGCAAAAAATGCTGATGAAAAAGCCAGTCTCACCGAGGAAGCCGAGGCATCCGTCGCCGAACCGGTGAATTTAGAAGAACGAACCAAAGAACTCACCGCCCGCGCCGGTGAATTGCGCGAGCAGCTCGAAATCTACGTCAAAGCCGCCGAAAAAGCCTCCGCCTCGCTTCCTCAGGAGGCTGGAACACCCGCCGCCACGGCCATGCTCGCCGAAGTGCGCGCCAAACTGCCCGTGCATGTGAAGGAAATGCGCAAAGCCGCTGCAAACCTCGACCAATGGCGTTCGGACAAGCCCGTTTCGATGATCAGCGTCATCGCCGCGTTCTTCTTCGGCTCCCAGTGGATCACGAACAGCTCCTGGCAGGACTTCTTCGGCTTCGTGCCGCTGCTGACGGGTTCTCTCGTCATCGCACTCATCGCCATTCTCATCGCCACGCCGATCAGCGTCATTGCTGCCATCTACACGAACCAGTTCGCCTCCGAGCGCGAAAAGGAGATCATCAAACCCATCATCGAGTTCATCCAGGCCATACCGTCTGTCGTGCTCGGCTTCATCGGCATTTCGCTCGTGGGCAATTTGATCAAGGACTTCAGCGAAGTGAGCTGGCTGCAATGGGTGCCCGGCTTCCCGATCCAGGAACGCCTTAATATGTTCAACGCGGGCTGCCTGCTCGCCTTTATGGCCGTGCCCACGATGTTCAGCCTCTCCGAAGACGCGCTCAACAACGTGCCACGTGCCTACATCGACGCCTCCGACGCCTTGGGAGCCACGAAACTGCAAACCGTCTTCCGCGTCATCGTGCCGGCGGGCATCTCCGGCATTCTCTCTGCCATCCTGCTCGGTCTGGGCCGTGTGATCGGTGAAACGATGGTCGTGCTGCTCGTCGCGGGGAACCGTATCGCCATTCCCGACTTCAGCGCCGGTCCCGGCGTCATTTTCCAGCCCGCGCACACGCTCACCGGCATCATCGCGCAGGAACTTGGCGAAGTATCGCGCGGCAGCTCGCACTGGCAGGCGTTGTTCATGGTCGGCATCGTTCTCTTTGCCATCTCGCTGCTCGTCAACTGGTGCGCCCGTGCCGTGGCCCGCCGCTTCGAACCCCACAAGGCATGAACCCCGTCCCCACCGCCGAAAATCCCTTCGCTGGCGACAACTCCGGCATCCAGAAGCGCGAGACCGCCGCGCGCTGGGCCTTGCGCGTGGGCAGCTACATCGTGGTGATCATCACGCTGGCGATCATGCTGCACATCTTCATCAAAGGCGCGCCCGTCACGTTCCAGTCGAAGTGGCCATTTGTGAACACGCAGTTCCTCACCGAGCTGCCATCCCAGCTTCACGTCATCGAGGACAAGCAGGGCAATCATTACGAAACCGGCGTGAACGGCGCCGACGCCATCAAAAAGAAGCTCGGCGACAACTTCCGCTCCGAAAAAACCATCGCCTACTCCGGTGGTGGCATCCTGGGGCCGATTGTTGGTACCGCGTTGCTCGTCATCGTCAGTGTCGGCGTCGCGTTGTTCCTCGGCGTCGCCTGCGCGATTTATCTGAGTGAGTATGCGAAGCACGGCAAATTTCTCGAACTCGTGCGCCTGGCTATTTTGAACCTCGCGGGTGTTCCCTCCGTCGTTTTCGGCCTCTTCGGCCTCGGAGCCTTCGTTTTGACCGCTCCGGTGTTTGTCGATGTGCCGGCGGATCGCTCCGTCTTCGCCATTCCACTCGGCTTCACCACGCTCAGCTTCGAAGGCTGGGACACCTGCGTGCTGTCAGGCGGTTTCACACTCGCCTTCGTCATCCTGCCCGTCATCATCACCGCCAGCGAGCAGTGCCTTCAAGCGGTGCCGCAGGGGTTCCGCGAGACTTCGATGGCACTCGGCGCCACGCGCTGGCAGACGATTCGTTACAGCGTGCTGCCTTTCGCCACGCCCGGCATTTTGACCTCCAGCATCCTCGGCATCGCTCGTGCGGCCGGTGAGACGGCCCCGATCATGTTCACCGCCGCGCTGGCCTTCAAAGACAAGCTGCCCTGGCAGAAAGACTTGCCGCCGCTGCCTGCGGACGCGTCCATCTTCGCGCATTGGGAGCAGAGCGTGTCACGCTTCCTCGGCATCTTCACCGAGTCCGTCCAGGCGCTGCCGTATCACATCTACACCCTCGCCGCCAAGATCCCACAAAACGAATACTCGGAGCGTGCGCAATACGGCTCCGTCTTTGTGTTCCTCGTTCTCGTCGCTTCTTTGGCCGCCAGTTCGGTGCTGTTGCGCAAACGTCTGCGCGCCAAGTATCGCTGGTAACCGTCCCGCCTCTCATGTCTGCCGATTCCACCGCCAAAACCACGCCACCGCCTGTCGTTCAGGTGCGTGACATGGATTTTTGCTACGGTGCCAGCCCTGCGCTCTTTGACATCAACCTGAAGGTCAAATACCACCGCGTCACCGCGCTCATCGGCCCCTCCGGCTGCGGCAAGAGCACGCTGCTACGCTGCATCAACCGCATGAACGACCGTGTGCCCAGCGCTCGCGTCACGAAGGGCGAAGTGCTCGTGAAAGGCAAAAACATCCACGACGCTGATGTCGATCTCACGCAATTGCGCAAGCAGGTCGGCATGGTCTTCCAGAAGTCGAACCCCTTCCCGAAGAGCATCTACGAGAACGTCGCCTACGGCCTGCGCATCCACGGCGAGAAGAACAAAAACGTGCTTGATGAGGCCGTCGAACGCTCGCTACGCCACGCCGCGCTGTGGGAGGAATTGAAGGATCGACTCAACGCCAACGCCCTCGCCCTCTCCGGCGGCCAGCAGCAGCGCCTTTGCATCGCCCGCGCCATCGCCACGCTGCCGGATGTGCTGCTTATGGACGAACCCTGCTCCGCGCTCGATCCCATCTCGACGCTCAAAATCGAAGAGCTCATGCATCAGCTCGCCAAAGAGTTCACCGTGGTCATCGTCACACACAACATGCAGCAGGCCGTGCGTGTCTCGGATTACACCGCCTTCCTCCACCTCGGCAAGCTTGTCGAATTTGCCCCAACGGAAGAGCTCTTCACCAATCCCCGCGAAAAACTGACGGAGTCTTATCTCCGTGGCACCTTCAGTTGACATGGCGTCCGTAACTCCAGCCCCAGTCTCCGAAGAGCCGCTCATCCAGGTGGAGAAGTTCAACTATGCCTATGGCGACCACCAGGTGCTGTTCGATGTTGATTTGAACATGCACAGCAAAGACGTGATGGCGCTCATCGGCCCGTCTGGCTGCGGCAAAAGCACGCTCATTCGTTCCATCAATCGCATCAACGACCTCGTTGAGTCCGCCCGCGTCGTCAGCGGCAGCATCAAGATCGATGGCGTCGATTTGTACGCGCCCAACGTCGATGTCATCAATCTGCGCCGCAATGTCGGCATGGTGTTCCAGAAGTACAATCCCTTCCCGCGCTCCATCTTTGAAAACGCCGTCTATGGCCTGCGAGTCGCCGGCATCAAGGACCGCCACGACCTCGAAGAAGCTGCCGAACGCAGCCTCAAATCCGCCGCGTTGTGGGATGAGGTCAAAGACCGCCTTCACGAGATGGCCACTGGCCTCTCCGGCGGGCAGCAGCAGCGTTTGTGCATCGCCCGTGCCATCGCCTTGCAGCCGCGCATCCTGCTGATGGACGAGCCCTGCGCCGCGCTCGATCCCATCGCCACCGCGCGCATTGAGGAGCTGATCCTGCAACTGCGCGGCCAGTACACCTTCGTCATCGTCACGCACAACATGGAGCAGGCCAAGCGTATCGCCGACCGCACCGCATTCTTCTACAAAGGCAAGCTGATCGAGGAGGATGAGACAATGACCATCTTCAACCACCCGAACGATCCTCTGACCGAGTCCTACATCACCGGTCGTCTGGCGTGAGTTCCTTGTTCGTGTGGTTGCAATGCGGAGGTCACGTCTCATTTTGAGCGATGCATCAGCGTCAAAGACTGCTCATCGACGTCGGCAACGGCCGCACCAAGTTCGGCCTCGCCACCAGCGAGACCATCCTCGAACGTCGTGAGCATGCCACGCGCGAGCTTTCTCCCGATGCCGTGCGCGAAGTCACCCGTGGCTGGGAATTCGACGGAGCCGTGATTTGCAGCGTCGTGCCGAAGGCTGTTCCCGCCTTTCGTGAAGTTTACGGCCCGCAACTCATCGAACTGCGGCACGACACGAACATGGGCATCGGCATCCGCTATCCGAAGCCCGAAAGCATCGGCCCGGACCGCCTCGCCAACGCCGTGGCCCTCGCGCACATGCACGGCGCTCCCGGCATCGTCATCGACTTCGGCACTGCCGTGACTTTTGACATTCTCAGCGCCGACAAGTTCTACATCGGCGGCGTCATTGCTCCTGGGCTGCGTTTGATGACCGATTACCTCCACGAACGCACCGCACTTCTTCCCCGCGTCGATTTGCGCGAGCCCGCCAGTGCCATCGGCCAATCGACCGAACAAGCCATCCTCGCCGGAGCCGCCATTGGTTACCGTGGCATGGTCAAAGGCATCCTGGAGGCCCTGAAAAAGGAACTCGGCAGCAAAGACGCCCACATCGTCGCCACCGGCGGCGATGCGGAGTGGATCATCTCCGGGATGAGCGAACGCATCGTCGTGGACCCGGATTTGACCTTGCACGGACTGCGCATCGTCGGAAACCAGCATTCTTGACGTGGCACCCAAACTTGGATTGGATCGACGAATGCACGAAGATGCGCCACCCATCCTCGGACAGCCAGCCAGAAGAGGCTCACGTTCCATCGTTCCATGGCTGGTGGTTGCGTCTCCGCTTCTTGTCCTGCCGTTGGCAGAATATTTCACTGTGGGCCCGACTGGCACGTGGCTTTTGGTGATGCTGCCTGGGCTGATTGTGCTGCCAGCCCTTGTGGCGTTCGTCTTTGTCTTCGTCGGACCATTTCTCCTTCTCTCACCTCGGCTCCGCCTCAAGGCGCTACGCCGTTGGGGGCTGTGTCTGATCTTCGTGGCATCCACTATCGCAGGGGGCCGCATGGCTAGAGAAATCCGGAACGATGCCTTTCACAGGCTGACGCAACGCAGCAGCGATCTTGTGGCGGCGATCAAACATTTTGAAAGAGTCAAAGGCGTACCACCACCGGGCTTGGATGCGCTCGTCCCCGAGTTCCTGAAGGCTGTCCCCGGCACAGGCATGGCGGCGTATCCGGCCTATCGTTACCGCACCGGAGACGATGCCAGACGTTTTGCCCAAAACCCCTGGGTGCTTTGGGTGTCCACTCCAAGCGGAGGGGTTAACTTCGATGAGTTCATGTATTTCCCTCTTCAGAACTACCCGCAAAGAGGATATGGCGGATCGCTGCAACGAATCGGTGATTGGGCGTACCTGCACGAGTAGCAGTTTCCCGCCGCCCCGATTTGACCTTGCACGGGCTGCGTTTGGTGGGCAATCTCCGCGCCCCGCTCTGAGCGGGTTGATATGGCTGACTCCGCAAAAACCTCCATCGGCATCGACTTCGGCGGCACCTCCGTGAAACTCGGCGTGTGCCGGGGTGATGAACTCCTCGTCATCGACGAACCCATCCCCACCGCGAACTTCCATGGCCCTGCCGCGCTCATCGGTGAGATGGCGGCCCGCGTCGCGAAGCTTCAAAAGAAATACCCGGACATCTGCGCCATCGGTGTTGGCGTTCCCGGCCTCGTCGATTTCGATCACGGCTTCGTGCATGAGCTGACGAACGTTCCCGGCTGGAAGCATGTGCCGCTCAAGGCCATCCTTAGCGAAAAAACTGGGCTGCCCGTGCTAGTCGAGAACGATGCGAACGCGATGGCCTACGCCGAGTTTCGTTACGGTGCCGCACGCGGCCTCAAAAACGTCATCGGCCTCACGATGGGCACCGGCATCGGCGGTGGTGTCGTGTTGGATGGCAAAATGTTCCGTGGCAGCGGCTTTGTGGCGGGTGAGATCGGTCAGATGAGCATTCATTTCGACGGCAAACCCGGTCACTACGGCAATCTGGGCGCGCTGGAGAAATACACCGGCAATCAGCAGATCGCCGAGCACGCCGTGCAGCGCTATGCTGAGGCCGGGATCGAAAAAGACATCGCCGACTGCACGCCGAAGAAGATCGCCGATGCCGCGCAGGCCGGTGACGACATCGCGCGTCAAATTTGGGGCGAAGTGGCCGACTGGCTCGGCACCGCCATCGCCAGCATCGCGTGGCTGCTCAATCCTGACGCTTTTGTCATCGGCGGTGGCGTCGCGCAGGCCGGTGACCTGATCTTTGGACCGCTCAAGCGCAAGGTGCAGAGCATGCTCAGCACCGTCGTCTGGGAGCGCCTGCAAATCCTGCCCGCCCGCTTCAGCAACGAAGCCGGCATCATCGGCAACGCCGCTCTCGCCGCGGACGCGGTTTAAAGTGGTCCGCACAGTCCTCTGTGCGGCGCTCCGCGATCACATGTGGCTCTCTTGCAGCCTGAAAGCGGCCTAGTGTGCGGAGCCTAGCAAAGCAAACATCACCACAGGCTTTCCATGCGCCGCACAGAGGACTGTGCGGACCACATTTTACTTCTTCTTCGGCTCCCAGTCGTTCGCCTTGATGATGACCTCCAGCTCCTGTCTGGCCGCAGGTTCCTCGGCAAGCATCTTGAACTGCGCCAGATAACGCAGCGCCTTCGCCACCTGCAGAATCTCGCCCTTCTTGGATTCGATCTTGTCCGCAGGCACCGCTTTCATCGCGGCGGCGAAATCGTTCACGGCGGCGAGGGCGAACTCCTTCGCCTCGGCATTCTCCGCGTAGCAGAGGGATTCAAACATGCGGAGCATCTTGGCGTTGCCTTCGAGCTTCGCGGCGTCCTCGCGGATGCCTTTGGCGATCTCGGCACGCTTCGCGGCGGTCGCTTCCTCGCTCATGCGGCTGTACTCACCGCCATCGACGAAGCGTTTCGGCAGCGGGCGATACCAGATGTTGCGGAAGCGCACCGGATTGCCGTGGTCCTGGATTTTGAGCGGGCCTTTTTCAGGGAATGCCTTCGGTTTGGAACGCGCTTTGTGACCGCCGCCGCCTTCGAGCGGCGTGTGGTCCTGCGTCAGCACGCCATTCACGAAAACGGTGATGTAACCAGGATCAACCTCGACGCCGTCTTTGAAGATCGGGCGGCGGAAGACGATGTCGTAGCTCTGCCACTCGCCGGGAGCATTCAGCGGGTTCACCAGCGGCGGATTGATGCCATAAATCGACGATGCGAAGCCGTCCGCATAGGTGGGGTTGTTGTAATTGTCGAGCACCTGCACCTCGACCGCGCCCATGAGAAAGACGCCGCTGTTGCCACGGCCCTGGCTGTTGCCCTCGACCTTGCTCGGCGCGCTCCACTCGATGTGAAGCTGGCAGTCGGCGAATTCTTCCTTGGTGCGGATATAACCGCTGCCGGGCACGCATTGCAGCACGCCATCCTTGACCTCCCACTTCGTCGGTTCGCCGTTTTTGTCGGAGATCCATTTTTCAATCTCCTCCGGTTTGCCGCTGAAGAGCACGACCGCATCAGATGGTGCGGTGGTGGCGGTGCCGGGCTCCACACGCGGTGGCTGCGGCCGGTTCATGTCATGAATCGCCCAAGGATGTGTCGCGTCCGGCGGATCGCCGTAAAACCCGCCCTCGGCGAGCGCGGCGGTGGTGAACATGGCAAAAACGAGGGTTGGCAGATTGGAGCGATTCATGGCGGTGGAGAGGTAAACAGGGTGATCAGAGGAGCAATGGGGATTCTTATCACCTCAACCACTCATCTCGATGTTCGGCGACAAAGGCGTCGTCGTTGAGGTGCGGGTATGCTTGATACACGCGGTCGATCTCGGCTAACTGGCCGGGGCTGAGGGTTTCGTGTTCGTCGAGGCACCACAGGCCCTCCAGGAGACCCTGGCGGCGCAAAACCTCGTGCAAACCGGCGATGCAGCCGCGAAACGCGTTTGCGGCGTCGAAGAAGGCCGCGTTGCTGTCGGTGACTGCCATGCCGAGGCGCAGCAGATCGGGTGTGGCGTCGGCATTCCGGCACTGTTCGAGCAGTTCGACTGCGCGACGCGTCCAGACCGACCAGTGGCCGAGCAATCCGCCGACAATGCGGCGCTCTTGGCCGCCGAAACGAAACGGCGTCACGAAATCGGCCACAATGCTGTCGTCGTTGCCGGTGTAGAGCGTGATGTCATCCCGCCCGGCCTCGATCACAGCACGAACGACATCGAGCGTCTGGTAGCGGTTGAACGGCGCGATCTTGATGGCGACGACGTTGTCGATTTCAGCGAAGCGACGCCAGAACGAGTGCTTCAGCACACGCCCGCCGACGCTGGGTTGGAGGTAAAAGCCGACGACGGGGATGATTTCCGCCACCGCCCGGCAGTGGTCGATCAATTCGTCCTCAGTGGCATCGCGCAGCGCCCCGAGGCTGAGCAAACCGGCGTGGTAGCCGAGTTCGCTGAGCAAGGCGGCCTCGGCGACGGCCTGTTTCGTCGCGCCGCAGATGCCGCCGATGCGCACGAGCGGCTTCGCGGCGCGGTCCATCTCCTCCCGCGCCAGTTCGAGCACCGGCCGGAACAAACCGACCTGCGGATCGCGGATGGCAAACTGCGTGGTGTGAACGCCGACAGCGAGTCCACCGACCTCGGCGGCGATGTAGTAACGCGACAGCGCCCGCTGCCGCTGCTCGTCGAGCTTGCGATTGGCGTCGAGCGCCAGCGGATGCGCGGGGATGGCGAGGCCGCGTTGCAGGTGCGGACGAAAGTCGAAGTTGTTCATGGAAAGTTGCTTCGCATGCTGGCGGAGATTCCTTTCAAACCAACCCTTTATGCTGCGCCATCTTCTAATCTTGCTCTTAGCCGTCACTCTTCACGCTGCCGAGGAGTTTCCGCTCGCGCCCGCTCAGGAATGCCGTCCGCGCAATGGGCTGCCGAACTTCCTGGCGAAGGCGAACACGGCTGGCGCTGAGATCAAAATCGGCTATCTCGGCGGTTCGATCACAGCGCAGAACGGCTGGCGACCAAAGACGCTGGCGCATTTTCAGAAAACCTGGCCGCAGGCGAAGTTCAGCGAGATCAACGCGGCCATCGGCGGCACGGGTTCAGATTTGGGTGTGTTTCGGCTGAAGCAGGATGTGCTGGATCACCAGCCGGACCTCTTGTTTGTCGAATTCGCGGTAAACGATGGCGGCGCGGCACCGGAGCAGATTTTCCGCTGCATGGAGGGCATCGTGCGCCAGACGTGGAAGACGCTGCCGGAGTGCGACATCTGCTTTGTCTATACGCTGACCGAAGCGCTGGCTCCGGCGATGCTGGAAGGCAAGTTCCAGCGCTCGGCGAGCGCAATGGAGAAGATCGCCGATCATTACGGCATCCCGACGATTCACATGGCGATGGAAGTCGCCAAGCTGGCGAAGGAAGGAAAGCTGGCGTGGAAGGCCAAGCTGCCGAAGACGGATGAGGAGAAGAAGGCGCTCGAAGGAAAATTCGTCTTCGCGCCAGACAGCGTGCATCCGCATGTTGAAACCGGTCACGAGTTGTACCTTCAGGCCATTGTGCGCTCGCTGGAGCCGATCAAGGCGGCTTCGAAAACGCCTGCCGCGCATGTTTTAGGCGCGCCGTTCATCGCCACGAACTACGAGCAGGCCAAGCTGCTGCCGATCACGGCCGCGACGCTGTCGAAAGGCTTCGCGCTGCTCGATCCGAAGACGGACGAGTTCGGCAAACGCTGGGCAAACCGCATGACGACGCTGCACAAAGGCGCCAAGCCGGGTGACACGATCACGTTTCAGTTCAAGGGCACGCGTTGCTCGATTTACGACCTCGTAGGACCCGATGGCGGTCAGGTGAGCGTGACGTTGGATGATCAGCCGGTGAAGATCGTGCCGCGTTTTGATGCGTACTGCACCTACCATCGTCTCGCCACGCTCATGATCGGCACGGACCTGGAGGACAAGGTCCACAGCGTGAAGATCGAGATTCATCCCGAGCAGCCGGACAAGGCGAAGATCCTGGCGAAGAACGGCAACAAGATCGACAAGCCGGAGCGCTTTGACGCCACCGCATTTTATCCCGGCGCGATCCTGCTGGTGGGCGACGTGGTGCGGTGAAGGGGTGTTAAGGGGTGTTTAAAGACTGATTCATTATCCAAAGGAGGGAGGGAGTCGCATTATGGTAATTACCAAATGCTTCCCTCATGAGTGTCGATACCACCCGCATCGAACAGCTCTTCCAAGAGTCGCTCAAGCATGCCCATCATCTGGAGCGTCATCGCTTCTTGGCGAAGGCCTGTGGGGACGACGCGGGCCTTTGGAACGCGGTGTGGGATCGTCTGAGGACTCATTTCAGCGCGGGCGCGGGCACCAGTCGCATAAACACCGCCTCGGCGGCCAGTTTGGATGAGGAAAAACCCGGCGATGTGCTGGAAGGCTGCCATCTGCTCCAGATCGTGGGCGAAGGCGTGTCCACGGCGGTGTGGATGGCGGAGCGCGACGCCCAGACGGCCAACTGCGTGGCGGTAAAAATCGTGAACACCCCCGCGAACGAGTTTTTGCTGCGGCATTCGGCGCTGCAGCCTGTGCTCACTTTGCTGGACCATCCGGGCATCGCCAAAATCCATGCCAGCGGCATGACCAAGTGCGGGAAACCCTTCATCATCTCCGAACTGGCCTCCGGCCTGCCGATCACACGTTTTTGCGATGATCAAAAACTGCCGCTGCGGGCGCGGGTGCGTCTGTTTCTCCAAGTGTGCGACGCGGTGCATCACGCGCATCAGAAGGGCGTGGCGCATGGCAGCCTCAAGCCAGGAAACGTGCTGGTGCATTGGAATGGCGAGGGGCAGCCCGCTTTCAAGGTCACGGACTTCGGCTTCGCGCATGCGATGGGAACGATCTTGATCAGTCCGGGGGGCATGCAACGCACACCTGCCGCATATTTGCCGCCGGAGCAGGCGGGCGGAGGCAAGATCAACGCCAAGGGCGACATTCACGCGCTGGGTGCGCTGCTGTTTGAGCTGCTCACGGGGCGGCAGCCCATCACTCTGCCACGCCAGCCGGCGAATCTGGACGACCTGCGACGTATGGTGCGCGATGGGATGCCGGCGTATGCCTCCATCAGTCTCAAGGCTCTCTCCACCTCCCAGGTCACGGGCATCGCGCTGAGTCGTCGGATAGATCCTCTGAAGCTGATGCTGCTGGCAGAGCAGTATTTCGACGGCGTTTTGCTGCGAGCGATGCACAAGCAGCCTCATGCGCGGCATGAAAATGCGCTGGCGCTGGCGGACACGCTGCATCGCTACATGCAGGCCGCCGAGGAAGAGGATGCAGTGGCAGCGCACGCAGGCTCGACGGTGGGGAATTTCGTCAGCCGGAACCGCAGCCTGTTTGCCACCGTAGCCGTGCTGGTGCTGAGCCTGTGCGGGGCTTTGCTGCTGACCGGCTGGTTGCTCGTCCGTGAAAAATCGCCAGAACGCACCGCCAAAGCCCGGCAGAAATCTGAAACGCAGTCCCTGACCGCCAAATTCCTGGAGGAGATGTTTTCCAGCCTGACACCGGAGAACCTGAAGGGCCGCGATACGACGCTGCTCAAGGAGATGCTGGACGGTGCGTCAGGCAAACTGGACACGCTCAGAGATCATCCTGAGGCCGGGGCACGCATGCAGGAAGCCATCGGCCTGACGTATCTGGCGATGTCGGAAAACGCCTCGGCGCAGAAGCAGCTCCACGGTGCGCTGGAAAAGCGCCAGCAGGTGCTTGGCGGCGATCACCCGGACACGCTGCGCTCCATGCGGCAGCTCGCGGTGGTGTTCAAGGAGCAGGGCCGACATGCGGAGGCCGAGTCGCTGCTGCGGCAGACGCTGGAGAAACAGCAGCGCGTGCTTGGGCCGGAGCATCCGGACACGTTTGTCACGATCACCGTGCTGGCCGCCGTGTGTGAGGCCCAGGACCGGCCGTGGGATTCGGAGATGATGCTGATGCAGTTGTGGAAGCTGCAAAAACGAGTGCTCGGACCTGACCACCTCGAAACGCTGGCCACCATTGGCAACGTCGGCGCCTTGCTCAGCCGGCAGGGACGTCATGCGGAGGCCGTCGAAATGCGTCACGAGCATCTGAACGCCGCTCGGCGCGTGCATGGCGCCCGCCATCCGCAAACCGTGGTTTCCATGACGATCACGGCGGAGGCTCATGAGGCCGGTGGCCAGCCCTCAGAGGCTGAGAAGCTCTATGTCGGCGCCATGGAGATCCTCAGGAAGACGCTCGGGCCGGAGCATCCGCACAGTCTGGCGCAGATGGACAAGGTCGCGCGGATGCAGCGCCGCCTTGGGCGGTATGACGAGGCTCTGAAGCTGCAGCATGAGAGCCTGGAGACCAAGCGGCGTGTGTTTGGCGCGCAGCATCCCGAGACCCTGCTGACGATGCGTGGCATGGCCGAGACCTTCGCGGCAGACGGGCAGAAAGCCGCCGCCGAGGCCGTGCAGCTCGAAGTGCTGGAGATCCTGAAAAACCTGCACGGCCCCGCCCACACGGACACGCTGGAGCAGACCGAGACCGTGGCCCAAACCTTCGAGAACCATGGCAAGCACGCGCAGGCGGTGGAACTGCGTCAGCGTGTGCTGGAGATCAACGCGCGTTCCCTGGGCCGCAGCCATCCGCAGACCTTGCAGGCCATGCGGTGCCTGGCGCGCTCCCATGACGCCGCAGGCCAGCGCGCCGAGGCTGAGGCCCTGCACATCGAGGCCCTGGACGCCATGAAGAACACCTACGGGGCCGGTGATCCTGACACCCTGGAGCAAATGCACACGCTGGCCGTCATGCAGCGGCGGCATGAACGACACGCCGAGGCGGAAAAGCTTTGCCGTGAGATGCTGCAGATCCAGCAACGCACGCTCGGAGCCGGTCATCCTGACACACTCCGCACCCTGCACATCCTGGCGGAAATCTTGCAGCAGCAGGGGCGCTTGCCGGACACGGAGAACCTGCTTCTGGACATCTTGAAAAACGAGCGGACTCGCTCAAAACAGGTGCCCCAAAGCCTCGCGGACGCCTCCGCGCATCTGGGACGGTTCTGGCTGCAAACAGGCAAGCTGGCCGACGCTGAAACCCTGCTGCGTGAGTGCCTGGCCCTGTGCCTCAAGCATCAGCCGGATGACTGGCGGCGCTTCAACGTGGAGAGCCTGCTGGGTGGTGCTTTGCTGGCACAGAAAAAGCCGGTTGAGGCGGGTCCGCTGCTGCGCACCGGCCACGACGGCCTACAGCAGCGTCTGAGCACCATTCCCGGCGAGGAACGGCATCACTTGAGGGATGCCATTGAGCGCATGGCGCAGTTTGTCGAAACCACCGAAGGCACCGCAGCAGCCGCGGCATGGAAACGCAAGCTCGTGGAGTTTGACCAGGCCGACCACCTTGCCAGCCGCTGAGCCAGCGGCGTTTTACTTCTTCTTGTTCTTCCCTGGTCGCTTCTGCACCAGCGGCCAGTCAGGATGCTCGGTGCGGGAGGACTTCATGAGCGCTTCGGCCTTGGCAACAAGGTCAGGTTTGCTGGCGGCGATGTCATGGGCCTCGGCTGCATCGGTTTTGAGATCGTACAGCTCGGTGGGCTTCTCCGGCCCCTGGCGGAGGGCTTTCCAGTCGCCAAAACGCACCGCTTGCAGCGAAGCGCCCTCGTGGAGTTCCCAGTAAAAGTGATCGCGCTTCGGCGCGGGGCCGCCCTTGAGGAAGGAGACCAATGAGAAGCCGTCGGTTTTGCATTCGGCGGGAATCGAAGCACCGGCGAGCTCGGCGGCGGTGGGCAGGAAATCCCAGAAGGCCCAGGGTTCGTCGCTCACACGGCCAGCAGGCACCTTGCCGGGCCAGCGGGCGAGCGCCGCCTGCCGCAGCGCACCTTCGTAAAGGCTGCGTTTGAAGCCGCGCAGGCCGTTGGAGGCCTGGTCAAAGAGTTTCCCGACCTCGGACTTCGGGTCAAAGGAGGAGCCGTTGTCGCCCGCGAGCATGACGAGCGTATTGGCATCGAGTTTGAGCTCCTTGAGCAGGGAAAGCAGGCGGCCGACGTCATTGTCGAGACGTGTGACCATGGCGGCGTAGCTTTTCTGCGTCGCGGTCCACGGCTTGTCTTTGTAGATGCCGAGATCGTCGATCTCGAACGTGCCGTGCGGCAGTGTGATGGCGTAGTAGAGGAAGAACGGCTTCTTTTGGTTCGCCCGAACGAACTTCAGCGTCTCATCGGCGATCAAGTTCTGCGCGTACGTTTTGCCGATGCCTTTGCCGGTGTTGCCTGGCAGGTCGAAGCGCTGGTCGTCGTTGTAGAGATACGTCGGGAAGTAGCTATGGGCGTGGCGCTGGCAGTTGTAGCCGAAGAAATGATCGAAGCCCAGCTTCAGCGGGCTGCCCGTCGTGTCGAACATGCCCATGCCCCACTTGCCGCAGCAGGCGGTGGCGTAGCCCGCATCCTTTAAAATTTTCGCCACGGTGATCGTCCCCGCAGGCAGCGGTTTCTGGCCCTCGGGTTGCACCTCGCGGTTGGCGCGGATCGGGCAGTGGCCGGTGTGCAAACCGGTCATCAACACCGAGCGTGACGGCGCGCACACACTCGTGCCGCTGTAGCCCTGTGTGTAGCGCGTGCCTTCCTGCGCCATGCGGTCGAGATTCGGCGTCTGGATGAGCTTCTGGCCGTAGCAGCCCAGATCTCCCTGCGCCAGGTCGTCGCTGAGGATGAAAATGATGTTCGGTTGGTCAGCGGCGAAGGCGGAAATGGCGCAAGCAGCAACGAGAAGGGAGATTCGGCGGATCATGGGCCGAGGAGAACGAACACACGGCAGAGATCTTGAACTCAATTGCCAATGCCCGCCGTTTTCAACACGGCGGCGGCCACTTCAGTAGGCGTGACCTTCGTCATGCAGTCGTAGTGCCCAAACGGGCACTCACGCTCAAAGCACGGGCTGCATGGAACCTTGTGCTGAATCACCGTGTGAAGCTCACCGAGCGGGCCGGTTTCGACGGGGCAGGTCGAGCCGAAGATGCTCACGGTCGGAATGCCAAGCGCGGCAGCGAGGTGCATGGTGCCGGTGTCGTTGGTGAGCAGGAGCTGGCACTGGCGCAGTTTCGCGATGAGCTCGGTGAGACGTGTTTTGCCGACGAGGTTCTCATGTGGCGCTTGGAGCATGGCGGAGAGCTTTTCTCCCATGTCTTTCTCTCCCGGCGCACCGAACAACTGCCAGCGGAACTGCGCATGCCGCGCGGAGATTTGATTCACCACCTCGGCGAAGCGCTCCAGCGGCCAGCGTTTGGCCGGACCATACTCCGCACCAGCGCAAACACCGACGCGGATCGTCCCATCGGTCGAAATCGGAGCTGATCCGGCGTCCCAAAGGCCGGGTTGTTCAATGTCAGCGCCAATGCCTTTGGCGAGGTGCAGGTAGCGATGCGCGTGATGCTGCTTTGCACCGCCCGTGGCAGGTTCATCAATGACTTGATTGAGCAGTTTGACACGGAAGGAGCCCTTGAATCCGACACGGCGTGGAATGCCCGCCAGCCAGATTTCCAGCGTACTGCGCGTGGAGTTCGTGCAAAGCACGGCGGCGTCAAAATGGACGCCGGTGGCCTTGATGCGGCGGGCGACGGCGAACCAGCCTTCCTTGGCCGGTTTGGCGATGTAGCGCGAGACTTCGGGCATCGAGAGCCACAATTCTTCGAGCTTGTCCGGGCCGAGCACGGTGATTTTCAGATCGGGACGGCCGCGTTTGATCGCCCGCACCATCGGGAAGGCCATGCAGGCGTCACCGAGCCAGTTGGGGCTGCGGATGAGCATTTCAAACGGTTGCAGGTGCTCCAAAGCCTCGCCCGTGGGCATCAGCGCACCACGGCGGTAATTTGAGAGCAAGAAATACGGGTCTGGCAGCTTCCAGCGGTTGTGAACCCAAAACCAGGTGGCGGGCTGCTGGCGGATGAGGCGCTCGAGGGCGTGATTGATCGCCACGGTGATGCCGTCGATTGTTGG
The DNA here is from genome assembly GCF_044232965.1 of Prosthecobacter sp. GTDB lineage: Bacteria > Verrucomicrobiota > Verrucomicrobiia > Verrucomicrobiales > Verrucomicrobiaceae > Prosthecobacter. Next base: position 31,355 of record NZ_JBIIKX010000060.1, read on the forward strand.
TTTGGCCTCGGGATTTTGCAGCGGCCCGTCGCACACGAAGCGCCAGCGCGCGGGGCCGTCGTCATAGACCATCATCGGCAGGATCTGCGCCTTGGAGCGCATGGCACAGAGGGCCACGATGTTCGTGGTGGAGGCCAGCCGGTCGAAAAACGGGCACCACAGGCCGTGATAACCGGCATGCTGATCGACGAGAATGCCAAGCATGCCCATCTCACGCACATGGCTGATCGGCCCGTTGAAGCCCTCCTGCCGGTCAAACAGCTTGTAGCCGAGCTTTTCGCGTCGGCGCAGCACCAGCGCGTTCAGATAGGGATTGCGCAGCGGCTGGTAGATACTGGCGGGGTGGTGTCCCTGCACAAAGATGGATGGCACCTGAGTCATGACCTCCCAGCAGCTCGCATGCATGATGGGATGCAGCAGCGGCTTGCCAGCGTCGAATGCCTCCTTCAGATGATGCATGTTCTCGGCTTTCACGCGTGAGGCCACCTCCGCCTCGCTCATCAGCGGCAGCTTGAAACCGCAGAGCAGGTTGGCGAACAGGCTCTTGAAATGCTCGCGGGCGATGGCGCGGCGCTCGGCGGCGCTTTTCTCACGGCCAAAGGCGATGCGTAGGTTGTCGAGCGCGAGCCGGCGATAAGGAATGCCGATGTAATACGCGATAGTGCCGAGAATGCGGCCCAGCCACCAGATGACGATCAACGGCAGCAACTTCAACACACCCTCCACGCACCGAAACAGCGCGTAAATCAACCACTGCCCGGTGCGCTTGGTGAAACTGGCGGATTCCGTGGCGCTGCCCATGGGTTCCTATGCCCCAGCGGTTTCACGCACGCAACCGTTCGTGCGAGATCGCCGCAGAAGCCTGCGTTTGCGAGTCATGCGACTGACCTTGCTTCTGTTGTTTGCCTCATGCCTGCACGTCCTCGCGGCGCGCCCAAATTTCGTGTTCATCATCGCCGACGACCTCGGCTGGGCGGACGTGGCTTTTCATGGCGGGAACGCGCCGACGCCGCATCTCGACCGGCTGGCGAAAGAAGGCGTGGAGCTCACGCAGCACTACGTCGCGCCGGTTTGCAGCCCGACACGGACCGGTTTGATGACGGGCCGCTGCTGGAGCCGTTTCAATGTCACCACACCGCAAAACAACCGCGCTTTGCGCTGGGACACCGTCACTTTGCCGAAAGCGCTGAAAAGCGTCGGTTACGACACCGCGATCACCGGGAAATGGCATCTTGGCTCGAAGTCGGAGTGGGGTCCGAATCATTTCGGCTTCGATCACAGCTACGGCTCGCTCGCAGGCGGTGTGGGGCCGTGGGATCATCGCTACAAAGAAGGCCCGTTCTCGGAGACTTGGCATCGCAATGAGAAGCTGCTCACGGAAACCGGCCATGTGACCGATTTGATCACGCAGGAGGCCTGCGCGTGGCTGGCACATCGGAAAGACGAGCCGTTCTTCCTTTATGTGCCATTCACAGCTGTGCATCTGCCGGTCAAGGAGCCGCAGGAGTGGCTGGCGCAGGTGCCAGCGGGCATCACCGGCGATCTGCCGCGCCACTACGCCGCCTGCGTCATGCATCTCGACGACGCGGTCGGAAAAATCATCGCCACACTCGAAAAGACCGGCCAGCGCGAGAACACGCTGCTCATTTTCACCAGCGACAACGGCGGTAGCAACGCGGAGAACAACGGCCAGACCTATCCGGCAGACGATTATCCCGCCGGACCGCTGCCTGGTAACAACAAACCTCTGCGCAATGAGAAAGGCAGTGTTTACGAAGGCGGAACGCGGGTGCCGTGCATCTTAAACTGGCCTGGAAAGCTCAAGGCTGGCAAACATGACGCGCCGGTACAGATCATCGACTGGATGCCGACTTTTTGTGCCCTCGCTGGTTCTACACCGAAGCAGGATTTGAAATGGGATGGTGTGAATCTCTGGCCGCAGCTTGCCGAAGGTGTGAAACCGCCAGTGAGGTCGATTTACACCGTGGCGCCTGGATTCAAGTCGCGCTCCTTCCGCGTGGGCGATTTCAAACTGGTGCTGCACACCAAAAACAACGCTGAGAAGACCGAGCTGTACGACATCGCCCGCGATCCGAACGAAACCAAGAATCTCGCGGTGGAACTGCCCGCGAAAGTGGCCGAGTTGCAGGCTGCGCTCACTGTTTACGCCAAGGCAGACAAGGACGCTGTGGCGAACGATTGACGCCTCCTGCCAAAACAAAACGGGCGGCATGTCTGCCGCCCGTCGTGGGTTGAATGGGATCAAACGCGGAGGCCTATTTCTCCACCCAGCGAACGGCTTCCATGAGCAGTTCGCGTGCGGAGGCGAGACCGAGTTTCTGGCGGATGTTGGCCTTGTGGGCATCGACGGTCTTGGCGCTGAGGCTGAGTTTCTCCGCGATGTTGTGGGAGTCGAAGCCACGGCCGACCATCTCAAAGATTTCGAGCTGACGGTCGCTGAGCATGCGCGCAGGCTCGCCACGGGAGCCGCCACGAGGGCCACCACCGGAGACGATGCTGCCGAGCAGCGAAGCGCTGAAGAAGAATGAACCAGCGGCCACCTGACGGAGGCCTTGCAGCACACGGGTGCTCGGCTCGCCCTTCATCACATAACCCATGGCACCGGCACGGAGGCAGCGCTCGGCGTAAACGTTCTCATCGTGCATGGAATACACGAGGATCTGCATTTCCGGATGGCTGGCCTTGAGCTTTTTGATGAGGTCCACGCCACTGCGGTCCTTCAGGGTGATGTCGAGCACCACCACGTCCGGTTTGAGTTTGGCGATCTGCTGGATGGCGGTGTTGGCGTCTTCAGCACTGCCGATGACCTGCATGTCTTCCTGCTGGTCGATTAGTTTCTTAAGCCCTTCGATAACGATAGGGTGGTCGTCGAGTATATAGATTTTGCTTTTCACGGTGGACTTAGCAGACTCATTTTGAAAACAATGTCAAGCTGACGTTCTTAAGAATGTTTGAGCGGAAATTGACAAATCAGGCGCACTCCGCGCCCTTTGTGGGTCAGGACTTTCAAATCACCGCTGATGAGATGGGCGCGGTGCTCCATCACTCGCAAACCGATGCCTTCGCTCTGCTCCGGCACTTTTCCGCCGGGGAATCCGCGTCCATTATCGCGTATCTCCAACAGGCCTTCCGTAGGGGATTTGCGCCTCAGGCTGAGATGGATTTTTCCGGCACCACCGTGTCGGATGGCGTTGTTCACCGCCTCCTGGGCGATGCGGAAGAGATGAATCTCCGCCTCCTGGCCGACCACGGGCACGGGATCCTCGATATGGCAGACACACTCGCGGCGGAAATTTTCTCGCACCGTCTCGGCGATGAGCATCAATCCGCCGGCCAAGCCACGGTTCTTCACCGCCGCAGGCGAGAGTCCGTGTGACAGGCGTCGCGTCTCCGCAGTGGCGGTTTTCACCAGTTCATAAATGCGCCGCGCGTCCTTATGTTCCTCCCCGCTCAGACGTTCCATCAGTGCCTCCACCAGGGAGCAGATACCGGTGAGGGTCTGCCCCACTCCGTCATGCAAGTCGTGGCCGATGCGAATGTGCTCCTGCTCCGCCACACGGATGACCTCCGCCTCCAGCTTGCGCTGCTCCGTGATGTCCACGCCAGTGGTGATGATGAAATCCACGCCGCCTTCAGGCTTTTTCACCGCCGTGTGCTCGGTCGCGACGTGGCGCTTCTCTCCACTTCGTGTGTTCATGGCGAGGGTGAGGCTCATGCGGCCCGTCCCGCTCGCCAGCGCCTCGATGCGGCGTTTGGAGGCCTCTACCTCACCAGGACTGAGCACCGGGTGATCCCACACCTTGCTGCCCTGGACTTCCTTTTGCTTGTAGCCGAACAGCTTCTCCGTCGCCGTGTTCACCCGCAGGACCGTGCCATCCGGTGCCAGCAGTCCGATGCAGACCGGCGCGTGATCGACAAGCACCTTGTTCAGGTCGGCCTCGCGCTTCATCTCCTGCAGTTCCCGCTGGCGCTCGGTGATGTCCAAAAGAATGAGCATGCCCTGCTGAAAGCCGCCCTTTTCATCCCGCAGACAGGCGGGCGCGGCCATGACGTGGACTTTTTCGCCGTTTTGACGCTCCAGGACCGAATCCAGGCTGTGGGAAGGTTTGAGCCCGTTTTTCATGGTGCGTAGCAGCCGGTGCATCTCGGTGCGGTTGCCCGCGAGAGTCAGATCCAGCACACTGAGGCGCAGCAGAGCCTTCTTATCGTAACCAAGCATGCGACAGGCCGCCGGATTGGCGTCAACGATGTGGAATTTTGCGTCAAACACCAGCACGCCGGCCGCGTTGCTTTGAAACAGGCTGTGGCAGCGCGCCTCCGTCTCCCGCAGCGCCCGTTCGGTCTCCACCAGCGGCGTGGTGATGATCGCCATGCCCGCCTCGGAGATGACGCGGCCTTTGGCATCGCGCTCAAACGGCCGCATGTGAGCCAGAATCCACTCGTGGCCGCCTTTCTTGCGCAGCACCCGCACCCGCATGGTCCGCACCTCGTCGCTGCCGCTCTCCATCACCAATCGGTGCGCCTCTTTGAACTCTGCCAGATCATCCGGGTGGATGATGCTGAACCAGCCGCCCTTGCGCTTCTCGATCTCGCCCGCCTTGTAGCCATAGAGGCCGGACACATGCTCCTGTCCCAGTACAAACTCCTGTTTGCTGTAATCGTAGAGGTAAAAGGCTTGCTGAGGTGTTTTCAACAGAAGACGGGCCAGCTTTTCCAGCCGCACGGCCTTCTCCTCTAGTTCACGCAACTCCTCCAGGCTCATGCCCAGCGAGGCCTTGGATGGCTCTTTCGCCTTGGGTTTCGGGGTGGGTCGCTTCGTCCGCTTCATGGGTGAAATTTCCTGCCGGCAGAGAAAAGCCGACAACGCCTCCACAAGCCAGCCCGATTTTACAACTCATCTGCTTCAGACAGGCTTCCGCCACAAGCCGCGTTCTTTGCGCATGTCTCGTCTCCTGATTTTTTTCCTGATCCCCTTCACCGCACTCGCCCAGCTCGCGAACCGTCCTCCCGCGCCGCTGTGGTTGTCCTCGGCGGAGGCAATCACGTTTTCCAAGGAGGTGAAGCACGAAGGCAAGCTGCTGAAAGCTGTGCTGCTGACCGCCGGCGATGCGGACATGGAAATTTCGGTCGATGGGAAGCTCGTGGCCAAGGTGAAAGCCGCCGAAGCCGCGACCGGCACGGATCTCACAAAGCAGCTCGGCGATGGTCAGTCGCATCAAATCGGCCTGCGTGTGAGTGCGAAGGCCAAAACCGCTGCCTTGCTCGAACTCAACGGCGACCTCGCCGCCGTGCGCTGGATCGTGACGGATGAAACGTGGAAAAACGCGCATGTGCTTGGCTCCACCGACGCCGATCCGGCCACAAATCCCTTCGATTTGAAAAAAGCCTTCGATGCCTACAACTCCTGGCAGCTCGCCAAGCCCGGTGCGCAGAACCAAGCCACCGATCCTTCCACGCTCACGCTGCCTCCCGGCTTCAAAGCCGAGTTGATCCGCTCCGCGCAGCCGGGTGAGGACTCGTGGGTTTCGATGGCCTTCGATCCGCAGGGCCGCATCACGCTCGGCAAAGAAAAGAAAGGCCTGCTGCGCCTCACGCTCAGCGGCAGCGGCGATCAGAAGATCGAAACGATTGACGACGAGCTGCTGGAGTGTCGCGGGCTGCTTTACGCGCACGGTTCGCTGTTCGCGAACGCCAACAACACCAAGGCGCTCTTTCGCCTGACCGACAAAGATGGCGATGGTGTGTTTGAAGAACGCCAAGAACTCGTGCGCAGCGGTGGCGGCGTCGGCCATGGCCGCAACCACATCAAACTCGGTCCTGATGGCGACATCTACGTCGCGCATGGCAACAACGTCCTGCTGCCGGAGAACATCGCGCCCGATTCACCGCTCAAAAACTACGCCAACGACCAACTCATCCCGAATCCGTGGGACGGCAGCATGTTCGACGGCAACGTCGAGCTTCCCGCCGGCCACATCCTGCGCGTGAAGCCTGATGGCAGCCAAGTCACGCTGCTCGCCGGCGGCTTGCGCAACCCGCTCGACATCGCCTTCAACTCACGCGGTGATCTGTTCACCTTCGACGCCGACATGGAGCGCGATGTCGGCACGCCGTGGTACATGCCCACGCGTGTCCTGCACGTCGTTCCGGGCGCTGATTTCGGCTGGCGTCGCGGCACGGGGCGTTTCCCAGCGTGGTATGCGGACACGCTGCCGAGTGTCATCGACATCGGGCTGTCATCACCGACCGGGATTTACTTCGGTTATGGCTCCGACTTCCCGCAGAAGTATCGCGACGCGCTCTACATTTTGGATTGGAGCTACGGACGGATCATCGCCGTGCATATGAGCAAGAGCGGCGTGACCTACACGGCGGAACAGGAAGACTTCGTGACTGGAAGACCGCTCAACGTCACTGACGGCTGTATCGGCCCGGATGGCGCGATGTGGTTCACCACGGGAGGTCGTGGCACGCAGAGCGGGCTGTATCGGGTGACACATGCGCCACTCACCCCAAACCTCTCCCCGCAACCAGTTCAAGACCTCAACACATCTTCATCGGGGCGAGGGGGCCAGATCTCTCCCACTCCCCGCCCAGGGGATGAAAAGCAGCATGATTCAATTCGGAGAGAGGGACCAGGCAAACGTTTCGAACAACATGTCGAACGCCTGAAGCTCGAAGACCGTCCTGTGGCCGGCTGGCGTGAAAAAGCCATTCAATCCGGCCAGATGCACGAACTGCTCGCACTCGCCCGAGTCGGAGAAAAAGCCGATCTGGAGCCGATTCTCGACGCGGTGATGAAATCTGCCCCCAAACCGACGCTGGATGCTCTCCGTGTCATCTCCGTCGCGATC
>NZ_JBIIKX010000061.1:0-38125 GCF_044232965.1 Prosthecobacter sp.
CTTTTGCCTGCAGGACTTTTGGGCCACGGAAGCCTCCTTCCGCTTCATCATGGTGGCCTACAACCTGATGAGTCTGTTCCGACACTTTGGGCTCAACAGTCACAATCAGGCGACCTTGGCGACGCTACGCTCCTATTGCTTTGCAATAGGCGGCTGGGTCAGCCAACACGCCCGCAAACGGGTGCTCAAGCTCTCACTACCCCGCACAAAGCGCCCCTGGATGGATGCCATCTTCCGCCAAATCGAAGCCCGACCACCACCCTTCGCTTACTCCATTGCATAATCCGGGTTGAATGCCTAAACACCCCACCTCAGAGGTCGGATGTCGGAGCAAAAAGGTCGGAGATCGCACCCTTCCAGCCCGGCGCTCGCACCTCCGAGGTCGGCCCTCGAACCCCACCGGGTCGGAAGCCAGAGCGAAGGGCTCGGCCATCGTCTCCCAAAGCTCCAAGCTGCCACCCGGCTGCTCGGAACGCGCACCTCGGAGGGTTCGAGGGCGAAGCCCGAGCGGTCGGCCCGCCGACCTTTGCGCTCCGCCAGCCAAGCTCCACGCTGCGCCCTTCGCGCCATCAGCCACGCCTTTCCCCGCTCTCCATTCCTCCTCCACTCGTATGCCCTTCGACCCCGCTCTACCCGCCAACGGTTCTCCGCTCGTCTCCGCCGAGATGCGCGGCCAGTTCAACGGCCTCAAAAACCTCATCGACGCCATCCAAACCATCGGCAGCGCCACGGTGGACGGCGTGAGCACACTGCCGCCGGGCAACTCGGCAGCGGTCAATGTGTCCGCCTCAGGCGGCATGCTGCACTTCACCTTCGGCATCCCGCAAGGGATCGAAGGCCCGCAGGGCATCGCGGGGCCGCCCTTCGCCTCGGCGGTGGTGGACAGCGTGACGACGCTGCCGCCGGGGACCAGCGCGGCGGTGAGTGTGTCCTATGACGGGAGCAACGTGCATTTCACCTTCGCCATCCCGCACGGGCAGGACGGGCCGCAGGGCATCCAGGGTTACCAAGGACTGCCGGGAGAGGTGACGCTCTCCCAGCTCGACAACGCCATCACCGGTGTGCTAAACGTCTCCAGCAACAACAGCAGTGGTGTGAACACGCTCAACCAGCCTGCGGACGCGAACTACAACCAGGCGCAGATGCAGGATGTGCTGAGCAAGCTCGATGAGCTGATCCTGGCGCTGCGCAGGTAGGGCGCGTTGTCCCTAGCGCGCCAGGAGACGGCGGCTGGGGGGGGGGCAGCCGCCCTGCCTGGTGCGAGAGATCCGCCGTCGCAGGCGGAAATGCAGCAGATGATCGACAAGGTGAAAATGAGCTGATCACCGCGCTGCGGCGGTAGGACACCTCACTCTCATTTGAACCGCCGCAGTCGCAGGCTGTTTAGGATCACCGAGAGGCTGCTCAGAGACATCGCCACGCTGGCGATCATCGGATTGAGCAGCCAGCCGGTGAAGGGATACAGGATGCCGGCCGCCAGCGGGATGCCGAGGCCGTTGTAGAGGAAGGCGAACCAGAGGTTCTGGCGGATGACCTGCATCGTGGCACGACTGAGGGCGAAGGCTTGATGCAGGGCGCGCAGATCACCCTTCACCAGCGTGACGGCGGCGCTTTGGATGGCGACCTCCGTGCCTGTGCCCATGGCGATGCCGACATCAGCGGCGGCGAGCGCGGGCGCGTCGTTGATGCCGTCGCCCGCGAAGGCCACATGGCGGTCTTTGCCTCTCGCCTGATACACATGCAGCAGTTTTTCCTTCGGCGAGACCTCGGCGGTGACTTCGTCGATGCCGAGATCTTTCGCCACACGCTGCGCGGTGGTCAGCGCGTCGCCGGTGATCATCTGCAGCTTCAAACCCAGCGCGTGGAGCGACTCGATGGCCTTGGGCGTGGTCTCCTTGACCTTGTCCTTGATGGCGATGAGGCCGAGCGGCTTCTCATTGAGCACGACGATGACCACGGTGCAGCCCTCGGCCTGCAACTGCACGGAACGCGCGTGGCATTCGGCGTCGAGAAAGACACCGTTCTTGTTCAAAAACGCCGCCTGACCGACGAAGACCTCGCTCTCGCCGATGTTCCCGAGCACACCGCCGCCGACCACGGCTTGAAAATCCGTGACGGTGGCGAGCGGGATGTCACGCTCCTTCGCGGCGTTCACGATGGCGGTGGCGAGCGGGTGCTCGCTCGCAGACTCGACAGCGGCGGCGCAGGCAAGCAAATCACGCGCGGAAAGACCGGGCAGCGGGAAGATCTCGAAGACGGTGGGGCGTCCTTCCGTGAGCGTGCCGGTCTTGTCGAGCATCAGGGTGTCGATCTGTTGCAGACGCTCCAGCGTCTCCGCGTTCTTGATCAACACGCCGAGCTGAGCGCCACGCCCAAGGCCGACGGTGACAGCCATCGGCGTCGCCAAACCGAGCGCGCAGGGACAGGCGATGATCAAAACGGCCACCGCGTTCACCACCGCAAACGCGAACGAGGGCTGCGGGCCAAACTGCCACCACAACACAAACGTCAGCACCGCGATCAGCACCACCGCCGGCACAAACCAGGCCGAGACGCGATCCGCCAGCCGCTGCACCGGCGCACGGCTGGCCTGCGCTTTGGCGGTCATTTCCACGATCTGGCTTAGCAGCGTGTTCGCGCCGATACGTTCGGCGCGCATGAGGAAGGTGCCGGTGCCGTTCACCGTGCCACCGGTCACGGCGGCGTTCGCTTCCTTCGTCTGCGGCATGGACTCGCCGGTGAGCATGGATTCATCCACGGCGGAACTGCCTTCTGTGACGATGCCATCCACCGGAATGCGCGCGCCGGGTTTGATTCGCAGCACATCGCCAATTTGGATGTCATCGACGGCTGTTTCGATCTCCGTGCCGTCACGCACCAGCAGCGCGGTTTTCGGCGCGAGGTTCATCAGCGCACGAATCGCCGAGCCGGTGGCGCTGCGGGCGCGGAGTTCGAGAAGCTGGCCGATCAGCACGAGCACGGTGATGACCGCCGCGCTTTCAAAATATAGCGCAATGCCACCATGCGTGGTCGTGTGTGGCAGCCAGCCCGGAGCGATGAGCGCGACGACACTGTAAAACCAGGCCGCCAGCACGCCGAGTCCGATGAGCGTGAACATGTTGAAGCGCAGCGTGAGCAGCGAGCGGCCAAACCGCACCAGCAGCGGCCAGCCGACCCAGAACACAACCGGGGTGGACCACACGAACTGCATCCAGCCGGAGGCATCGTGCGGGATGTCGCGGATCACCGGCAGATCCATGCCCATCGAGAGCAGAACAACCGGCGCGGCCATCGCGGCGCTCCAGCGCACACGCCACCACAGGTCGCGCACTTCCTCATCGCCACCGTCGCCGCAGCATTCGGGTTCGTTGCGTTTTGCGAGCGGGTTTTTCTCCAAGGCCATGCCGCACTGCGGGCACGCGCCGGGTTTGTCCGAGCGCACGCCCTCGCACATCGGGCAGATGTAGGGCGCGGGCGGCAGGTGCGCCGCCGCAGGCTTCTCGTCTGGCGAGGAGCAGTGCGGGCAGGAGTTCGGCGCGTTGGGTTGCATGACGTGGGAAAATAGCCGCACAAACAACGCCATCACCAGACTATTCTTGGCGAATGCGGCCTCAACCCTTCGTGATGCACTCGTCAAGATTGAGAATCGCGCTCGCCACGGCATACCAGGCCGCGAATTCGGCGGCGGGCAGGTTCTTCGGCATCTCAAAGCCGGTGGTTAGGTCATTCGTGGCCTTGGGATCAGCCTTGGCGGCTTCAAACTGCGTTTCCCACAGGGATTTGAGCACGGTGAGCTCCTGCACACGCGGTTTGCGGGCCAGGGCGAGGCGGAAGGCGTGTTGCAAACGCGAATCGAGGTCATGGCTCGGCGCTTCGTTGACGATGCGTCTGGCGAAGGCCTTGGCGGCTTCGACATAGACGGGATCGTTGAGCAGCGTGAGCGCTTGCAGCGGTGTGTTGCTGCGGGAACGACGCACGACGCAGGCCATGCGGGCGCTGGCATCGAAATTCATGAAGCTGGGATAGGGCGAGCCGCGCTTGAGCACGACGTAGAGGCCGCGGCGGTATTTTTCATCACCAGGACTGACGACATAGTTGTACTGCTGGCCGCCAACTTTCTGCCACAGTCCGTCCGGCTGCGGCGGTCGAATCGGCGTGCCGCCTTGCTTCAAATTGATGAGCCCGGCGATGGCGAGGGCGTTGTCACGGATGGTTTCGGCGTCGAGGCGGAAACGCGGGCCGCGCCAGAGCAAAGTGTTCTGTGGATCGACGGATTGAGCTTCCGCTGCGATAAACTGCGAGCTTTGCCGATAAGCCGCACTCATGACGATCTTCTTGAGCATGTGCTTCATGTTCCAGCCGCTTTCCATGAACTCGACTGCAAGCCAGTCGAGCAGCTCGGGATGGCTCGGCTGTGCTCCTTTGATGCCGAAGTCTTCGAGGGTCGAAACGATGCCCTGGCCGAACAACTCGGCCCACCAACGATTGACGGTGACACGAGCGGCGAGCGGGTTGTCCTGGCTGGTGAGCCATTTCGCGAGGGTGATGCGGTTCGGCGGTCCTTTTGGCTGCGAATTGAAGATGGCGGGAACGGTTGGTGTGACTTTGTCAGCGGGGTCGGTGTAAACGCCGCGTTTGAAGATGGCGGACATGCGCGGTTCTGGGAGTTCGCGCATGATTTCGGTGGTGGGGGCGTTGAGGGCGGTGATTTGCTTTTGCAGCCCGGCCTTTTGCTTTTCGAGTTGGGCGAGCTGCTTGTCTGTGGCCTTGGCGGGGGCTTTGTTTTCGGTTTCCTCGACTGCGGGGAGCGCTGCGATGACATCGCCGGTGATGCGGGAAATGCGCAGGCAGCCCATGACGAGGCCGTTGCCGAAATTCTGCTCCATGCGGATGCTCAGCTTGGTGCCTGAGGTGATTTTCACCGGCTTGGCGAGTTCAAACGCGGCCCAGTGCGGCTCACCGAAGCGCTGGCCGATGGCCCAGGCTTTTTTACCTGCCTTGCTGACGAGATTGAGAACGTCGTAGCCTTTTTGCGAGTAGTCGGCATGGGCAGTTTTGAATTGAAGCGGCTGCTTGCTGCCGTCCGGCGCGGTGAGCGTACAGTCGAAGGTGTGCAGGACGAAGTTGGGACGATTGGCCCCTCCACGACCGGGGCCGTCGCCGGGAATCGAGGCATGCGTGAGGGCTTCGAGCATCAAACCGCTCAAGTCACCGCCGCTGAGTTCGGCTTCAAAGGTGTAGGTGTCCGTTTCAGGCACCGGGCCGGTGAGAAGCACGCTGCCATCGGCCTGGAGTTCGGATTCGGCATCGCTTTCGGTGAGGAAGGCGGTGGGTTTGAGCGCTTGGACGGCTTCGCTTTGGTCAGAACCTGCACCAGCCGGGTTGCCCCCTTGTTTGCCGGCACCTGCGATCTGCTGCTGACGTGCGGTGATCTGGACGTCGAGCGCCTTCAACTGCGCGGTGAGCTGCTGGCGCTGCGCTTCGCGGCCAGTGTCCTTGATTTGAAACGGGCTGCCTTTGAACTGGATCGAGCCGGGAACTTTCGGATTGGTGCGCTCGGCTTCCTTTTCGGTGTTGTTGTAGTAGGCGAGGAGCGAGTAGTAATCGCGTTGCGTGATGGGGTCGTATTTGTGGTTGTGGCACTGGGCGCATTCGAGCGTGGTGCCGAGCCAGACCGCGCCGGTGGTGTTGACGCGGTCGATGACCTGGTTGATGCGGCTTTCCTCAGGCTCGGTGCCGGCCTCGACGTTGGTGGGCGTGCAGCGATGAAAGCCGGTGGCGATGATTTGCTCAGGCGTGGCATTGGGCAGCAGATCACCGGCGATTTGTTCGAGCGTGAATTGGTCGAAGGGCATATTCGCGTTAAGCGCATTGACGACCCAGTCGCGCCAGGCCCAGACCTCGCGCAAATCATCGCGCTGGAAGCCGTGGGAGTCGGCGTAGCGGGCGAGATCAAGCCATGGGCGTGCCCAGCGGACGCCGAAATCCTTTGAGGTGAGGAGGCGGTCGGCGAGTTGCTCGATGCTTGATTCTGGATGCTGGATGAAGGCTTTCGTAAACGCTTCGACTTCAGCGGGAGTGGGTGGAAGGCCGGTGAGGTCGAGGCTGAGGCGGCGGATGAGGGTTTCCGGGGATGCTTCGGGGGATGGCGTGAGCTTCGCGGCTTCGAGTTTGGCGAGGATGAAGTGGTCGAGCTCGTTTTTGGGCCACGTTTTGTTCTGGATCGACGGAAGTGCCGTGCGAGTGGGCGGGAGGTAGCTCCAGTGCTTGAGGGTATCGAGTTTGTCCGGCCACTTGGCGCCCGCATGGATCCAATCGCGAAGATGCGTGATTTCGGCGGCGGTGAGGCGGTCACCGCGCTTGGGCATGGCTTCCTTGTCTTCCTTCGGCAAGGCGATGCGCCGCAGGAGATCAGAACCGATTTCGAGATGCTTCGCGGAGGCGGTGTCGAGGCGGAGATCGCCTTTTTGCTTTTCGCTGCCATGGCACTCGAAGCAGGCACGCTGGAGGACGGGGAAGACGTCTTTGGCGAAGTCGGCGGCGTGCGCGACGGAGGCTAACAGCGGGATGACTACGAGACGGATCATGCGGTCGTTGTGAACGACGGGAGAAGGCGGGACTTGCCTGAACGAGTTGGAAAACTCGTTCTACAGGAGCCGACGCGCGTTGCGCAGGCCGTCGGCGGTGACGACGGCCTGATTGCGGGCGGCGATCATGAAGTCGAGGTGGTTCTGCCAGTGCATGGGGCGCAGGGAGGCGAGGCCGGCGTTGCGGCGGCTGAAACCGTAGTCGGCGATCTCCCAGCCGTAGTCGGAATGGCGGTTGCGGTAGTCGGCGCGGTGAATCCACGCGCCGAACTCGTCTTTGCGCCACACTTCGGGGTCGTTGCCGGGAATGGTCTGCGCGAGCGCCCACACGCGGCGGACGACCTCAAGGTCGTAGCCTTCGATGGTGTCGGTGACGCTGGGAGGTTCGGACATCGTGAGTGCGGCGGCGGACTGACCGCCGTCGTGATTTATTTCAGCTCGATGTTGTCGATGAGACGCGCGGCGCCGAAGTGAACGGCGAGGGCGATGACAACAAGCTCGCTGGTGGCGGAGACGGGCTGGAGCGTGGCGGCATCGACGGCGGAGACGTAGTCGATCCGGCCGAGCGGGGCGTGTTGTTGAAGGTGGGTGGTGATGAGCTTTTGCAGCGCGGCGGGATCGCGCTCGCCGGTTTTCCACGCATCACGGGCGGCAACGAGGGCCTTGCGCAGGGCGGGGGCCTGGGCGCGTTCCTCGGGGCTGAGGTAGCGGTTACGGCTGCTCATGGCGAGGCCGTCCTCCTCACGCATCGTGTCGATGCCGTGGAGCACGACGTTGAAATCGAGATCGCGCACGAGGCGGCGGATGATGGCGAGCTGCTGGTAGTCTTTTTTGCCGAAGAAGGCGTCGTCCGGCTGGATGAGGTTGAAGAGCTTCGCGACGATGGTGCAGACGCCGTCAAAGTGGCCGGGACGACTGGCACCGCAGAGCACTTTGGAGAGGCTGGTCTCGAAGAGCTGGATGCTGCGGTCGGCGGGGTAGAGATCATCGGCCTTCGGCGCGAAGATCATGTCCGCGCCGTTGTCACGGCAGAGGCCGAGATCCTCGATGAGGGAGCGTGGATATTTGGCGAAGTCTTCCTCGGGGCCGAATTGAAGCGGGTTGACGAAGATGCTGACGACGACGTTGCCGCTCTGGCCGACGGTCTCACGCGCGGCGCGGATGAGCGCGGCGTGGCCCTCATGCAAAGCGCCCATGGTGGGCACGAAGGCGCAGCGCGTGCCTTTGTTGATGGTGCCCCAGGAGCGGAGCTGGCGGATGTTGTTGATGACGTTCATGATTTTAAGTCTCTGGATTCAAACACGGCATAACCCAAGGTAAAAAGCGTGAGATTGACGCCAAAAACAACGGCGTAACCACGCCAAACGAGCGGCCAGTCGATGGTTTCGGCCAAAATACGCCCCCAGTTTGCCATATGCTTCGTGACGAGGAAATGCTGGTAGCTGTCCATGAAGCCGCTGTTCCGCAGGATGAAATCGACCAGGATGTAGGTCAACGCGCCGATGGTGGCGGCGGCCGGCTTGATGCGGAAGCAGGACAAAAAGAACGCGATGCTGCTGACGGTCGTCATGCTGAGGCCCAGTGCGAGCGAACTGCACGCATAACGCTGCAACCCCGGTCCCCAGTCGTAAAACGCGACGACGGACACCTCCGGCACGATGGCGAAGTAACCGCCTCCCCAGCCGCGCAGCACGAGGCCGAGCAGGAAAGACGTCCAGGCAAGGAACTGGATCAAAAAGAACGCGTAGCCGGTGCAGGTGAGGTATTTGAGCAGCAGCAGGCGGAAGCGGCTGACGGGACGTGCCAGCAGCAGTCGCATGTGGCCGTCCTCGCCCTCTTTCGCAACGATGTCTCCGGCGACGAGGCTCAAAAACAACGCGCCGAGCAGGAATACGGAAAAACCCATGACGGTGCTGGCCACGGTGAGGGCGGAGAAATAGTACTCGAAGCTTTCGCCGGAGCCGACGACGGCCTTTTGAATCGGCCCCATGCCAAATTTTTTGATGAGCAGCAGGATGACGATCTCCAAGGCCACAAACGCTCCAAAGCCGATGTAGGTGCGGCGTCGGGCAAAGAGCTTCAGCAGCTCGCCAGACCATTGCTGGAAGAAGAGCATCATGATTTTGAGGACAGGCCCATGTAAAGTTCCTCCAGCGTGCGGCGGTGCGGCTGCCAGGCACTGACCTGCACCTTACCATGCACCAGCGCGGCGACGAGATCGTGCGGCTCCATGTTCAGTGGCACCTCGACGATGCCGTGTTTGTCCATCGTGGCTCCGGCCCGGTCGAGCACCTGACGCGCTAGTCCGATGTCGCTGGTTTCGAGCTTAAAAATGCGGCGGGTCTTTTCCTGCGAGGGCACAGGCCCGGCAAAGACCTTTTTGCCATCCTTGATGATGACGCAGCGGTCGCACATCTGCTCGATCTCGCCGAGGAGATGCGAGTTGAGCATGATCGTCATGCCCTGGTGCTGGCGCAGATGCAGGATGAGCTCGCGAAACTCGCGGATACCCTCGGGATCGAGGCCGTCGGTCGGCTCGTCGAGCAGCAAAATTTTCGGCTGCGGCAGCAAGGCCTGCGCGAGAGCAAGGCGCTGGCGCATGCCATGGCTGTAGGTGGCGGTTTTTTGATGGATGGCGCGGTTGAGGTTCACCATCTGCACGACGCGTTTCACCTCAGCCTCGTCCCACCAGCCGGAGAGGGAGCAGAGCACGCGCAAATTTTGCCAGCCGCTCAGGTAGTCGTAAAACACCGCCGCCTCGTAAATCGCGCCGATCTGCTGGAGCGCCCCGCCACGGTCTTTTTGCACGCTACGGCCGCCGATGCGCACCTCCCCGGTGTCGGGGCGTACCATGCCGAGGGTGATGCCCATGATGGTGCTCTTGCCCGCGCCGTTGTGACCGAGCAGGCCGAGGATTTCGCCCTGCTGAACCTCGAAACTGACGTCATCCAGCGCCAGCCGCCCGGTAGGCCAGCGCTTGGTGAGGTGTCGGACTTCGAGGAGGGCCATCAGAGACGGATTGTGGCAGGTGCGGATGGTGTTGCCAGTTTTTAGTAAAGGTGCGTCAAACAAGTCGCCAAAATCGTGTTTGCCACCATCGGCGGCAGGTTGCATTACTCCGGCCAGTCCTCGTCCCCACTCACGCCATGCAGTTTTATTTCCCCACGTCCCTGAATCTCGGCCAAGAACACAGCGAAGGCTTTCACCAGGAACTGTTGCGTGGGCTGACGCACAAGCTGAACAACCTGCTGGCGGTGATCCAGGGCTTCAGCAGCCTCATTTTGATGCAGGAGGATCTCGATCCGGGCGTGAGCGAAAACATGCAGCACATCCGTGAGGCCTCCGTGGGCGTGACGAACCTGAGCGAGCGCATCCGTTCCGCAGGCGGCTGCGCAAAGATCAGTCTGCAGTCCCTCGGGCTCAATGAATACCTGCCGGTCATCGAAGGAGCGGTCATGGAGCCGTTTCAAAAAGAAGGCGTGCAGTTGGAGGCGGATGTGCAGGCCGCGCTGCCGCCGGTGCTGATTGATCCGACGAAGTTCAAGGACATCCTCACCGAGCTGCTGAAAAACGCCGCCGAGGCCGCGGCAAAGGGCGGTGGTCGCTGTGCGCTGAAAATCTGCGGCCCGGGCGCGATCACCCCGGCGGAGCAGCGCCGCGTGGACATCCTGGTGAGCAACACCGGCTCCCAGATCCCTGCGGAGAAGATGCAGGAGATTTTCCGCCCGTTTCATGGCTCGAAAAACAGCAACCACCTCGGCCTCGGGCTGACGATCGCCGCGATGCTGAGTCATCAGATGAACATCCAGCTCGGCGTGGCCTCGGAGAACAACACGACGACGTTCTGGCTGAGCTGCCCGATGGCCTGAGCGCGGCCTCCGGGGCGGCATGTGAGTTTTTGTGACGTTTTGTCGATGCAACGCCAGTGTCCCTGACGTTGTCAGAGCCAGGCACCCAAACCCGGAGGTCTCCCATGAAACGACTCGTCCTGCTCCTCACCCTGCTGCTGACCGCGGCTGTTCGCGCGGATTCCAGCGGTCCGCTCACCATCACCACACGCGAGGGCAAGTCGTTTTACGAATGCAAAGTCACGCGTGTTGACGCGGACGGCATCGCGTTCACACACCGCGACGGCGTGGTGAAGATCGTCTTCAAGGATCTGCCGGAGAGTCTGAGGCAGCAGTTCCGCCATGATCCGAAGAAAGCGGCCGCCCAGCAGCGTGCGCAGGACATGCGGCGCCAGGAGGAGCTGAAACGTGAGGCAATACGCGAAACCGTGATGGCGAAGAAACTGCAGGAGGCGCAGCAGGCCGAGGCGAGCTATCTCGCGGCGGCAAACGCGGCCGCTCTTGCTCCGGTGTCGTCCCCGATGTCGCTGGCGCTGCCCGGTGAGTCTTTGCCCACCGTGGGCCAGCAGACGCCCTCGTGGTTGGGCGCGCCGATCACAGGTCCGGCGCTGGGCGGCCGGGATTATCGTCAGAGCAGCTTCTCCTACTGGGGTGGTTATCCCTTCGTGAATTCCTTCGGCGGCGGGTATGACCCGATGAGCGGCTACGGTTATCCTTATGGCGGCTTTGGTTGTGGTTACGCGCCGACGGGAGTCTATGTGAGCCCCACGATTTACCGTTCCTGGAATGTGGGCAGCGGGTTCCGCATCGGTGTCGGAGTCAGCCCGTTTGGCGGCGCGATCCGGGTGTTTCCCTGAGGAGTTGCTTCGGTTTTACGAAGCATAAAAGACTGGCAAATCTGCCAGCTTCACGGTCAACTGCGACTCAACGATGAAAACGATTCTTTCCGCCCTCATCATACTGTCGCTGGCTCACTCTCATGCCGCGCCTGCGCAGGACGTGGAAACCATCCACACCATTCGTGGCAAGACTTACCTGCGCTGCAAGATCCTCCAACGTGATGCAGACGGTGTGGCCTTCTCACATCAAAATGGCACCGCTCGTATCCTGTTCAGCGATCTGCCGGAGTCCACCCGCTTTGAGCTGGGCTACAACGCGCAGGCGGCCTCGGATCTCGAAAAAGCTCGGGAGCAGGCGCGGCAGGAAAAGGCACAGGAGCGCCGCCAGCAGCAGGAGCGTGTGGCGGAACTGCGGCACGCGGCCCAACTGGCGGAGATCAAGCGTCAGTCGCAGTTGCAGCAACCGCCCATGATCATTTATCAGCAGGGCTCGACTTACACAGGCCCGGTTCCGGCAGTCGGCTTTGCGGCCGCCGCAGGCTGGGGCGGTGTTGTGCCGCCAGTGGTGCCACGGGCGCGAGGATGGGAGAATGTGGGCATCGCCACCATCGGATCTGGCAGCGGCGGCATTTATGTGCCGCAGAGCGGTGGCTTCATCTTCACCGGATTGCCGCAGGTTCATTACAGCCCCACGCTTGGTTATTACAACCCAGGCGGATTCGCCACGCCAGTGGTCCCGTCCATCGGCACTTTTGGGACCGTGCCCGGGCTGGCCGCTCCAATGCCGCCAGCCGTGGTGCCCGGAGTGTCGATTT
Source organism: Prosthecobacter sp. (assembly GCF_044232965.1). GTDB lineage: Bacteria > Verrucomicrobiota > Verrucomicrobiia > Verrucomicrobiales > Verrucomicrobiaceae > Prosthecobacter. The sequence goes on from NZ_JBIIKX010000061.1 coordinate 12,090, forward strand.
CAGGAAGCGCCACGATGCCAGTGCCGCGCTGAGCACAAAAAAACGGGAGGTTCTGTTGCCAGAGCCGCCCGCAGAAGATGTTGGTGAACTGAGGTTAGATCAGGCCGGCCTTTTTCAGCGTGGCGAAAGCGCCGTTCTTGTTCACGGTCTTGAGCGCACGCGCGGTGAGCTTCACCTCGACGAATTTACCCAATTCAGCCACCCAGATGCGCTTCTCGCGGAGGTTGGGCAGAATGACGCGCTTCACACGCTTCGTGATGTGACGACCGATACCGCCTTCTTTCTTGGCTTTACCGCTGCGATGAATGTGGTGGCCGCGGGTGACGCCGACGCCGGTGATTTCACAAATTTTTGCCATAAGAAGAGGGGTTCAGGGGGAAAGGGGCCGCGATACTAGCCGAGGACTTTCGGGCGTCAACCAAAAGTCCGGCTTTCCTCAGTTCCGTCGTGGCCGCCCAACCATCAGGCAGGTGGTTTCCGGGTTCATGAGATAGCCGATGCCGAAGCTCAGAGGTTGCACCGGATGCCTCCCAGATGAGTACGCCTCCGTCAAGTCAGGCTGCTGCCCGCCGGGAAAAAGGGGGAGCGTGCCACGGTGGTTGCCATAGAGCCACAAATCCCAGCCCTGACGGTTGAACTCACGGTAGGGAACGCCGGACGGATCCTGGACAATGGCGCTGCTGTGGCGCAGCAGGAAGTCACGAATGCCGGTGAAACTGCCGTCGTGCATGAGGTAGGAGGCGCTCTTCGTGAAAGCCGGGATCCGTCCCAGGCGTGAGACATAAGTCAGCAGCGGACCGTTGCCGCCTCCATTCGAGAGATCTTGGCGGAAGTAAAACACGCGTTTCAGGCGGCCCAAGCCATTGCGGCTGCGGATCATGAGGCCGGTGTTGCCAGAGGAACCCGCCAGAGTGACGTTTCCAGCGCCGTCCAGCCGGACGGTATCGACGGAGTCCACCGAGTAGCCGGTGCGGGCCATGAAGGCCAGAATCAGCGGCAGCACTCCGCGAAAACGCGTGGCCTGCAGGTTGCTGCGCATCTCCGTCGTGATGAAATAGCTGCTCGTCATGATGGTGGAGACCGAGTTGTGCAGACCGTAGAGGCCGCTTTCGATCTCCGCCTGTGAAAGATCGTCCAGACGCGGCAGCGGCTCCGCTGGTTCGAGCCCGCAGAGCACATAAGTCTCCGCCGCAGGGCAGATGGCGCTCGCAAACAGAAAATCCGGCCCGCTGAACGGGTAAAACAGCGCGTTCGCCCTCTGCACATCGCCGATCTCGGCTCCTGCCCAGGTCAGCAGCGGGTCACGATGCAGCTTTTGGTGCGTGGCCCAAAGGTTGTCCATGCGCAGCCTGTGCGCGGCCCAGGCCGGTGAACTGCGAACCTGCGACAGCCCCTGGCCATCCATGCCCGCGAACAGCCGGGCGATGTCGTTGATGGAGGATGACTGCGTCGGCACATTCATCGACACCGCGCCATTGTAGAGCGGGCCGTTGCCGGCGCTTTCAGCCCGGCGCACGCTGCCGGGTTCGGGGGAGTTCAGCAGTTGAGTCCATGAGCCCATCTGCCTGGAAGCCGTGTAATTTCTCATGGCCGCGTCCGGCAGGGCGCACGCAGTGATCAAAAACGACGTTAAGATGGCACCGATAAGCCGGCAACGAATGGAATGGGCGTGATTTCGCATAGCTGTCATAGCTGGGCGATACTATCAGGCACCATACCAACTCCAACAAACTCTTGGCACCCGTCAGGTGCTTTATTTCCACAACGGTTTACTCATTATCAAAATTCAGCGCCATTGTTCCATGGCGCTGAATAGTCAAGCAAGACGCCGGTCGGCTCACTTCGGCTGATGCATCGCGATGCAGTGCAGCGCACCACCTTCGGTCACCAGATCCTTCGCCATCATGGAGATGATTTCGCGGCCGGGGAAGCACTCGGCGATCTTGTCCTCGGCGGCGGCGTCCTTCTTCTTGTTGCCAAAGAGAGGTACGAGCACGGCGTTGTTCACGATCAGGAAGTTCGCGTAGCTGGCAGGCAGGCGGCTGAGACGCCAGTCCTTCATTTCGATGGCCTGGGGCATTTCTATCTCGATGATTTCGAGCTTGCCACCGTCAGGGGCCTTCACGTCGTCAAGGCGCTCGCGGATTTCCTTCAGCACCTTGTGGTTCGGGTCGGAATCACGCGGCTCGACCATGCAGATGACCGCGTCTTCACGGATGAAGCGCACGATGTCGTCGATGTGGCCGTCGGTGTCGTCGCCTTCGATGCCTTTCTTGAACCAAACGATGTCTTTGACGCCCAGCATGGCTTTCAGTTCCTTCTCGACCTCGGCCTTGTTGCCAGGCTTGCCGCCGTGACGGTTCGGATTGAGCAAAACGGACTCGGTGGTCAGCAGCGTGCCTTTGCCGTTGGTTTCGATGGCACCGCCTTCGAGGATCATCTTCGAGGTGAAACGCTCCATTTTGAGCGCGGCCGCCGCCTTCTCAGGAATGGCGTTGTCGAGATCCCATGGCGGGAATTTACCGCCCCAGGCGTTGAATTCCCAGTCGGTGATCGCGACTTTGCCAGTCTCATTGTGCTTGATGAAAATCGGCCCGTGGTCACGGCACCACACGTCGTTGGTGTTGTTCTCGTAGATGTCCACCTGGCTGAGATCGCCCTCGTTGTCGGCGATGCTCAGGCGGATGTTCATGTGGCTGAGCATCGGGGCGTTGATGCGCACGCGCTCGTAGCGGGAAATGACGCTGGCGATCTCGCCAAACTTGTCCTGCAGCTTGTGGAAGGTCTTCGGGCAGCTTTCCTTGTTCGAAGGCCAGGAAAGCCAGATCGCCTCCTGCGGCTCAAATTCGGCGGGAAGTCGGTAATTCTGGGGATAGGAGGCTTTACTCATCAAGGTAGCGTTTGGTCAGGGGAGCGTAGGTGTCAATGCGGCGATCACGGAAAAACGGCCAGATGCGGCGGAAATCCTCCACCGCAGAAAGGTCGCACGGCACGATCAAAATCTCTTCAGCGCTCACGGAGGCCTTTGCAACGACTTCTCCATACGGATTTGCTACGAAGCTCTGGCCCCAGAATTCGCTCTGCTGCTCGGTGCCCACGCGATTGACCGCCGCCACAAAGCAGCCGTTCGCCACGGCATGGCCGCGCTGCACGGTCTCCCACGCACAGTGCTGGGCCGCTCCCAACTCGGCTTTTTCGCTCGGCAGCCAGCCGATCGCCGTGGGATAAAACAAAATTTCAGCTCCTGCGAGCGCTGTAAGCCGTGCGGCCTCTGGGTACCACTGGTCCCAGCAAATCAGCACGCCGATGCGGCCAAATTTCGTGTCCCACACGCGATAGCCGAGGTCTCCCGGCGTGAAATAAAACTTCTCCTCGAATCCTGGGTCCTGCGGGATGTGCATTTTGCGGTACTTGCCCAAGACCGTGCCGTCCGCGTCGATCACCGCCGCCGTGTTGTGGTACAGCCCCGGTCCACGCTTCTCAAACAGCGGCACGATGATCACCACGCCCAGTTCCTTTGCCAGCGGGGCCAGAGCCGCCGTCGTGGGGCCCGGAACGGCCTCGGCGAGGTCAAACAGCTCCGTGTCCTGCGTGATGCAGAAGTACGGCGTGTTGAACAACTCCTGCAGGCACACGATTTGAGCGCCACGAGATGCCGCCTCGCGGATGAGGCGCTCATGCTCGCGCAGGCTTTCGTCTTTGCTGGAAAAGGCCCGGCTTTGCACCAGACCGAGGGTGACCTTCGACATAGGGCGCGGAGTGTTGAGCGCGTGGCGGGGAATGCAAGGAAAGCTATGCACACAAACCAAGGCATGGCAGCACCGGCTTGCACGCGTGCGGACTGCTGCTACCCTCGACTCATGAGCACCGCCGTTGATGCGATCTATCAAAAGGGGCTGTTACAGCTCCTGGCTCCGCTGCCATTGCCGGAACACAGTCGAGTTCGTGTCGCCGTAGAACTCATCAGCGACGATCCTGAGCGTTCCGAGTGGCTCTCCCATCCGCACCGTCAGCTTGAGAAGGTGTGGGACAACGACGCTGACGACGTTTTCAATGAACTGCTCGCGTCATGATGTCGTCCTGCTGCCGATTCCGTTCACGGATTTGAGCAGCCAAAAAGTCCGCCCGGCGGTGGTCGTCGGTCGGCTGCACCCGACCGACGTGGCAACGCTTCAAACACATTTGCGCAACTGGCTGGGTCTTTGAAAGCCTACACATTGCAAAAAAAGCCCGGCAGCTCTCGCCACCGGGCTTGGAGGATTCAAAAACGGCTTACTCGCGATCCACCGAGATCTTGCCCGCGCCAGTGAACAGCAGCGTCACATAGGCGATGAGATACACCATCGCCAACTCGCCGGAACTCGCGCCCACGAGGGCGGACTTGTGGACGAAGAAAAAGGCGGTGCCCATCGTGATCGCCAGCATCAGGGCGGCGAAACGGGTGAACAGGCCGGCGATCAGCAGCGCGGAGCAGACGACCTCGGCGAACACCGCGAGGCCGGCGTTCACATTCCCCGGCAGGCCGAGCAGGCCGTTCATCTTCTCCGCTGTGGCGGCAAAACCGAGCATCTTGCCGCGGCCATGGAGCAGCAGCATGGAAAAGCCGAGCGCAACGCGCAGAATGAGCAGGCCGTAGTCGGGAGACTTTGGCAGGAAGGACAGTTTCAGGAGCTTGAGCATGAGTGTGTTGGGTTCGGGTTAAGCGGGGATTTATTGAAGCATGATCCACCCCCGGCCTCGCCGACAAGCCTAAAATCCAAGGAGTGGGGCTAGGATGGCCCCATTCCTCATCCCAGCGCCTCTAGCATCGTCTTCAGCTTCGCGAGCTTCTCCTCCCAGTCGGTTTTCCGCTGCTGATGCTCGTCGAGCACCTTTTGCGGGACTTTGGAGGTGAAGTTCGTGTCGGCGAGTTTCGCGGTGACCTTTTCGAGCTCGGATTCGACTTTGGCGACCTCTTTGCCGACGCGGGCCTTTTCGGCCTCCACATCGATCAAACCGTCGAGAGGCAGGAAAAGCTCGCCGAGGGGCGTCAAAGCCGCCGGAGTGCCTTTTTTCGGCTGGAAGGCCGCATCGACCTCCAAGGGCTCCGCATTGAGAAGGATGCGCAGGACCTCGATTTCATGCGCAGGCAGCTCGGAGGCCGGTTTGAGCACGAAACGCACTTTCTTGTTGATGTTGAAGGTGCTCTTGAGGCCACGGCCAAGCTCCACGGCCTTGTATTTGTCGTTCGCGGCCTGTTCGTCCTCGGGAAGAATGCCGAAGTGGGCGAGTTCATCCGCATCGAGCGGTTTCGGCCAAATGGCGAACATGATGCTCTTGCCGCCTTGGTTTTCGGGAAGGTCGGCGTTGAAGCCCATGCCGTGCCACAGCTCCTCGGTGATGAAGGGCATGAAGGGATGGAAGAGACGCAGCGTGTGCCCGAGCACGAAGTCGATGACGGCGAGGGTGTTCGCTTTGCGCTTCTCATCGCTGCCTTGGAGCACGGCTTTGGAGGCTTCGACATACCAGTCGCAATACTCGCTCCAGAAGAAGCGGTAGAGCGTGGCGGTGGCGTCGCTGAAGCGGTATTCTTCGAGCGCGGTGCTGACCTCGGCGATGGCGGTGTTGAGGCGCAGGAGGATCCATTTGTCGTCGCTGCTGAGCAGCGCGGCGCTGATCTCCGTCTCGGTGGCGCCGCCTTGCATCTGGCGGAAGCGGGCGGCGTTCCAGAGCTTGGTGCAGAAGTTGCGGCCGAGCTCGACGTTCTTTTCGTCGAAGCAGATGTCCTGACCGAGCGGCGCACTGCGCATGATGCCAAAGCGCAACGCATCCGCGCTGTAGCTCGCGATGAGCTCCAGCGGATCGGGCGAATTGCCGAGCGACTTGGACATTTTGCGGCCCTGCTTGTCGCGGATGATGCCGGTGAAATAGACGTTCTTGAACGGCAGCTCGCCCATCCACTCGAAGCCCGCCATGATCATGCGGGCGACCCAGAAGAAGATGATGTCTGGTCCCGTGACGAGATCGGTCGTGGGGTAGAAGGCCTTCAGCGTGGAGGTCTTCTCCGGCCATCCCATCGTAGCGAAAGGCCACAGCCAGGAGCTGAACCAGGTGTCGAGAACGTCGGGGTCTTGGGTGAAGCCTTCGGCTTCAAGAAGGCGGGCGTCATCGTCAGAGGTCGTTGCGACGAAGATTCGGAATCCGCTGTCGATTCGGAATCTGCGGGCGTGTGATAGTTTCTCTCCTTCGGCTGAAATTGAGAAGGCGGATGTGGGAAGATCAGCACGATCATAAACCTCATTGTCGAGGATCGACTTGATCGTCGTCGGCAAGTTGTCGTGAGAATTAACATCCAACGGTATGTCCAACGTCCAAACCGGCACACGATGCCCCCACCAGACTTGGCGGCTGATGCACCAGTCTTGCAGGCCAGTCATCCAGTGGTCATAGACCTTCGCCCAGCGGTCGGGGTGGAATTTCATTTCGCCGTTGGCTACGACGGACTGGCTTTCCTTCACGCTCGGATATTTCAGGAACCACTGCTCGCTCAAGCGGCTCTCGATGGGCACGTCGGCGCGCTCGGAGTAGCCAAGGTTGTTCTGATAAGGCTCCTCTTTGACGAGGCTGCCGATTTCCGCGAGCAGCTCGGCGGCGCGTTTGCGGCCGGCGAAGCGCTCCATGCCGGCGAGGTCTTTGCCGGCGAGCTCGTTGAGCGTGCCGTTCGGATGCATGACATCGATTGGCATCATCGATACCAGTTCACGATGCAATGCCGACTCAGGATGAACGGTCTCGACTGACTTATGCAGTCTGGTCAGAATCTCAAAGTCGGCTTTATCATGCGCGGGCGTGACTTTCAGCACACCGGTGCCGAAGGTGAAATCGACATGCTCGTCGGCGATGATCGGCAGCAACGCTTGGTTCTCGATCGGCAGCGGACGACGAACATGCTTTCCAATCAGGTGCTTATACCGGTCATCGTTTGGATTCACAGCAATCGCTGTGTCACCCGGGATGACCTCGGGACGCGTGGTGGCGATGGTGAGCCAGGTGCCGGGTTCCTCGACGACTTCGACTTTGAAGTGATACATGATGGCGTTTTGCGCCTTCATGACGACCTCCTCATCGCTGAGCGCGGTGAGGGAGGACGGGCACCAGTTCACCATGCGCTTGCCACGGTAGATGAGGCCCTTTTTGTAGAGATCGACGAACACGCGCATGACGCAGGCGTTGTAGTCGTCGTCAAAGGTGAAGCGCTCGCGGCTCCAGTCGCAGGAGGCGCCGAGTTTCTTGAGCTGCTCGATGATGATGCCGCCGTGCTTTTCCTTCCACTCCCAGATCTTCGCCACGAGGCCCTCTCGGCCCAGATCGTCGCGGTGCTTGATGACGCCCTGCTTTTTCAGCGTCTTCTCGACGACGTTTTGCGTGGCGATGCCGGCGTGGTCGGTGCCGGGCAGCCAGAGCACTTCCTTCCCCAGCATGCGGGCGCGGCGGGCGAGGATGTCCTGGATGGTGTTGTTCAGCACATGGCCGAGCGTGAGGATGCCCGTGACGTTCGGCGGCGGGATGACGATGGAATAAGCCGGGCGCTTCTCGCTGACGCGGGCGGGATCGGCTTCAAAGCATTTGTCATCCAGCCAGCGCTGATACCAGCGGGCTTCGACGTCGGCTGGCGTGTAGGTCTTTTCGAGTTCGGGCATAAAGGGCGGCCAAGATGGGGGAAAGCCGCCGCTTTGCAAATGCCGAGGCGCATGTAAGCATGCCGCCCCATGAGTGCAGCGACCTCTCCCCGCACAGCCCCCCACGGCGACACCTTTCGCCAGGGCATGATGTTCGTCGTCGCCCTCGCCTTTCTCACCGCCATCGGCCTCGTGCTGCCGCACGGCGACAGCGGCGAGGCGTTTCGCGACTGGTTGCTGACGCAGATGCTGTTTTGCGTGGTGATCATCGCTCTGTGGATCGTCGTGATCGTCGAAGGCCTGCTCGGGCTGTTTTTCTCCAGCGATGCGTGGTCCGCCCGCCTCAAACGCCTGCTTCTCACGTCCTTGCTGCCGCCGCTGCGCATGATCACCGCCAGCAGCAAGCCACGCGGCTGGCTCTGGCTGCCCGGCATTGGTTGGAGGCCCGCAGGCGAGGAAACGTCCGACAAACTCGAGCAAAAGCTGGCCCTGCCGATGGTCGTGCTAACGCTGCTCGTGCTCCCCGTGCTGGGAGCCGAACTCACCGGCGGCGAGACCTTGGAAAATCATCCGCGTCTCGCTTTGGCAACGCATCTGACCACCTGCGTCATCTGGATCGGCTTCACCGCCGAGTTCCTTTGGATGGTGGCCGCTGCGCCCGACAAACTGGCCTACTGCCTCAAGAACTGGATCAATCTCGTCATCATCCTGCTCCCGCTCGCCGCCTTCCTGCGCGTGCTGAATGCGTTCCGCTTCACCCGCATGCTGCGCGCAGGAAAACTCCTGCGCGCCTACCGCCTCCGCGGCCTATGGACGCGGCTTTGGAGGCTGGCGTTGCTCTTTAATCTCCTCGAACGCCTCCAGAAACGCGATCCCGCGAAGTACTGCGCTGTTTTGGAAAAGAAGATCACCGATCTCGAAGAACAACTGGCCGACTTGCGCACCAAGCTTGCGGAGCAGCGCAGCAAGACAGTGGCTGAGTGAAACAACTCACTGCCCCAGGCTCAAATATTCCCTCACCGTGTGGTTCATCGCACGTCGCGCAGGTGGGAAGCACTCCGCCACTTTCTCAAAGGTCTCCTGCAGCGCGAACTCCTCTGCCAGCACATGTTTGCGTGCGGAGTCGAGATGGCTGACGACCACCTGCTCGTAGTAGTCCACATCCGGCGCTCCACGCCGCTCCGCACGGCGGTGCAAGAAATCGGGATACAGGCAGGTCAGTACCAGGAACTGGTTCGCGCACTGCACATGCAGGAAGAACTTGTGATGCCTGCTGGCGCTCTCAATCGCCTCCAGATAATCGACGCTGTACATGCTGTCCACGCTGTGGTTGATGTCCTCCGGCCCCTTCGTCGGCGTGCAGCCAAAGTCCGCGCACACCACCGCCATATAATCCGCTACTGCCAGTTCCTTGATGCCGAATTCCTTCAGCGAATGACGCACCACGATGAAGAAGAACAGCTCGGGCGAGAGCAACGTCGCTTTGCGTGAGACAACGACGGCGTCGAACAGCTTGTCGTTGTCCAGAATGATCGGCACCGCCTCCGGGTCATCCATCATCGCCTTAAACCCCTCTTTCCCTCGCTCAGTCAGCGCGAGAGTGTCACGAATGAAGGTCCAGTCCGTCGGGGTAAAACGGAACCAGCAGCCAGGGCGAGGGAAGCGCGTCATGGAGATCAGATTTGTGCTGTCGTCAGTTACAAGCATATCAGATGCCAGTTTGTTTTGTCATTTGGAAAAGGCCGTGGCCTCAGGTGTTCAATCACCTTCGACGCACCTTTGTAAGCATCTCTTCACGAAATCTCTTGGCCCCCCCGCGCTCCGTGCTAAGCACCCCCATGCCCAGAACCGACGGACGCGCCCCAGACCAGCTTCGCAAAATTGAATACGTCCTCGACGTCGCTCCGCACGCCGGGGGCTCCGTGCTCATCGCCTTTGGCAACACCCGCGTCATCTGCACCGCCTGCATCAACGAGGAAGTGCCGCGCTGGATGAAGGTGCAGAACGTCAAAGGCGGCTGGCTCACTGCCGAGTACTCGATGCTGCCGTATTCCACGCTTGAGCGCAAAGATCGCGAAAGCTCCCGTGGCAAGCCCGATGGCCGCAGCACCGAAATCCAACGTCTCATCGGCCGCAGCCTCCGTGCTGTCGTTGATCTCGAAAAACTCGGCGCCCGCACTCTTTATGTCGATTGCGACGTGCTTCAGGCCGATGGCGGCACCCGCACCGCCGCCATCACCGGTGCCTGCATCGCCGTCTCCATCGCCTTCAACCGTCTGCTCGAAAAAGGCAAGATCACCCGCCAACCGCTCAAGAAAAAGCTCGCTGCTGTCAGCGTTGGCATCGTGAAAGGCGAAACGCTCCTCGATCTCTGCTACACCGAAGACGCCGCCGCCGATGTCGATAGCAACATCGTCCTCACCGAAGACGGCGAGTTCGTCGAAATCCAGGGCAGTGGCGAGGAGTCCACCTTCACCGAGGCCCAGCTCCACTCCATGCTCGAATACGGCCGCAAAGGCATCAAGGAACTCGCAGCCATCCAGGACGAGGCCATCAACAGCGCCATGAAGCCTGCCGAAGGCAAGGATCTGCAAAAGCTGGCGGAGTTTTTCGGCAAACGCTGAGGAATAGTTTGCGATGGTTTGCAGTTGTTGGCCGTAGTTTGCAATGGTTTGACAAACAATCGTAAACAACGGCCAACCACCGCAAACCTATGACGGCCCTGCTTCTCGATCCCATCTACCAGCAGCATGATCCCGGTCCGGGGCATCCTGAGAGTGTTCAGCGTCATGTTGCGATCACGAAAGCGCTTACTGAGGCTGGAATCGTCGCCAAAACGCAATCCATCGCGCCTCGGGTCGCCACGCTGGATGAAATCGCGCTCTGCCATGATCGCGGTTACATCGCCACGGCCAAGGCAGATGTCGAATCGGGCTTGGAAGACCTCAGCACCGGGGACACGTCGATTTGTCCGCGATCCTACGACGTGGCGAATCAGGCCGTCGGCGGAGTCTTGAACGCGGTTGATGCAGTGTTCGCTGGCAAGGCCAGGAACGCCTTCTGCGCCGTGCGGCCGCCCGGTCATCACGCACGACCTGCGCAAGGCATGGGCTTCTGCCTGTTCAACAACATCGCCATCGCCGCGCGTCATGCGCAGAAGCAGCACGCAGCGCAGAAGATCGTCATCGTCGATTGGGACGTGCATCACGGCAACGGCACGCAGGACATTTTCTATGAGGACGGCAGCGTGTTCTTCGCCAGCACGCACCAAAGCCCGCTATACCCTTTTACCGGCCACGCTGAGGAAACAGGCAGCGGAAAAGGCAAAGGCAGCACCTTGAACCTCCCCTTCCCCGCCCGCACCGGCATGTCAGACATCGGCGCGGCCTTCACCGACCGACTCCTGCCCGCCATCGACAAGTTCAAACCCGATTTGATCCTCATCTCCGCCGGATTCGACTCCCGCATCGACGATCCCCTCGGCCAGTTCCGCCTCACCGACGACGATTTCGCCGCTTTGACCAAGCTCCTGCTCGAATCTGCAGCCGCCCATTGCCAAAACCGCCTCATCTCTGTGCTGGAAGGCGGCTACAATCTCAAAGGGCTCGCCAGCGCCGTCACCAGCCACGTTGGAGCGCTGCTGTGATCAAGGCGTCTGCTCCGGCAGATAAAACCGGCCCATGTGCTCCAGGATTTTCGCGCGCAACTCGTCACCGTCGATCTCGCCGTTGTGGCGGAAGATGACCTCGCCGCCGGGCGCGACGACCAGCGTGTGCGGGATTGGCCCCGGCCATTCAGGATCGAGCGCCTGAATCAGCGCCTCGCTGCTGGCCTCGTTGAAGAGGTAGGCGTTGCCTTTGCGGCCTTCGGCTTTGAGCGAGGGCTTCAGTTTGTCCGGCACGATGGCGTTGTGTTTTTCGAGGAAGGCTTTCACCGCAGGCAGCTCCTTCGGATCGTCCATGCTGATGCTGATGAACTCAAAGTCGCGCAGGCCGAACTTGCGCGAGGTGGCGACGAGTTCGGGGAATTCCTTCACGCACGGCCCGCACCACGTCGCCCACACATTGAAGAGGCGGACTTTTTTCGTGTCGTTCTTCCGCAGTGCGGCCACGCCTTTCGCGTCGATCCATTCGACCTCCACCTCACCTTTCTCCCACTTGTCGTTGTCGGTGACGACTTGATCTCGTTTGCCGAGCCACTTGGTGGAGCAGCCGTGGGGTTTCGTTTCGGTAACAGGCACCGGTTTGCCGTCCAGCAGCGCTTCGATGGCGTTGCGAGCATCGGGGGAAGTCACCGTGGCCTCATCCGCGTAGCGTGAATCGTCCAACCAGCCTTGGTAGCGAAGCTTGCGCTCTTTGTCGAAGATCATCACATGCGGTGTGGCCAAGCAGCCGTAAGCGAGCGCCGTCTTCTGCGTGTCGCCGTCATAGAGGTAGTCAAAGTTGAACTTCTGCTCCTCTGCATGGCGCTTCATCTCGGGGAAGCTGTCGCTGTACTTCGAGTAGCCGAGTTCGTCGGGTCGCAACGCTGCAGGATCATTGGGATTGATCGCCACGAGCCTCAAACCTTTGCCCTTGAACTCCTTCACCAGCTTCTTGATGCGTCCTTCAACTGCCTGCGAGGTGGGACAGTGATTGCTGAGGAAGGCGATCATGAACAGATCAGCGTCCTCATAATCCTTGAGCGTGTGTTTCTCCTCGTCGATGCCGATGAGATCGAAGTCCGGCGCCGCGTCGCCGATTTTCAGCTCATGAAAGCCCTCGGGCATGCCCGACTTCTTCGCCTTCGGCGTTTCAGCATTCATGAGGGCCGGAAGCAGGGCCACCAGCAGGGAAACAGCGAGCTTGTTCATAGTCGTGATCATTCGGGTTTGGCGGCCTGGCAGTTCCAGCACAGGTCAAACGAGGCCGGATTGGATTCTTTGCACGCGGCGCAGAGCCATTCGCCTGCATCGACAGCCGTGCCGAAATGCTCGCGCAGCAGGTTCCCTGCCTCCTCGGCACGCTCTTCATCCACCACGCACAAAACGGGATCGTTCAGCGGCGTCTGCGAGAAACCCAGGACGCTCATGCCCAGCGTGCGCGTGTTCTCATTTTGCACAAAGCAGGCGATCCCGGCGGATTCGAGGATGTTTTTCGCGAAACCGACGCGCGTCGAGTCCGTGCCCACAAAGACAGGTTTCATGTCGGCGATTGAAGCATCCCGGCGCAGCTTTGACCAGCCTCAAACCTCAAATTCATCCGCCGGATCAAACGGCGGCATCGGCACGTTGATGATGCCAGCCGTCCATTCCGCCTCAGTTTTTCCACACCCAGTCGCCGGTGTATTTTGGCCATTCGATATGACGGGCTTTTTTCTCTGTTGGGAGCTTCCCACGGTCATCATTCCGATCCATGGCGATGGACCAGAGAGTAAAAGCGCTTCCTTCAATGCGATAACGCATGGGCTGCCGGTCGATGGGATCGAGCGGGACGATTGCTAGAAAGGCGGGCACAAGTTCACCGAGTGTCGCAGGCAGCTTCGCATGAGCAAGACGGTAACGTTCGATGGCGACGGCTGTGCATGCCTGACGACGCACAGCTTCGCTGTAGATTGACGGCCTCAGAACGGTCCAGCTCGTCGGGAGGGAGAGCGCAGGCAGCATGTGGTGGGGAGAGGTGATGCCTTTGTCCTCGCTCAGAATCCGTTCCAGCGTATCAATACCATGGTTGATGCTCTCCACGTTTCCCGACAGAAGAGGCTCTAGCATCCATGCGGAGTAAAGCCGGATGATGTTGGCTGCATTGTGGTCGAACCAGCCGTCGGGGATACTGCGTGCGCACAAGTCGCCCCACCAGGGCATTTCGTCCCCGTCGAAAGCTTTGACGGCGAGATCGTAGAGCTTGATGCGCTCGCCGGGCCGACGTTTGAGCCACTCGATGTTGTCGATTTGAAACAGCAGCTCCCCTCGCATGGCTTGCAGTGCCCAGCGCATGAAGTCCTGTCGTTCCAATCCCTGCTGCAGTGCGGCCAGTTGCCCCTCGGTGGCTTCGTGATGTTGAAGCAGCGACCAGAGGCTGTTCAATTCGTAAATGGAGGTGGCCTCGGCGATTAGCAGATCGATGAGCGTGGGATTCTGTCCCACCGCCTGGGTGAAACGCAGTGACGCAAGAATGGAGTGTGTCGCCTCGCCAGTGTCACCTGCAGCCGTGGCGATCTGCGAGCGCAACGCGAGAGCCCTCACAGTCGCAATGATGGAACTCAGGTGTAATCTTGGTGTTTGCATCGGCGGACCGTCGTATCCGGCACCAACGGCAGGAACAAAAACGGCCTCGGTCCTAGCCGGAGCAACATCGCTCAATTGCTTCGGCAAAGGGTGCTGATGGTCGATGGCGGTGAGAACCATCGCTGGTCCGGCCTCAGCGGTAATTTCGACATACTTGGATTCTCGCAAATACTCCGTCGTACTTTTGAAGTCGAAAGGCTGCGCCAGACTGCATCCACCATTCAAGGCTGGGAGCGGTGGTCGCTTGTCGTTGAACTCGGCGGATGACCAGTCCAGCTTTCGAAGATCCTCATGTACGGGGGAGCCAGAGCCTTGATTTTTCAATGTGAGATCTGCCAACGGCCCAAAAGCACAGAAGTTGACGTCCTCCAGGACGGGTTTGGGAATCAAGGTGGCAAAATCGAGTGTTTCGCCCGCACGCTCAAGCCTGCTCCTTGCGTCGGCCAAAGCCCGTTCACCGGTCCAGTTTTCGATGAAGTATGCCAGAACGACCAGAACGGTGAAAACCGCCATCGTCCAAATCAACGTGCGAATCGAGAGCAGGCGTTTCATGCGGGCAAAGTCAAACCTCAAATTCATCCGCCGGATCAAATGGCGGCATGGGCACATTGATGATCTTCAGCTTGCCCACCGCCCGATGCACGCAGCCGGGACGAATCATGACCGTGGTCATCGGCTTGAGCGGGATGATCTGCCCGTCGGCTTCGAGATGGCCCTCGCCTTCGAGGACGATGTAAATCTCCGTCATCTTCTGGTGGTAGTGCGCCTTGGAGTCCGCGTGGATGTCCGTCAGATGCACGGTGGCGAGGGTGTTCCAGTCTTCCTTGAAGGCACGCCGCGCCTGACCACAAGGACAAGGCGTGGGCGGAATTTCATCAAGCTGGGCGACGGCGAAGCGGGGGGAGGACATGGTTGAATGACGAATGGTTACTGGCGGCGGTGCTCTTTGGCGAAGGTGGCTGCGTCCCGGGCGGCGTGGAGGACATAGAGGATGCGAACGCCCGTGTTCTGAGGCAGCGGTCGGTAGTAGATGAGGTAGTTCGGATATTCTGTGACGACGAACATGCGAATGCCTCGTAGGGTGCGACGAAGCGGAGAATACTCGGTGCCCATTAAGGGCTTGCAGGCGAGAAGCTCGAACATGCTGGTGATGGCACGCTCCACCGCCAAGGCTGCCGCTGGATTGTCCATGGCGATGTAAGCCGACAACTCGATCAAATCGTTATCGACCTCTGGATGAACCTGCAACTGCGCCTCATGCATGACGAAGCTGCTGGACACGTTTCATCACCTTGGCGCGGATCTCTTCGCGATAGGCATTCATATCCGTGATGGTGATGAACGGCCCCTTGTCGCGCTCCTCCAAGATGTCTTCGAGCTGCTGCCGTGCCGGCTCCGCCTCCTGCTCGTCTTCCAAAGACACGGCAACAAAGGAAGCGAGGTAGCTTTCGGGCGACTCGTTGTTTTCCTTGGCCTTGCGGTTGAGGAGCGGCACCAGCGTTTCAGGAAGATGGATCGTGAACTCAGGCATGGTGTTAGATTAACATGCCGCTGGAATGGCGGCACGGCTTTTTTACAAGGCTGCTAGTGCTGCTGCCGCCACTTCAGCGGTTTGTTCGAGGTCATCACGACTGTGGGCCATGCTGATGAAACCGGTCTCGAACTGGCTGGGGGCGAAGTACACGCCGTGGTCGAGGCAGTTGTGGAAGAATTTGCGGAAGGCGGCGAGATCGGAGGTTTTGGCGTCCTGGAGGTTGTGGACTTCCTTCTCAGTGAAGAAGAGGCAGAACATGCTGCCTTTGCGATACCAGCGGTAGTTGAGGCCCTTCTTCTTGAGCACGTCGAGCACGGCGGTTTCCATGATCTGACCGAGGTTTTCGAGCAGGGCGTAGCCGTTATTCTTCTCCAGTTCGCGGAGCTGGGCCAAACCGGCGGCGAGGGCGACAGGATTGCCGCTGAGCGTGCCGGCTTGATACACCGGGCCGAGTGGCGCGAGGTGATCCATGATGTCGGCACGCCCGCCGAAGGCTCCGACGGGCAATCCGCCGCCGATGACCTTTCCAAGGCAGGTCAGATCCGGCGTGATCTTTTCCAGTTCCTGCACGCCGCCTTTGGCGAGTCGGAAACCGGTCATCACCTCGTCGAAAATGAGCAGGGCACCGTGCTTGGTGGTGATATCGCGGAGTTTTTGCAGGAAGCCGGGCTTTGGGAGAATGAGGCCCGCGTTGGCGGGATAGGGCTCGACGATGACGCAGGCGATTTCATGGCCTTGTTTCTCAAAAAGCTCTTCCAAAGCCGCTTCGTCGTTGAAGGGCAGCACGCTCGTCAATTCGGCGAAGGCTTTCGGCACGCCAGCGCTGTCGGGATTGCCGTGCGTGAGCGCTCCGCTGCCGGCGGCGACGAGCAGGCTGTCGGAATGGCCGTGGTAGCAGCCATCGAACTTCACGAGGCGGTCACGGCCGGTGAATCCACGCGCGAGACGGATGGCGGACATCGTGGCCTCGGTGCCGCTGCTGACCATGCGCACCTTTTGAATGCTGGGCACCCACTGGCAGATTGTGCGAGCCATTTCGACCTCGTAGAGGTTCGGGATGCCGAAGCTGACGCCGTCTTTGGCGGTGTTGTGGATGGCCTCGATCACTGGAATCGGCGCATGGCCGAGAATGGCCGGACCCCAGGTGCCGACGTAGTCGATCATGCAGCGATCATCCACGTCGTAGATGCGGCAGCCTTTGGCGCGCTTCACGAAGAAGGGATCGCCGCCGACGTTGCGAAACGCGCGCACGGGCGAGTTCACGCCGCCGGGGATGTATTGCTTGGCGAGATCGAAGAGCTTGGTGGAAAGGGGTCCGTTGGGCATGGCTGGTGGCACCGTGATGCCTCACGATGCCGTGCTGCGCAAGCGCGTGATGCCTTTCACGGAATCGCGCTGACCTGCACTTGCGTCTTGCCGAGCACAGTGTGGCAGTTCACACACTGCTGACGCACCGAGGCGAAGGCGGCTGTCGAGCGCTTCGCGTCTTGCTTTTGAAGCGCGGTCTTCAGTTCGGCCAGCGGTCCAAGTTCCCAGGCGGTGAGCAGCGGACGCAGATCGATCTCGGAACCACCCACGGCCTTCTGCATCGGAGCGCTGGTGATCGATTTGGAGACGCTGGAGTGCATGCGTTCCGCCATGGCGAGCGCCTCATCCCATTGACCGGCCTGCTGGAGCGTGCGCGTGTCGAGCATCTTGCGCTGCGCGGCCTTCATGCGGTGGCTGTTCAGGGTGCTGGCGCAGGAGGCCAGGGCGATCATCAAGGAGAGGGCAAGGAGACGTTTCATGGGTGCGGCGAGTGAATCACCGTCCCTCGAACCTGTCACGGCCTTTCGCCAGCGCCTCGATCTTGCGGTCGGCGATGCTGCGTTTGAGCATCCAGAAGCCGCAGTCGGGGTGGATGAACTTCACGCGGCCTGCGCCGAGCTTGTTCTCGGCGGCTTCGATGCGGCGGGCGATTTCATCAGCGGACTCGATGTGGTTGACCTTGATGTCCACCACGCCGAGGCCGACGCCGATTTTGGGATCGAGTTCCTTCAGCGCGTCGAGATCAGCAGCGGGACGATGCGCCAGTTCGAGCACGAGGTGATCGGCGCGCAAGGAATTCAAAAACGTGATGAGCGCGGACCACTCGCCTTTTTGAATCGTCTGGCCGCCGTAGTTGCCAAAGCAGAAATGGACGGCTTTCCGGCCTTTGACGGCATCGAGCACGCGATTGATGCCTGCGGCGGCGATGGGCGCATCGGCAGGATTGCCGGGAATGTTGGCTTCATCGACTTGCACGCAGTCGCACTGCAAATCAGCGGCCTGCGCGGCAAGCGCGTCGGCGATGGCCATGTTGAGCGCGGCAAAGTCGTGGTAATGCGTGTCCAGCAAGGTTCGGGCGAGCATGTAGGGGCTGGTGAGCGTGAACTTGAACGGCCCACCGGCCACTTTGCCCGCTCGGGCGCAGTCTTCAGCCAGATTGAGCACACCTTCGGTGATGGGACCGCGAACGACGGCGGCAGGCTTGCTGCGGAAAGCCATCTCATGCTTGGTACGAAACGCGGCGGTGTCCTTACGCCCCACGCGACTGTCGATGCCACCGAGCTTGTGGACGAAGTACTCGATCATGCCGTTGGTGTCGGGATGATTGACATCGAAGCGATACAGCTCGCCATCCGTCGGCAAGTCGATGCCTGCCTGACGCTGCGTGTCGAAGACCACGCGAGTGGCGTCGATGACGGCTGCTTCGCTGGGCAGGGCGCTAAGCCAGTCTGGAACAGGGTAGGAACCGACGGTGGTGGTTTGTATGCTCATGGCCGCTGATTGTGGAATGCAGAGCGCGGAATGGGAATGCGCGGGTGCGATTGTCCAAAGGCGCGGGGGGATTCGGCCATGGGGGTAGTTCTCAGTTCGCTGTTGGAACTGAGGACTATCGTTCCTTCTTCGGCCCCTTGCCGCGCACGCTCATGCGGAAGGGGACACCGGGGGCGTTCCATTCGTCACGGATGACTTTTTCGAGGTAGCGCAGGTAACTGTCGGTGAGCTTGGCGGCGCGATTGGCGAAGAGGACGAAGTGCGGCACGGGGATGGCGAAGCCCTCGGCCTCATTGACCTGCGTGGCGTAGAGCAGTTTGAAGCTGTGCGTGCTGCGTCCCAAGGCACCAGGCGTGTTTTCAATGGCGTTGGCCAGCAGGCGGTTCAGGGCGCCGGTGCCGATGCGGTTCTGCGCTCCGTTGCGTACTTTTTCGATCTGCACGAAGAGTTTGCCGATGTGGTCCTTGTTCTTGGCCGAGATGGCGACGAGCGGGGCGTAATTGAGGAAGAAAAACTCGCGGCGCATCAGCTCATCCAGAAACTCGATGCGGTCCTTCTGCGGGGCGTCGGGGTGGAAGAGATCCCACTTGTTCATGACGAGGATGCAGGGCTTGCGCTCTTCCAAAATGATCTGCGCGATCTTGCGGTCCTGCATCTTCGCTCCGGCTGCGCAGTCGATGACCAGCAGGCAAAGGTCCGCGCGCTTGATGCTCTGCACGCTACGTTCGACGCTGGAGATTTCGACCACGGTGTCGAGGTGAGCGCGACGACGGATGCCGGCGGTGTCGATGAGTTGGTATTTTTTGCCGTTCCAGGTGGCCTGGATGTCGAGCGCGTCGCGCGTGGTGCCGGGCACATCGCTGACGATGGCACGCTCCTGGCCGAGGATGGCGTTAACGAGCGAGGACTTGCCGGCGTTCGGACGGCCGACGATAGCGAGTTTCAAGGGGCGGACGTTTTGGCCGGTCTTGGCGTCCTCCGTTTCGGTCGATTCCTGCAAATCAAGGCGCTCGGCGACGAGGGCCACGAGATCATCAATGCCAAGACCATGCGCGGCGCTGACTTCGACCGTGTCCTTGAAGCCAAACTTGCTAAACTCGCCGGCATTGAGCTTGCGCTTGGGCGAATCGGCCTTGTTGCAGACGAGAATGACCGGCTTGCTGGTGCGGCGCAGCTCGCGGGCGAGGCTTTGGTCGATGGTGGTGATGCCATCGACGACATCGACGACAAACATGAGCAGATCGGCGACATCAAGGGCGATGGAGGCCTCAATCTGCACCTGGTCAGTCAAAACGTCGTCCGTGCTGGCCCCGATGCCGCCGGTGTCCATGATCTCAAACCACGCCGGGCCGCGGCGGCATTGCGCAGTGATGCGGTCCCGCGTCACCCCGGCCTGATCGTGGACGATCGAGATGGTTTTGCCGGCAAGGCGGTTGAAGAGCGCGGACTTGCCCACGTTCGGGCGTCCGACGATGGCGACAGTTTTGAGAGGGGAGGGCATGCGAGGCTACTTTTGACAGAACGGACCGGATGCTCGCAGAATGAACAGGAACAAGCCGGGCCGGGGATGGTTATACCATGCCATCTCACAGAGAATCCCGTTAATCCAGTCCCCAATCCGGTTAATCCTGTCAAAACCAGGCTCAATCCGCCCCGGCGGCCTTCAACTGCCGGACGCCGTCTGCCAGATTGATGAAGCCGGACAAGGCCGTGAAGAACCCGGCGACGATGGTGGGCCAGATGAGCCATGAGGGCGTGAGATCGAGCAAAATCCACAGAATGGCCGCCATCTGGGCAAAAGTGGCCACCTTGCCGGTCCAGTGGGTGTGGATGGTGAATTTGCCCGCAAAGTGGTCGATGAAGAAAGCGCCGCCGATGGAAATCAGGTCGCGGCCGATGACCAGCACTGGAAACCACAGCGGAAAATGCTGCCTCCAGGCGGTGAAGCTCAGCAGGATGATGGCGGAGAGCATGAGCAGCTTGTCCGCCAGCGGGTCGAGGATGGCCCCGAGCCGTGTGTGCTGGTTGAACCGGCGGGCGATCCAGCCGTCCAGCGCGTCACTGAGCGAGGCGATGCCGAACACCGCCGCCGACCACAGGCGCAGGCTCTCATTGGCCGCCCCTTCACGCACGCTGTCGCCATAGTAGATCACCAGCCCGATGAAGACCGGGATGAGCAGGATGCGGACGATGGTGATCTGGGTGGCGAGGTTCACAACACTGCCATGTTCGCGCTCGCAGTTCATGGTTCAAGAGTTGAATCATGAACTTTGAGCGCTTTAAGGTGAGGCATGCCGCGAATCGAGCCTGTGGACCTGCTGAACGCCTACTGCGAGGGAGCCTTCCCGATGGGGGAGGACGACGGCTCCATCTCGTGGTACCGGCCGAAGATGCGCGGCATCCTGCCGGTGGCGGAGTTTCATGTGCCGAGGCGGTTTGAGCGGTATTTGAAGCAGCATCCGTTTGAGTTGCGCTGGAACACGTCGTTTGGCGATGTGATCCGCGGCTGCGCCGATCGTGCGGAGACCTGGATCACGGATGCGATCATGGACACCTATGAGGAACTGCACCGCCTGGGCTTCGCGCACTGCGTGGAGGTGTGGCGGGATGGCAAGCTGCGCGGCGGCGTGTATGGTGTGAGCATCGGCGGGGCGTTTTTTGGCGAGTCGATGTTCAGCCGCGAACCGCAGGCCTCGAAGGTGGCGCTGACACATCTGCAATGGCGTCTGCACCAGCGCGGCTACCTGCTGCACGACACTCAATGGACCACGCCGCATCTCGCGATGTTTGGCGGTCATGAAATTCCCTGCGCGCAGTATTTGGAGCTGCTCCAGCGTGCGATTCTGCGGAAGGCGACGTTTATTTGAGCTGAATCAGCTCTCAAAATACGTGTATCCGCGCAGACCGGCCTCGAAGCTCTCCATGATCTCGCGGCGCTCGGTGGCGGTGATGCGCTTGGAAGCAACAGCGCTTTCGGCGAGGTTGCGGAAACGCGTCACCATGTCTTTGGGCTCGTATTCGACGTAGGTGAGCACTTCGGAGACGCTGTCGCCCTCCAGTTCGCTGTATTTGATCTTGCCGTTCTCCACATGAACGGAGATGACGTTGGTGTCGCCGAGGAGGTTGTGCAGGTCGCCCAGGGTTTCCTGATAAGCGCCGACGAGGAAGATGCCGAGCATGTATTCCTCGCCTTTTTCGATCTCGGGGTCGTGCAGCGGCAGGCTGTTGCGGATGCCGTCGGAGAGCGCGAATTTGTCGATCTTGCCGTCGCTGTCGCAGGTGATGTCGGAGAGCACGGCGTTGCGCGTGGGTTTCTCCTTGAGGCGATGAATCGGCATCACGGGGAAGATTTGATCGATGGCCCAAAGATCCGGCAGACTCTGGAAGACGCTGAAGTTGCCGTAGTAGTAGTCGGTGAGAATGGCATCAAGGCGCTCCATTTGAGAGCCGTCATGGTCACATTTTTCACGCATGCTGGCGATCCAGGTGAGGATGTCCCAGTAGAGTTCCTCGCCGTGGGCGCGTTCGCGCAGGTTCACTTTGCCGTAGTTGAACTCGGTGCGCAGCTTGTCGCGGTAATAGACCGCGTCGTTGTAGATTTCCTGGAGGCGGTCACGGCTGGTCTTGGCGGCGTTGCGCGTGGATTCGACCCGCAGCTCATGCAGATTGCGCAGAAGCGCGGGAGATTCCTTGCCGATCTCGATGTCACTGATGGTTTTGCGCGGCTCAAAACGGTTGATGTCGAGGATGTTGATGACCAGCACGCTGTAGTAGGCCACGATGGCACGGCCGGACTCGGTGATGATGTCCGGGTGCGGCACGCCTGCCTCGGCGGTGACTTCCGTGATCGCCTCGATGATGTCGGCGCAGTATTCCTTGGTGCCGTAGTTGCTGCTGGCGGCGGAGGCGCCTTTTTGACCGTCGTAACTGATGGCGAGACCACCACCGAGGTCGAGAATGCCCATGCGCGCGCCTTCTTGGACGAGGCCGACATACACGCGCGATGCTTCATTCACCGCCTGGCGGATGGCGCGGATGTTCGGGATCTGCGAGCCCTGGTGGTAATGCAGCATGCGCAGACAGTCGAGCATGCCCTCCTCACGCAGGTGATCCACGACGCGCATGAGCTGGGAAATATTGAGGCCAAAGACGCTCGCATCACCGCCGCTGCCGCTCCAATGCCCGGCGCTTTCGGTGCCGAGACGGAAGCGCACACCGAGCGTGGGCCGCAGCCCCATTTTTTTGCAGCGCTGCAGGATGAGATCGAGCTCCGTCGGCATTTCGAGCACCAGGATGACCTGCAGGCCCATCTTCTGCGCGTTGAGCGCGAGGTCGATGAACTCCTCGTCCTTGTAGCCATTGCACACGATGTAGGCCTGCGGGTCGTGCATGTAGGCCAGCGCGGCGATCAGTTCCGGCTTGCTGCCTGCTTCGAGGCCGTAGTGATACTTGCGGCCATAGCGCGTGATCTCCTCGATGACTTCCTGCTGCTGATTGACCTTGATGGGATACACGCCGCGATAGACGCCCTGATATTTGCCTTCCTTGATCGCAGAGGCGAAGCCCTCGTTCAGCTCGTCGATGCGACCGCGCAGCAGATCACCGAAGCGCATGAGCACCGGAAGCTGGGTGCCACGTTCACGCAAACCTTTGACGATAGAGGCGAGCGAGACTGGCTTGGTTTTGGTGCCGTCCTTCAAGTTGACCACGACTTCGCCCTGCCTCGAGATGTCAAAGTAGTCATGCCCCCATTCGCGGATGCCGTATAGCTCGGCGCTGGCGTCGGTGGACCATGGGGGTGTTTTCATTTTCGTGGGCGGAGTGAGGGGCGCTTTCAAGGGCCGCGATTATGGGGGCAATTCGGGAAATGCAAAGTGACATCTGGGGGCGCGGGCGCGGCCAGGAAGTCAGGCAGTGGTCAAGTGGGTCAAGGCGCGGGTTTTGCGGAAGGCAAAGGGCAGGTAGAGGACGGAGTAAAACACGAGGCCGAGGCCGATGGCGCTGAAGTTGTACCACGGCCAGGGGCCAAGCTGGTCAAACAGGCTGGCCTGCGGCGGCTTGGCGCATTGGAAGGCGTAGTTCGCACCGAAGGTGAAATTGATCACCGCGATGACGGCATACCACGCCAGGGAAAAGCCCATCACGCGCATCACCGCGCCGGGCTGCGGGCGGTGACGCATGGCGGTGACGACGTAGATCGACGTGACCGGCACGCCGCCGTGCATGAGGAAAAACATGAAGTAGCGCAGGTCCGGGCACTCATAAATCAGCGCCGGTGTCAGCAAACCCTGCAAGGTGCCGGCGAGGCCGAAAAAGTACACCACCTCGCACCAGAACTGCCGCCGCGTCCACAGCGCTATGCCGCCCGCGATGGCGGCGATGTCGCAGAATTGCAGCGGCAGGGCCGTCTGGGCCGTGAGCGATCCGTAATACGCATGCACCACCAGCCCGACCGGATACAAAGCCAGCAGCATGCTGCCGAGCACCCGCTGTGCGATCACTCCGTAGCGCGTGCGCGCCAGCACGAGCATTACGATGAAAAGTACCAGCGTGGCAAACAGCGCCGCCTTGTGTGAGGGACCGTAGGGATGAAAGGCGGGGGACATGGCCGCGCATCATACGCGCCAGTTGCAGAAGTCAGCCGGTTTGTGCAATGCTGCGCACATGCTGAAGCCGACCCGATTCCCCTCGAGCGCTGTGCGTCCCGTCAAACAGCTCGGTGGTGGCTGCGCGGCCCTGTTTGGCCTGCCCTTCATCGTCGCCGGCCTGGCAGTCGGCTGGTTCCTGTATTTTCCAGGGGTCAGCACCTGGTGGTCGGCACGCGGCTGGGAAGAGGTGCCGTGTTTGATTGAAAACGCGGAGATGAAAACCTCACGCGGGAGCAAAGGTGGCAGCACGCACAAGGTGGAGGCGCACTATCGCTACCATTATCGCGGGCGCACCTTTCACAGTGAGGAGGTCAGTCTCACCGGTGGCTCAGACAACATCGGTGACTTCCAGCAGAAGGCGCATGCGCAAATCCGCGCATTTGAAGGAACTGAGCGACCGTTTCGCTGCTATGTGAACCCCGCGAAGCCCGAGCAGGCTGTGCTGTTTCGCGAACTGCGCTGGGGATTGATGCTGCTGATGTCCATCTTCCCGATGATCTTTCCGTTGGTAGGCTGTCTGGTTTCGGTCGGCGGTATCTTCACGGCGCGACAGGCCGCCCAGGGAAGGAGGCTCGAGGTTCAGCATCCCGGTGAACCGTGGCGCTGGCGGGCGGAATGGGCGGGAGAGACGATCCAGGCTTCAAAAAACGGACTCGCCTCTATCCTCGCCGTCGCAGGCTGGATTTTGCTAATTCAGGGGCCGCTGGCGCTGGCGATCATCGTCAGTGGTGAGCTGTCGCATTCATTCGTGGCCGCGCTGGGTCTGCTGCCTTCGCTGCTGGCCTTGATTCCGCTGTTCTTTGCCTGGCAGCGCTTCAAAACGCGCTCGGCGCTCGGCCGTCCGTCGCTTTGGCTCAAACAAACACCGCTCCGGCCTGGTGGCGCGCTGGAGGGCGAGCTGCGCTTTGATCGCGTGCTTTCGCCACGCGAGGTCATCCAGGCGCGGCTGGTCTGCCAGCGCAAGATCACGAAGCGCAGCGGCAAAAGCACCTCCACCACGACGGAAAACATCTGGGAGCACACGCAGACGCTTTCCGCCAGCGAGGCGCGGCGTGAGATGACCGGCGTGGCGCTGCCGCTGCGTGTTGAGATTCCACCGGGGCTGCCATGCGCCTTGGTGGAGGACGCCGCGTTCTTCACCGGGAGCAACGAGCAGCATGAGTGGTGCCTGGAAGTCAGTCCCGCCAACGGTGGCAAGGCCGCCGTGCTGCCGCTGCCGGTGTTTGTCACCGGCGAGCAGGCGAAACTCGCCGAATCTGACACGAGCTACGAGGTCGAGGCCATCGCGCCGAGCACGGAACAGTTGGTCGAGCGGCTGAAACGTGGTGGCGTGCAGGTGGAGTTCGATGCGGACGGTCTTCCCACGCTGTTCGTCTGCCCGCCGGGCCGGTTTCGTTTCCTGAGCCTCTTCCTCCTCATCTTCGGCTCCATCTGGTTCATCGTTTTCTTTGTGATGATGTCCCAGGGCGCGCCATGGCTGTTCCGCATCATCTGGGGCATCACCTCGCCGCTGATCCTCGGCATCGGCCTGTGGACGCTGCTGCACCACCGTCGCGTCGAGATCACGGCCGACGAGCTGCGCATCGTCAACCACCTCGGGCCGTTTTACTCGTGGCAGGAAAGCTTCGCCCCGCGCCACTTCGTCGGCTTCTCTCACGACTCCAACATGCAGTCCGGCAACCAGTTCTACTACCGCGTCCTCGCCGAAGCGACCTTCGGCAAAAAGAAAACCCTCATCGACGGCATCACCGAATCTGTTACGGCGGAGACGCTGGCGAAGAGGTTGGATGACTGGCGCAAGCGTGGATAAGTAACGCGACAATCAAGATCAACGATGACCATGCTTTCGATAATTCTAGGAGCGGTTCTTGCCGTGGCTGTATTCTACTGGACCATCTCGACATTCATTGATGTGGCAGTGGCTTGTATCAGAGCGTCCGGTTACAGCAGTATCTCGGCAGTCCCCTTTGTTGCTACGATCATGGGGCTTATCGCTGTCGCAATAGCTAGCAGCCTGTTGAAAAAGAGGGGTTAAAAAGGCCAAAACTTGGGGGCCAGTCTTCTTCGCGGCCTGGGTGCTGTTGGTGGCCGATTCGCATGATGGAACCTTGTGGCGCTCTCAAGCGTGTCCA
>NZ_JBIIKX010000011.1:0-118944 GCF_044232965.1 Prosthecobacter sp.
GGTGGCTGCGGGAAGTTCTCCGGCGACTATCCAGAGTTCCTGCTGGCGTTGCTTGGTTTGGCGTTGCTCAAACATGCAGGGTTGTTCTCATCACCCAGGAGGAGAGGTTTTTCAACAGGCTGCTAGGTCTTTGACGTAAACCGCGTAAGGCACCCCGTCTGCCACGGCCTGAAGGAGGGTTGACGTGCGTTTCATTTCAGCCTCGGCCAGAACTTTTTCGGTGACGTCCCGGCAGGTGCCCAGGGATCGCACAGGCTTGCCCTGCTCATCATGGAAGACCTGCCAGCGTTCGATGACATGCTTGATCCGGCCGTCTGGCATGAGCAGCCGGTGTTGGATCTCCCGCACGTCTGTCTGTTCGAGAGAATGGGCAAACGCCGTGTTCACCTCCTCGCGGTCGTCTGGGTGAACCAGCTTCAGGAAGTCCGCATGAGTCGGTCGAAACGTGGCCGGATCGGTTTCAAAGATGCGGTGGGTCTGCTCCGACCAGATGACAGCCAGGCTGGAAAGATCGGTCTCCCAACTGCCGACCTTCGCCACCTGCTGGGCGGTCACGAGACGGGAGCGCTCGATCTCCAACTGCTGCGCCAGCAGCCTTAGTTCCTGCTCGCTTTTTTGCAGGGCTTCCTGCGTTTTGCGCTGTTCGGTGATGTTGATGTGCATGACCACCGCTCCCTCGCGGCTGCCGTCATGCAGGGGGGCCACGATCAGCCGGAACCAGCGCTGCTCGCCGGGGGAATGACAGGGATAATCCAGCATGAACTCCTGAGCCTCACCGCGGAGCACCTGCTGGATGCCGAGCGCGGTGGTGCTGGCTTCTGCAGAGTGTTCACCGTGGGCTTTTTTGCACACATCAAGGTAGTTTTGACCCACGCCAAAATCGTCGCCGCTCATGAGATTCGCGCTGGCAAAGCGCCGCCAGGATTCGTTGACCGAAACAATGCGGCCCTCGGTGTCAACGAGTGTGATGTGGGCGGGCAGCGCGTTGAGTATGGCGATCTGGGTTTCCGCAAGCCGGCGCTGCACAGTCTCGCCCTCGTGGAGCTTCTGCTCCATTTGACGGCGCTCGTCCGCCCGTGCCAGATTGTCCAACTTGAAGGAGATGTCGAGCGCCGCCTCTTCGAGCAGCCCCGTTTCCTTGTCCTGGAAGAAGCCTGTCTCACCTGCATAAACGGTGAGCGTGCCGCACACGTCTCCTTTGAGCCGGATGGGGAAAACGGCGGAGGCGCGCAGGCCGCGGCATTTGGCTTCGTCCCGCCATGGGAGAAGAGCCGGATCGTTCATCATGTCATTGCAGATGCAGGGCCTGCCCTCGCGGAAGGCCGTGCCGGTCGGGCCTCGCCCCTCCGGGCGGTCGTCCGTGAAGATCTGGATGTTTTTGAGATAGCCGTACACGTCGCCTTTTTCAGCCACGGGCAGCAGCCTCCGGGTTTCCGCCTCCGGCCAGCCGATCCAGGCCATGCGGAAACCGCCATGATCGATCAGCGCCTCACAAACCTCCTGAAACAACGCGTCACGGTCAGGGGTGCGTACAATCGCCTGGTTGATGTGGCTGAGCGCGGCATACAATCGTTTGAGCCGCTCGATCTCGGACTCGTGTGCTTTCAGGGCCTGGTAGCCATCCTCAATTTTGCCAAAGTAGTGGCGCACCAGAATCAACAGCAGCAGCGAGGTCGTCATCACGAATGCCAGGCCTTTGTAAACGCTGATTTGAATCAATAGCCTCGGATCGGCGATCAACGCGTGCAATGCGCGGTCGGAAAAGACAATCCAGAGCGTGGCAGATAAAGCATAGGCTGCTGCCACCCACCAGGCCTCCGCTTGCAGCCCTCTGATGCTGAATTTCGCCGCCAGACTGCGCCAGCGGGTCAGGCTTTCTATGGGGGTGGGGGGTGTTGGGTTCGCTGCGTCACTCATGAGTCACAAGGGTGTGGCTTGGTGGCGGAGTGTTCTGAATTGTTCATTCGTTTTGATTGGCAATGACAGCGCTCCCTGGCTGGAGAGCAACGCTCATTCCACGCCTCCAGTTGTCCTTTTGTCGCCTGATCACGTCAATATATCTTGCCGGCATGCTCTCAGAGTCGTTGCGTCGGTGCGTCTGCTGCGTGAGTATGTCTTTCATCGCATGCTGCGCACCATTGGAAGACACACGCTCAATCTCGTCCAGGTCATGGGCGACTTTGCGCTCTTCACCGGCATCTCGTTTCGTTCCGCCATCGGTTCGCGGAAAATCGTTCGCCGCATCGCCCGTGCGGGTTTTGAGCAGGGCACGCGTTGTCTGCCGGTGATTCTGATCGTGGGCATGTTCACCGGGCTGGTGCTTGGCTTGCAGGGGTATTATGTGCTGAATCGCTTCGGCTCAGAGAGCCTGCTTGGGACGCTGGTCTCGCTCAGTCTCGTGCGTGAGCTGGGGCCGGTGCTGGCAGCGCTCATGCTTGTGGGGCAGGCGGGGTCGGCCCTGGCGGCGGAACTCGGCATTCAACGCAACACAGAGCAGATAGCCGCGCTCGAAACCATGGGCGTGAGCAGCCATGCGTATCTGGTGGCCCCGCGTTTGATCGCGGCGCTGGTGGTGTTTCCGATGCAGGCGGCCTTGTTTATCACCGTGGGGCTGTGGGGCGGCAGTTTGTCCGGTTCATTACTGCTGGGGCTGGAACCTGGCATTTACTGGTCGGCGGTGGAGCGGGCGGTGGAGTCGCAGGATGTGCGGGAATGTTTCACCAAGGCCGTGGTCTTTGGCCTGCTCACCATCGCCCTTTGCTCCTATCATGGTTTCAACGCGCACCGCTGCCGTTCCGCCACCGGGGCGCGGGCGGTGAGCGCCTCCACCACGCGCGCGGTGGTGCAGTCCTCCATCATCGTGCTCGCTGCGGATTATGTGATCACCTCCTTTCTTGTCTGAGCATGGCCGCCGACTCCCCACCTCTGCTGCTCCATGTCGAAGGGCTGCGTAAACGCTTCGGTGACAACGTCGTGCTCGATGGCGCGAGCCTCGATGTGCCGCGTGGCAGCCTCGTATCCGTGCTGGGCCGCAGCGGCGCGGGCAAGTCTGTCTTTCTCAAGTGCCTGGTCGATGTGATGCAGCCTGACGCAGGGCGCATTTCTTTCGATGGTCGTCTCTTGAGCGCCGGTGATCCCGTCGCTCGGGCTGAATTCCGCCGCCGTTGCAGCTTCCTGTTTCAAAGCAACGCGCTGTTCGACTCCCTCACCGCGTTGGAAAATGTGGCGCTGCCGCTGGAGCAGACGACCCGGCTTGCTGACAAGGAAATCCATGCGCGCAGTCTGGAGGCGCTGCGTCAGCTGGAGTTGGAGGCACATCGCGACCGCTATCCCAGCCAGCTTTCCGGCGGCATGCAGAAGCGCCTAGCCCTGGCGCGTGCCATCGTCACGAAGCCGGAGCTGGTGCTCTTTGACGAGCCGACCGCCGGCCTCGACCCGCTGCGGCGCAACGCTGTGTTTGCCATGATCGCCAAGTATCAGCGTCAGTTCGGCTTCACGGCGGTGGTCGTGACGCATGACGTGCCGGAGGCCCTGGTGGCCAGCGACCGCGTGGCGCTGCTTGACAACGGGCTCATGTGCTTTGAAGGCACGCCTGCCGAATTTTCCACCTCGGAGCTTTCCGTGGTGCGTGATTTTCGTGATAGTACCTCCGCGCTTGGCAGCTCTCTTGCTGACATTCGTCGTGTGCCAGCCCCTCAACCCGCAGATTCATGAAACAGGCCAGATTGGAACTCCTCGTCGGTGTCTTTGTGGTGCTCGGCATCGCCGCCGTCGCCTATTTGACGGTTATGCTAGGCTCCGGCTCCCTGCTGGGCGGGGACACCTACGAGATCGAGGCGCGGTTTACCAACGCTGGCGGACTGAACCCCGGCAGCAGTGTCGTGGTGGCCGGCGTCTCGGTTGGTCGTGTGGAGGCGATCCGTGTCAATGCGGAGGATTACACGGCCATCGCCACGCTGCGTGTCATGTCCGGGCTGAAGCTGCCCACCGATTCAATGGCCTCGATCAAAACGACCGGCCTGATCGGCGACAAGTACATCCTGCTCGCCCCTGGTGCCGATGAGACCTCGCTCAAAGCCGGTGATCGCATCACCATGACTGAATCCTCGGTCGATATTGAATCCCTGATCGGCAAAATGGCTTTCGGCAGTGTTGATAAAGAAAATTCCCCAGCCCCCGCTCCCGCTCCTGCACCATGATCTCGCGCATCCTTCTCACCACTCTCATCACCTGCTCGTTTGCCGCCGGGCTTGCCGCCTCGCCCGAAGAGGCACAGCAACGTTTGAAATCCGCGGTGAACGAGGTTCTTGGCGTCGCCGACCGCGTCTCGAACCGTGCTACCATGGCCGAGAGTCTTCGCCCGACGCTGCAGAAGCACATCAGCTTTGAGACCATGACCCGCCGCGCCGTCGGCCTTGGCTGGAAGACGTTCACACCGGCGCAGCAGAAGCAGGCCACCCAGCTTTTCACCACGCTCATCATCCGCAGCTACGGCAGCAAGTTCACGCCCGGTGAGCATCCGGTCATCAATTATCAGAAAGCGCAGACTCCTGCCGCCGGTCGCGTCGATGTGCCCACCAGCATGGTGTACAAAGGCAGCCACTACAGCGTGACCTACCGCATGGAGCAGGACACCGGCTGGCGCATCGCCGATGTCGTGATCGAAGGGGTCAGCCTCATCGCCAACTACCGCAGCCAGCTCGACGCCCAGTATAAAAAAGGTGGCGCGGAAGCTGTCTTAAGCTCTCTTACGCAGTCCGTCTCCCGTCCCCAATGAAAACTATCATCCTTCGCCTTATGCTCTCGGGTGCCGTTGCCTTTGCAGCGGCTTGTACCTCCACCAAGTCACCGAAGGCGGTGGCTGCCAGCAAACCGACCGTGGTTAAAGCGGCCACCAGCAAGGCTGCTCCGGCGGCAAAGACCGGCACGGATGAGCTGGATGACTATGCGGAGGCTTCCGTTGCCGACCCACTGGAGCCCTTCAACCGCATCATGTTCAAGACGAATGACTGTCTTTATCTCGTCATCTTCCGCCCCATCTCCAAAGGCTACGAGTTCATCTTGCCCAAGCCTGTGCGCAAGGGCATCGACAATGCCTTCGAAAACGTCAAATTCCCGGTGCGTTTCGTGAACTCTGCGTTGCAGGGCAATTTCAAGCGTGCCGGCCAGGAAACTGGCAAGTTCCTCGTCAACACTCTGGGCGGTGTAGGCGGCATCTTCCGTCTCTCGGACAAAGTCCCCTCGCTCGTCAACATCCCGGCTGAGGATCTCGGCCAGACATTCGCGAAGTGGGGCATCGGGCATGGACCGTTCATCGTGCTGCCGCTGCTGGGCCCCAGCACCGTCCGTGAGACCGTTGGCCTCGCGGGTGACTATGCGCTTAACCCCGTCAATTGGGGGCTCTTCTGGCATGGCGGTGGCGATTGGGAGCACGACTGGACCATCATCCCGCCTTCTGCCAACACCCTGCGCTCTCTGCCCGACCAGTTGGAGAAATACGACGCCGCCACGAAAGACGCTGTCGATCCTTACATCTCCGCACGCAGCGCTTTCATCCAGAACCGCGCCGAAGCGGCCAGGAAATAACGGCTGCGTTGTTTCAAGCTCAAGGGTGCGGACGGATTCACCGTTCGCACCTTTTTCATATCATCCCTTTCACTTTTGCGGCATCGGCGAGAGTGAGTTCGCTCGTCGAATGCGCCCTGGACAAGGGCTGCAAGGTCAGGATTGACCATGTGATGGTAAGATCAATCCTGGTATCATACGCTAGTGGGGCATTTCAGCATGGTCGCTTCGGATCCACCCCAGCTTGATCGAAGTGCCATTGCCTGGGAACGAGGAAGTCGCTGGACGGCCCTGCGGATGCGGGGAAGAAGTGCTGGCATGAAGTCACCCTTGCCTTGCCTCCTCCTTCCGTTGCTCTGCCTGCTGCCCGGCTGCTCGGGGAGCGGTGAGAAACTGGACACGGCCTGGCGCTCGTTTGATCCGGCGGGGCATTCCCGCATGCACCGGGAGAAGTATTACCCGAATGAGCGCAAGACCGGCCTGCGGCTGCCGGGTGACAGCGGGCGGTGAGCGGTTACCTCACCACCTTGCCGCCGAGGGAGAGGATGCGGGCCTTGCCTTTGGCGTCCTCGGCTTCGGCGATCTGCTTGTTGGCGACGTACATCTGCGAGAGGGCGGTCCAGGCGAGGAGATCGTTCGGCTGGAGCGTGGTGGCCATCATGCCGGCGCCGATGGCTTCTTTGATCTCACCATTCCTCAGCAGGGCCATGCCGAGGGCGTGCCAGCCCTCGAAGAAATCCGGCTGCTGGGCCACGCAGCGGCGGTAGAGGGCGATGGCCTCCGGCAGTTCGCCGAGGGCGACGTGACCGCTGGCTTCATCGAACAAGTCCTCGACGCTGGCGGGTGTGTCGCTCATGAAGATGAGGCTCAGGAGGCGGCTCCCTGGCCGAACTTGGTGACGACTTTGGCGGCGGCGTTCTGCTTCTTGAACCAGCTCTGGAAGAGGCTCATGCGCTCCTGGCTGGAGAGTGAATCGGTCTGGCTCTGGCGCACGGCGGCGGCGTCGGGGCGCTTGCGCAGCTCCTTGGCGCTGACGTGGATGAGCAGGGTGCCCTGATCGTAATCGACCGCGTTGGAGACGGCGCCGACGGCGGTTTTCCCGGCCTGCTGGGCGATGAGGAAGCCATTGGGCACTTCCTGCGGCGGGTTGGCGATGTCGATGTCTGGCAGCGCGACGA
The DNA here is from genome assembly GCF_044232965.1 of Prosthecobacter sp. GTDB lineage: Bacteria > Verrucomicrobiota > Verrucomicrobiia > Verrucomicrobiales > Verrucomicrobiaceae > Prosthecobacter. The sequence goes on from NZ_JBIIKX010000011.1 coordinate 6,744, forward strand.
GGGTGAGCTTCTTTTCCTTGGCGAGGTCTTCGATCTTCTTACCAGCCTTCAAGCCGTCGTTGAGCGCGGTGCGGGCTTCGTTGACAGCCTTGGAGCGGGCCTCGTTGGCCTTCTGGCCGACGAGGGTTTCCTTGATCTTGTCCTTCACGGCGGCGAGATCCTGCTGCTTGGGCTCTTCAATGGCGGTGACGTCAAAGACGTACCAGCCTGCGGTGCCTTCGACGGCTTCAGGAATGGTCTTGGAATCCTTCGCACGGGCGAAGATGAGGTTGAGCAGTTCGCTTTCCGTCTTCAGCGCGGCAGGTGGCTCGGCCTGGACGAAAGCGGGGACGACCTCGACCTTTTCCTTGGTCTGCTTGGCGGCTTCGGCGAACTTCATGCCGGTGGCGGTGAGCTTGTTGAAGGCGTTCACGCGTTCGACCTGGGCATTTTGCGCCTTCTGGCGTTCTTCGAGGGGCTTTTTGTCGAGGTCCTTGGGATTCTCAAAGAACACATAGCTGACGGCGCGCTTTTCGACGGTCTTGTAGCTGTCCTTGTTCTCGTCGTAGTACTTTTTGATCTCGTCGTCGGTGACGACGGCGGCCTTTTTGAAGGTCTCAGTCTCGAAGACGATCTTGGAGCCCTTGAAGGTGTGGTGGGCGCTGGCGTACTGCTTTTCAGCGGCGAGCGGAGAGGCGACGTAGCTCTTGGAGACGAGGTCTTGGAGCTTCCGCAGGCCAAGGGTGTCCTTCATGATGCCGAGCAGGTCACCGGGCTCGAAACCCATGGCACCGGCGTTTTCTTCCAGCATCTGTGCGCGGGAGATGTCGAACTTGCCGTTGGTCTGGAGGACGGGGAGCTGCTCCAGCGCGGCGCGGGCCTCGGCGTCGCTGACGCGGATGCCGGACTGCTCCATGAGGTGGCGGGCGACGAAGAGATTGATGATGGTGTCCGCGCCGCCGCCGAATCCGCCGCCGGAGAGCTGCATGAGCATGCCGGGCAGCTCATAGGCCTGCATGTAGAACTGGGCGAACTGGAGGGCGCGCTGGGCACGCTGCACATCACCGACGGTGTGGTCCTTGCCAAAGACGGTGAGCGCATGGTCGGTGATCTGCGTCCGCTTTTCATAACTGGCATCGCCACGCCAGCCCCCCCAGACGGAGAAGGAGATGATGATGATGATTGTCAGCGTGATAAGGAAGGCACCACGATGGTGGCGGAAGAATTCGAGCATGGTCGTGCGGGGCGGTGGAAGGGCGCGCAATTAGGCGCTCCACACTCAGGCGGCAACCGGAAAAACGTTCCGGCAACCGCCAGAATGCTTGAAGGTGGATCAAAGCTAGTCGGTGAGCACCGAGCCGGCGGGTGCGCTTATCAAAACTTGGGCGGCTGCGGTGTCGTTCATGAGGGTCGATCTGAGGAAGGCGAGGGCGTGGCGGCGGAAGAGGGCCTGCTGCGGGGCATGGACGAAGCCGCAGGCGAGCTGGCCGAGAAGGTCGGTGGGCCATTCGGCGTCGAGGTGGGTGCCGCCCCGGATCTTCAGAACGAACTTCGGGCCAGTGAAAGCCTCGGCGAGGGGCTGGGCGTTGCCTTGCATGTTCCAGGCCTCTGGCTCGGCGCGGAGGACGGCGGCGGGGATTTTCAGCGTGGCGGCGATTTTTTGGCCGCTGCCGTCCATATCGACGGGATCAAGGCCCACCCAGGCATCCACGGGTGTTTTCGACGCGGCGATGAGTGTGGTGAGTCCGCCCATGGAGTGGCCCATGAGCGCGGCCTTGCCATTGCAGCGGACTTTGAGCGGGAGCGCATTCGTCCGCAGTTGCGTGACGAGCCCGTCCAGCGCCCGCGCGTTCAGTTCGTGGTTTGCCAGGGCTGGCTGCGTGGGCACGGCGGCGAGGAAGCCCTGCGCGGCCAGTTCCGCGCCCCAGCCGGCCATGTAGCGCTTGGACCGCGTGAAGCCGTGCGCGACGACGACGAGCGGTGCGGGGGCGGCGTGATCCGCCGGAAAGTAAAACGTGACCGAGACCTGGCTGCCTGCGAGCGTGAGATGGCGTACTTCCTTGGTCACGCCTGAGGGCAGGACGGGAGCCTGCGTGCAACTGGCCCAGTAGAGGAGCCCAAGCAGCACGAGTCCGAGGATCAAAAGGCGGGGCAGCCAGCGGAGGAGACGTTTCATGGCATGAGTCTGGCCCATGGGGCCACCCGCTAAAACCTCAGCATCTCGCCCACGGGCAACGGTTTGTTCTGGCGGATGGATTCCTCGGCCACGAGGCACAATCCGGCGCTCCAAAGACCGTCGAGGCCGGTGGCGGCGGGCTTCTTGCCGCTGCGGACCATTTCCACGCATTGGGCGATCTCCTCGCGCAACTCAAAGACCTCGCCGCTGTGCTTTTCGAGCTTCACTGTTTCGAGGTGCTCGCCGTCGAAGACCTTGAGGAAGTATTCCGGCTCCAGCGTGCGATCCAGCGCACCGCTCCACGCGGCCCATAGCGCGCCCTTGGTGCCGCTGACTTTGACGGTCTGATGATGCTCAAAGGCGGCGAGGGTCTGCGACACGACGGCGTAGCTGCCGTTCGCGTATTTGAACATGGCGCTGAAGTTGTCGAACAAGGTCGGGCGCTGCGGATCGCGCGAGTTGGCGTAGGCGTGGAGTTCAATGGGATCACCGCTGCTTTCGAGATACCAACGGGCAAGGTCGAAGAAGTGGATCGGCTCCTCCAGCACCCAGGAGCCGACGCGGTTCTGATCGTAGCGCCAGCCGCTGGCTCCTTGGCGGTAGGGTTTCCGCGACAGCTCGACGAGGACGTATTGCGGATCGCCGATGGTGCCCGCGTCGATGATTTCTTTGATGCGGCCCCACTGGCTGGAGAGACGCAGCTCGTGCCCGACAGCGAGATGCACACCGTATTGCCGCGCTCCGGCGACGATGGCCTTGCAGTCATCGAGCGTGATGGCCATCGGCTTCTCCAGCAGGACGTGTTTGCCCTTCGCCATCGCCGCGAGCGCGATCTCGCGATGCGTGTGGCTCGGCGTGGCGATGTCGATGATGTCAAACTCCGCCTGCGCGATCATTTCCAGGCTGTCGGCGAAGATTTGTGCCTCGGGATAGAGCTTTCGAGCCTCCTCGCGCGACGCCTCCGACGGAGCGGTGATGGCGACGAGGCGTGCATCCGGGTTTCCACCGATCGATAAAGCGTGAAATTGGCCCCAGGCACCGAATCCGGCGAGGGCGAAGCGAATGGGTGAAGACATATCAGCGACGAGGAGCGGTGGTGAGCGGTGTAACTGGATTGGGAACGCGGCGGCCTTGGAGTTCGTTCAGGCGGCAGGTGGGGAGCTTCGGGAGCACATGCTTCGCAAAGAGATCGCATTCATCGAGATGCGGATAACCGCTGAGAACGAAGGCGCGGATGCCCATGTCCATGTAGCGGTTGAGTTTGGCGAGCACTTGATCGGGATCGCCGACGATGGCGCTGGCACAGCCGCTTCTGGCGAGGCCGATGCCGCTCCAGAGATGCGGCTCAATGTAGAGGTCTTTGGACTGCGCACGGAGCTCGTCCTGGCGCTTCACACCGGCGCTCTGGCTGTCTTGAGAGCGGGCCTTGATCTCCGCGCCTTTTTCAGCGGTGAGCTTGGAGATGAGCCGGTCGGCGGCGGCGCGGGCCTCGGCTTCCGTTTCACGCACGATGATGTGCCCGCGGAAGCCAAAGTCGATTTGGCGACCATAGGCCGCGGCTTTTTCGGACATGCCACGCATGGTTTCGGCGATGCGGTCCTCCGTCTCCGGCCACATGAGGAAGACATCGCAATGCTTGGCACACAAATCCTGCGCGGCGGGCGAAATGCCGCCGAAGTACATGAGGGGCCCGCCGTTTTGCTGGTAGGGCTTGGCGGGTTCGGTGTTGGGAAGGGAGATTTGATAAAATTCGCCCTTCCATTCAAAGGGACCGTCGGTGCGCCAGAGGGCCTGGAGGATCTGAATGATCTCACTGGCGCGGGCATAGCGGACTTCGTTGCTCTCTTTCATGCCGGGCATGTCGGAGGAGATGATGTTGATGCACAGGCGGCCTTTGGCGATGTGATCGACGGTGGCGAGGGCGCGTGCGAGCATGGGAGGCCAGACTTCGCCCATGCGCAGGGCGACGAGCTGATTGATCTGCGTCGTCTGCGGAGCCATGGCGGCGGCAAAGGCCAGCGCGTCCTGCCCGGCGATCCAGCCGGACGGCAGAAGGATGTTCTGATAGCCAAGAGCATCGGCTTTGCGGACGATGTCGCCGCAGTGCTCGTAGCTGGAACGCAGGGAACCGTCGGGAACGCCGAGAAATTCGTAGTCGTCGGAACAAAGCGCGGAGAACCAGGCGACTTCGCAGCGGCGTCCAGGTGTGCGAATAGTAGGAGCACTCATCGTGGACTTGCGTGGATATTTCGGTTTAGGAAGGGCTGCGCAGGAGATTGCGCGCGCCACACATATTTCAATATAGCAATATGATGCTGGGCAACGTATTCCTGCAAGATCAATTTCCTAATCAGAATCTAAAAGATGAGAAGCCCCGAAGAACTTCGCCATAACCTCTCGCAGGCCATTCTGCACGTGCGCAGCGGCCATGCCACGTCGCGTCGTGTGCTGTCAGACGCGCTGCGGTTGTCGCCGAGCACCACCGGTTATTATGTGGACCAGTTGATCGCCTCCGGTCACTTGGCCGAGTCGGGCCTGGAGCAAGGACGCATGGGACGGCCTAAGCGGATGCTGCGCACGGTGCCCGGAGCGGGTTGGTTTGCGGGCATCGAGTTCAATGCCGAGCGTGTGCAGGCGGTGCGCGTGGATTTTTCAGGATCACAAACACGGACGCTGACGCACCGGCTGCCGGAGGATGCGGACACAGCATCTGTTCTCCAAGAAATCACCCGGCTGATCACGGAACTCCATGAGGGGCACAAAGGCTCTCTGCTTGGCATTGGCATTGGCGCTCCGGGCTTGATCGATCCTGCCGCCGGGGTGGGGTTGCATTACACCTTCCTGCCCGACTGGCGCAATGTGCCGGTACGGGCCGAACTGGCGAAGCACTTCGAGGTTCCAATCATCCTCGAAAACAACCTGCGCGTCATCGCGCTTGCGGAACGCTGGTTCGGAGGCGGTCGTGAACTCGATGACTACGTCATTCTGGGCCCGCGCAGAGGCTTTGGCATCGCGGTGGTGAAACGTGGGCGGCTGCTCGACGGCCAGCATCACGCGACAGGTGAAATCGGCCGCTGGGTGTGGCCTCTGAACGGCGAGGGTGGTGAGATGCAGCAGGCGCTCTGTTCAGCCGCCGTCTGGCGCAAACTGGCCGGAGCCAGCGACAGCGCAACGCTTCCGGTAGATCTGCGTGCGGCCTTGCAAAGCCTCGCGCAGACGGATGGTGAGGCATGGCAGGGCGTCGTGAGTGATTACGCGCGTGTGGTTGGCCTGCTGCATTTGTTACTGGATGCGCCGGCTTATTTCCTGCATGGGCCGCTGACGGCTTTGGGGCCGCGTTTTGGCACTGACATCGCCCTTCAAGCCATCAGGCTCATGCCCGCGCTCAAGGACATGCCGCCAAACATCGTGGCATCTGCCCTCGGCGATGACGCTGGCGCTCTTGGTGCCGCGAGTCACGCCATGGAAGCGTGGCAGCCTGCCTTGTGAGATCAGGTCACGCGAGCAAGCCTCGCATCACGCGGCCATGCACATCGGTGAGGCGGTAGTCGCGGCCTTCGGCGCGGAAGGTGAGGTGCTCGTGATTGAAGCCGAGGAGATGCAGCAGCGTGGCATTGAGATCATGCACATGCACGGGATCGCGGGCGATGTTGAAGCAGAAGTCGTCGGTCTCGCCGAACTGAAGGCCAGGTTTAACGCCACCACCGGCCAGCCACATGGTGAAGCAGCGGCCATGATGATCGCGACCGTGATTGGCGGCTTCCAGCTTGCCCTGGGAATAGGTGGTGCGGCCAAATTCGCCGCCCCAGACGATGAGCGTGTCATCCAGCAGGCCGCGTTGCTTGAGATCGCTGATCAAAGCGGCGCAGGGCAAGTCGATGTCGCCGCATTGCAGGCGCAGGTCGCTGGGCAGGTTGTAGTGCTGGTCCCAGCCGCGATGATAAAGCTGGATTAAACGCACGCCGCTTTCGGCCATGCGACGTGCGAGCAGGCAGTTCGCCGCGAAGCTGCCGGGCACGCGTGATTGCGGGCCGTAGGCGTCGAGGGTGGCCTCGCTTTCATCGCGCAGGCTGATCAAGTCGGGCACGCTGGTCTGCATGCGATAGGCCATCTCATACTGCGCGATGCGCGTTTCGATCTCAGGATCGAGCTGCTGGGTGAATTGACGGCGGTTGAGCGACTGAATGGCATCAAGCTGCTCACGACGCGATGATGCGTCGATGCCGGGCGGATTGGAGAGATACAACACGGGATCACCGCTGCTGCGAAAGCTGACGCCTTGATGATTGGAAGGCAGAAAACCGGAACCCCACAGTCGCGCATAGAGCGGGTCGGCAGGACGGGCGGCACTGCCGCGTGAAATGAGCACCACAAAGGCCGGTAGGCTCGCGTTTTCGCTGCCAAGACCATAACTGGCCCAGGCACCGAAGCTCGGGCGGCCTGGCTGCTGGTGACCCGTTTGCAGCAAGGTCACGCCGGGATCGTGATTGATCGCCTCCGTGTTCATCGAGCGAATGAGGCACAGCTCATCGGCCACGCGGCCCATGTTTGGCAGTAGTTCGCTCATCCACGCGCCGGATTGACCATGCTGTTTGAAATCAAACAGGGAAGCGGTGACGGGTTTGGATTTTTGTCCGCTCGTCATGCCGGTGAGACGCTGATCGCCGAGCACGGAGGCGGGGAACTCCTGGCCGTGCAGCTTTTTCAAACCGGGCTTGTGATCGAACAGGTCGAGCTGCGACGGGCCGCCGTGCATGAACAGATAAATCACACGCTTCGCCTTCGGCGCGAAGTGTGGCGCGGCGAAACTGCGGCCTTCTCCCAACAGCGAGGCCAGCGCCGCGCCGCCGATGCCTGCGGAGGCACGACCAAACAGTTGCCGGCGTGTCAGTTCGAGATTCATCGGCGGGTGATGGTTTCGTCGAGGTTGAACAGCGTGTGAAGCACCACCGTCCAGGCGGCCAGTTCGACGGGATCGAGTTCATGGCCATGCTTGGAAGCGCCGATGGCGATGAGTTTGGCGGCTTCATCACGATGAGCAGCAAACCGTGTGCGCTGTGAGTGAAGAAGTTTCATGAGTGTGGCGATCTCATCGGCTGCAGGAATGCGCGAAGTCACACGACGAAAGGCGAGTGCCAGGCGTGAGATGTCCTCGCCTTTCTGTGCCAGCGTCCATGCCGCCAAAGCACGGGCAGCTTCGACGTAGGTCTCATCATTAAGCAGCACGAGCGCTTGCAGCGGTGTGTTGGTGCGGGCGCGGCGCACGGTGCATTTCTCGCGGGTCGGGCTGTCAAAGGTGAGCAGGGCAGGGGGAGGGGACTGGCGTTTCCAAAACGAGTAGAGGCTGCGTCGCCACAGACCTTCGCCGGAATCGGCGGTGTAGGTTTCCTCGCCATTGTAAGACACGGCTTCCCACAGGCCGGGCGGCTGATACGGCCGCACGCTCGGCCCGCCGATTTCCGGCACGAGCAGACCCGACACCGCGAGCGCCTGATCGCGAACCATCTCAGCGCTCAATCGAAATGACGGCCCGCGTGCGAGCAGACGATTGGAAGGATCACGAGCAGTAAACTGCGAACTCTGCCGATACGTTTCGCTCATCACAATCAGCTTTAGCAACGCCTTCACATCCCAGCCGCTCAGCATGAAGCGCAGGGCGAGCCAGTCGAGCAGTTCAGGATGCGTTGGAGCCTCGCCCTGCGAGCCGAAGTCGTTCACGGTAAGCACGAGTCCCTCGCCAAAGCACTGCTGCCAGAGCCGATTCACCGCCACGCGTGCCGTGAGCGGGTTGTCGGGCGAGACAAGCCATTGGGCGAAGCCGAGACGATTCGTCGGCGCGTTTACAGGCCACGCTGACAAGGCCGCAGGCACTCCCGGTTGCACCGCATCCGCCGGATGATCGTACTGTCCGCGAGTCAGCACATGCGCCGTGCGCGGCTGGGCCATCTCCTGCATCACGAGCGTTGTGGGAATGCTTTCACGCAGAGCTTTCTCTGCTTGGATGGTCTGCTTGACGCGTGCGCGCGCCTGCCGTGTCGCCGGGTCGGCGAATCTCTCCTGGAAATAATCCAGCAGTGTCTCCGCATCGATCGCGCTGCGTTTGGACGCTGGTGTTTCGACGATGCCGCGAAGTCGCTCGCCCCAGAACCAGTCCTGCACGGTCTTCTCATCCAGCGCGAATTGAATGACACGCGCCTCGTCGATTAAACCGTAAAAACCAAGTCCGGAGTCCCGCCGTCCGATGCGCAGAGGCTCATGGTTCGCCAGCGTGCCGTTCAAGGTGTTGCGCCTGATCTCCAGAGTCGCCGCACGACCGTCCAGGAACACGCGCAGCCCCCTGGCCTGACGTTCGCCATCGTAACTGATCACGATCTGATGCCAGTTCTTCGCGCTCAGAGATTCCACGGTCGAGACCTCGATGGCACTCACGCCCCAACGGTGGACCAAGTTCACCTGCACCCGGCCTTTCTGCCAGATCAGCTCGATGCCGCGCCGGTTGCCCTCTGGCTCGATCACGGACAGTGGGCAGCTCAAGGAGCCGTCCGCCTTCACCCACAGGCCGATGCTCCACGGCAGATCGGGATCAAAGTCCGGCACCTCGGTCTCCACATGCTGTGTGGCGTCAAACTTCACCGCCTGTCCGCGCAGCCCAGGTTCAAAGACCAGCGTTGTGCCGCGTGAAATCATTCCGGGGGCGAGCGCTCCATCGAACGCCTCATGCAACACACGCTCTCTCGGCGGCATGGGCAGTGTGCTTGGCGCGTTCTGTTCCCATGCGATGATCTTCGGCTCCAGCGACTGTTTGAGCGGGGTAAACACCGCAGCAGCCGCGCGTGATTCCGCAGTGGCTTGCTTCAATGCCCGCTCCTGCTCTGCCGAAGGCACGCTCAGCAGCGGCGGTGGATTGTCAGCTTTGATGAGGCCCTGTTCCGGCAGGTTGTTGAAGAAGGCGAAGAGCTGGTAGAACTCACGCTGCGTGATGGGATCGTATTTGTGATCGTGGCAGCGGGCGCAGCCGATGGTGAGGCCGAGCCAGGTGGTGCCGGTGGTTTCGAGTCGGTCGGCGACGTATTCGACGCGGTATTCTTCGTCGATGATGCCGCTCTCGTTGTTCGCCATGTGGTTGCGATTGAAACCGGTGGCGATGCGCTGCGCGGTGGTGGCGTTTGGCAGCAGATCACCAGCAAGCTGTTCGATGGTGAATTGGTCAAAGCGCATGTTGCGGTTGTAGGCGTCGATCACCCAGTCGCGCCAGGGCCACAGGCTGCGCGTCTTGTCGCCAAAATAGCCGTTCGTGTCAGCATAACGCGCCGCGTCGAGCCATTCGACGGCCATGCGCTCGCCGAAATGTTTTGAGGCGAGCAGCCGATCCACCGCGTGCTCGTAGGCTTGCGGATTGCTGTCGGCGATGAAGGCATCCAGTTCTGCCAAAGTCGGCGGCAGGCCGGTGAGATCGAGACTGACACGACGCAGGAGCGTTTCGCGTGAGGCGGCGGGTGCGGGCTTGATGGCTTCCTGCTGCAAGCGGGCGCGGATGAAGTCGTCGATGGGATTCAAGGAACGGCGGTTTGCAACCGCCGCAGGCGCTTGCAAAGCGCCGCTCCTTGGCGGGATCAACGACCAATGCGCCTCGTATTCCGCGCCTTCGGCAATCCAGCGGCGCAGGATGTCTTTTTCCGCAGCGGTCAGCGCTTGTTTCGCCTCCGGCGGAGGCATGAGGTCATCGGCATCGGTGGTGTCGATGCGGTGGATCAACTCGCTCTGCTGCGGCTTTCCTGGTGCCACGGCTTGTTTGCCATCGTGATCAGCGATGGCACCGTCACGTTGATCCAGCCGCAAGTCGGCCTTGCGGCTCTTTTCATCGAAACCGTGGCAGCGGAAGCATTTGTTCGAGAGGATGGGCCGGACATCGCGATTGAACTGAACCCTGGCCTCAGCCGCCTGCGTCACACTCATGCTGGAGAGCATGAGGGCGAGGAGGCAGATGAAATCAGGGCGGCGCATGATGGGGCATGAAGGGAGACGCGCCTATTGAAGGCGGTCTTGCCACCACGTTGCCCTCCTTGATCTTATGCCGAACCTCGTCGGTGGTGTGGTAGCTCTGACGGGCGCAAATCCCCTCAAAGGCGCACCCTGATCGATGGTCGTTCAATCTCTGGCGACGCAGAGCTGGGCTGCCTCATTTCGGGCGTTTCGACTTGTCCTTGCCCTGATGGAGGTTGGCGATGGCGGCGTTGATCTTCGACTCCATCTTGTCCCTGTTCCCGGCTTTGAGTTCGTTGATGGCCTCGTCGATCTTGTCCAGAACGTCTTCTTTGTCTCCACCCTTGTTTCCCTTGTTGGCCTTGGCGATGCGGTTTTTGGCGGACTCGAGCAGAGGCAAGGGATCGGCGGCTTTTTTGGCGGCCTGGAGTTCGTCGAGGGCTTTGCGCTGCTGGGGCAGATCGGCGAGGAGAGGCGTGGCGGTGATGCCCAGCATGAGCATGACGAAGGAGGCACGGAGCAGGATGCGAAGGCGTTGTTTCATGGTCGTGAGTGGGTTCGATCAGGTTGGCGCACACTGAAGAGGGCATTCTCTCATCGGAGGAAGCTCCCGCACCCGATGTAGGTGCGCATCACGAGGACACCGTCGTCGCTCATTCGCAAGTTTTTTTCCCGCCCGGTGGTCTCCCTGAACTTCGGCCGCCTCGTTCCTGGTCCGGAGGTTTGCACCGCAGGAGATTGGAAGACCGCAGTGAATGCCTTTTCAAAGCGCCTTTCGATGCGGCCTTCCACAGTCTTCGGTGTGTTTCTATTGGGCGCTCAATTCTCGCCGTCAGAAAGATGGTTTGGATGTTTGTCAAAGGTGGCTTCTCAGGGCTATTTCCACCCATTATGAAGCCATCCCTCCGCGCCTGCCTGATTTGGACCCTGATCCCGCTGCTGCTTGTCAGTTGTGGCCGGGAGGAGGGCTATGAGATTCGTGGGGACAAGGTGATCTGGAACAGTTGGCAGGGCGACGGTCTGTTTGGCCGCTGGTCTGAGGCGGAGCTGACAGAGTCCCGTGGCTTCGAGATTCTCCAGCCCCAGGGCTACGCGAAGAATGCCACGAGTGTCTATCATGGCGGTCGGCGGATAGCGGACGCAGACGCGGCGACGTTTCAGATGCTCGGAAAGCGTGTCGATCTGGCAAAGGATGTGAAGCGGGTGTACCTCGACGGTCATGCAATCGCGGGCGCGGACCCTGCGACGTTTGTCCTCACGGAGATGTTTGACCTGGGAAAGGACAAGAAGGACTACTACCTCCGTCACGAGCCGCTGCATGTGCGTGACATGGCCTCCTTCAAGGTGCTGGAGGCCAATGCGTGGAGAAACGATCACCACATCTGGGCGCGGGACAGTCTTGACTACTATGCGGGCGCGAAGGCCACGCAGATCAGCGACAGCGCCACCTTCCAAGTGGTACAGTCGTGGTATGCGAAGGATGCGAAGCAGGTGTACTTCGGCAGCTCGGTTCTCGCCGGTGCCGATGCGGCCACCTTTCAAGGCGTCGGCGGCGAGTCGGGCGAGTTCGCCAAGGACGCGAAGCATGTCTATTGGCAAGGCCAGGTGGTGGACGGCTGCGATGCCGCGACGTTTCAAGTGCTCAAGCTCCGTTACGCCAAAGACAGCAAGCTGGCGTACTTCTGTTATGCCAGCGGCAGCCCGCCGCTTGTGCTGCCCGGCTCGGATGCCAAGACTTTCGAAGTGATCGGGCCCTCGTCACAGGGCTTCGGTTATGCCAAGGATGCCAAGCAGGTGTACCAAGGTGCCAATGTCATCACCGGCGCTGATCCGGCGAGTTTTGTGGTGGACCCGAACGACCCCGAAAATGCTTCGGACAAGAACCGGCGCTATCGCTACGGCGAGCCCATCAAGTAGATCAAGGCTGGGACGAGGGGGGGCGTGATGAGGGGACTGTCGTTGCACGGTTTTTAAGGTGCGACCTAACCACCAATCCAAAGTGGAATAGCGAATCAACCCAGATGAGGGAACTCTGATACCATGGCCACCGAGATTGAACGTAAATTTCCTCTTAAACCCAACCGCTGGCAGCCCGAGGGCACCGGTCGGCGGATGATGCAGGGCTACCTTTCTCGTGATCCAGACCGCACGGTGCGGGTGCGCATTGTAGGTGAGGAAGCTTTCATGACGGTGAAGAGCCGCCGCACGGGCATCTCGCGCACGGAGATCGAGTTTCCCATCGCACTCGATCATGCGCGTGACCTGATGGCGCTCTGCCATCAGCCGGTGATCGACAAAATACGGCATGAGGTGCTGCACGACGGCATGCTGTGGGAGGTGGACGTTTTCCGCGGTGCGAACGAGGGCCTCATCGTGGCCGAGATCGAACTGCCCGCCGAGGACACGCCGTTCACGCGGCCGGACTGGATCGGTGAGGAGGTCTCCCACGACCCGCGCTACACGAATTCACGCCTGTCCGAGCTGCCCTTTCAAAGCTGGAGGTGAAGGGGCGTGTTTCGTGGAAGGCCAGTCGAGGCTTGTCATCGGAGCGCCACACGCTCAGACTGTGCTCATGAACGCCGCCCGTTTATGCCGCACTGTGTTTTGCCAGAGCCTCGCTTTAGTTCTCATGGATGGCCTGTCTTTGTCGGCCGACACCAACGATTGGAAGCCTGCCCAGGTGAAGAAAACGCTGCTCGACACGAACGCCACGGCGAGGATTGCCTCGACGATGAGCAGTGAAAGCCTGGTGAGCATGGCCACTTCGGCCACACGAGGTGGTTGTCATGTGGCCAAGATAACGGGCAATGCGCTGAATGGATTCAGGGTTGTTTATGATGGCAAGGCCGGGCCGAGCTACGCGGAGATCGCCAAGGAAACGCCCGTGTTCAGCGAGGATGGCAGTTCGCTGGCCTATGCGGCGCGAAAGGGGACGGAATGGCTGTGGGTGGTCGATGGTGTGGAGGGGCCGGGCTATTCGGAGCTGACGCCCACCTCGTTTGCCTTCAGCGCGGACGGGAAGCATCATGCGTATGTGGTGATCCCTCGTTTTCGGCAAGCCGCTTTGATCGTGGATGGAAAAGTGCATGCCGAGGGGAAATGGGACGGCATCATGCCATGGGACGCCGCGCCCGTGTTCAGCGCGGACGGGGCACGGCTGGCTTTTGTGGAGGTGATCGCTCTGAAAAGCTGATGCGAGTGAAACTCGACGGGAAAGCCGTACCTTGGCACCCTGGCATCGCCATGCACAAGTCGCCTGGATTCGGTGCCTTCATGTCTGTGCAACTTCAGGGGCCCATCACGGAGGAGCGTGCACATCCTGAGGCGTTCAATCTCCATTTCTCGCCGGATGGAAAGCACTTCGCCTATGGCACCTTCACCACCGAAGGAAAGGCGATCATGGTGGTGGATGGAAAGACAAGCGAACCGCACGACACCATCGGCTTCGACAATCTGTTCTCCATGGATGGCAGTCTGCATGCCTTCATGGCGCTTGATGGCAAACAGTACCGAATTTTTGCCAGTGGAGCGCCGCCCCTCGCTGTGGACGCGATGTACGACTGGTCCCTCACCAGCAGCCCGGATGGCCGCCATCTGGCCTTTGCTGGAATCCGCGATGGGAAAAAAGCCATCTGGATGGATGGCAAGGCCGTGGTGCTGGATGTGACGATGGACGATTACCGCAACTCACAGCCCATCGTGTTCAGCCCCGACTCGCGACGGCTCGCCTGCTGCGTGATGAGCCAGGGATCGATGCATTGGGTGGTTGATGGCAAGGCGGGCCCCGGTTCCAAGACTGGCATGGGCTTCAACTTGAGTTTCAGTGCCGATAGTCGGCACTTCGCCTACATGGCGGCTCAAGACACGCATGGGGCTGCGAATATCGTTGTCGATGGCGTGGTGCGTGCGACCTACGCGCCCGTGACGAGCGGGCCGGTGTTCCGCAGCGATGGCGTGCTGGAGTTTATCGCCGTGGATGCCGATGGACTGTGCCGGTTTGAAGTGACGGGCTATTGAGCGAAAGCAGAAACGTGGTCGGGTGCAGAGGGTGGATGCAAGCCTTTCGCTGCTCACTTGCTGTAAGGCACCAAATAGTCGTAAGGAGCCGCACCGCCGACGCGGTAGAGCACATAGCCTGCTTTTGGGGCGGAGATTTGAATCCAGGAGGCGTCGGGATCTTGCGCATCTTTGGACACCACGGGCACCACTTGGTTTTTGTCTCCTGCGACTGCTTTGCCTGCCAGGGTGACTTTGGCCCCTTCCTCCAGGCTGCCGAGGCGCTTGCCGTCTGTGCCGGGTTTGCTGCGGATGATCAACCCTACTGGAGCGTTGACCTTGTGCAGGCGGGTCACCGGCTCATCAGCGAAGGCGAGGGTGGCGGTGAGGAGGAAGACGAAAACGGCACGAATGAGGAGGCGTTGCATGGTCGCGTGCTGTCCGCGTACCGTGCGAGAACTCAAGAAAATTCTTCAGCGCACTGGGCGCAACTGCGAAGGGAGAGTGATCTCTTCACAGGCCTTTCTTGGGTTCAACAAGCTCTTTCAATGCCTATGATAGCATCTAGGATGGCGCACCATGAGCATCGGAACCAAGAACCGCCTGAACCTGATCGGAACGACCTGCAAAGCGCACCTGCGGGAGCAATTTGCCGGAGAGGGAGCTTTGGTGGAGGAGTTCATCGCCGAATTCGAGGGCACGGGCAAGAACACGGACCCGAACGCCTGGGCCAAGTTCACCGATGCGAAGCGTGACAACGCCGAAATGCTGCGGCGAGTGGACGCGGCGTTTGAAACGTGGATGAATCCGTAGAACAGGCCGAACCCGCGCACGAGAACGCCCCGAGGGCGCGTATTGGCAGGTGCCGCCATGAAATCACTCGCCCTGTTTCTCTGTCTTGCCTCGCCGCTTCTTGCCCAGGACGCGCTCAAGTCATCGCTGACCTTTCATGCGTCGTTTGATGCGGGACTGAACGCCGACTTCAGCAAGGGGGACAAAACCTGCCTGATCAAGAAGGGCAAGGATCTCGTGCCCTGCGTGTTCAACGACGACGTGAAACTCGCCTCGGGTGGAAAATTCGGTTCTTGTCTGCACTTTCCCAAGAAGGGTGCCACGCGGCCACAATTCAGCGGTGTGAACGTCCTGGGCTACAACGACAAGAGCTGGAGCGCCACGGTCTCCACCTGGTTGAAGCTCACACCGGACGAGGATCTGGAGCCGGGCTACTGCGATCCGGTGCAGATCGTGGGTGATGATGGCAAGAAGGGCTTTATTTTCCTGGAGTGGTCGAAGGATGAGACGCCGCGCTTCTTCCGCTACGCCATTCGTCCGTTGTTTGAGATCTGGAATCCCACGAATGTGCAGTGGGCGGACATTCCCTTCGAAAAACGGCCGATGGTGCAGGTGGCGAACGCGCCCTTCAGCCGCGAGACATGGACGCATGTGGCCTTCACGCTTTCAAACGTGAACAACCAGGCGGCGAAGCCGGGCGGCAGCCTCTTCATCAACGGCAAGCTGCAAGGCCGCATCGAGAACTGGGATTTGCGTTTCGGCTGGGATCCAGCAAGCGTGGCGCTGGTGCTGGGAGCTTCGTATGTGGGCCATCAGGACGATCTGGCCGTCTTTGATCGTGCCCTGAGCGACGCGGAGGTGGAGCAGCTCTTCAAGCTTGAAGGCGGCGTCGCGAGTTTGCGGTGAAGGCGAGTGGATTTACTCTACACGCACGGCCGCGCAGACCATTTCTAAAACACGGCCCAGCGAGGCCGCTCCAGTGCCTTCCTGGAAGGCGTTGCCAGGGATCGGCTGCCAGTCGTCGCGGTCGGTCTTCGGCTCCGGCTGCGGAATGCGGGTGAGCGTGGGGTCATACTGGCCGGTCTTGCCGCCGAGCTTGTAGATCACGAGGTCGAGCGACGGCACAACGTAGAGGCAGAAGCCCCCCGCGCCGCTTTTCCAGAACGCGTCCTTCGGTGCTCCGGCCACATGGCCGTCGGCGTTGTGCTCCCATTGCAGACTGAAAGGCGTGTGAGGGTTGTAAGGGCTCCACGTCTGGCATTTCTTGATGTAGTCGGGCGGGACGAGCTGCTGGTCCTTCCACTTGCCGTTTTGAGCCAGGCAGTAGCCGAAGCGCACGGCGTCGGTGGCATGCAAGGCGGTGCTGCCGGCCCCATTCGCATGCGGCATGACGAAATCGCCGCGATGCAGGCAGTAATCCCACGCGCCCCAGCCCTGCGGCTTGGCAAGGCGTTCGTGAATGAAGTCCTTCAACTCCATGCCGCTGACGTTGCGCAGCACGATGCTGGCGATGTGTGGAGAAGGAGAGGAGTAGGAGTAACCAGCGCCTGGATCGCACCACAGCGGCACATCGAGTGAGGATTTGTCGAGATCACGGATGTTCTGGCCGGGTACGGGCTTGAGCGGCTTTGGCTTGGGGTCGCCTTTGACATAGCCGGTGGGTGTCTGCCCTTCACCCCAGTAGCCGCCGGTCATGCAGAGCAGTTGGCCCAGGGTGATGTTCGCTTTTCGCGGATCGTTGAACGGGAGCGCCTGTGGCAGGTATTTTTCAGTGAACACCTTCGTGTCGAGCCCTGCGGGGATATTGTCTTTAAACTCATGCAGCATGATGCCACAGGCGATGCTGCAAAAGCCCTTGCCGGTGGAGGCCATGTCAGGGTTCGCATTGCGACTGGCACGTCCGAAGTAGCGCTCGAACACCAGCCAGCCCTTCCTCACCACCACCAGACCGCCATGCGCAGTGCTGCGCTCGGTGATGGTGTAGGCGGGTTCCAGCTTGCTCAGGTCCATGCCAGCCTGCTCGCGCATGGCCTTTTCGGTCTTCGCCTCACGCCAGCCGCCTGCGCTGTCTGGCGGCGGGAAGTAAGTGTCTGCGGCATGAAGTGCCGAAGTGGTGAAAATGAGAGCGGTGAGCAGTGGGGCGGTCATGATGAGCGAACACCATGAAGTACCCCACGCTTTCGTGCGAGCCCCAATTCGCGGCTGCATCGTTTAGAAACTGCGACTGACACCGAACGTGAAGCCCAGCGAATCGAGGCCGGGATTCGGGTTGGTCTGCCCACCGTTGGAAAGATGCTGAAACATGGCGCTGGCACGCAGGGACCACGAATCGGTCAGCACGCGGGAGACACCAAGCTGGC
Source organism: Prosthecobacter sp. (assembly GCF_044232965.1). GTDB lineage: Bacteria > Verrucomicrobiota > Verrucomicrobiia > Verrucomicrobiales > Verrucomicrobiaceae > Prosthecobacter. The sequence goes on from NZ_JBIIKX010000011.1 coordinate 24,030, forward strand.
CGTACCAATTCAGCGTGAAGTCCTGGCCCTGGCCGCCGGGCACATTCTGCGCATCCACCCAGCCGACACCGCCGCCGATGGAACCGAAGACGCTCCAGGTCATGCTTGGATCCCACCATTCGATGGATGGTGCGCCTGAGATGCCGAGGTAGCGATTTTCGGAGCCTTCCTCGAACCAGTTGGCCATGACTGTGACTTTGTTGCGGATGGTGAGCTTGGAGCCGTTGGAGAAATCGAGGCCGAGCACCTCGGGAGAACGCCAGGAGACCATGAACGGTACGATGCGGTAATTGAAGGTGGTGTCGCCGCCGACTTTCCACAGCATGCCGGTTTCAAAGTCGAACGCGTGCTGCTTCCATGGCTTGAGCTCGGCTGGGGCGGAGATTTGCGCAAATGCGGTGGTGCAGAGGATTAGGGAGGCGAAAAGGTGGCGGATCATGGTAGCAATTTAGCGTCAAGAGTCGCAAACGCCAGCATGGAGTGAATGGTCGCTGGCGAGACTCAGGAGAAAAGGCTCCAGAGTTGAAAAACACTTTTTTTGTTATCGTGTTTGCTGCGAGCCTGCTCCCCGCCACGATGGCCTCCGAAAAACACTGAATCCAACCATTTTCTCCTCATGAGTTCTCCCCGCGTCCTCCTCACCACCACGTCATTCCAGGATACTCCCGGCATCCATCACGACATGCTGGCCAAGGCCGGATTTGAGATCGTTCGTGAGCGCGGGCCGCTTCCCGAGAGCCGCATGCTCGAGCTGGCTGGTGACTTTGACGCTTTTCTTTGCGGTGACGATGCTTTCACCCGTGCGGTCATTCAGAAATCCCTGCCGCGTCTCAAGGTCATCTCGAAATACGGCATCGGCCTCGACAAGATCGACCTGAAGGCCGCCACCGACCTCAAGGTGCCCGTGCTCTTCACGCCAGGTGTCAACCACACCACTGTCGCCGAGCACACCTTCGCCCTCCTGCTCGCCGTCGTGCGCAACCTCGTCGTCGAGGCCAACCACGTCGCTGCCGGCAACTGGACGCGCATCACGGGCAATGAGCTCTGCGGCAAGACGCTCCTGCTCGTCGGTCTTGGCCGCATCTCCAAGGAAGTCGCCATCCGCGCGCGTGCCTTCGGCCTGCGCGTTCTTGTTTACGCCAACTACTGGGAGGAAGATTTCGCCCGCTGGTATGATCTGGAGCGCGTCGAAGATCTCGACGAGGGACTCAAGCAGGCTGACTTCATCTCGCTCCACACCAAGCTCACCGAAAAGACCAAGGGCCTGATCGACGCCCGCCGCATCGGCCTGCTCAAGCCCGGTGCCGTCATCGTCAACACCGGCCGCGGCGAACTCATCTCGCTCACCCCGCTCGTCGAGGCCATCAAGGCTGGTAAGATCCGTTACGGTGCCGACGTGCTCGACCAGGAGCCGCCGCCCGCCGATCATCCGCTCCTCGGCCTCCCCGGCACCGTGCTCACGCCGCACATCGGCAGCCGCACGCACGAGAGCGTGCAGCGCCAGGCCAGTTGCGCTGTGGAAAATCTCACGCGATTCCTTGCGGGCAAGGAGCCCATCGCTCGCGCCAACCCGTTCTGAGCGGAACTCGGATGTTTCACGGCTCGCTCACGTTATGCCGATTTTTGTAGCATTGATTCACGGCGTGAATTTTCTCATCAAAGAGGCCGACACAACAGAACCTATATTAAAAGGCTTCTACGTTAATGCGTATGTCGACACCCCAACTCCAGAGGAAGCAGAAATTCAAGCCATCGAGCTTGTTCGCACCTCGACCAAGCTCCGGCCCAAAGTGGCTAATTCTATCGATGATCCGCCTCGGATGTCTGTGGAAGATATGTCAGTGATGGATGCTTGGCCCGATGACCGGGCACTTCCATTGAGCGGTTTTGTTTTTTACGATGACCCGAACGCCGAGTGGCGCAAAGACTCCACTACTGGCTGACGAACCCTGCCATTCATACTGAGACGTTTAGAAATGTCGTTCCTCGTTTGCAGGTTCTGATTTTCAGACATAATCCTTTCTTTCCCACACCATGAGCCTCTCCATCAAACCTCGCGAATCCTGCGCCTTCGATCAAATCTCGCTCGGCGAAGTCATGCTCCGTCTCGATCCCGGCGAAGGCCGCATCCGCACCGCCCGTGAATTCAAGGCCTGGGAAGGCGGCGGCGAGTACAACACCTCCCGAGGCCTGAGGAAGTGCTTCGGCTACAAGACCGCCGTCGTCACTGCCTTCGTGGATAACGAGATCGGTCACCTCATTGAGGATTTCATCATGCAGGGCGGAGTTGCCACCGACTTCATCCAATGGCGTGCCGATGACGGCATCGGTCGCACCGTCCGCAACGGCCTGAACTTCACCGAGCGCGGCTTTGGCATCCGTGGTGCCGTCGGCAATCCTGATCGGGGCAACACCGCCGCTTCGCAGCTCAAGCCCGGCGACATCGACTGGGAGCACATCTTCGGCAAACTCGGCGTCCGCTGGTTCCACACCGGTGGCATCTTCGCCGCGCTCTCCGCCACCACGGCCGAACTCACCGTTGAAGCGGTGAAGGCAGCGAACAAGTACGGCACCATCGTCAGCTACGACCTCAACTACCGCCCCTCGCTTTGGAAAACCATCGGTGGCCTGCAAAAGGCCCAGGAGGTCAATCGCGAGATCGCGAAGTATGTCGATGTTATGATCGGCAATGAGGAGGACTTCACCGCCTCGCTTGGCTTCGAGGTCAAAGGCGTGGACCACAACATCTCCAACATCGAACTCGACGCCTTCAAGGCCATGATCGAGACGGCGGTGAAGGAGTTCTCGAACTTCAAGGTCGCCGCCACCACGCTGCGCGGTGTGAAGACTGCCACCGTCAACGACTGGTCCGCCATCCTCTGGCACGCTGGTCAGTTCCACGAGAGCCGCAAGTATCCCGACCTCGAAATCCTCGACCGTGTCGGCGGCGGCGACAGCTTCGCCTCCGGCGTGCAGTTCGGCTTCATGGAGTTCAACGACGCCCAGAAAGCCGTCGAATACGGCGCCGCCCACGGCGCATTGGCTTCGACAACGCCAGGCGATACTTCGATGGCGACCCGCAAAGAAGTCGAGAAGACAATGGGCGGTGGCGGCGCACGTGTCGTGCGGTAATCTGCTGGCGTCTTCAACGGTGCGTTGTTCATGCGATAGCGTGAACAACGCACGAGAGACTCTTGCGAGGTTGGTGTGAGCCGCTATTCTCCGCGCCCCCATGGCCTCCACGGACTTCACGCCTTCCCACGTTTACGAGCAGCCGTTCCCGGCCTTCGACATCAACGCCATCGAAACGCCCGCCTATGTGGTGGATGTCGCGTTGTTGCGCAAAAACATGGAGAAACTCAGCCGCGTGCAGAGCGAGTCTGGCGCGAAGGTGTTGCTGGCCTTGAAGGGCTTCTCGATGTTCAGCGTGTTCCCGATCATGCGTGAGTATTTGAGCGGCTGCTGTGCGAGTGGACTCAATGAGGCGCTGCTGGCGCAGGAATTTGGCAAAGAGGTGCATGTCTATGCGCCAGCGTTCAAAGAAGCGGAGATGCGGCAGATCATTCCCATCGCCCATCATCTCAGCTTCAACTCGCTGGCCCAGTTTCGGAAGTTCAAGCCAATGCTGGATGCCGCAAAGGCGGTGGGGCATGCGTCCAGCCCCGGCATTCGTGTGAATCCTGAGCACTCCGAGGTCGAGGTTTCGCTCTACGACCCGTGCTCGCCCGGCTGCCGTCTCGGCATTCGCGCCGAAGCGCTGGAAGGCGAGGATTTGACCGGTGTCGAAGGCTTGCACTTCCATGCGCTCTGCGAGCAGGATTCGGACGTGCTGGAGCGCACCGTGTCTGCCGTCGAAGCGCGGTTTCCACGCCTGCTGGAGCAGGTGCAGTGGGTGAACATGGGCGGCGGACATCACATCACACGCAAGGACTACGATGTGGAGCGCCTCATCCGCGTCTTGCGCACCTTCCGCGAGAAATGGGGCAAGGAAGTTTATATCGAGCCTGGCGAAGCCGCCGCCCTGAACACCGGCTATCTCGTCGCCGAGGTGCAGGACATCGTGGCCTCAGACACTCCCACCGCCATCCTCGACCTCTCCGCCACGGCGCACATGCCGGACTGCCTGGAGATGCCGTATCGGCCGCGCATTTTTGGCGCGGGTTTGCCGGGGGAGTTTCCGCACAAATACAAGATGGGCGGCATGAGCTGTCTCGCAGGCGATGTGCTGACGGGCTTTTCATTCCCCGAGCCGCTCAAGGTCGGCCAGCGACTCGTGTTTGCCGACATGGCGCACTACACGATGGTCAAGACGACGACCTTCAACGGCGTGCCGCATCCTGACATCGCCATCTATGATCCGGCGACGCGGGAATACCGCGTGGTGCGGCGCTTCGGTTACGCGGACTTCAAGAACAAGCTGTCCTAGCGCGCCTCAGCGGCCAGCTTTTCGATCCATTTGCCCAGATCTGGCGGGCGAAAGGATTCCATGGCTGTGAGCAGCTTTGCGGGTTCGTTTTCGACGAGCACGCACTGCGCGTGTTCGGGCTTGAGAAAGCCGCTATGGCTCATGTGGGCAATGAACTCGATCAAGCCGTCGAAAAAGCCGCCGACATTGAGCAGGCCGACCGGTTTGTCATGAAACGAGAGCTGTAGCCAAGTCAGCGTCTCAAATAACTCGTCCAGAGTGCCGAAACCTCCTGGCAAGGCGATGAAGCCATCGCTCAGATCGACCATCATCTGCTTGCGTTCGTGCATGCTGGTCACGACATGCAGTTCCGTGACGCCGCCATGGCCGAGCTCTTTTTCCATCAGCGATTTTGGGATCACACCGATCACCTCACCACTTTGTGAGAGTGCTCCATCCGCCACAGTGCCCATCAGACCCACATTGCCGCCGCCATAAACAAGACCGAGGCCGCCGCGGGCCAGAAACGCACCCAAATCATGCGCGGCGGCGCGATGCGCGGGATCATTTCCAGCATTGGAACCGCAATAGACACAGATTCGGCGCAGTTTGCTCATGGGGCGAAATGGGTGAGATGTAAAAAGTGATAAGTCAGACGTTAGTAGAGGTGCCTGTGCGCATTTCACCTCTGACTTCTCACCTCTCACCGTTTCTTTCCACATGAATCCCAACCGCCGCTCTTTCCTCGCCTCGTCCGCCGCAGCGCTCACCGGCTGCTCGCTGGTTCCCTCATTCAAGAAAGGAGACTGGATCGACGCGCATGTGCATGTGTGGACGCCGGAGGTGGAAAAGTATCCTCTGGCGCGTGGTTATGCTGTCAGCGACATGCGTCCGCCGAGTTTCACGCCGCAGCAGTTGTTCGCGCATTGCCGGCCGGAGGGCGTGCGGCGCATCGTGCTCATCCAGATGAGCCACTACCAGTTCGACAACCGCTACATGCTCGACGTGATGCGGCAGCATCCTGGCACTTTCAGCGGTGTGGCCATCGTGGATGAAAACGCGCCGGATCTGGCCGCGACGATGACACAACTGGTCAAACAGGGCGTGCGTGGCTTCCGCATCTATTCCGGCAAGGCAACCAACCTCTCAGCGTGGATCGGCTCCCCCGGCATGGCGACACTTTGGAAGACCGCCGCCGAGCTGAAAGTGAGCGTCTGCCCGTTGATCAACCCCGACACGCTGCCGCTCATCGACAAAATGTGCGAATGGTATCCCGACACGAGCGTGGTGATCGACCACTTTGCCCGCATCGGCATGGCGGGTGGTTTTAAAGAGGCGGATGTGCGGAATCTCCTGCGCCTAGCCCGTCATGCGAAGACGCATGTGAAGGCGTCCGCGTTTTATGCGCTGGGACGCAAAAAAGCGCCTTATACTGACTTGGGGCCGCTCATTCGTCAGGTGCGCGATGCTTTTGGTCCGCAGCGGGTCATGTGGGCCAGCGATTGTCCGTTCCAGGTCGATCCGGGGCACAACTACCGTGATTCAATCGCCTTGATCCGGGACCGGCTCGATTTCCTGAGTGAGACGGATAGAGCCTGGATGCTGCGCGGCACGGCACAGAAGGTATTCTTCTCGTCTGCGGCCGTTTGAGACACGAAAAAGCCCCGTCAGGGATGCTGACGGGGCTTGGTCTCGGGAGAGACTAGGTTGAGAGGGGGGTCAGGCAGCGTTGGCCTCGGCACCTTTGTGACCGAGCTGCTTCACGGCGAGGTTGAGCTGATCGTACTCGATCGGCTTCTTGATCACCGTGACTGGTCCGTGGCCGAGGATGCGGCTGAGGATTTCGCTGTCCGGGTAGCCAGTGATCACCACGATGGGCAGGTCGGGATAAAGCGCCTTGAGTTGAGAATAGACCTCATCTCCTGGGACGTCTGGCAGCTTGAGATCGAGGAAGACGAAGTCAAACTTCTGCTTTTTCGCCATGGCGATGGCCTCTGCTCCAGTGCCGACGACCAACCGGCCGAATCCCGCCTTTTTGAGGAATTGCTTGAAGAGCGCCTGCAATGCAGGGTCATCATCGACGACCAAGACGGTCGGCTGCCCGGCCTCCTCTTCTTTTCGCAGCACATCGCGGTCGAGCAGACTGCGCTTGATGCGCCAGCGACCTCCGATTTGAACCGCAGGCAATTGCCCGCGCTGCACGAGGTAATAGACGGTGGGCAGAGGAATGCGGAGATATTCCGCCGTCTCTTTCACTGTCATGAGTTCGGGTGCTGCTGGATCGGCCATATGGTTAGTGGAGTGGACTGGGAGGTTGGGTGTCTTTAGAAAATGAAATTTGAGTCTCTTTTTTGCTACGGCTCAACAGTTGCTTATAAATTCCATCATTACAAGGTCTTTTTCCGACTTCGGGAGAAAGGCGGGCTTCAGATAATTGGTAGATTTGCGAATCACAGTCACAAATGCAAACCAAAATTGGATGACTGCTGAAAAATTTCGGAAATCCTGAAGAAATTCATACAAAAGGATTCAAGCCAGAATCCGAACAAAGAGTGGGCCAAAATAGAGCCAGTGGATGCATTCTTCAGCACTCGTCATGGCGGTTACGACGGCTGTTTGAAATGCGAGGGTATACAAGAGCTGGGTTTCTGAGAATGAAATCGACACGAACAGGCCCGGCATCGGATTTGCGATTTGTCGCAGCTTGGCCTAGATCAAAAGCTCCCATATGTCCGATTCCATTCCCAACGTCCTCGCCGAACGCTACGCCACCGCTCCCATGCGCGCCCTTTGGTCGCCGGAGGGCAAAGTCCGACTGGAACGCGATTATTGGATCGCGGTGCTCAAAGGCCAGCGTGACCTTGGCATCCCGGTGCCCGAGGGTGTGATCGAGGCTTATGAAAAGGTGAAGGATCAGGTCAACGTGGCCTCCATCATGCAGCGGGAACGTGTCACCCGGCATGATGTGAAGGCGCGGATCGAGGAATTCTGCGAACTCGCCGGTCATGAGCATCTGCACAAGGGCATGACGAGCCGCGACCTCACGGAGAATGTGGAGCAGCTTCAGGTCTTCCGTTCTCTATTGGAGATTCGTTCGAAAAGCGTCGCTGTGCTGGCCGGTATCTCGCGCCGGGCGGCTGAGACGCGCGATATCCCTCTCACGGCGCGCACTCACAACGTCGCCGCGCAGGTCACGACGCTGGGCAAGCGACTCGCCATGTTTGGCGAGGAGACGCTGCTCGCCTTTGGCGATTTGCAGAACGTCATCGCCACTTATCCGGCCCGTGGTTTGAAAGGCGCGGTCGGGACGCGCCTGGACCAGATCACCCTCTTCAATGGGGATGCCGCCAAGGCCAGCGAGTTGGAAAGCCGCATCCTGCATCACCTGGGCATGCCTGCGGCCTTCGGGGCTGTCGGACAGGTGTATCCGCGCAGTCTTGACATGCAGGTCATCGCCTCGCTTTGCCAGGTGGCCAGTGGGCCCGCCAGTTTTGCCCGCACGCTGCGCCTCATGGCCGGGCAGGAGCTTGCCTCCGAAGGCTTTGCCAAAGGCCAGGTCGGTTCCTCCGCCATGCCGCACAAGATGAACAGCCGCTCCTGCGAGCGCGTGAACGGCCTGCACGTCATCTTGAAAGGCTATCTCGCCATGGCCGCAGGTCTGGCCGGCGATCAGTGGAATGAGGGCGACGTGTCCTGCTCCGTCGTGCGCCGCGTGATGCTTCCGGACGCCTTCCTCGCGCTTGACGGTCTGCTGGAGACCTTCCTCACGATCCTGGATCAAATGGAGGTCTTCGATTCCGTCATTGAGCAGGAACTCATGCGCTACCTGCCATTCCTGCTCACCACGACCGTCATGATGGAGGCCGTCAAATCCGGCGCAGGCCGCGAGACGGCGCACGAGGTCATCAAAGAGCACGCCGTGCAGGTCGCCAAGGACATGCGCACCGGCAAGGTCCGCGAAAACGATCTCCTCGTCCGCCTGGTGCATGATCCGCGCCTGACTCTCACCGAGGCCGACATGCAGCGCATCGTCGAAGCTGGCAAGGCCAACGCCGGCGATGCCCCGCAGCAGGTTGATGCCTTCTGCGGTCGCGTCGAGGCCATTGCCAAGGAATTCCCTGAAGCTGCGAAGTATCAGCCGGGGGTGATTCTTTAAAGCGGTGTTCGCAGTCAGAGAACTCAAGACGGGCCGCAAACTCGTGTTGTTTGCGTGCGTTCATCCTCGCGCATGATTCTGCGTTCTTTCTTCCTGCTTCTCGCCCTCGGCTCTCCGCTTCTCGCTGAAAACTGGCCGCAGTGGCGCGGTCCTCGGCTCGATGGCACTTCGCGGGACAGTGGCTTTCCGATTTCGGCTGAAGGCCAGGTGACGTGGAAGGCCGAGCTGCCCGGCAGCGGCCATGCGTCGCCCATCGTGTGGCAGGATCGCATTTTCATCGTCTCCGCCGTGGCGGAAACGGAGCAGCGAGTGTTGCTTTGCCTCGATCGAGCCACGGGCAAAACGCTCTGGCAGTCGAACGTGGTCAAAGCGCCCATCGAAAGCATCCACCGCCTCAACAGCCAGGCCTCCAGCACGCCAGCCACCGATGGCGAGCGCGTCTTCACCGCCTTCCTCGACAACACCGAGACCGACGCCACGCGCCTGGCCAACAGCGGCCGTGTCATCGGCAAAGGCGAGGTGCCGAAGGGCACCGTCGTCATCTCCGCTCATGATTTCAGCGGCAAGCCAATTTGGCAGGTGCGCCCCGGTCTGTTCTCTAGCAAGCACGGCTTCTGCTCCAGCCCGGTCGTGTTCGAGGACAAGGTCATTGTGAACTGCGACCACGATGGCGACGGCTACATCGTCGCCCTGGCCAAAACGGACGGCAAGGAGTTGTGGCGCATCGAGCGTCCGAACCACACCCGCAGCTACTGCGTGCCGCTCATTCGCGACATCGGCGGTCGCACGCAAATGGTGCTCAGTGGCACCATGTGCGTCACCAGTTATGATCCACGCACCGGCAAGCTGCTGTGGATCATCGACGGCCCCACCGAGCAGTTCGTGGCCTCGCTCGTTTTCAGCGATCAAACCGGCCTGCTCTACATGACCGGCGGTTTCCCCGAGCATCACCTCCTCGCCATCAAGCCCGACGGCAGCGGCAACGTCACCAACACCCACATCGCCTGGCGCACGAACAAAGGCGTGAGCTATGTGCCTTCGCCCATCGTCGAGGGCGGCCACTTCCTCATCGTTTCCGACTCGGGCATTGGCCACTGCTTCGACGCGAAGAACGGCGACATCCTGTGGGAGGAGCGCCTGCGGGAGCACCATGCCTCTCTCGCCAGCGCCGAAGGGCGCGTCTATTTCATCAACGACACCGGCACCCTGCGCACGGTGAAGCCCGGCAAGGCGTATCAAGCCCTCGCCGAAAGCGAACTCGGCGAGAAAGTCTTCGCCTCACCCGCGCTGAGCGAAGGCCAGATCTTCATCCGGGGCGACAAAAGCCTTATCTGCCTCGGCAAACGCAGCGCGCAGACCGCAGCGCGGTGATTGCTTATTGCGTGAGTCCGTTGATGCCGAGCAGCTCGATCTCAAAGACCAGCGTGCTGAAAGGCGGGATTTTCGGGCTGGGGCTGCTCGCGCCATAGGCCAGGTTGTGGGGGATCACGAACCTGAACTTGTCGCCCACCTTCATCAGTTGCACGCCCTCGGTCCAGCCGCGGATCACGCCGTTCAGTGGGAAACTGATCGGCTCACCGCGTTCCACCGAACTGTCGAAGACCGCGCCGCTGAGCGTGGTGCCGTGATAGTGGACGTTCACCGTGTCAGTGGCTCTGGGGGACACCGTACCGGCACCGCGTCTCAGCACCTCAAACTGCAATCCTGACGGGGTGGTCTGCACGCCGCCGCCGACGCTGAGATTGACAGGGGGCGTGGGGGCCAGCGCGGCAGCAGGCGGGAGGGCAGGGGCCTTGCGGGGCTTGGGCTTGGTTGGCTGGCTGCAGCTCAGAAGGACCAGGGATGGGAGAATCAGGGTGATGGATCGGATCATGCGGTTGGATTTTGCGGCAAGGGGCTTCATCGGCCCAGTGTCTCGACTTGCCTCCTGCGGTCAAGCCGCAGCATGATGTGAAACCGGCTGCCAGCCGGCTCAAGGAACGTCCATGCACAGGCTGGCAGCCGGTTTCACGCACGCACTGCTTCGCCTGGGCTTCTTCCAGATTCATCGCGGCCTTCGGGGCATCGCGGAGGAGGTCTTCGTTTCGAGGCCGACCCGCGCTCTTCTCGCTTGAGTCTCGGAATCCCCCGGCATCCAGCCATCCGGTGCGGTTCGGCCAAGGGCCAGGATGATTCCGGTGAACGATCTGCCGCCATCGGTGGTTGGGCTACTGCCTCTGGTGAACGAGCCAGCCGGGGAGCTGAACGAGCCAGCCGTGGAGTTGAACGAGCCAACTGCGGAGCTGGACGAGCCAACCGGGGAGTTGAACCAGCCAACCGGGGAGTTGAACGAGCGAACTGCGGAGCTGAACGAGCCAACTGCGGAGTTGAACCAGCCAACTGTGGAGCTGGACGAGCCAACCGGGGAGCTGAACGAGCCAACTGCGGAGTTGAACGAGCCAACTGTGGAGTTGAACCAGCCAACTGCGGAGCTGGACGAGCCAACTGCGGAGTTGAACGAGCCAACTGCGGAGCTGAACGAGCCAGGTGTGCAGTTGGACGAGCCAACTGCGGAGCTGGACGAGCCAACCGGGGAGTTGAACGAGCCAGCGCTTCCGGCGGAAGGGGCCATCGGCCAATTGCCAGCGAGATTACAGCTCCTGCCGATCCGGATTCGACTGCCAGTCGAATCTACGGCTGAGCCAGCACCACGCGGAAGCCGTGGTTGATCATGTGCGCCTGGGGCTGGTAGCGGTTGCGGAAGGACGATTGCAGGAACATGCGGTCCCGGTCCTGCGAGGAGCTGCCCCGCAGTACCCGTGCCTTTTGCGATCCATCCACCCAGTCCGCGCACCACTGCCAGACGTTGCCGCCCATGTCGTGGAGACCGAAGCGGTTGGCGGCAAAGCTCCCGACCGGGGCCGTGTCCACGAAGCCATCGTGGTAGCCGGGCATCTCGCCTTTGATGTTGCTGAATTTCCCGGCGGCCATCGCAGCCTGCATTTCCTCTCCGGCAAAATTGCCCGCGCCCTTCGGTGGTGGCCACTGCGTGCCCCAGGGGAAGACATCCGCGATCTTCAGATGCTTTTCGGCGGGCAGCTTGGACGCGTCTTCCTTGTCGCCCAGGTCCACCGCACAGCTCCACTCGTGGTCGCTGGGCAGGCGGTAGTGTTCGGTCGTGCCGAGCTTGCCTGCCTTGCGCTCCGTCTCGGTGAGCCAGTCGCAAAACGCCTGCGCCTCGTCCCAATTGGGCCCCACCACGGGATGCGTCGGCCCCTGCTCGAAGGGCACCTTTCCCCACTCGCGCTTCTTCTCCTTCAGAAACGCCTCATAGTCCTGCACCCGTGTCTCCCACACGCTGAAGAGCACCCGCTTCCCGTCCGTCGGCCCGCCGATGATCGGCACGGGGACGAACTTCATGCCGAGGGTGTTGATGAAGGGGCGGACGTTGGTCGCAGACGAGGGAGAAGAGGAGACGGGGAGACTTGGAGAAGCGGTGACGATACCCGCCACCTTCAACGCCTCTGCTGCGCTCACACCATCGAGGTTGAGGTATTCGACCTTCTGCACACGGGCGCGGGTGTCACCAAAACAGTTGAGGGTCAAATACCTCGCGGTGGCGTCGGGTTCGGCGGCTTGAAGGATCACCTCACCATTCAGAAGAAAATAGAATTGATCGGCAATCCGGGCCAGCAGGAATTCATGAGGCTCACCGTCCGCGAGATGCACTCCTTTCTTGAGCGCGAGCCGTCTTTCCGGCATGCCCTCCTTCAGGTAGGCAAGCCCGCATTCATTGAGTTTGCGGCGGAAGAACACCTGATAATGGTCCCTGGTGCCCGGCAGGCCAAAATTCAGCGAGAGGTGATTGGGAGAGCCTGCCTCCGTGACGGCCAGGACGCGGATCGCCCCGGCCCGCACGGGCTGCGCGGGAAACTCCCAGTGGTTGCCGGGCGGTAGCAGGTAGCCCTTGTCCGTGTGATCAGCGGTGGCGATGACCTTCTTCAACGGTGCTTCGGCCAAAGCATCGCGCCAGACATGGGTTGGCATGGTGGATGCCGAAGGCGCTCCCGCCTTCCCGCGCAGATCATTGCCCTGCTCATCCACGCCCAGCAGGCGCAGCGCCTCGGCCTCGGACAGACCGTCGAGGTTCATGACTTCGATGTCGCGGAGGTCGTCCTTTCCGCTGAGGTAGGCGCTGCCTTGTTTGAAAGTGGTGTCCTGCACACGCATGAAGTCGTCATTGTAGCGTGCGACAAGCTGGCTGCCCACAATGCCAAATTCCATGACATACTCCGCGCCAGATTGAACGATGGGCTTTGAGAAACGCATGATTTCGGGATATTCCTCCCCATCGCGCCGGTTGATGGTCAGGAAGACTCCCTTCGGCGAGAGCTGGTATTGCTGGAATTTTGTCTCGTGTTTACGAAGGACGATCGCCGTCTGTGAAATCTCATCCTTGCTACGAATGCCCCGCACTCGGATGGCATAATTTGTCACACCAGGCACGCCCGAAGGCAGATCAATGCGTGGTCTTCCGCTGGCATTTCGATCAAAACGAACCCACCCATCCTCCCACCTCACGACGCTGCCGGGCTTCCGCAGGTCGGCGGGCAGGTCCTCGGGCTTGGTGAAGAGCTTCACCCACTGGCCGGGTGGGAACTTCGGGGCGGAAGACTTGGAGACAGGGAGATTGGGAGCGGGGGAGACGGCGGCAGTAGTGCTTCCATCGAGGGACTGGTATTCCACCTTGGTGATTCGTGTGTCTTTCAGTGCGCTGAAGCCAAAACTCCCTGCTCCAGTGAGCTTCGTGTCTTGAACGCTGCCCACTTCCTTGCCGTTGAGTGACACGGTGAGCAGGTCATTCATCGCGGCTAGCTCCAGCGCATACTCATGCGCCCAATCAAAGTCTTTCGGCAGCGGCCAGGTCTTGAGTTCCGCCCATTTCATTTCCCCTGCGGCTGACACTTGGAAGAACGCGAACTTGATTCCTGACTTCTTGCTCAAGGCCACTTGGTATCGGCTGGTGTTGCCAGCCTCGGTTTTGCTGCGCAGGAAAAGGGGCACCTCACCGCCCGACTCTGGCGCAACACACGAGATGCGGACGCGTCCATTGCGGAAGGTTGGGCCGATGAAGAATTCAGCACTCGGGTCCGCCGTAATGCGCAGTCCTGTCGATTCGTCACGCAGGTTTGAATTGTTGGAGAATGCCCCCGCGCGGCGCTTCTCCGCGATCCAGTCGTTCCAAGCGGGAGTGCTGGTGGTGGCGGAAGACTTGGAGACAAGGGGACTCGGAGAAGGGGAGACAGCACCGGCCGGGATCGACTGGACTTCGACGGACTCGAACCAGCCGTCCGCAGCATCAATGCCCCAATTACCGCCACCGGCGATCCTTTTATCCTGAGCTTGGATCACCGCGACTCCGTTGAGCAGGCCCATCAGATGGTCGCCCTGAAGACGAAGTTCAATCAACAGCTTGTCACCAATCTGAGATGGCTTCGGCAGCTTGTATTGGCCGAGCAAGACCGAAGGGCTGTCCTTGGGCGAGGTGTAAGTGAGGGAGAGTGTCTTGAAGTCCGGTGCGGTGGCCAATTGGTATTTGCCCTGGTTCGTCGAGTTTCGTGCCGAGACGGAGACCATATTGCTGCCCTCTCGAATCACGATTTGCGCGCGGATGGCTCCATCGGGCGCTGGTTGCGGCTGGTTCAGACCAGTCCTGACGAGATGCTGAAGCCCTTCCTTGAACTCCCGGCTCCATTTGAGCTTTGCACCGCGATACACTGTCTCTCCTTCGGATCTCCCGGCTTTCCACTCCGCATCGGAGAACAGCGGCCTCCAGCCGGACTCGGGGAGCGCGGTGGCGGCGATGGGTGCGGGCGTGGCGGCAGCCGGGAGCGGCTGGACTTCGACGGACTCGAACCAGGCGTCACTGGCGTCGATGCCCCATGTGCCGACCTCTTTGACACGCTGATCCGTGGCCCGCACGACTTCCTGGCCGTTGAAGAGCCCGGTCAGTTGATCGCCTTGGATGCGCAGCTCGATGGTGAACTTCTCATCGGGCTGCAAAGGCTTGGGCAGCCTGTAGCTGCCGAGTGTTTTCCCGGCCTGGCTGTCCGGCGTTTTGACCGACAGAACCATGACGGTGCCCTTGTCTGCCAAGTTAAAGAAGTAGCGTTGTTTGCTGAAGTTCCGCGCACTGACGCCACCGCCTTCACTGCCAACTCGCATGACGAGCCGTGCCCGAATCGCGCCATCGAGAAAGGGCTGAGTCCCGTAGAGGCCAATACGCGACATGTGCAGTAGGCCATCCTTGTGCTCGCGCAGGGACATGACCTGCTGGCCCTGATAGTCGGTGGCTCCCTTGGAATACTTCTGCCATTCGGTTTGGGAGACGAGCGGCTTCCAGCCGGACTCGGGGAGCGCGGTGGCGGCGATGGGTAGGGCGCTTGCTCCCGCAAGCGCCGCGTTGGGTGTGGCGGGTGCTTTTTCACGAGCCGTCTGCTCAGGGCCATTCGCGGCGGCTGGAGGACCAGCCGCCCTACCATCGCCTGTGTTCCGCAGCGCGAAGAACGCGCCGAGGGCGATCACCACAGCACCGGTGATGAGGCCGATGAGGAGTGGAGCGCGGGATTGGGGTGGGGCGCTTGGTCCTCCAAGCGCCGCCGAGGGCTGATTCGCTGTCGTGGGGCCGCTCGTGGCGGCTGAGGGACCAGCCGCCCTACCTGCACTGACCAGCGCGATGCTGCTGACGTCTGTCTTCACCTCGCTGGCCTGCTGGTAGCGGTCAATGGGATCGCTCTGCATGGCGCGGCTGACGATGCTGTCCCACTGCGGGGCGACTTCGGCACGTTGGGACGGCGGCTTCCACACGCCGCGAGGGAGCTGGCCGGTGATCATCTGGTAGATCATCACGCCGAGGGCGTAGATGTCCGCACGGTGGTCGATGGGCGAGTTCGGGCTGAACTGCTCGGGCGCGGCGTAATCGGGCGTGCCCATGCCGGTGCCGGTCTGGGTGCGGAAGCTGCTTTCCGCATCGAAGTGCTTCGCCAGGCCGAAGTCGGCCATCTTGATGCGGCCATCGCGCGTGAGCATGATGTTGCTGGGCTTGATGTCGCGGTGAACGATGCCGTGGTCGTGCGCGAACTGGAGCGCGTCACAAATTTGCGGCAGCAGGCTAAGCGCCATCTCCTGCGTCATCTGGCCGCCGCGGATGACGTCCATCAGGTCCGCGCCATCGATGAGCTCCATGACGATGTAGAGGTAGTCCGGCCCCGCTTCGCCATAGTCGATGACACTGACAATATTTGGGTGATTTAGCTTCGCCATCGCCTGGGCCTCCCTCTCGAAGCGGGCCTCGAAGTCTTGGTCTCGCCCCATGTCCCGCCGCATGATCTTGATGGCGACGGGACGCTTCAGGCGGACCTGCGTGCCTTTGTACACCGCACCCATGCCGCCGGCGCCGAGGAAGCCCTGCACCTGATACATCCCATGCGGCAGCAGCGCGGTGAGCTCCTCCGGCAGCGGGAGGTCGATGCTGTTTCCCGACAGCGTGGGACGCGGCCCGGAAAGCGGCAGGGTGGCGGCGTCGGAGTCGAGCGTCGGATCAGGGCTGTCAGGCATGCGGTGGAGTGTTTAGGGAGATGCTGATGTACGGTGCACCACCGATGAATTCTCTGCGTGTTCTGCTAAATGAAATCCCCTTTTTTTAAGCCAGAGATAACGCGGGCGTCAAGCGTGGGGCAGGCGAATCGCACAGGCGGGACAGAGCTTACGCGCCAAAATCACGGAGAATGCCCTGATGGGGGATCCAATGGGAGGGTCAAGATGCAATCAACCCAGCGGGAGGCTTCCAAACCAACGCGAATGAAAAAGAATGACACGCGAATGACCGCAAATCCGGCGTCTCCACCTGATTCGTGGTCATTCGCGGCCCATTCGGTTTGGATTCGCGTTAACCCAAGGCGAGACGGCCCCCGGCGTGAGAAGTGTCGCCTGCGGCAGCGTCGGAACGTTGCCTTGCCCTCCTGCTGCGTGGACAGAATTACTTCTTGCCGAAGAGCCGCTGGAAGAAGCTTTTCTTGGGTGGTTCCGGCGGCGGAGGCGGGGGAGTCGTCTCTTTCTTCTTGGCGATGACCGGGCGGGGCGAAGGGGCGGGTCCCTCAATGGTCACGGGCATGCCCTGGGTGATCATTTTCACCAAGCGAATGACATCCCAGTTGGCGGTGCGCATGCAGCCGTGGCTGGAACTGCGGCCGATGGTCTGGGGCGAGTTGGTGCCATGAATGCCGATGCCGGCACGGTTGAGGCCGATCCACATGACGCCGACGGGATTGTTCGGGCCGATGGGCAGCTCGTAGAAGTTTGAGGTGCGCACGCCGTAGTTCAGCACGCCGGCATCCCAGCGGAAGGTGGGCATCTGCGCGATGCCGACGATCTTCCAATTTCCGGGCGGGGTGGCGAGGTGGCCGCTGCCGGGGGTGATGGGCAGACTGGCGAGGAGCTTTTCTCCTTCCCAGAGATCGAGCATCTTTTCACGGGTGTCGATCTTGATGTGGCGGTTGAGGTATTCAGGGACTTCGGGCAGCTTGGGCTGCGGGGTGAGCTGTTCGATGAGAAAAGGCTGCACTGTGGGAACTTTCACCACGTCTCCAGCTTTGAGCGCGCCGAGCTTCATGGGCTGGTTGATGAACTCCAGGAGTTCGGGGGCGCTGTGAAAGCGCTCGGTCAGGAACTCCAGCAGCGAGTCATAGGGCAGGTATTTCTTTTTGCTCTGCGCGGAGGGCTGGCGCGGCACGGAGCCGATGTATTGGAGGTCTTCCTCACGGATGGTGTAGGTGGTGTAAACCTCAGGAACACTGGCGAGATCGAGGGTGTGATCGGCAAGCTCCGTCTCGGGGAGACCCTGGGCGCGCTGATAGCGCTTGAGTGCCTTGCTGGTGAATTCGCCCGGACGACCGTCGAGCTTGCCGGGACCAAAGAGCTGGGTGTCGAGGAAGATTTGCACCCGCAGGATGTCATCAATGGGTTCCGGCGCTGGTGGCAGCGGATCGGGGATGACGAGTGCCGACGCGGAAGTGAACGCGAGGAACAGCAGGGCGAGAGCAGGAAGGGACGAATTTTTCATGGGGGCGTGCGCACGAAAAGCCATGCGGAGCTGAAACAACTCTTCGTGGAGTTCCATAGCCACGCCGGGCGATTGTGCAAGCGCCCCCCGGTGGAGATGTTCTTCCATGAGTGATCAAGCAGCACGCAGGAAGGATGCCATGACCCACTCCGTGAGCCGTCGGCGGCGGGTGTTTCTCCTCAATAGTAGTTACGGCGGCCATTTCGATAGCCGTAGCTGGAGCCGGAGTTGTTCCGGCAGCGATGGTGGTCATGGTCATCGTCGTCGTCGTCGCTATTGGCGATGCCGTAGGCGATCAAGCCGACCACTGCGACTCCGATGAGGGCGGCGGCGGGGTTGACCGAGTTGTGCGGACGCCCCTGGGCATCGTAGGTGGTGGTGCAACTGACGCCCAGGCAGAGGAAGAGACCGGCGAGAACGAGACGATTGAAATGCTTTTTCATGCCCACCTGTGACGAGAGGGCGACGCGGGTATTCGAGATTTGAAATTTAAAGTGGAAGTCCGCATTCGAACGCGCCGCGATATTCGAGGGGAAGCGTGTTGTGAGTCATTTTACGATGCAGGCGACCTCACCGGATACGGCAGCCGCTTGCTTACTTCTTCTTCAAGATGACATCGCCGAGGCTGAACATGGGGCCGTAGATGGCGTAGATGAGGAAGCCGACCATGACGCCGAGAATCATCATGGTGAGAGGCTCAATCATTTTGTCGAGAGTGGCGGCGAGGTTGTCGAGCTCCTCCTCGTAGTCGTCGGCGATTTCAGAGAGCATTTCGGTGCCCGAGCCGGTTTCCGAGGCGAGTTCAATGAGACCGCAGAGGTTGCGGGCATCCGGGCCGAGCCAGTGGGCCTCCATGAGGAAAGCCTCGTGCAAAGTGCGGCCGACGGCGATGTGCTCGCGCAGGCGGATGAAGAGCTCCTTGTAATGGTAGTGCCAGGAGGCCTGGGCGGTGATGTCCAGGGCGCTGGAGAGGCGGACGTTGGACTCGGTGAGCATGGAGAGGGTGCGGAAGCCGGTGGCTGCGGCAGATTTGCGCACAATGACGCCGATGGCTGGCAGCTTGAGGAACAGATCCTGCATGGCGCGGATGGAGCTGATTTTTCCCCAGTTGGCGAAGAAGAAGTAGAGGCCTACAAAGGGAAGGATGGCCATGTAGGGCTTGTGGATGAAAAGGTCCGAAAGTGCGATGAGGATTTTTGTCCCCAGAGGCAGCTCGGATTTGAAAGCGGTGAAGAGCTTGGCCATGGCGGGCACGAGCGTGAAGCTCATGGCGATGACGACGACCACGCCCAGGACAATGACGACGGCGGGATAGATGAGGCCGCCCTTGAGCTTCTTGATGACCTTGGAGGATTTTTTCTGCGAGACGGCGATGCGCTTGCAGACCTTGGCGAGCTGGCCTGCCTCTTCACCGGCGATGATGAGCGAGAGCATGTCATCAGGGAAAAGCTTGGGGAATTTGGCAATGGCGTCGCTGAACTTGTCCCCGGTGGCGATGGCGCTGATGACCTCGGCGATCATGCCCTTGTAGGTGGGGGACTTGACGCGGTTGGTTTGGAGCATGAGCCCCTTGGTGAGGGAGATGTTGCGGTCGAGGCAGCGAGCTAGGCCCGAAAAAAAGGCGGCGCTGTCTTCGGTATTGGGCTTGGGGCTGGTGATGCGGTGAAGTTTTTCGTCGATGCCCGTGATGGTCTGGACGCTGGTGCTCTCATTGGCCCCGACGCCGGCTCCGATGAGGGCTTTTTCGTCGGTGTCGGTCTCGACGAGCGCCTCGCTGGACTTGCCGGAGTGGACGTTGGTGATTTTGACTTTTTTGAGCATGGCGTCG
This sequence comes from Prosthecobacter sp., assembly GCF_044232965.1. Lineage (GTDB taxonomy): Bacteria > Verrucomicrobiota > Verrucomicrobiia > Verrucomicrobiales > Verrucomicrobiaceae > Prosthecobacter. The sequence goes on from NZ_JBIIKX010000011.1 coordinate 43,519, forward strand.
GAAGGATTCGAGGTTTCAAACTGAAACCTCAGATTTTATGGGGGCGGCGGGCGAAGATCAGTGACGAGACGGGGGCGGTAGGCGGTGAGGGTGAAGGAAGCTCCCTCGACCTCGGTGCGCGGATCCTGGGAGATGTTCACGGCGGCGGTGCAGAGCGCGGTTTCCATGACGACTCCGTTGACGGTGGTGAGGCCGGTCTCGACAAGCGCGGGCGTGCCATGCACGGCCTGCTGGAGCAAGGCGTTCTGGGACTGGGAGGGCATGAGCGCCGTGACCTGCACGGGCGAGAGGCCGAGCTGCCAGAGACGCGCCATGTTTTCCTGCTGATTGCGTGTGATGGCGACGCGCGTGGCAAACTCCTCCTGCAGCATGAGGGTGGAGGAGAGGCTGACCATGGCCGTGGCACCGACGGCGAAGATGGCTCCGGCGGCGAGCACCTCGATGAGAGTATAGCCGTGCGCGCTTCGCGGTTGTTTGCGGTGGTTTGCGGTTGTTTGCAGTGGTTTGCCAAACCATCGCCAACCATCGCCAACCACCGCCAACCATGGCAAACGTTTGGGTGTCTTCATGGCGGTGCGACAGGAAGGAAGTAAGTCTCCAGCCACGCGTCACGCGGCAGGAAGGTGGCGAAGGCGGGGCCGGCACTGGTGGCCGCAGGTACGGCGGGGTCGCTGTCGCCGGTGAAGAGCAGGCGGCTGGGATTGTTGCCGCCTGCGGCACGGCGTTTGATCGTCCAGTTGGTCATGACACCGCCGATCCAGCGGATGCTGCGTGTCAGCGGATTGGGCATGTTGAACATGAGGCTCTGGTACTCGTTGACGAGCACGCAGCGCCAGCGGAACTCGTTGCCGCTGATGGGGCTGTTCACCCAGGAAAACTCGACGGGGCGGCCGTTGTCATCTTGGAAGGCGAGGACGTGGCGGCGGTTGTTCTCACGCTCAAAGCGGATGTCACGCACCCAGCGTCCCCTGGCACCGTTGGGCATGACGGTGATGATGACCGGCTTCATGGCGGCGGCGTTGGTGAAGGCGGTGGCGTTGCTTTGGCCGACGAAAATGATCTGATCGACGACGCCGTAAATGCGCATGTTTTTGAGATACTGGCTGTCGAGTTTGATGAAGAGCACCTTCAGCTTGTCATCATATCCAGAGGGCCAGCCGGGCGGTTTGTAGGTGGGGTTCTTCTGCTCGGAGATCCAGTAGGCCTCGGTGGCGGAGTTGAAGACACCTCCGACGTCGATGGTGACGGTGGCGGTGCGTCCGGCGGCGGCCTCGCGGTCCTGAAAGTGCCAGAGGGAGTTGTCTGGGTTGTCGTCGTTGCGCACGACTTTGAGATAGCCGTGGTGCCTGCGGTCTCCGGTGCCACCGATGGGGCCGGTGGTGCTGGGAACGACCGGCATGTTGGAGGGCAGCAGCGCGTCGCCGTCGAGGTCGGTGCCATACACGGGGTAGGGGATGTTCGGCGGCTCTGCGGCGGCGTAGGACTGGATATAAAGCGATTTAGTCAAGAAGGGCAGTTGCAGCGGGCTGGGCGTGCTGCTGACGAAGAACGAGGGCGGATGACGCACGACGGTGCGGCCTTCAACGGTCCAGTTGGCATTGTGGCCGTTGCTGCCATTGCCAGCGTCACGGTAGATGTCCAGCTCGGTGGCGACTCCGTCGGGCTTGCGATAAACACAGAACACATCGCCACTGAGCACGGGGGGCACCGCTTTGAGGAACTGCCAGCCGTTGTAGTCGTCGATGTTGCCAGCAGTGGCATAGGAGGGACGAATGAGCTGCTCCACGGTGATGTAGGACGCTCCTGGCCGCAGGCCGGTGTGATTGTAGGGGAAGACGGTGCTCATGCCGCCCGCCGTGCTGGTGGAGGTATAGACGTTGAGATTGCTCCAGCCATTGGCGGTGCTGAGGCTGCCGAGACCGTCTCCCAGGCTGAGGGTTTCATTCGCACTCTCCGTGCCATTGCGCTCAAAGCCCCGGTCGCTGATCAACTGCCAGCCGAGCAGGCGGGAGCTTTCCACTCCAACGCGGCGTTTGCAGATGTCCTCAAGAAAACTCACCTGAATGGCGCGGGTGCTCATCAGGGTGACCCAGGATGAGACGAAGATGCCGCCGACAATCATGAGCATGAGCGCCGCCGCCATGAGGGCGCCGAGCGTGCTGCGATGATGCTGTCGTGGGATGCGCATGACGTGGGATCAAAGGGCCGGAAACATCGGTGTGGTGAACATGAACGAGGTGCGGCCCGCCATCTGGTTGTAGGCCTGGCGCGGATCGCTGGAGGCGAAGGTGTTCGCCACGGGGCCGAGATGACGCGCGGCGGGGTCAGGCCACCAAATGAAGTAGAAGGGGCGTTCTGCGGCACGTTTGAAGCGCTCAATGGTGGCGGGCGTCTCCCGCAGCGCGAGGCGGGCCGACCGTTCAAACGTGATGAACAACGGAGCGAAGCCGTCGGCGGCCCACTGGGCGCTGCTGGTCGGATTCGGCACGGAAGGAGGAAAAAACACCTCGTAGCCGCCGGTGTAGCTGAGTGTGGAGGGCGTGAGGGACGAAGCCGTGTCCGCGTAGCGTTTCACCGATGCGTGAAATCCGTTCGGCTCAGTGGCGGCCGTGAAGCGCACGAGGTCGATGTCGTAGATGGCGTTGACCTTGAGGTAGCCGGGCCATTTGCTGTAACCAAGCACGAAGATGCTGGCGTTTTGCGGCACGGTGGCGGAGTCGTTGAGCGGATTGCGGTAGTCGCGGTAAAGAGCGGCGGACACGCCGGCATTGGCGACGACGTGGGCGCGGAATTTTTGCGGTGTGTCGAGTTCCTCGTGCAGCGCGGGATTGTGGGGAATGAGGCTTGGCCTCCAGGTGTTCACGCCGTCGCGTGGCAGGCAGAAGACGGCGGTGGCGCTGAGCGTGTCCGTGACAAACTGCTCGCGCAATTCCTCCGCCAGTGAGAGAGCGCCGTACTGCGGGGCCATGGCCACATTGCTGGTGCTGGCGGTGCTGCCGTAAAAATTCTGCATGCGCTGGAGACCCAGCGGCACGGTGACGACGGAGGAGGCGCTCGGCTGGCTGCGCACGAGCGTGCCGTAGGTGACCACGGCGCCCCCCAGAATCAGGGCGGATAGCGCGAGCACCAGCAGGAGTTCCACGGAGGTGAAGCCCCCCGGCTGATGGACGCGGCGGTTCATTTGGGCGCGGGCGTTGGGTTGCCGAAGAGCATCCGCACCATGGACTCAACCGCAGGTGACGGTGGTGGCGTGGACGAGGCCGGCTTTTCCGGCTCCTTGGGTTCCTGTGATGCGGCGGCAGGCGGCGGGGCCGAGGAGACGGTGGCGGCGGCTGGTTTTTGTACAGGCGCGTCCATGAGCAGATCCTGGACGGGGTTGTTTTCCACGACGGGCAGCGCCACAGGCGGAGTGGTCTCTTGTTTGGCGATCTGACGCAGAGGCAGGTCCATGGTGGCGTTGGTGGCCTTGCCCGTCTTGGTGTCTTCATCGGTCTGTCCCAGCATCTGATAGCGTACCTTGGGGGAGATATTGATAGGGATGATCATGAGCTTCGGCGGCAGGCCGGTGGCGCGTTTTTCCTGCCAGGCCAGTTCGATGTATTGCGTGGTGATGCTCTTGACCTTCAGTTCCACCAACTGCTCCGGCAGCACGGGGGGGACGATCTTTCCTGTCTCCAGTTTGATATTTCCCAGCAGCACGCTCATGCGTCCGTCTGGCATGCGCACCGTGCCGACGACGGGGAGCTTGAGTAGCTTGTCACGCACGCGGTTTTCCTCGGTGTCTCCGGGAGCCAGCCGGTTCTGCGCCTCGGACTCGGATTCAAAGGGGTTATGCTCCTCTGGCTTGACGCTCTCCGGTGTCTTTTCCTCCGGCAGGACGAGTTGGTACTGGACGCGTTTGCCTTCCTCGCCGTCCACCGCCTCTTCCTGGGCGCGCAGCGGCATGGCCAGGGCGGCAAGCCCGAGGCCAAGGAGCATGAGGTGGCGGTTTGATCGGTTCATGGGCTAGGATTTTTTGGCTTTGTCCTTCTCCTTGTCTTTGTCCTTGGACTTGGCTTTTTCAGCATCCGCCGCGGCGAGGTCAAAGATGGGCGTCTCAAACGAGACATCCAATTTCAACTGCCTTCCGGTGCTGCCGCCGGTGATTTGCACGACCTTCATGCGCGCCGTGGGCATCCGGCGTTCAATGTCGCCGAGCCAGTTGAGCACCTTGGCGTACTCTTCCTCAATGGTAAGCGTGGTGAGGACGGACTTGGGGATGATTTTGTTGTTGTTGGAGATCTTCAGCTCGGTTTTGCGGGAGCGGACGAGGTTGATGCCCCGCTCGCGCAGGCTCAGTTCGATGGCCTGCTCCGCCTCCTGCTGTGTCTGCACGCGTTCGATGGCGGGCAGCCAGCCGCGTAGAAAGCGGCGCACGTCCTCGGTGTCTGTCTTGAACACGGTGGTCTCGATTTCGGCGGTTTCGCGCTCTTGCTGCGCGGCGGTGGCGCCGTCCTCGGCATCCTGGGCCTCGGCGCGGGTGGTGGCCACTTTGTTGTGGATGATCTGCGCGGTGTAGGTCATGCCGCCGATGACCATCAGCAGGATGACGCAGGCGAGTTGTTTCGGGTTCATGGTGGAGAAGGGAAGGGGATCACTCTGCCTGGCGCACGAGCGTGGAATGGTATTCGACGACATCGCCGTTCTTCGTCTGCTGCGGCGAATAAGAGCGGTAGAGAAGCTGGCCCAGCGCGGACTCGATGGCGGACAGTTCGCTGGAAACCTTGGAACCATTGAGGTGGATGGTGAGAGCAAGGTTCGCAGGCACCTGCTCGCTGCGTTCCAGGGCCACCTGGGTGATGCGCGTCTCTGTTTGCACGGCTCGGGCGATCTTCACAGCGATGGGCTGGATGTTGCGCGCGCCCTCCATCCATTCAGCCACTTTTTCCGCCTTCATGGCCTCGGACTCGAGCGTGCTTTTTTCGCTTTTGAACGCGTCGCGCTGGCTTTCACTGAGCTTCTTGCGCTCCTCGGCCTCGGTTTTCTGCGTGAGGGCCTTCTTGTAGTTGAAGTAGTCCATCGTCATCACATAGGCGCTGCCGACCAGCGCCACATAGAAGATGACCGGAATGGCACGAAACGACGAGGGCAGCCGACGCGAGGTGTCAGTGCGCGGGGTTTTGAAATCGTGGCAGAGATATTCACTCATGGCGGTGGAAGGGCGGGGTGGATCAATGCTCTCCGATGATGGTCCAGAGCAGGTCATCCTGCGTGAGGTCGGAGGCGCCGACTTTTTCGAGATGCAGCATGATCTCGGTGCGGAACTTGTTGTCGTGGCCGTCGCCGATGAAATAAATCGGGCTGCCTTCAGGCACCTTGGCCAGCAAGGGGCTGATGATCTGGAGCGCCGTCTCCACCGCTTCGGGGCCGAGGCCGCTGCGGCAGCGAATGTCACGCCACTGTCCGTCCTGCTGCACCAGAACGCCGAGAGACCCCTCGCACGCGGCGATGAGCACGAAGTTTGACGGTGTGCCACCGGAGCTCGCCCTAAAGATGCTCAGAATGGCATGCTCCAGCATGGCAAACAGGCCGCAACTGACGCGCCCAGGCTTCAGGTTGATCGTTTTGAGCACATCCTCGGTCACTTTGACCAGCGACTCTTCCACGGCGAGCAGCAGGCTGGCGGTAGTTTCAGGATGATGGCAAATGGCGTAGCGCTTGCCACGGTCATACTTGGGACCGAGCACGGCGCGTGGATTGGTGCGCAGCAGGCTCACACAGTTGTCACCGCGCATGAGGTTGTTTTCCAAACTGATGATGAAGCGGTGGTTCACCGACACGGAGCACCAGCCGCCTTCCACCATGCCGCGCCATTCATCGGCGCGTTGTGGCGCAGCGTCGGCCAGCTCGCCTTCCTGCACGCCGCCCTCCTCGAAGCGACCGCGTTTGTTGATCGAACGCCAGCTCACGGAGCCGCGACTGACGTTGATGAGAAGAGACTTGCGTGTCTCAAAGCGTTTGCCCCATGGGACGGCGGAATCGTCGGGGTCGGCTTTGAAAGCGGCGAAGCTCAGGACAGATTTGATTTCATCCAACAGCATAAATGGAAGTAAGTTGTTCTTTGGAAAGGAAGTCGTACACCTCATGCTCGGTGTAGCCGGTCTTGCGTGCGGTGGAAGGTTTCCAGCCGTCGGCCATGCGCATGTTCAGGCAGCGTTCAAAACTGACCATGCCGCGTGTGAATCCCGCTTCGAGCTCCTGGTCGAGGTTCTTGAACTCGCCGCGCCGGATCATGCCGCAGACGGAGTCATAAGGCAGCAGCAGCTCGTGAATGGGGAAGCGTTTGCCTCGGTTCTCGTCAAACAGCAGGCGCTGGCAGAGAATGCCGCGAATCGAGTCGGCGAAGGAGAGCATGGCGTTTTCCATGCGGTCGCTCGGAATGAGTTTGAGATAACGTTGCACCGTCTGCGCGGCTGATGAGGTGTGCAGCGTGGCCACGACGACGTGGCCGGTTTCCGCAGCTTGGAGCGCGATCTCGGCGGTTTCGCCGTCACGAATTTCTCCCACGAGAATCACATCCGGTGCCTGACGAAGGGCGGCGCGCAGGGATTTGTTAAAGTCCAGCTCGTCGGTGCCGATCTCACGCTGTGAAACGAGGGAAGGGATGCCGGAAGGATAAACGAACTCGATGGGATCTTCGAATGTGAGCACATGCTCCTGTCGGCGTTTGGCCCGCTCAAGGATCATGGAGGCAATCGTGGTCGATTTACCGGAGCCGGTGGCGCCACAGACGAGGAACAGGCCGTTTTTGGCCTCCAGGAAGGCTTTGATCGCCGGCGGCGGCACCATGAGCTTGCTGATATCGGGGATGTTTTCAGGCAACAAGCGCAGCACCCAGCGCGGACGTCCGCGTGTGACCATGCGGTTCACACGGTAGCGGCGCGGGCCGAGCTGTAGGGCGTAGTCGATACAGCCGGCGGTGAACTCCAACGGGCGCTCCGGCTGATAGATGAACGAGTCATAAAACAGCTTGCCGTTGCGCTTGTAGGTCAGCGGTTCCCACGGGGTGACGTAAAAGTCGCTCACCCCGGAGTCCTTCGAGAGATGGAGCATCCGGTAGCCGAGCTGACTGCGTTCGTGAATGTCTTCCATGGTGTTAGCGGTTGCTGGTGAATCGGGCGCGCAGCTCTGCTTTCGCGGTGGCGCCTTCAAAGATGTAGAATTTGTTTCCTTGCACGACGCCCGCGCCCGGATCGAGCGTGGTCCAGGACAGCTCCAGGCGATATTCGACGCCGTCGATGGTGACGCGCACGTCCGTGGTGGGGTTTTTCAGTTCAACGATGTCGGCGCTGGCCAGACGATCGCTGGTGTTTTCTGTGCTGGTGAGCCCCAGATCGATGTGTGCGGTGAAATCCAGCGATGGCTGGGTCAGGTTCAGATTCGTTGAGAGAGTAACTGCGGTGGCCTCGCTGTTGTAGAACGTGGTGCCGTTGAGCATCGTCATCTCACCAAACTTAAACCAGGTGTTCGGGGTGATGGTGTCGAACTGTTCCGGGGCGAAGGAGATCACGTTTTCCACACCGGCATCGAGGTACTCACCATTGCCGAGGTCGAGCTTGGTGTTGCCATGCTTGAAGGTGGAGGTCTCGCTGCCATTTTGAATGTTGGTGACGAGGTTCGTGCCGCCGATGGCGTTGCCCCAGTTCCCATCACCCGTGCCGCTGAAGCCGCTGGTGAGACGGTAGTAGGTCTGCGAGGTGATGTTGCTGTCGGCATACTCAGCCGGGCGCGTGCTCACATTGCGAGCCTGGAGTCTCATGGCTGGCGTGATTGGGATAGGGCCGCCGTTATACACCACCCATGAGCCTGAATTGATGCGGTACATCATGTCCGAAGCCGAAGGTGGCGCACCGTTGCGGCTGATCGTGGCGGAAGAGGGAAAACTGGCAAAGGCGAAGGTGCCGCCCGAGGGCGAGATGGTGGGCTGTGGCAGCTTTACCAAGGTGGGAAGCGTGCTGCCATCCCCCCCGCCGCTGCCACCTCCGCCGCCACTGCCTCCTCCCGAATTGTCTGTGGTGGTGGGATCAGAGGTGCTCGGGGCAGCCTCGTCAGGGTTGAAGCCTTCCGCAGGCGCGGCAGGGTCGAAAGGCTGCGGATTGAGGTAGTTGACCGCTGGGGCGTTGGAGGAGTCTCCCCAGACCCAGCCTTTGGAGCTGGTGTTGAAGGTTACCGCTGATTTGGTGCGTGACTCGGAGCCAAAATCTGTTCCGGCCAGTGATTCATCCAGATAAAACTCCGAAACGGCGCTGCCAGTCCCCGTGGTCAGCTCAAACCGCTGCTTCGTGCGGTTCCAGGTGGCGCGTGGATTGCCATCTGGAGGGGATTGGGTGGTGAGACGGGCGCGAAGCCGCACATCCACCAGTCTGCCGGAGGCAGCTCCCACATGGCGCTGCCACTCCGCCTGCGGCCGGATACGCTTCATTTTGTCGATGACCGCCTGGGGGCTGGTGAGTCCGGCAACGCTGCCACCATCTGCTGTGTAGATGGCCACCATTTGATTGAGCGTTGCCAGGTCAGACTCCAGCTTGGCGGTTTTGGCCGAGCCGGAGTCGTCATAAAGCAGGGATACCCCAACGGAAGTGATCACTCCAATGAGTGAGATGGTGATTACCAGTTCGAGCAGCGTAAACCCGGCACGGCGGAACGAACCGCACGCCTCATGGGCTGTAGCTGAAGACGATCTGGAATACATAATGGATATATTAAATATTTAAAAGCGCTTCAATTCAAGCTATTAAATATGGAAATTATATTGTATCTGAGGCCACGGCTGTAAGTTTTGATAAACTTAGCCTTTTTTGAACATCATCCTGTCACGGTGATAAATGTTGATTGATTTGTTTTTCGCTGTTTGCTATATTTACCATAATATGCGCTATTTTCTAGCAAATTCGTCGCTCATTTTACTCCTCGCGATAGCCTTGGTGCTGTTTCCCGCGAGGCGTTCGAGTGCTCAGTTCAACCAAAGCAATATGCACCTGCTTTCCCCGGAGTATGAAGCTGAGGCTTCACGACTCAGGAGCTCAGCACCGCAGCAATATGACTTTTCCAAAGCCATGCTGAGCGACGTGTTGCGCTTCCTGGCCACCGATGCCGGGATTTCCTTTTTCTCACTGCCAGACGACAGCTCGGAAGGCTCCCGCTTGATCACCTTTTCCATCAAATCCAGCCCGTTTCAGGTTTTGGAGACCCTCTGCAAGGCCAATGGTCTTGCCATCATTCCAGACAACGGAATCTGGTACATTCGTCCGGCGGATGATCGTGAACTGATCGGCAAATCTTATGAGATCCGTCACAACGCGCTCGAACGAGTGGACAGAGTGTCTTCCGGCAGCGGAATGTCCTCGACGGGGGCGGCCAGTGGTGGTGGCGGTGGCAGCCGTGGTGGTGGCGGAGCATCAGGCGGGCTCGATCTTCAAGGGACAAGCCAGACCTTTGCCGTTCGGCGCAGCGAGGTGATCAATGACATTCGTGCATTGCTCGGACTGCCGCCGGAGGAGATGGAAGCTGGGCAGAGTGCTGCGGCAGGCGTGCTCGGCGGCCAGGACGAAAATGCCGCCCGGGCGATGAATTCCAACGAGCTTAGTTCTGTACGCAAACCGAAGGTCATCTGGAAGTCTGACTCCAACACGCTTTACATCGTCGCCACCCGTCTTCAGCACATGTGGGTGGAGGGTTATCTCGCCGCCGCAGACAAGCCGCAGTCGCTCATCGCCATTGAGGTGAAATTCATCGAAACCTCGCGTGATCCGAAGCGCGAGTTCGGCATCGACTGGACCGGCACCTTGGAAAACGGCAATTTCCGTCAGGTGGATAAAACGGAGGTCACAAACGATGCCAGCGGCCAGCCACAGCTTAATATCGAATACAACTCTGTGCCCACCAATGGAGGTTATCGCACGGATCTGGCACCGTTGCTCAGCGCCCTAGATGTGGGCAACATTGGAGGCACTCTCGGATGGCCTGCTTTGAGCATCCTCAGCGCCCAGGATGTGAATGTGAAGCTCCGCGCCATCATGCGTGACGAGGAGACCAACACCACTTCCTATCCGCGCATGGTCACCTTGAGCAATCGCGAGGTGGCCATTCGCAGCGTGGTGAACCAGCCCGTGCTCGATGCCAGCTCCACGGCCAGCGCCGGTGCTGTCGGTGCCACGACGACGACGCAGGTGGCCTATCTTCCCATCGGCACCGTGCTGAACATCCTGCCGAAGCGCATGCAGTCAGACAAGGTGCTCCTCAACATGGCCGTCACGGTCTCCAGCATCATCGGCACCGAGGTCATCTCCGGCAATCCTTATCCCATCGCCTCTTCCCGCGTGTACAGCGCTCCAGTGGAGATCGACTCCGGCTACACCGTGGCGGTTGGCGGCATGGATGAGGCGCGGGAGCGTGAAGGGGAGGCCGGCGTTCCATTCCTGAGCAAAATTCCCGGGCTGAAGTGGCTCTTCAAATACAAAAGCCGCAGCAAGAACCACAAGAACCTGATGCTCTTCATCACGCCGACCATCATTGATGCCAGAAATGGCGGACTTCCGTCAGAGCCGCAGTCCGTGGTTCCGCAGCGCCCGAATCTGCCGGGCAAACCGAAGGTCGATTACGCCAGCGGCATGCTCATGGGGGGCAGTTCAGCGCTTCCCAACACCGCCGCTTATCTTTCCCGCGAAGGAGAAAAACTCGGCAACACCATCCAGGAAGGTCGCATCACCGACGAGGTCGGCCAGAAGCTCAAGGAACTCAAAATCGCCGTCGAGCAGGTGCTGGAGCAGTGTGAGTCCATGAAAATCTCAGAGCCGGGCAGCTACGCCATGATCGACCAGCACCAGCTCATGCTGAAAAACACGCTGGAACGTCTGGTTTACTTCCAGCGCATGATGTTCACGAAGAAGTACCTCTGATCAGCGGGCTACCACGCGCTCAAACACGCGTGGCGTGCTGATTCCCGCGCTCTTGGGCTTCGGTGCAGGCTTGGGATCAAGGTTCTGCTTCAAATCATCTGCCGTGACGGCCGACTCGACGCCTTGCTCCGGTACTTCGATTTTCGTCACCCAAAGCAGCGCGTTCAACACGGCTTTGCGCACATTGTCATTGCTCCAGTTGTCATGGAAGTGGCCGCCGGTGAAGCCGAAGCCGCGTCCGCCATCCTTTCGCTCAATGGCCCACATCATCGTCTCCGGCTGGCCTTTCTCTGCCTGGATGTGTGGATACGGGCCTTTGGGATACACATACGGACCATCACGCGTCGCATCGGTCGGTGTCGCGGTCAGGATCGGCGCAAAACTTGCCGTCGCATCTTCCGCCACGGCGATGCCGTCTTTGAAGGCCGGGCGGAAACGCATCTGAAAGTACCACTCATCCTTCGTGGTGAACGGCTGCACGCCGCGCGTGATCGCATGCTTCGGCAGTTGGGTGTAGTTCGCGTCCCAGATCGGATTGCAGGAGAAACTGTTTTCGTAGTGCCCGCCCAGCCATTCCTGAAACTCCTTTCCTGCCTGGTCGGCCACCACCTCGACACCGTAGTGCATGCAGCCGAAGCCCACGCCCTTGGCGATCAGCTTGCGCAGTGTTTCGAGGTGCCCTTCCACCACTGCCGGGTGCTTGCCGCCGCCATCCGCGTAGATCACCACCGCGTCGGCATCGGCAAAGGTCTTCTCATCGCTCACCCAGCCGTTGTCATGACGGTCCACCACGAGGTTGGGCACGCTCTTGAGGCATTGTTCCAAGAGCATCGTGCCAGCACGGAATTCGTGCATGCCAGGCGGATGCGAGGGCTTTCCAGCAATAAAGACAAGCTTCTGCTTCCCGTCGGGCGTGACGGCTTGAAGTGTGGAAAGGGTGGTGAGAGAGAGGGCGGCGAAGATGAGCGGCTTCATGCGCTCATCATTCGTCGTTGCCGCCTCAAATCAAGCTCGTCTAAGCAATCACGCCCTTCACCAGGGTGCCGTGGATGTCGGTGAGGCGGTAATCGCGGCCTTGGAACGGGAAGGTGAGCCGTTCATGGTTGATGCCGAGCAGGTGCAGTATGGTGGCGTTCAAATCATGCACATGCACCGGATCACGCGTGATGTTGTAGCAGTAATCGTCCGTCTCGCCGTAGGTCGTGCCCTTCTTCACACCTGCACCAGCCATGAAGACGGTGAAACAGCGCGGATGATGATCGCGACCGTAATTCGTCTCCGTCAGCGCGCCCTGGGAGTAGATCGTGCGCCCAAACTCGCCGCCCCAGACGATCAGCGTGTCGTCAAGCAGGCCGCGTTGCTTCAAATCTTTGATCAAGGCGGCCGTGGGCTGGTCCGTGTCGCGGCACTGGCCCTTGATCGCGTTCGGCAGGCCGCCGTGATGGTCCCAGCCCATGTGAAAGAGCTGGATGAAGCGCACATCACGTTCCGCCAGGCGACGGGCCAGCAGGCAGTTGGCAGCATAGGTGCCGGGCGTCTTCACATCGGGGCCATAAGCATCAATCATATGCTGCGGCTCCTTGGAGATGTCGATCAGGTCCGGCACACTCGCTTGCATGCGGAAGGCCATCTCATACTGCGCCACACGGGCGGTGATCTCAGGATCGCCGAAAAGCTGATGATCATGCTGATTCAAAGCAGCGAGTTCATCCAGCATGCCGCGCCGCATGCCACGGTTCACCCCGGCGGGATCAGAGAGATACAAAACTGGATCGCCCACATTGCGGAATTTCACACCCTGATGCTGAGTGGGCAGAAAGCCGGAACTCCAGAGGCGGTCGTAAAGCGGCTGATCGTCACGACGGCCTGTGCCGAACGAGGTGAGCACCACATAGGCTGGCAGATCACGATTCGCGCTGCCAAGGCCATAACTGAGCCATGAGCCGATGCTTGGACGTCCAGCGAGCTGCGAACCGGTCTGGCAGAAGGTGATCGCCGGATCATGATTGATCGCCTCCGTGTGCATGGAGCGGATGAAGCACAGTTCATCGGCCATCTTCGAGATATTCGGCATCAACTCGCTGATCCACGCGCCGCTCTGGCCGTGTTGCGCGAATTTAAACATCGACGGAGCCACCGGAAACGTCTTCTGGCCCGAGGTCATGCCGGTGAGCCGTTGTCCCTGGCGAATCGAGGCTGGGAGGTCTTCTGCGCGCCGTTTTTCCATCTGTGGCTTCGGATCAAACAGGTCCATCTGCGATGGGGCACCGCTTTGGAACAGGTAGATGATGCGTTTTGCTTTCGGCGCGAAATGCGTGGGCACGGCCGCGAGTTGCGAGGCCAGCGCGGTGGAACCGAGCGCCAGGCCGCTGTGCTTGAGGAAGGCGCGGCGGTTGAGCCGGTCTTGCAGTTGAAGCGTGGAGGAGATCATGTCAGTCGCGGGTGATAGTGCGGTCAAGATTGAGCAGAACGCTGGCCGTCAGGGTGTAGGCGGCGAGTTCAGAAGGATTGAGCGAGGCGTCGGGCTTCGAGGCACCGGTGGTGATGAGCTTGGAGGCGGCTTCGGGTGAGGCTTTGAATTCTGTGAGGCGCTGATTCAATCCTGCGAGCAGGATGCGCTTGGCATCGGCATCGGGTGCACGAGCGGTGACCAGGCGATAGCCATACGCGATGCGCGACTCAGCCGTGGCGCCACCTTCCTTTATGAGACGCTGCGCCAACGAGCGCGCAGCTTCAACGAAGGTGACTTCATTCAACAACGCGAGTGCTTGCAGCGGCGTGTTGGTACGGGAGCGCTTCACGGTGCAAAGTTCGCGGGAAGGGGAGTCAAACAGCAGCATCGTGGGTGGTGCGGCGGTGCGTTTCCAAACGGTGTACATCGTGCGCCGATACAAACCCTCGCCCGAATCGGCCTTGTAGCCACGCAGGTTGCCGTACTTGCTCGTTTCGTCCCACACACCTTCCGGCATGTAAGGCCGCACGCTGTCTCCGCCGATCTTTGGCACGAGCAGGCCGCTCAAGGCGAGCGCCTGATCGCGCACTAGCTCACCCGCGAGGCGGAAACGCGGTCCGCGTGCGAGGAGACGATTGTCAGGATCTTTCGCGACGAGTTCAGGCGTGACCTTGCTTTGCTGGCGATAGGTCTGGCTCATGACGAGCTGTTTTTGCAGCGCCTTCATGTCCCAGCCGCTGCGCATGAACTCCACTGCAAGCCAGTCGAGCAGTTCGGGATGCACCGGGTATTCGGCCTGTGAGCCGAGATTCTCAGTGGTCTTGCACAAGCCGTAACCAAAGAACTTCTCCCAGGCACGATTGACCCACACACGTGCCGTGAGTGGATTGGCAGGATCGACGAGCCACTTAGCAAGGCCGAGACGATTGAGCGGCGCACCTTTGGGCAAGGGCGGCAGCACGGCGGGCAGGCCCATGCCGACTTTGACGGTCGGTTTGTCGTATTCGCCACGGCTGAGAATGAAGGCCTCGCGAGGTTGCGGCATCTCCTCCATCACCATGACATTCGGCAGTTTGCTCGTGGCATCTTCCAGCGCCTTTTGTTTCGCTACCACGAGGTCGTTGGCACGTTTGATCGGGCTGTCCACGTTGGTGGTGAAGAACTTTTGTATCTCTGCCTTCTGCTGCGCTGTGCGTTTGGCGGCGGGGACTTCGAGAATGCCTTTCACTGCGGCAAGCTGCGTGTCGCCATTGAGTTTAAGCGTTTCGGCAGGCGTGCTGGCCGACGAGATGCGGAAGCGCCCGATGTTGTGGCCGCCGATGGCCTCATGGCGCAGGCGCAGCATCAGCAGCGTGCCCTGCGGGGCTTGCAGCGGTTGTTGCAGCACAAACATGGCGCGGCGCGGGTCTTTCTTGCTGTTGCCGTCGATGGCCCAGCCCTTGCCCTTGTCACGCTTGAGCACTTTGTCGATCTCGTAGCCTTTCTGCGAGTAATCGGCGGACACGCGGGCGAGCGTTTGCTTCTCCGGTTTGCCGCCGGGCTTTTGCATGAAGACATCGAAGTCAGTGAGCACAAAATTGCCGTTGGAGTAGCGTCCCAGGCTTTGATTCGGCAGTGAAAGATCGGGAAGACATTCGAGCATGAGGGCGGTCACGCCTTCCTTCGGCAGTGGCGCGTCGATGATGTAGGTGTCGTTGGTCGGGTTCGGTCCGCTGGCGAGATACGAGCCGTCGGCTTGACGTGTGAGCTTCGCGCCTTTGTCGGCGAGTTTGGAGACGACCTGTGTTGGTTGCAGCGGCACCCAGGCGTTTTGCGCCTGAGAGAGATTCTTCAACGCCTGCGGCTCCCAATTGGCGATGAGTTTGGCGAGGTCTTTCCGAGCGGCGGCTGCTTGCTGCTTTGTCGTGTCGATTTCCTTCTGCATCGAGGCCAGTCTGGCCTCTGAAGCTGGATCAGTGACGGTGACGAGCGGTGGTTCGTTGCCGCCGGCGCGATTCGAGCCGCCAGTGATGGTGCCGCGGTCGGTGGTGTTGTTGAAGAACGAGAAAAGCTGGTAAAACTCCTTCTGGCTGATGGGATCGTATTTGTGGTCGTGGCAGCGGCAGCAGTTTAGGCTCAGTGCCAGCCAGGTAAAACCGGTGGTTTCGACGCGGTCGATGACGTTCTCGATGCGCCACTCCTCGCCGATGATGCCGCCTTCGCCGTTGATACGATGGTTGCGGTTGAAGCCGGTGGCGATTTTTTGATCGAGCGTGGCGTTCGGCAGCATGTCACCGGCGATTTGCTCGATGGTGAACTGGTCGAAGGGCCTGTTCTGGTTGAAGGCACGGATCAACCAGTCGCGCCATGGGGACATGCTGCGGCTGCTGTCGCTTTGGAAGCCATGACTGTCGGCGTAGCGGGCGAAATCGAGCCACTGCATCGCCATGCGTTCGCCGTAATGAGGTGATTGCAGCAGGCGGTCCACCACCTTTTCATAGGCGTTCGTCGCTGGGTCTTTTTCAAACGCATCGACCTCCGCCGGAGTCGGCGGCAGGCCGGTCAGGTCGAGCGAGACACGTCGAATCAGCGTGGCGCGGTCCGCTTCGGGTGAAGGTTTGAGGCCTTCCTTGGCAAGGCGGGCGGTGATGAGGCTGTCGATGGCATCGGGTCCGGCGACGGCTGGTTTGACCGGCGACAGGAAGGCCCAGTGCCCTTGATACTCGGCCCCTTCGGTTACCCACTGTTGAAGCAGCGCTTTTTCACGTTCCGTCAGCGGTTTGCCCATTTTCGAGGGCGGCATGAGGTCGTCCTCGTTGCTGGTGAAGCAGCGGGCGATGAGCTCGCTCTGCTTGGGAGTGCCGGGGACGATGGCGATGGCCCCTGACTCGGCTGGTTTGAGCGCCGCGTCCCGCACATCAAGCCTCAGCCCGCTTTTGCGCTCCTTTTCATCCGGTCCATGACAGTGAAAGCATTTGTCCGAGAGGATCGGACGGATGTCGCGGTTGAAGACGATCTTCTCGGCGGCAGGGGCGAAGGACGGCAGCGTGATGAGCAGAAGCAGGTGGGGGCGCATTGCAAAAACTTATACGCTTAGTCTGGCGTGACATTACGCCGTCTGGCATGGTGAATCGTGCTCAGGCAACGTGTTTTCAGGGAGTGATGCGTGTTCTCCTGATTCAACACAAGGCAGCGAGTTTTTGAAGATTCCTTGCCTGGGAGTGGGAATCTTTCTGGACGATGGCTGAAGGTGATGGTTCTGGTGCCACAAGTGCGCAAAAAACCTATTTTCCAACGAGAAGTGCTTGGTGCTGCTGTTTTGCATGTGCGTAGCGGACGTGCCACCTCCAGGACCACGCTGGCTAGGGAGTTGGGCATCTCACCCTCCACCACCGGCCAGTACGTGGACCGTTTGATTGCTGAGCGATTGTTGGACGAGTCGGGCATCAACCAGGGGCCGATGGGACGGCCGCGGCGGATTCTAAAAACGCGTTCCGAGGCGGGGTGGTTTGCCGGGGTTGAGTTCAGCGCCCAGCGGGTGCAGGCCGTGGGCGTGGATTTTTCCGGCCGTGTGGTGGCGGTGCTGACACGGACGCTGCCAGCGGAGGTGACCGCCAACATTGTGATTCAAACCATCCTGATGAGCGTGTTGAAGCTGGCAGAGTCGATGAGCGGGCCCCTGATTTCTGTGGGGCTGGGGGTTCCGGGCTTGGTGGACCCACAGGCCGGGCTTGGCATTCTTTTCACCTTCATTCCAGACTGGAAACAAATTCCCGTGGTGGAACGAGTGGCCGCAAAGCTTGGCGTGCCGGTGATCCTGCAGGGCAGCCTGAGAGTGATTGCGCTGGCGGAGCGTTGGTTCGGCCTCGGGCACGATCTGAACGATTATGTGATTCTTGGGCCGCGCAGTGGATTTGGTATCGCGATGGTTCAGCAAGGTCGTGTGGTGGAGGGGGCGCATCATGCCGCAGGCGAGGTGGGGCGCTGGCCTTGGCCGCTGGGAGGTGGCAAGGCCGACAGTCAGGAGCTGCACCACGCGTTGAGCGCGCCTGCGACATGGCGGCGGCTCTCAGGACTTCCTGCCCACGCACCTTTGCCTGAGGATTTGCGCTCGGCGGTGGCAGCACTTGCCCAGACTGCCGGGCCGGAGTGGGAGGCGGTGTGTGAGGATTACGCGAGGGTGGTTGGCTGCGTGCAATTGGTCACGGACACGGAGTTGTTCATCCTGCACGGACCGCTCACAGAATTGGGCGTGCGCTTTTGTGAATCGATCACGATCGCTGTGCGGGGGTTGTTTCCATCGCTGGCGGATGCGCCGCCCAGGTTGGTGCCCTCTCAGTTGGGGGACGAGGCCGGAGCGCTGGGCGCGGCAAGCTTGGCGATGGAATCTTGGGCACCGGTATGATGAGCGCCGGACGAGTGCATGAAAAAGCCGGGTGGCTGGATCTTTCCAACACACCCGGCGATGAGAGAGAAGGGGATTACTTCTCGACGGCCTCACCAGCGGCCAGCCAGCCGGACTTGCCAGCGGAGAGGTGCTTCACGTTGGTGTAGCCGAGTTCAGCAGCCTTCTTGGCGGCGGCCTTGTAGGCGCTGCACTGCGGGCCGCCACAATAGGCGACGACGAGCGCGCCTTTGTCAGCAGGAAGGACGGAGGCGAGATCCGCGCCCTTGGAGGCGAAGTCAATTGCGCCAGGAACGTGGCCTTTGGCGTAGGAGGCGGCGCCGTTCACGTCGATGACGGTGACCTTCTTGTCTGCGATGGCCTGCTTGAGGTCGGCGATGCTGATGTCCGGGAACTCGGCGGCGAAGACGGAGGAAGCGACGAGCGCGAAGACGAGAGCGATGATTTTCTTCATGATTTGGTATGGATGGTTTGGGTTAGGGTGTACGCGGGAGGCTGTGCGCGGCAGCGGCCCCGTTTTCCGGGGCAAAGGGTTCATAAAAAGCGGTCTTCAGACAAGAACGGCATGAGCAGGTCTTTTGTGACGTCGCAGGCCGTGGAATTATTCCCGACAAAAATGCGTGGTGCTTTGCGGCTGGTTTCCGTGTTCGTCATGGCTGGGTCAGTAACGAAGCTAGATACGTTTGCTTTAGCCAAATGCTGCATCCATTTACAGGACGGGGATGAAGAGCCGGGCAAAACCGTTGCGCAGACGCTGGAACACGGGGGCAGATTCGAGCATCTCCTGGGTGATCTCGCGGCTGACGGCCAGTTTGGCGTCCATCTCGGTGCGGAGGCACCGGGCGAGGGCCGCGTCATGACAGGCGAGGTTGAACTCGAAATTCAGCCGCAGGCTGCGCGGATCCCAGTTGGTGGAGCCGAGGAAAGACCAGACGCCGTCGATGAGGAAGAATTTGGAGTGATCGAAGGGCGGAGGGGATTCGAAGATGCGGCAGCCGACCGCCAAAAGTTCAGGGTAGAGCGTCTGTGCCGCCCAGGCGACAAAGGGGATGTTGTTCTGAGCCGGAGTCAAAATGGTGACTTTGACGCCGCGAATCGCGCAGAGCCGCAGCGCGGCCATGAGGATGGGGGTGGGTAGAAAATAGGGTGTGATGATGCTCACCTCCTCGCGGGCGGCGTTCAGGGCTGCGAAGAAGGCCGCAGGCATGACCTCGAGGTCCTCATCCGGACCATCAACGATGCCGATGGCGCTGGTCTGGCCTGCGGAGGACAGGGCAGGGAACCAGGCCGGGCCTTCCAGGGTCTCACCCGTGCAGAAAGCCCAGTCCTCGGCAAACACACGCTGGATCTGCGACACGATGGGGCCGGCGACCTCGAAGTGCAGGTCATGCACGGGATGGGCGGGCTTGTGGGCCAGCATGTTGCCCTCGCGGATGTTCATGCCACCGGTGAAGGCGGTGGCACCATCGACGACCATGATTTTGCGATGGTTGCGCAGGTTCATGGTGATGAGGCGCAGGATCATCCGGTTGGGCATGAAGCGGCGCGTGTTCACACCGGCAGTGTTCAGCGCATCGACCACTGGCGGCCAGGAGTAGCGCGTGCCGGCGTCATCCACCATCACCCGCACCTGCACACCGCGTTTGACCGCGTTTGAAAGCTCCGTGACAAAGTCAGCGCCGATGCCGATGGACTCAAAAATATAGCTCGCCAAGGCGATGCTGTGCTGCGCGCCGCGAATCGCCTCCAGCATGCGGGGCATGGCCTCATCACCGTTGTGAAGCGGGGTGACCTTGTTGCCGAGCATGAAGCAGAAGCGTGAGATGCGGTCGAGCGTTCTGGCCAGTTGCTGATGCTCATGCGCGTCAGCGCATTCCGCTGGAAAGGGCAGGGGATGCTCCGGCACCGGGTCATGCCAGGGCTCATGAATGCCACGGCGGTACTGCTTCCCGCGCCTTCTGAGGATGTTGATACCGAAGAACACATATAAGAGAGGTCCGGCGAGTGGCGAAAACACGACCAGCGCTGTCCAAAATGCGGCGGAGCGGTGATCTCGATGCCGCAGAAGCAAATGAGCCAGGGCGACGAGCGCCGCGACGATGGAGATGAGGGCGAGCGCGCCCGTCCAGAGGGTGAGTTCAGGCGGGTTCATGGTAGGCACATTGAAACAGGAGGGACTGAACAACCAACACGGAACGCCAAAGACAATCGAATGTCCAGCCTTGTGCCTCAGTCACCACGCCACCAGGAACGCCAAGTGCTGCGGGCACGCTGTTCGCGCGGGGATTGCACAGGGGCGCGTGGAAGCTGACCTGCCTCCTGGGCGGCGGATTCGGGGGTAGCGGGGCTGGATGTGGCACCGGCGGGGATAAACGGTGGCGCGGCGGGCACGTTCTTGGAAGTGACGGTGTTGTGCATCGGGGCACGCGGGCGGAGGATGATCTCTGCCTCAACCACCACAGGTGCTGACTGCGGGGAGGTTACTTTTTCAGGAGCGGGCCAGGTGCTGCTGAGCATGATGGGGGCGTCGAAGGATGCCTCTCCTGGTTTGGCGAGCTGCACGGGGATTTCGGGGGCACGTTCCGTCTCCGCAGCAGGTTGTTCCGCTGGAGGCGGCATTTCTGCGGGGGTGAACAGTTTGAAGAGTGACTTTTCAGCCTCTGGCTGCGGAGGCGTGTCCGAGGTCACTGATTCCGGTGGCTGTGTGAGCTCGATCTCATCCGGCAACGAACCTCCGGCAAAGACCGGGGCGCTGACAACAGCCTCAAGCGGCATGTTTTCGGATGCAGGCGCGTCTGCCCCGCTGAAAGCGGGAATATCGGGGGACTCGCTCCAGCTTGGCAGCGGATCAATGCCTGGAATCCATCCCGAGGCAGCGGGCATGATGGCAGGTTCCGCCTGCCGTTCGGCCACGGCCCGCGTGGCTGGAATGACGGGCTCGGTGAGATGGGCAAACACCTCCTGCCGCAGATTCATTACGGCAGTTTCGGTGGAATCATCGACCATCAGCGACACGGGTGTGTAATCGTCCTCTGCATCGGGCGCATGGGGCAGAGGCATGAAAGGAGCCTGCAGTTCGCGTTCGGTTTGCTGCTCCAGCCACTGTTTGACCAAGTTTTGTGGCTGGTTTTCCTGAGGCGGCGGCACTGGAATAACGACCACAGGCGAGACGGGCTTCTTGCGCATCAGGGCAAGCGCCGTGGCGCCTGCTGCAAGCATGAGCGGAGCGCCGCCCATGCGTGACCCAATGACACCGCCGAGAGCGGTGGCCCCCAGCAGGGCCAGCGCACCGGGCGGGCTGCTGCCGCGTGGCGAGTCTGGCTCACCAGAAATACCCTTGGTTGGCGTGCTCATCCGTGATTTGAGGATGAGGCTACTTCAGCGCGGCAGGTGCGGCAAGAATCATCTATGGCGCTGCGGCGTGGCACGGGTTGACTTTTATTTGTTGGAGTCGCCCCCGCCGGCAACGGCGACGCCGGCGTCTTCGGGTGGCAGGAAGGCTTTGAAGCGGTTTTTGTCGATGGCCTTCATGTAGGCCTCCATCGGGCTGACGTAGCCGTCGCGCAGCTTCTGCCAGATGGCCTCGTCCATGAACTGCATGCCCTGGGCCTTGCCGCCGATGATCACGTCGTAAAGCTTCTGCGTGGCGCCTTCACGAATGATCGCGCCGACGGCTGGATTGGACACCATGATCTCGTTCACAGCGGCGCGGCCTTTGCCGTCCGATTTTTTCATGAGGAGCTGGGCCACGACGCCTTTGAGCGAGGCGGCGAGCATGGTGCGCACCTGGCTCTGCTGGTCGGAGGGGAAGACGTCGATGATACGGTCAACGGTCTTGCGGGCGTTGTTGGTATGCAGCGTGCCGAAGACGAGCAGGCCGGTTTCTGCGGCGGTCAGCGCGAGAGAAATCGTCTCAAGGTCGCGCATTTCACCCACGAGCACGATGTCGGCGTCCTCGCGCAGCGCGGCGCGGAGGCCGTCAGCGAAGGAAGGGGTCTGAATGGGCACCTCCCGCTGAGTGATGATGCTTTTCTTATTCCGATGCACGAATTCGATCGGTTCCTCGATGGTGATGATGTGGCGGCGGAAGTTGGTGTTGATGTAGTCAAGCAGCGCCGCCAACGTCGTTGATTTGCCTGAGCCGGTGGGGCCGGTGACGAGCACGAGGCCACTGCGCATGTGACCAAACTCTTTGACCACCGGCGGAATGCCAAGCTGCTCCAGCGAGGCGATTTTCGTGGGAATGATACGAAACACGGCTGCGTAGCCATGCTGCTGGCGCAGATAGTTGCAGCGGAAGCGGTTGTCCGCGTCCATCTCGTAGGCGAAGTCGAGATCACCTTTTTCCTTGTAGCGATCCCAGGCGCGCGGCTCGCAGATCTCGCGCATCATGGTCTCCATGATGCGCTCGTCGAGGATCTGGTCTGAAATGGGCTTGATGCTGCCATGCACGCGCACTTTCGGCGGCTGGTTCTGGCTGAGATGAAGATCTGATCCGCCCAGTTCGATGAGCTTCTGGAAAAATTGGTCGATGATTGGCATGGAAGGGCGCTGTTCGCAGGTGTTGCTGGCGGGAAATCAGGACTCGAAGTATTTGCGCATGAGGATCTTGTCCTCGGCGCGGGATTCACACTCCTCACGGCTGATCTGGCCGCTGGCGTAGAGATTGCGCAGGGAGTCATCCATGGGAATCATGCCGACGTTTTTCCCGGTCTGCATGACGCCGCCGAGCATGTAAGTCTTGCCTTCACGGATGCAGTTGCCTACAGCGGGCGTGTTCACCAGGATTTCGAGTGCCATGACGCGGCCATTGCCGTCTATCTTCGGCACGAGCTGCTGGGAGAGGATGCCGCGCAGAGATTCGGAGACCATGATGCGGATCTGCTCGCGCTGGTCGATAGGGAACACGTCGAGCACGCGGTCCAGTGTGCGCGCTGCGCTGCCGGTGTGGAGCGTCCCAAGCACCAAATGGCCCGTTTCAGCGGCGGTGATGGCGAGCGAGATCGTTTCGAGGTCGCGCATTTCACCGACCATGATGACATCCGGGTCTTCACGCAGCGCACCGCGAAGCGCTGCGGCAAACGAGGCGGTGTGGGTGTGAACCTCGCGCTGGTTCACATGGCAGCCTTTCGGCTCGATGACGTACTCGATTGGGTCTTCGAGCGTGATGATGTGATCTTGGCGCTCGGCGTTGATCGAGTCCACGAGGGCGGCGAGTGTGGTCGATTTGCCGCAGCCGACGGGGCCGGTGACGAGGATGAGACCGTTGTGAAAGCGTGTGAGCGTTTTCACCGTGTCTGGAAGGCCCAGTTCTTCGACAGACTTGATCTGCGTTTTGATGACGCGGAAAACCATGTCGATGCCGAGGCGCTGCTGCACGACAGAGGAGCGGAAGCGGCCGTAATTGGGCGAGTAGGCGAAATCAACGTCGCCGCGTGATTCGAGCTGCTTCGTCTGTGCCTCGCCAAGGAATCCATAGGCCAGACGGCGGGTGTCCTCGGGAGTTAGGATAGCCGCGTTGTTCCAGATCGGCTGCAGGTTGCCATAACGCCGCCAGGTGGGCTGCGCACCCGTGGCCAGGTGGAGGTCGGACGCATCATACTCCATGCAGAAGCGCAGGTAGTCGTCCACGGAGCCTAAAACAGGAAGAAGATCTTGAGAGGGTTGGTTGGGATCGGACATGAAAGAGAGATGACGCTAGACTCTGTCTGTGGTGGTGGCGTTCGGAGAAATTTTCTGATGCAGATAGGATTCAAACAACTGGGCGGCGTGGTTCAGAATGGTCTTACGCCCGAGAGTGACAAGCGGACCGAGCAGCAACGCGAGCCGGCCAAGATTTTTAGCGGGAGCGTTCAGATTGTCACGCCTGTTATTGGCACTGACGGAGAATCGCAGAAGCTGCATCAACGCCAAACCGCCCAGCGCCGCGCCACCGATCCAGAGCAGGCGGTTTTTCTGCATGCTGCGCGCCAGAAGCGCGCGCGGACTCCATTCTTCCACCGCATGCGCGGCATGCCAGTCCAGGGAGAAGCGGGCTTCCTCCAGGTCGCGCAAAGCCTGCTGCTTTGCGGTCAGTCTTTCTTGTTGCGGTTGAGCCATTCGCGATCGCGGCGGAATTGATTGAAGGTTTCCTCAAAAAGGCGCAGGCCGCGCAACCGGTTTTTGAATCCGGCCAGGAAAAGCAGGGCAAGAAAAAGATGCGCTCCGGCTCCGGCCAAGGCGACCCGTGTCCAATGCCAGCCATTGAACTCGGCGATGATCCAAACCAGGGCCGGGGCCGCCAGCATCCAGCCGATGATGAGCGCGGTGAGCGCAAGCATGAACCAGCCGGTGAGGCTCGACAGGCGCGCGCCGGCCTCCTGGCCTTCGATGTGCAGCAGTCGTCCCCGTGCCTCGGCGTAAAGCGCCAGGGAACGCAGCAACCCGGAGGCGCTGGCGCGTTCCTCGGCGGCGGGGGGCGAGCCTGGGTCCATGGGGCGTTCGTGCGGTGTTGGAATCAACGGCGCAGTATATTGCCGACGATGAAGCCGATGCCGAATGCGGCCAGCAGGGCCTGCAGAGGCTTTTCCCGTGCAAATTTTTCAGCCTCGACGCGCAGGTCGGCAAAGCGCTCACGCGCCTCACCCAGGGTCTCATCAGCGTATTCACGAAACTCGCCGGCTTTCTCCTTGATGTCGGCAGCCTTGGCCTCGGCCGTGGCGCGGAAGTTCTGTGCGCGGCTTTCAGCGGCGGTCCGAAACTCGGCGGCCTTTTGAGCGGCTGCGGCGCGCAGTTCCTCGGCGGCCTTCATGGCGCTGGCTTTTGCGGCCTGGAAGGGATCGTGTGGCGCGCTGGCGCCGAAGGCGGTCTCTGCGGTGGGATTTTCAGTCATGGTAACTCGAATTAAAGACAGCCTCGTCGCCTTGGCGAGAGGAAAAAGCAGAAGATGATTTCCGCGTTCAACCGTGGCGAGCCGTGCGCATGCTGCTGCGGCGCGGCGCGGACTGCCGACGGCGAGCCATCAAACTGGACAGCCGTAGCGCGGCATTTTGCTGGCGGGCGGTTGTGAGCGCGGCCCTGGCCGCTGTCAGTTCGGCCTCAAGAGCCTCAATGCGCAGAGTCTCCATGGCGGGCAAGGTCGGTATGACGGGCTTGGCGATGGCCTCCGGCTTCGGCGCGGCACTGAGGGCGGCCTCCAGCTTGCGGATTTTGGCACGCGCGGCGTCCAGTTCCTGCTGCCAGGATTCATCCAGTTTTTTCTGCGCGTGCTCGTTGCTTCGCTCGGACTGGTCGAGTCGCACGGCAAGTTCTGCCCGCAGCGCGTCGAACTGACGCTGCATTTTGGCCCGCCATGAGGCCGTGTCATGGTGGCTGGTAATGATTCCTGCCTGCTGCTCGGCGGCCAGCTTTTCCATTTTCAAAGTCTCCTGCAGCATGCGGCGGTTTTGCCTCCTCAGCAGGAAAATGCGCACCAGCGAGATGAAAAACAAAGCGCCGCTGATCCAGAGCAGAAGCTGCAGGAACGACGCATCTTGAAAAATACCGTTGAGCATAGGCTGGTTAAATGCAGCAAGCATCGTTCCAAATCAAACAAGCATGTAGTTCTTCGCTTTGACGAAAAATTAACGCCACGAAGAGAATCAGTGATGGGTGAAAAATATCAGGAGATCGCCAGCGCCGGCACTGGCGCGACAACAGACTCCTCCTCTTCTGCTTCTTTAGCCAAGACGGCGGCGGGCGGGGGCTTGGGGGTGGCGACGTCTGTGATGCGCTGCTGGATGTCCTGATAGCGCTGTTCTGATTCCTCAAGGCGTTTGGAAAACTCGGCGCGGAACGCGTCAAACATGCGCTGGATGTCACCACGCCAAGCATTGGAGTCCTGACGCACGGAGAGAATTTGATTATGTTGGGCGAGCACCTGCTTCTCCATCTTTTCAGTGTCCTCACGCAGGCGTTTGTTGGTACGAAGAAGGAACAAGATCCGAATCATCGAGATCAGAAGCAGACCTCCAACAATGGACAGGACTAACTTCAACATGGGCAGGTCGAATGTGATTTGTGGCAGGCTCATAGGGGAATTGTGAGCACTTCTCGTTCCAATATCAATCCTGCTCACCGGCATTGTTCACGCCGCGTCTTTATCACACCCGGATCACGATCTTGCCAAAATGCCGTCCGCTTTCGATCCGCTGGAAGGCTGCCGCAGCATCCGCAAACTCAAACGTCGAGTCAATCACTGGCTTCATTTGCCGCCTTTCCATTTCGCCAAGCATCTTCGCAAACATCGCCCGCGATCCTACATAAATGCCGTCCAGCCGGATGCCCTTGCGCAGAATCTGCACGGTTTGTATCTCGCCACTGGTGCCTGTGAGCACCCCGATCAGCGCGATGTGGCCTCCAAACCGCGTCGCCTTGATGGAGCGGTTGAGTGTTTCGGGGCCGCCGATCTCGATCACCTTGTCCACCCCGCGTCCGCCAGTCTGCGCCAGCGCCCACTCATCCCACGCGGGATCGGTCTTGTAGTTATGCACGGCATCCGCGCCGAATTCGAGCAGGTGGCGGGCTTTTTCATCGCTGCTCGTCGTGGCCAGCACCCGCGCGCCAGCCAGTTTGGCAAACTGGAGCGCGAAAATCGAGACTCCGCCCGTCCCGAGCACGAGCACCGTTTCACCCGCTCTCAAACCACCACGCGAATGCAGCGCGTCCCAGGCCGTGACCGCCGCGCAGGGCAGGGTGGCGGCTTCTTCAAGAGACAGATGCGCTGGCACTGTCAGCAAGGCCTCGGCACGGATGACCACCAGCTCACGCAGCAGTCCGTCCACCGCGCCGCCGAGCGCCTGCGAGGCATGGGTCTGGCTGAACTCTCCATCCATCCAGCTCGGCATGAACGGGATCACCACCCGGTCTCCAGCTTTCCAAGGGGCCACCCCCTCGCCCACGCTCACCACCTCGCCCGCGCCATCCGAGCACGGGATGCGCGGCACGGGCCCAGTCACACCGCGAATGCCCATGACATTCATATGATCGCGGAAGTTGAGGCTCACCGCGCGAATGCGGATCAAAACCTCGCCGTGGCCGGGATTCGGGTCTGCGAGGCTCACAGATTTCAAGGACTGCAAGCCGTCGGCACCGGTGATTTGATACGCTTTCATGAGCCGGAAGGCTAGCGTTTGTCCGCTGCTGAACAAGGCGGATCTGGTCTGTTCCATCCCCCTCATGAAGTAGGTGTGAACAAACCTGCTCTCAGGGGCGCAAAGCATTCGCACTTGGAGCCAAAACACTGTGGATGTGTCGAAAATGAAAACTTTGCAGTCCTTGCTCGTGGCAGTTTCAGTGGCCAGGGGGGATAGGGAATATGCGGATGCGAGAAAAAATATCGGCGTGGCTCCAGAGTGCCCTTTTTGACCACTGGGGGGCTAACTGGAGAGTTACTGAGTATCGCTAGCAAGCTCTTTAATTGAGGTTTCATCAATGGTGGGTTTATGTGCGTTAATTTGTTGAAATACAGTTATGTAATGGTGATCAACGGGAGTCATCTCTTTGAGTGGAGGCATCTTGGTCCCCCCTACTGGGCTCGTGTGACGAAATGGTCACTTTTTGAGTGCTCTGAAGAGCGTTCCACGATTCAAAAACAAGCGTTCCACAATCAGCATCTTCCCCTTAAATGAGTCTTCGGGGGTAGGGCTTTCGCAGGGCTTGCAATGATGGGATGCCGCAAGAATGAGAATTCGCAACCGCTTGTGAACAACCTGTCAAGAAGTGCGGTTTACGAAGGGAAAAAATGCGAACAAGCGGTTGTGATTACCGCTCTGTCCGTGAGGCCGCTATTCACCCACTGGCTCACTTTTCGAAACGACTGCCCAATCTTTGTGATTGTCACTTGGAAGGCGGCGTGATAAAACCCGCCCCTTCGTGAAATTTCCCGTCCTTCCCGCCATTGTTTTCGTCTTGTCTGCCACCGCGCTCCGCGCCGAGGAGCCGATGCTGCCGCAGACGCTTGGAGCTGGGCTTGATTTTAACACATCCAGCAGTGGCCCGCGCGGCTTCCTGAAGCCCTCCAAGTCGATCAAGCCGCCTGCGAGTCCTGGGACCGCCATCGCAGCGCCGCCTTCGATTGTTCAGACTCCGACCGCCGAGACTCGCCTGCGCCGCCTCGTGGTTGTCACGGGTGATATGACGCCGGAGGCCATCCGCGAGGCCATCATTGCCTGCGGGCAGTCCCGCACGCCGGTGACCACGCTGGGCGGGGTGAATGCCCCCTCGCCCGTTTTGACCGACCTCGCCGGATATTTCGGCTCCACCGTTTCTGCGGACACTCAGAAAAAAGTGCTCGAAACCGTGCGCAAAGGCATGGGCACCGCCTCCAAGCCGCTCAAGCGCGCCGAAGTCGTCGGCTGGCTGCCCAATGAGGGCGTCATGGCTGTCGCGGTGTATCCTGAAAGCTGACATGCTTTCCATGACGCCTGATCCCGTCCCACTCGCGGTTCCGCGTGTCCTTTTGGCCGAGGAGAGTCTGCCCTTCCGCCGTGTCATCCGCGAGGCACTGACCGCTTTCCGTGTGTGCGAGGTCGATGACGCGCCCAGTGCCGAACGCGCCTTTGAAATGGCGCTGCGGCGCGAATACTCGCTCTTCCTGTTTTCCCTGCCGCTGCCGGACATGATGGGGGACATGCTTGACCGCCTGCTCAGCACGGCCTATCCGCTGGTGCATCCCGGCTCCCATGCCGCTCCGCCGGTCATTTTTCTCATCCGCCCCACCGACACGCCGCGATTTGAGGAGTTGAAGCGCGATGTGCGCGTGCGCGGCAGCATGCCGCTGCCGCCCAAGCTCGATGTGCTGCTCAGCGTCACCGCCAAATTGCTCCCCGAGCGCACCAATTCCGTTTTCCCGCCTCATGTTCCCTGATCCTGCCCGTCACAGCGTGAAAATCTGCGGCATCACGCGCCCGGAACAGGCGGAGGAGATCTTCGCGCTCGGTGCGGACGCGGTGGGCATCAATCTTTGGCCTAAATCCAAGCGCCACATGCCTTTGTCCGTCGCAGAGACTTCATTGCATGATATTGCGGCGAAAAACGCACTCGTCGCCGTGCTGGTGAATCCCGATGACGCGTTGCTCGATGCCGCCATCACCAGCGGCTTGTTCCAAGCGCTGCAACTCCACGGCGATGAAACACCGCACGATGTCGAGCGGCTCATGAATCGTGGCGTGAACGTCATCAAAGCCCTGCAAGTGCGCGATGCCGCCTCGCTGCCGCAGATCGGCGAGTTTCCTTGCACCGCCATCCTGCTCGACGCCTACAATCCCGACACCTACGGAGGCGGCGGGCATGCTTTCCCTTGGGAACTGGCGGTTCGTGCCCAGGAGATGTTTCCCGACAAGCGTATTCTGCTCTCCGGTGGTCTTAATGCTGACAACGTGCGTCAAGCTGTGCAGCAGACGCATCCCATTGCCGTTGATGTCGCCAGCGGCGTCGAATCGCAGCCGGGGATCAAGGATCTCGCGCAAGTCGCCCGCTTCATCACTGAAGCGCGCACCGGGTGGTTCACGCGGTGAATTGCCCCGGCATCCATTCGCCTCAGGGCAAAAACTGGAGTGATTGGAGAATCTTTGGCACCGCCGTGAAGCGGGAGACTTGCTCCCCCGTTGAGTAAAAGGAGAGCACCCAGACACGGTTGTTGTAGGGCACATGCACCTGCATGATCGACTGGGACTTGTTCCGCGTGGAGGCGTCGCAGCGGAAGGCGCTCACCCCGGCCACGCGGAACATGCCGGCGCGGTCCACTTTGCTGAAGCCTCCGTCCGCCAGCGTCTGCTGGATGCCTTTCTGATAAGCGGCGTTGGCGACGAGCGCGTCCTTGGGGCCGGAATTGTCGCCCAATGGACCGACGATGACGAAGCGCAGATTCCCGTTGGCGGCGGAGGCAAAGAGCAGCGTGTTGGCGGGGGCGGTCTTCGCAATCCTCCAGCCCGGCGTCAGCGTGACGGACAGGTGATGCTTGGGGATCGTCACCCGTTCGCCTTCTTGAGTCGGCGTGATTTTCAGGGCGGTGGTGCTCGCGCAGCTCGCCAGGAGAAGGGCGGTCAGCAACAGCAGCAGGGAGTGGGGGCGTTTCATCAAAGGAGGAGGGGCTTGTAACTTTGAACTTTTCACACCGCCTCACATCACCATGCCGCCATCGACGGTCAGCACCTGGCCGGTGACGTAACGGGCCTGCGGGCTGGCGAGGTAGAGGGCGGCGGCGGAGATGTCCTCGGCAGAGCCGAGATCACCGAGCGGGATTTTCTTCAGGATCTCCTCCTTCAACTGGTCATTGAGCCCGTGCGTCATGTCCGTGGCGATGAAGCCGGGGCAGATGCAGTTGGCGGTGACACCGCGGCCGGCGAACTCGCGGGCGAGTGATTTGGTGAAGCCGATGAGGCCTGCCTTGCTGGCGGCGTAGTTGGCCTGGCCCGCGTTGCCGATGAGGCCGATGACGGAGCTGATGTTGATGATGCGGGCACCTTTTTGCTTCAGGATGCTGCGCTGCACGGCCTTCAGCATGTTGAAGGCACCTTTGAGGTTGGTGTCGAGCACGGCGTCCCAGTCCTCCTCGCTCATGCGCAGGAGCAGGCCGTCTTTGGTCACACCCGCGTTGTTCACCAGGATGTCCACATGGTCAAAATCAGCCAGGATCTGCTTGCCGATCTCGGCGCAGGCCGGGCCGTCCGCCACATCGACGGCGTAAGCCTTGGCGGCGCCGGGGTGCGCGGCGTTGATGGCATCGGCGGCGCTTTGCGCATTTGTCTGCGTGCGGCTGATGATGGCGACTTTCGCGCCCTCGGCGGCGAAGGTTTCAGCGATGGCTTTGCCGATGCCGCGTCCGGCTCCGGTGACGACTGCGATCTTGTCTTGAAGTTTACCCATGCCTTCATCCATGAACGGCGGTCATCCGCGTGCAAGAAGAAGGTGCGTCCAACGCGGACCGCGTTCATGATTGTGACTTGCTGATGAGTGACGAAGCCCTTTCTGCCGACAAACCTTCTGTTTTGAAAATGCCCGTCTCGTTCGGCGGCATTTGCGAGATCATCGCGGTTCTGGCGCTGACCTTCACCTGGCTTGGCAGTCTGGGGCGGTATCACTGGACGTTCGACTTGGTGTCCCACTTCCGGCTGCAACACCTGGTCGCTTGTGCGGTGGTGCTGGTCTTCGCGTTGTTCCGGCGGCGCTCATGGATGGTCTTCGCGGCGCTGATCTCGTTGCTTTGGAATGCGCAGATCATTCATGCGTTTCACCAGACGGCGGAAAGGATCGAGGCCAAGGGAGAAAAGCCGCTGCGGTTGATGGTTTTCAATGTCTTGTCGCCAAACCACAACCACGTCGCCGCCATCGAACATGTGCTGAAGGTGGACGCGGACATTGTGTGTTTGCTAGAGACAGACGAGACGTGGCGTCTGAGCCTGGAGCCCCTGCGCGTGAAGTATCCGCATCGGTTGGAGCAGCTCGACCACGGTTACTTCAGCATCGCCTGTTATACCCGGCTGCCGCTGAAAAGCAGCGAGGTGCGGCGCTTCACCGTCTGGGAACTGCCGACCGTGCTGCTCAATCTCGATCATCTCGGCGCACCGTTGACCTTCATAGGCATCCACCCCGACGCGCCGATGGGCGGTTTGAAAGCGCAGCAGTGGCGTTTACAACTCTCGCAGATCGGCTCCATCGTTGACGGCATCGCTGGTGAAGTGATCGTGGCCGGTGATTTCAACGCCACCCCTTGGTGCGAGGGCATGCGCTTGCTGTGCGAGAAAAGCGGCCTGCAATTTCGCTCCGTCGATCCCGTCTGGCCGCCCACCTGGGGTCTCAATCTGCCCATGATGATTCCCATCGACCATGTGCTGGTCAAAGGTGGTCTGAGCGTGCAAAAGCGTACGGTCGGGCCGGAGATGGGATCGGATCACCGCTCGGTCGTGGTGGAGCTGGCAAGAGTTCGAGCACTTTGACTGTTTTGCCATGCTATGTTCAGCCGTCCGCCTATGCCGATGAACCCGACTCGTGCTCGAAACATTCTTCCGGCCATTCTTGGCCTGATGCTTCTGATCACTTGGCTGGGCAGCCTGGGACGTTTCTGGTGGCTGTTTGACCTGCTGGCCCATTTCCGTCTGCAATATGTGCTCGGCTGTGTCGCCATCGGTTTCACTGCCTGGCTGTGCCGTCATTCACGGACGGCGGTGTTTGCGGGCGTATCCTGTGTTTGGAATGTCTGGCTGATCGTTTCGATCCCTGGCAGCGGTTTTGCTCCGGTTGAAGTGATGCAGGCTCAGAAGCCCCTGCGGGTTCTGACCTTCAACGTCCTCATCACCAATTTGCAGCGCAAAGCTGTGGTGGAGCACGTTTTGAGCACAGACGCCGACATCGTCTGCCTGGTAGAAGTGGACCAGTCGTGGCGGAAGGATTTGGAGCCGCTCTACCGCAAGTATCCGCAGCATGCCGACGGTCTCAATTTCGGAAACTTCAGCGTGGCCTGCTTCACACGTCTGCCGATGGAGCGGTTTGAGATTTTGGATGTGCCGACGTTGATGGTGCATCTGGAGCACGAGGGAAGGCCGCTCACATTCATCGGGGCGCATCCGCCGCGTCCTTTTGGCGAGCAGAACTTCCACGAGAGAATGCGGCACATCCGAGAACTGGCGGCGCTGCTGAAGCCGCTGGATGGAGAGGTCATCCTGGCCTGCGATTTAAACTCAACGCCCTGGTGCGAGGGCATGCGGCTGCTGATGGAGCAGAGCGGCATGGCGTTTAACTCCGTGCCTCCCGTGTGGGTGCCGACATGGGGACGCGACGGCCCTCTCATGATTCCCATCGACCATGTGCTGGTGAAAGGCGGCTTGATGGTGCGAAAGCGCGAGGTCGGGCCGGATTTGGGATCGGATCACCGGCCCGTGCTGGTGGAGATCACGCGGTAGTCATCACGCGGGGCGTGATGACTGCTCTAAGCCAGCACCGCTTTCACGGGATGATGTTCCTCGACGCCGGTGAGCCGTTGATCCAAGCCTTGGAACTTGAAGCTGAACTTGCGGTGGTCGATGCCCATGAGGTGGAGGATCGTGGCGTTGAGGTCGTTGATGTGAACGGGGTCTTTGACGATGTTGTAGCTGAAGTCGTCGGTCTCGCCGTGCTCCACGCCGCCTTTCACGCCACCGCCGGCCATCCACATGGTGAAATTGCGCGGGTGGTGGTCGCGGCCGTAGTTGTCCTTGGTCAGTGTGCCTTGCGAATAAACCGTGCGCCCGAATTCACCGCCCCAGACGACGAGCGTGTCCTGCAAAAGGCCACGTTGTTTCAAATCCATGACGAGCGCGGCGCAGGCCTGCTCGGTGTCCTTGACCTGCGCGGCGATGTTCTTCGGCAGACCGCTGTGCTGGTCCCAGCCGCGATGCAGGATCTGCACGACGCGCGTGCCGCGCTCGATGAGGCGGCGGGCCATGATGGCGCTGTGGGTGAAACTGCCGCTGCGATGCACGTCCTCGCCATACATTTCGAGCGTGGCCTTGCTCTCTTTGCTCAGGTCGGTGAGTTCGGGAACGCTGGTCTGCATGCGAAAGGCCATTTCGTATTGGGCGATGCGTGTTTGAATTTCAGGGTCGCCCACACGCGAGTGGTTGATCTGATTGAGCTTGTTGAGCGCGTCGAGCATCGTGCGGCGGTCGGTGGGATCGACGCCGGGCGGGTTCTTCACATACAACACGGGGTCGCCCTGGCCACGCAGGGCCACGCCACTGTATTTGGTGGGCAGGAAACCGCTGGCCCACATGCGGCTGAACAGCGCCTGCGCGTTGCCGGTGGACGGGAAGCTCGGTGTGAAGACGACGAAGGCCGGCAGGTCGTTGCTTTCGCTGCCGAGGCCGTAGGCGAGCCAGGAGCCGATGCTCGGCTTGCCCGGCACCTCGCTACCGGTCATGACGAAGGTGCAGGCCGGGTCGTGGTTGATGGCACTGGTGTGGACGCTTTTGATGACGGCGATCTCATCGACGATCTTCGCCGTGTGCGGCAGCAGCTCGCTCACAAAGCGTCCGCACTGGCCGTGCTGCGCGAATTTGAACATGCTCGGTGCCACCGGCAGCCGCGCCTGGCCGCTGGTCATCGTGGTGATGCGCTGCCCCTTGCGAATGCTCTCCGGCAGATCTTTGTCGAAGTGTTGTGCGAGCTGCGGCTTGTAATCCCACAGATCGAGCTGCGAGGGCGCGCCGTTCATGTGCAGGTAGATGATGCGTTTGGCCTTCGGGGCGAAATGCGGCAGCGCGGGCAGGGAAGGATGCACGGCGGTGCTGGCGGCCTGCGCCAGTTCCGAGCCGAGCATGCTGGCGAGCGCGATGTTGCCCGCGCGCAGGCCGGTCTGGCCGAAGAACTGGCGGCGGGTCTGGCTGCGATGAAATTCGAGGAAAGGGTCCATGATGCGGAAAAGAACGTCAGGCAGGGGCGGGAGCTTGCGGTTTCAGAGATGGAGGAATGGATAACTGAAAATGGCGGATTGGCCCGGAATGATCTTCGCATCCCACCCATTCTCCATTCCACATTTCTCCATGCGCACCATCAGCCCTCTCACCGGGCAGTCGGATGCTTTTGCACGAAGATCGAATCGATCCGACTTCTTTTCCGGTCGATCACCCCGCCGATGCTCGAAACACCTCGTTTCACAAAATTCAAACTCATCACGGAGCCGGGTTTTGCAGGGGTGAGGTTTTGCGTACCGGAATACACCCCCCAAGGCTGTTCCAGCAGCACCTCCTGCGTGGGCGCACGGAAATGAATGTGCTTCGCGCCGGCAAAATAGGAGCCATCGGGTGTGATCACGGTCACCTTGGCATTCGAGGCCTTCGCAACACGGACTCCGCCCGTTTTGCCTTCGCGCACATAGCGGATGTCCCCGGCCTCGATCATCACAAATGGCGATTCACACAGTACCAGCCGCCGCTGCGGCTTCGTCGGTCCCACATCCAGCGAATTGCCTGAAACCCAGGTGAACGGGTCCGCCCATGTCAGCGTGTAGGTCACGCCATCCACCAGCGCGGAGGCTCCTTTGCCGACGAGCGTGCCGGGTCGTGGCGCCTTTCGGCCCCCCTTGTCGAATGACAATTCTTCATCCGTGACCCGCAGATGGGCGGGAACCGGCTGACTGTCCAGAATCGCGATCCTCGGCAGCGGTTTGGCCGCCCATTCTTTGAGCTTCGCATCAGGCAGGCGGTTCAGCGGCTCGTAGCGCTTCGTCACCGAGTCATGCACGCCGTTCACCGCCGCCGCCGACCAGATGCCGACACATGGCGTGAGCCAGGGAAAGGAGAGCAGGCAAGCAGCGCCCATAAACGCGGCACGACGGAGTTTTTCCCGTTTCATGGCTCAAGGCTGACGGTTTGTGGCCTCGTGCGCAAGCATGGATTGGCTGCGCCGCCGCAGCATCACGAGCCCCAGCACGCTCATCGCCAGGGCGATGCCTTGGTAGCCGCTGAGGCCGAGGAAAACCTTCGGCGTGTCGCGCATGAACTCGTGGAAGAAGCGAAACAGGCCGTAGGCGGTGAGATACAGGAAGAACAGCCGGTCACGCAGCAGACCACAACGTTGCAGCAGCATAATCGTGATGAGCATGATTATCTGGAATGCACCTTCGACGGCTGGCGCAGGCCAGCGCATGATTCCTGCGGCATCGCGAGCCGCAAACGCTCCAGCGGTCGGTTTGCCGAGGCAGCAGCCGTTCAAATAGCAGCCGACGCGTCCGAGCAGGATGCCCACGGGCACGATCACCGCGAAAGCATCACCGGTGGGCTGTTTGTGACCAACGAGGCGCTTCGTGATCTCCACTCCCGCATAAGCGCCGAGTAAACCGCCGAGCACGGACTTGCCCGTGGCCCAGCGCAGCCAGCGGTCCGGCTGCTGCCATTCGAGCCAGCCTTCCGCGACCAGATACGCGACCTTCGCACCCGCGAAGCCGCCGACAAGGGCACCGAGATAGATGAGCAGCAGGTCGCTTTGACCTTTGGAACGGCGATACCAAAAGACGGCACCGATGAGAATGCCCGCCGTCATGAGCGCGGCATACGCGGCGCTGCCGGGAATGAGCTGATGCTGGGGCGATGGGTTCACAAAGCTGCTTTTGTGTCAGGAAAGCCGGAATAGTAGCGGCAGAAGGAGTCCAGCTTGCCATCCGGCCGGATGACGTGGGTGCAGCAGCGGTCGATGCGGTCTTCGTCCCATGTCCACGCATCCATGAACGGCTTCACCATCAGGCGAAAGGCCATGCTGCGCGTTTGTTCCATCGTCTTGAGCAGTTCGCCGAGTGGTTCGTTCTCGCAGCCGCATTTGGCGAGATCCGCGAGCGTGTAGTGGATTTTGTCTTGGAGGAAGCCTTGCAGCTTGGTGAAGTCGAGGAAGTCGCTGACGTGCCAGACTTGGTCGTCACGGCGGATGAGGTAGCCGATGGTGGCGCAATTCGGATCGCCGCAGGGCAGGGGGGTGAAGTCTTCAAAGCGGAGTTGCTCCTGCGATTGCTCGACAGCGGCCATGAGAATGTCAGCGGTGTTGAGGCGCTGCTTGGCGTTGGCCGCTTCGTTGCGTCCGCTCAAAAACTCCGGCTGGAAGGTCACGCCGTGGATGTTGGCATCATCGAGGCCGAAACGAATCGTCTGCCAGAGATGCGGCAGGTTGTCGTGCGTCACCGTCATCGCCAGCGTGACGGGAATGTTCGCCGCTGCGAGATTGGCGAGCGCCCGCTGCTTCACTTCGCGCAAATCAGCACCACGCAGCGCGGTGTGCCCAGCTTCCTGTAGGCCATCGAACTGTAAATAGACCTGCAAGCCACCGTCGCGAAAGATTTCGCCGAGTTCGTGACACAGCGCGGGTTCTTTGGCAAAACGGACGCCGTTCGTGTTGATCAGCAAGAAGTCGATCTGCGCATGTGCCTTGGCCCAGCGGCAGAGGTCCGCCAGTTGCGGATGCAGCGTGGGCTCGCCGCCGGAGAGCTGAAGGATTTCGATCTTGCCCTTGCGGGCGATCACGCCGTTCACCCGCGCTTGAATGTCGGCCATTTGGATAGCATCCACCTTCGAACCGATGCCGATGGGAGAGTCCGCGTAGCAAGTCGGGCAGGAGAGATTGCAGGAGTTGACGATCTCGATCAGCGCGAGGCAGGTGGACAGCGTCTCGATGGGATTGGTGCCACGTCCTTCCGCATTGCGGCCCAAGGTTCCAGCGTTACTGCCGGTCGCATCGCAACACGCACCACCGGAGCAGCAGCGGTTCTCCTCCTTGCCCTGCGCCAGCCAGTAAAACCGCGCATCACTGGCAATGCAGGAGCTGAACTCACCATGCGCAATGCAGCGGCGTTTCATGAACACCTTGCCACCCACTTGCTCCACCGTGGCCGGGCAGGGTTGGTGGCATTGCGGGCAGCGCGAGGTGGTGCGTTTGAGAAGTGTGGCGTTCATCCGCTAATGGTCACAAGCACGAGGCAGCCAGCAAAAAAGGAAGCCAGCATAAGTGCCCAGCCACCGAAGATCAGACCGACGACGAGACCTGCGGAACGGCCTTTGCCCAGTTTGATGCTGGAGACGATGTGCAGGACTAAAGCGCTGATGCCTCCCAGAGCCATGATCGTCTGTGGCAGGCTGTTATTCTCTGGCAGCAACGGCAGCACAGCCAGGGTGAGGCCAGGAATGACCGCCGTGGCGAGAATCCAGGCAGACCACCAGGAGCTTTTGGCTGGCAGGGGTGGTGGCGTGGATTCAGTCATGATCTTGATTCAATCGCGAATCGCTCGCGCTGGCAAGATGCTTTGAGATGGAATCGTAGCCGCATGTTGGTTGAGGGGATCATCGAGAATGAACCCCAACAAAGGCGGCGCAGCCGAGGAAGAATGACGTGGGAATCATGATCCAGCCGCCCAGAATGAGAAGTCCCGCCGCCCAGCCAGAGCCCCGGTCATCGAGCTTGGTGCTCGTGGCCAAGTGCAGCACCAAAATAATTAGCGCTACAAGCGCCCAGACTTCACTCATGGCGGCGAGAGCCATAAACGGATAGACGACCCCTGCGGCGGCAGGCAGGATCACCGTGGCCAGCAGCCACAGGCACCACCAACGACGGCTCTGGGAGATTAGCGGGCGGTTGTTGCTTTCCATGGCTGCGATTCAATCGCGAACCGAATTGAATGGCAAGATGCTTTCTCACGCTATCGTTCATCTGCGCCCATGATCCGCCGACTTCTTCTCTCCCTGCTGGCCCTGCCGTTGTTCGTTTTTGCCGCAGATGCGCCGCCGAACATTGTGATGATCATCTCGGATGACCACTTGTGGAGTGATTACGGCTTCATGGGACACAAAACCATCCAGACACCGAATCTGGATCGCCTCGCAAGCGAGAGCCTGACCTTTCGCCGTGGTTATGTGACCAGCAGCCTGTGCTGCCCGAGCCTAGCGACGATCGTCACGGGGCTGTATCCGCATCAGCACAAGGTGACGAGCAACGACCCGCCGCTCATGCCCGGCGCCGGAAAGAAAAAGGGCCAGGCCAAGGGGCCGGAGTTTGAGGCGGGGCGCGAGGTGATGAGCAAGCACCTCGAAGAGGCCGGCACGCTGCCAAAGATGCTGGCGCAGAAAGGCTACCTGAGCCTGCAAACCGGCAAGTGGTGGCAGAAACACTACTCACGCGGTGGATTTACGCATGGCATGACGGAAGGCGGTCGCCACGGCGACAAGGGGCTCGACATTGGCCGCAAGACGATGCAGCCGATCTATGACTTCATCGGCGAGGCCAAACAGCAGCAGAAACCGTTCTTCGTCTGGTATGCGCCGATGATGCCGCATGATCCGCACACGCCGCCGCAGCGCTTGCTCGACAAATACAAGGACAAGGCCCCCAGCGAGCATGTGGCGAAGTACTGGGCCATGGTGGACTGGTTTGACGAGACCTGCGGCGCTCTGGTGAAGCACATCGACGACAACGGGATGAAGGAGAACACGATCTTCGTCTATGTCAGTGACAACGGCTGGATCACGAACCCGAAGACCGGCCGCTACGCTGAAAAATCGAAGCAGAGTCAATATGACGGCGGCCTGCGCTCGCCCATCATGATCCGCTGGCCTGGCAAGGTAACACCGAAGATGTCGGACGATCTCGCGCAGTCGATTGATCTCGCGCCCACGCTGCTCAAGGCCGCCGGGTTGGAGCCGACGAAGGCCATGCCGGGCATCAATCTGCTGGACGCCGCCGCCGTGACCGCCCGCAAGGCCATCTACGGCGAGTGCTTCACCCACAACTTCGTGGATCTGAACGTCCCCGCCTCCAGCCTGAGATGGCGCTGGATCGTCGAGGGCAGCACCAAGCTCATTGTGCCGAACCAAGCCAACCAGCCCGATGACGTCGTGGAACTCTACGATTTGAAGGCCGATCCGACCGAGGAGAAGAATCTGGCCGCAGGGAGTGCTGAGAAAGTGAAGGAGTTGTCTGCCAAGCTGGATGCATGGTGGAAGCCTTGACCGAAGCCTGATCCTTTCCTTGGGTTCAGTGGCAGGAATGGAGAGAAGAGTGACAATCGGCTGGCAGCCCTGATATGATCCTCGCTTAAGCTGACTCACCCCCTGCATGGATTGGATCACGGTCATTTTTTCGATGGTTGCCTCCGCGTGTCTGACGCTGGCGGCCGTGCATTACTTGGTCTGGTTCCGGCAGCGGGATGCTTGGGCGAACCTGATGTTTGCCCTGCTGGTGACGAGCACGGCGGGAATGGCGGCCATTGAGCTGGCGATGGCACGGGAGGTGTCGGCGGTCGCCTATGGGCAGTGGTTGCGTTGGTGTCATGTGCCGGTGTGGGGGGTATTTGTCTCCCTGGTGGGATTCATCCATTTTTATTACCGCGTGGGGCGTCCGTGGCTGGCTTGGCTGTCTTGTGGTCTGCGGACGCTGGTGCTGGTCGTGAATTTCCTCACTCCGGTGAATTTCAACTATGTGACGATCTCTGCGGTGAAGAGGGTGGAGTTCCTGGGTGGACAGGCCTCGGTGGCGGTGGGGGAGCCCAGCGCATGGTCGCGGTTTGGTCAGTTCAGCCTCGTGGTGTTGCTGGCCTTTGTCGCGGATGTCTGTGTCTCTGAATGGCGGCGGGGAAAGCGGCGCACCGTGCTCCTGGTGGGCGTCAGCACCCTTTTTATCGGGATCACGGCAGTGGTGCATGTCCACCTGGTGTTGGCGGGGAGTGTCCAGACGCCGGTCATGGCGAGCGTGTTCTTCTTGGGGATGGTGGCGATGATCGGTTACGAGCTGAGTTCCCGCCTGGTGCAGGCACACGGGCTCTCCCAGCAGTTGCAGCAGAACGAGAGGCAGTTGCGTCTCAGCGAGGAGCGCCTAAGCCTGGCCACGAAAGCTGCGAGCATCGGAGTTTGGAGCCTGGACAAGAAATCGCTCACTTACTGGGTCGCGCCCTCGACGCTGGCGCTGTTCGGTGAGTTTCATGGCAAGGATCTGAGTTTGGAGCATGTCCTGAGCAGAATGCATGCAGGGGACCGCTCCAAAGTGCGGCAAACCCTTGAACAGGCGTTGGAAGTGGCCCGCTTGTTCCGGGTGGAATACCGGATGCTGAGCGCGGATGGCAGCGTGCGCTGGTTTTTGTCTGTGGGGCGCAGCCAGGCCAACGAAAAGGGCGGCATCATCGGGCTGACCGGTGTGACGCTGGAGATCACGGACCACAAACTGGTGGAGAATGACTTGCTGCAGAAGAAGGCGCTGCTGGAGGCGATTTTCGACAGCGTTCCTGGCATGATTTATCTCTACAATGCCGAGGGGCGGCTGCTGCGTTGGAACAAGAATTTTGAATTTCTGACGGGTTACACCTATGACGAATTGCGGAATGTCCATGTGGCCCAATGGTTTGATGGAGCGGATTTGGAAAGGATGACTCGTGAATGGGAGCGGGTTTTCACGGCGGGGCAGGCAACGGTCGAACTCGACCTTATCGTCAAGGGCGGGCGCAAGGTGCCCTATCTGTTCACTGGCGTGCGGGTGGAGATGGCTGGAAAGCCGCACATGATCGGCATTGGCATCGACATGAGTGAGCAGAGGCGCATTGAGAGTGAAGTGACCCATCAGCGCGAGCAACTGGCCCATTTTTCGCGTGTGGCCTCGCTTGGGGAGCTGTCGGGCTCGCTCGCGCATGAGCTGAACCAGCCACTGGGCATCATCCTGAGCAACGCGCAGGCCGCGCAGAGCCTGCTGGCCCATGACCCGCCGGATCTGGCCGAGGTGAGCGACATTCTGGCGGACATCGTAAGCGCGGACTGCCGTGCTGGGGATGTGATCAAGCGGCTGCGCGCCCTGCTGGAGCGCGGGAAAACGACACGCCAGCCGGTGGATATCAACGAGAATGTCCAGGAGGTGCTGCGCCTCACCCGCAGTGACCTCATCGAGCATGACATCACGGTGAGCTTGAAGCTTGAGGATCCTCTTCCGCAGGTGCTGGCAGACCGTGTTCAAGTCCAGCAGGTGCTGCTCAATCTCATCGTCAACGCGCGTGACGCCATGGAAGGAACTCCGCACGAAGACCGGGTGCTGACGCTGACCAGCGCGAAGGAGGGAGACCACGTCCACCTCACCGTGCAGGACCGGGGTTGTGGCCTGCCTGCGGATGTGGATCAGATCTTCAAGCCCTTTCACACCAGCAAGGCGAACGGGCTTGGCATGGGGCTGGCGATTTGCCGCAAGCTCGTCACCGCGCACGAGGGCCGTTTGTGGGCCGAACCGAATGCGGATGGAGGCGCGACATTTCATGTCCTCTTTCCCGCATTGAAAGGAGCCGTATGACACACATTCCGACCATCGGTCTCGTGGATGACGAGCCTGAAATGCTGCGGGCGCTGCGCCGCCTCTTGCTCGGGGAGGGGTTTCACGTCCGCACGTTTGGGTCAGCGGAAGACTTCCTCCAGCAATTCACCACGGCGTCTTTGGATTGTGTGGTACTGGATGTTTCGATGCCAGGGCTGGGCGGCTTGGACGTGCAGGAGCGCCTGAATCAAGCCGGCGCGGTCCTTCCGGTGATTTTTCTGACCGGCCGGGGAGACATCCCGACGAGTGTGCGCGCCATCAAAGCCGGCGCGGTGAATTTTCTCACCAAGCCGGTGGAGCGTGCCGAACTGCTGGCTGCTCTGCGCGTGGCCTTGACCGAGGGGGCGCTCCGCCGCGCCAAGGAGGCCGAGCTGGCGGAGGAACGGGCGCGGCTGGCGCTGCTCACCCCACGTGAGCTGGAGGTGTTGCGGCACGTCATCAAAGGCCAGTTGAACAAGCAGATCGCCGCCGATCTCGGCACCAGTGAGCAGACCATCAAGGTTCACCGCATGCACATCACCGAGAAGATGGGCATCGCCTCCGTGGCCGAGCTGGTG
Source organism: Prosthecobacter sp. (assembly GCF_044232965.1). Classification (GTDB taxonomy): domain Bacteria; phylum Verrucomicrobiota; class Verrucomicrobiia; order Verrucomicrobiales; family Verrucomicrobiaceae; genus Prosthecobacter. The sequence goes on from NZ_JBIIKX010000011.1 coordinate 85,660, forward strand.
CATGCCACCGCCCGGCTCGGTGTCCTGCCTGCCGGGCAGGATGCTGACGCCTAGGAGGCGGGTTATTCTGGATGCACTGTGGTTGAGTGTCGGATTGTTCACGGTTCCGTCTTTGACGGACAGGTCTGAGAATGCTCAGGCAGAGGGGTGATGAAATTTCCGCCCGCCTTGCTTGTTGTCCTTTTTCTGTTGTCCAACTGGTTGATGAATTCCTTCGGGCAAGCTGTGGATGCGTCCAATCTGGACAAAGATGTGAAGTCCACCACGCTGCACAGCGTGGGAGATGCCGCGCCGGATTTTTCCTGCCGCACGACGGATTCGCGCGAATTTAAGCTCTCCGCGCAGATGGGCAGGGTGGTGCTGCTTTATTTCTTCTCCTCCAGCAACCCTGCCTGCTTTGCGCAGATGAAATACCTGGAGAACGAGGTGTTTCAGAAACTTCGCAGGCGCGATGATTTTCAGATGATCGCGCTTGGCCGTGGTCATGCGCGTGAAGAACTGGTTCAAATCGGCGGTGAGCACAGGCTGACCTTCCCGCTGGCCGCTGATCCAAAGCAGGAAATCTACACGCGCTACTTTAGCAAGTATGTGCCACGCATCGTGGTCTTGCGCTGGGACGGCAGCATCGCCTACCAGGCCAGCGGAGCGGATTATGAGGGAGTGCTCAGACTACAGGAAGTGCTGGCGCGCGAGCTGGCGGCGGCCCGGACGCGGTGAGGGATTGTGACGATTTCTTCACGACAAAGAGCTTCGGCAACGAGGCGCTCAAGATATGAAAACGGCGTGCTTCACGCACCGCACGCCTGCGGCTGCGTATCCGCTTTTGCTTCTTGATCATGTCCCGCTCTCTTCTCAGACACGGTGGGACAAGCCGGCTTCCTATAACGGGAGAATCATGGGCTGTGCGAAGCGCAGGGAAGTTACCAAATCGTCACCCTCGACTGCTGGCAGCGGCTGCCGGCTCCGGCTACCAAGCTCACGCCGGTCAATGGCGATGATGGCTTCGGTTCCACTGAAGATGATCATTTTTTCAAACTACCGACACACACACACCCACATGCTGAAACAAACCAAACACCTTCTCACCGCGCTCGCCGTGGCTGGGATCACAGCGGCGGCGCTGCCAGCCAACGCCGCCACCTTTGTCGCCGGGGACCTTCTCCTCGGCTTCCGTGCCACAGGCGGCACCGGTTCCACCTCCAACCTGATCGTCAATCTTGGTCAGGCTGACACGATTTATCGTGATGCCACCTCGAGCATCGCCTCCATCATCAACATCGGCACTGAGCTGACAAACACTTATGGTGCTGGCTGGGACACGCGTTCCGACTTGTTCTGGGGTGTTGTTGGCGTGAGAACCGCCAGCACTCTTGGCGTTTCGGTTGATGGCGATCCTGGAAGGACAAACTACCTCTCGGCGGCTCAAACGAGCTACAATCCGGGAACTCAGACCTCCACCCCATGGACCATCGGAACCGAAACGGCGCGTGGCGACACCGCCAATGACATCCAAGGTTTGAGAACCGCCTATGCCGCTGCGACTGGCACCACCAGCGCGGTGCTTAATTCCGCATCGGCAGGAAGCTGGTCGATCAACAACACTGGCTCGGACTCGTTCCGAGTGGGTGGCAGCATCGAAGGCAGCTTCGGTTCCGGGGCCTCGGGAACGGCCTTGGATCTCTATCGCATCTTGAACTCCTCGGGTGGCGCGGTCGGCACCAACACCTACGCCAATCCAACGGGCCCCGTTGGACTCGGCACTTACGAGGGCACGTTCAAAATCAGCAGCGCGGGTGTGGTCAGCTTCGACTCACCTGCGGCTGTTCCTGAGCCCAGCCGTGCCGTTCTGGCCGCGCTTGGCCTGGGTGGTCTGCTGCTCCGCCGTCGTCGCAGCGTGAAGGCCTGATGCGACCCGCTGTTTTCCTCAACTCATCCATTCAAATTCATCTTTTTATCTCTTACTCATCAATGAAATCGTACTTCAAAACCGCCGCCATCGCTGTGGCCCTTTCCCTGGCCCAGCAGGCCTCTGCCGACGTGACTGTTCGTCTCACCGGTTCCACCGCCTTTCGTGCAGGTACGCACAAGGCCATCATCGCCATGATGGGCGGTGAGGCCAACTGCAAGATCGCCCATGGTGCTATCGTCGGTCTCACCGCCGCCACCCAGACTGGCTATGAGAATTCAGATTACACCATAGTTCAGGGCACAGCCTCAGGCATCTCTGGTGTCACCACGGTGCAGTGCACCTGGACCGGTTCCGCCACGGGTGTCAAAGATGTGGCTGAAGGCAACAGCCTCAGTTTCATTCCTGCCTCGGCGTTGCCTGGCAGCAATGGCTACGCCAATGCCGCAGTCAGCCAGACCCCGACAGAGAGCGCCACGGCCAAATACGCGTTTTCCGACGTGTTCCAGGCTGCCACCCCGACTCCGGCCCCGGCTCTGGTCAATGCGAACCTGGCCATCATTCCGTTCAGTTGGGTCGCGAACAAAGGCACGGTGGGCTTCACCAACATGACGCAGCAGGCGGGCCGCGCTCTGTATGCCAATGGCACCCAGCCCAGAAGAATCCTCACTGGCAATCCGGCTCACACGGATCTGGTGATGGCTGTCGGGCGTGACAATGGCTCCGGCACACGCATCACTCAGCTTGCGGAAACCAAGTATGGAGTCTTCACCCCGGTGCAGCAGTTCAAACTCGTCAGCACTGGCGCGGTGGGATCTGGCAGCATTGTTTCGGCGCAGCTCTGGCCCGTGGGAGACGGTGTGGGTTCAACCACCGCAGGCAATGGTGGCTACTCCAGCGGCAGCACCATCCGTAACTTCATGAGCATGACCTCCTCGTCGATCATTTTGCTGGACGAATTTGGAGATGAAGTCACCAACGGGCTGCCGGTTTCGCTGGTCGCCTGGATGGGCGTCACCGACGTTGCCACTGCTGTCAGCAACGGCGCAGTGCGTCTGTCTTATGAAGGAGTGCTGTATGACGGCTCCAACGCGAATCTCATCTATGAAGGCAACTACACTGCCTGGGGGTATCTCCACCTCTACACCCCTGGTGGTCTGAACACAGATGAAACCCAGTTTAAGACGAACCTGGCCACTCAGCTCGACAACGCCTCTGTGCTGGGCGCGGCAGGTCTGCGTGTCTCGCAGATGCATGTGGGCCGTCAGTCTGACGGTGCCACCGTCGGACCTTGATCGCTCAAACTCACCCAGGTGAAAACCTGATCTGAAATCCACGCTGGAGCTGACGAATGTCGTCAGCTCCAGTTTTCTTTTTCACCCTCTCATGAAAAGCACGACTTTGTTTCCTCTTTTCCGCTCCAGCCCGCTGCTCACGGCCTCGCTGGTCTTGAACCTGATACTTGGAGGGCTGGCGCTCGGCCCGTGGCAGCAGTCCAATCGGGCACAGATGAAATCCGTGCTGATGGTCGCACCAGCGCCCTCAGCAGAGAAGAAGCAGGCAGCACCCATCTTCAAAACTCAGCCGTTTCAGTGGAGTCAGCTGGACGCGCCCGATTTTGACACTTTTGTGAAGAACCTGCGCGGCATCGGCTGCCCGGAGGCGACGATTCGAGACATCGTGGCCGGTGAACTGACAGAAATTTACACCACGAAGCGACAGCAGATGGAGCGCATGCTTCAGCCCGGCGAAAAGCATGCGTTGCAGGCCGAATGGAAGCGACTCGACACGGAGAAGGAACAACTGCTGGTCCGACTAGTGTCAGCGCCTGCTGCCAATGGCAGCGCCGACCATGCTTTATCTCTCAGCGGAGGACTCGCGCCCAGAACAGCGGCTTCCGGTGAAGATTCTGAAAGCAAGTCCGCTGCCGCAGCAGCCCCAGGGACTGCGAACCATCCCACCGCGGGCATTCCAGCCGCGTTTTTGGTGGGCAACGCGCCCGAGGCCGACACAGAACCGGGCACGCTGCCGATGACGGTCACCGATCCCACGCTCGACGCAGGCACCGCGGCGCAACTGAATCAAATGCGCGCCCAGTTTGCGGAGGCACTGCAACAAGAAGCGGCGGGCCAAGATGCGGCCAGCCCCTTGTACCGTCAGCGTTGGTTTAAACTCCAGCGGGACCAGGATGAGTTCTTCTCCTCCATGTATGGTGGGGATGTGTTCGTGCGCGTGCAGTTGGAGGCGACGCAGAAGGCGGTGACTGGCAAGTGACGGGCGGATTGAAGCAAAGAGCGATGTCTGAGGAGGGCGATTCAGTCAAAATCGTTGCCCAAAAAGGCTCAAAGGCAGTGCCTGAAGGCATGTTTGCCTCCGTCATGTGACGCATTCGTAACCGTGGCTGACTTGAGGAAAGAGCGTGCGCAATGGAAAGGCTAGCCCGGTTCGGAACCGGCGCGCATGATTCAAAAGAAGCATCACTCCCAAGCCTCAGACAGCCTGACTCACACCCTTCTGGCAGGTGGTCGGCGGTGGTCTGCGGCGCTGTGCTGGGCGGGAATCAGCACCTGGGCCATGGCGGCGGTGGAGCCTCCCGCCACTTCTCCAAATGCCACGCAGGCCCAGCCACAGACGGCCGTGTCTCAGCTCGGCAATCTTTATGTGCGTGAGTATCGCGTGAAAGGGAATCACATTCTGAAACCCATCGAGATCGAGAAGGCGGTGTATCCTTTCATGGGATCGGGGCGCTCGGAGAATGACATCGAGCAGGCGCGGCTGGGGCTGGAGAAGGTTTACAAGGATAAAGGCTACCAGACGGTGTACGTCGAGGTGCCGCAGCAGACCGGAGCGCGTGGCATCATTTACCTGAACGTGGTGGAGGCTCCGGTGGGCCGACTGCGCGTCAAAGGCTCGCGTTATTTCCTGCCCAGCAAGATCAAGGCTCAAGCAGACTCGATGGCGGAGGGCATGGTGCCGAACTTCAATGAGATCACCAAGGACATCCAGGCGCTGAACCGCTGGCGTGACCGCAAGATCACCCCGGAACTGCGGGCGGGTGTGGTGCCCGGCACGGTGGACATCGACCTCAACGTGGAGGACAAGCTGCCGCTGCATGGCAGCCTGGAGCTGAACAACCAATACAATGCCAACACCGTGCCGTTGCGTCTCAGCGGCTCGCTCAGTTACAGCAATCTCTGGCAGCTCGGTCACACGCTGGGCCTGAGCTTCCAGGTGGCGCCGGAGAAGCCATCCGATGGCACGGTCTATTCCGGCTTTTACCAAATGCCGGTCGAAAGTGTCGAAGGCCTGAGTGTCATGCTCACCGGTGCGGTGCAGGACAGCAACATCTCGACGCTGGGCGGCGGCGCGGTGATCGGGAAGGGGAAGATCATCGGCCTGCGTCTCATGAAGACGCTGCCCGCCGAGACTGGCTACTTCCACTCGCTGAGCTTTGGCCTCGATTACAAGGACTTCGTGCAGGACGTGAACGCAGGCGGCGCGGTCATCTCCTCTCCGATTAGCTACTATCCATTCACGCTTTCGTATTCAGCCGGTCATGTGGGTGACAATTCATTCACCGAGTTCAATGCGGCGGCGGTGTTCCATTTTGCCAGCATGGGAGGCTCTCAAAGCGAGTTCGCGGCGCGGCGTTTCGGTGCGAAGGACAATTTTTTCTACGTCCGTGGTGACATGGCCCACACTCAGGATCTGCCCGGTGGATTCCAAGCCTACGCACACGTCCAGGGCCAGGCGGCGGCGCAGCCGCTAATCAACACTGAACAGATCGCCGGTGGTGGTCTCAACACCGTGCGTGGTTACCTCATCGCCACCCAGCTCGGGGACTCCGGCGTCTTTGGCTCGCTCGAACTGCGCAGCCCGTCCTTCATCGGCTCCGCCAAAGAGAAGGCCAACGAGTGGCGGGTGTACGGCTTCGTCGAAGGCGGCCAGCTTTACGTCAACAGCCCGCTGCCGGGCGAGCGACGCACGCACGATCTGGCCAGCGTCGGCATTGGCACGCGCTTTCGCTATCTCGACCACATCACCGGCTCGCTCGACATGGGCGTGCCGCTCGTGACGCAGCCCAATGCCATCGCACACGACCTCTACTTCACCTTCCGCCTCGGCGTCGATTTCTGATTTCCCCGCTTCCTGATCATGACCAAGAAAAACCATCTGTTCTCTGCTCTGCTGCTCGGCCTTGCCCTCATCACCTCTGCTTACGCGGAGGAAAAAAACTGGTGGGACGCCAAATGGACGATCCGCAAGAAGATCGACATCGACACCAGTGGCAAAGGCGTCGCCATCACTGATCCCATCGGCACCACGACCGTGCTGGTGCGGCTGCATGAGGGTGTCTTCAACTTCATGTCATCGAAGGAGGATGGCAGCGACCTGCGGTTCACCGCCGACGATCACAAGACCGTGCTCAAACATCACGTCGAGAAGTGGGACTCTCTTTTGAACGAGGCCTACGTCTGGGTGAATGTGCCAGACCTCAAACCTGCCGCTACCACCGCGATCTGGCTCTACTACGGCAACACCACCGAGGCCGTGGCCGTCGATCCAGCCAAGGAAATCTACGATGAGAACACCGTGTTGGCCTATCACTTCGCGGATGCCTCGAAAGCAGGCACGGACTCCTCCGCCACCGGCGCGAACGCTGAAGGCACTCCGCCACCTGCCGCAGGATCGCTCATTGGCGGCGGTTTGCGCGTGTTCGGTCAGACGCCGATCAAGGTGAACGCACCGCCGCTGCCAGAATGGGCACCGGGAGCGCCGCTGACCGTGTCCGTGTGGGTGAAGCCGAGCGCCTTGCAACCTAACGCGGTCATTCTCAGCCGTCGTGATGGCGCGAACGCCTTCATCCTGGGGCTGGACAACGGCGTGCCGTTTGTGGAGGTCAACAAGCAGCGCAGCAGCGCGGGCGCGCCCATCGCCGCTGGTGGCTGGCATCATGTGGCCGCTGTGGTGGACGCGGGAACAATCACTGTGTATCTCGATGGCAAATCCTACGGCGCGGTCACTGCTGCGATGCCTTCACTGAAGACTCCGGTGGAGATCGACAAAGACTCCTCTCCTGCGGCAGCCAGCCTCGCTGGCTTCACCGGTGAACTGGACGAACTCCAGATCGCCAAGACGGCGCGTCCGGCCGGTTTCATCCAGTTTGCCGCCACGAACCAGGGAACGAGCGCGGACGCGGCAAAGCTGCTCGTCGTCGGTTCGGATGTCGCCTCTGATCACGAGGAGGAGAGCGAGATTATGAAGCATCTCACGCTCATCACGGACATCTCCAAAGATCTGACCTTCGACGGCTGGGTGGTGATCTTCCTCTGCACCCTCCTCGCCATCGTCGGCTGGATCATCGCCGCCGGGAAAATCATGTATCTCAACACGATTGAGAAGGCGTCGAAGGAGTTCATGAAGCGCTGGGAGAAGATTTCCTCCGACCTCACCGCCATCGACCATGAGGATTCGGACAGCGTCAAAAACATCGGCGGCACCGTGAGCAACAAGATGCAGAAGCTCATGCGGCAGTCGCCGCTGTATCAGCTTTACCACCTGGGGTCGGAGGAAATCAGCCATCGCATGAAATCCGTGCGTGAGATCACCCTGGACCCGAAGGAAAAGAAGGAGCGTCAGATCATGGGTCTCTCCGGCCGCTCCATCCAAGCCATCAAGGCCGTGCTGCATGGCGGCATGGTGCGCGAGGTGCAGAAGCTCAATGGCAAGCTCGTCTTCCTCACCATCGGCATTGCCGGTGGTCCCTACCTCGGCCTGCTCGGCACCGTCATCGGGGTGATGATCACCTTCGCCGTGATCGCCAAATCTGGCGAGGTGGAGGTGAACTCGATCGCACCTGGCATCGCGGGCGCGCTGCTCGCCACCGTGGCCGGTCTCGCCGTCGCCATTCCCGCGCTGTTTATCTACAGCTATCTTAGCTCACGCATCAAGGACGTGGTCTCCAACATGGAGACCTTCATCGACGAGTTCGTCACCAAGATGGCCGAACACTACAAGGAGTAAGCGCACGCCATGGACGCCGACAACAAATCCTACGACGACATCAACGTCACGCCGATGGTGGACCTCTACCTCGTGCTGCTGCTGATTTTCATCATCATGACGACGGCGGGCGTGCAGGGGGTGAAGGTGAACCTGCCGCGTGGCGGGCCGGCCTCCTCCAAACCCATCGAAGGGCCGAAGATGCAGGCCATCACCGTCAACAACGAGGGCAAGATCTTCCTCAACACCCTGCCGGTCACACTCGACGAACTCTCCAGCAAGCTGGAGGCGCTCAAATCCAGCACACCGGAGTTTCCCGTCGTCATCCGTGGCGACAGCGCCTCGCAGTACCAGGGCATCATGGACGTGCTCAACGTCGTCGGACGGATTGGCATCACGCAGATCGGCCTGGCGACACAGGCCCGGAAATAAATCACCCCACAGGATCATGAAAACCAAGGACATCGAAGACGAGGACGAGCCGGGCTTTTTCAAGCGCAACCTCGTGCTGATCATCATCGGCGGACTCGTGCTCGCCGGAGGCGGTTACATGTACGCCAATCACAAGCCCTCCAAGTCCACGTCAAAAAAGAAAATGGAGATGGTCATGGTCATGCCGGTGCTCCCGCCGCCACCGCCCCCGCCTCCGCCGCCCCCTCCGAAAGAGGAGCCGCCACCCGAGGAGGAGAAAGAGGAGGAGATGATCGAGCAGGCTCCCGAAGAAATCGCCGAGAAGCCGGATGACAAGCCTGCGGACGAACCGAAGGACGAGCCCATTGGCACCGCCATCGGTGGTGGTGAAGGTAGTGGCCTCGCTCTTGGCGGCGGCAGCGGCGGTGGCCGTGGCATGATCGGCGGAGGCACCGGCAAAGGCGGCAGCAAGTGGGGCTGGTACGCGGGCACGGTGCAGACACGCATCGCCGAGGCCTTGCGTCAGCATCCCCTGACCAAGCGCGCCGGATTCACCAACACCGTCAAAATTTGGAGCGATGCCACCGGCCGCATCACGCGTGTGAGGCTCAGCAGCAGCACCGGAGACCGCGCTGTTGATACCGCCATCGAAAACGAGGTGCTCAACGGCCTCGTGCTCACCGAACCGCCGCCGAACGACATGCCCATGCCCATCAATCTGCGCATCAGCGCGCGCAAACCGAACTGAAGTTTTCTCAAGCCCCCTCATGCTCAACAACTCCCAAGTTTGGCGACGCCAGTTCGCCTGTTTCACCGCCTCTCTGTGCGCCGCCATGCAGCCTGTGCTGATGCATGCGCAGGAACCCGCCCTGCCCCTGCCATTGCTGGCGGAAAATGCCGCGCCTGCTCCTGCCGCAGCATCTCCAGCGCCTTCAGGCCCCGTGACCACGCCCATCTCCGTCGATCCAGCGGCAACCGCGCCCGTGCTGCCAGATCCCAACGCGCCCGCGCCGCAGCCGTTGCTGGCCACGCCTTCGCAGAACGTGACCTTGAACCTCATCAACCGTCTCGTGCAAAAGGGCGTGCTCTCGCAGGCCGAGGCCGCTGATTTGATCCAAGGCGCGGAAGCAGACGCCACTTTCGCCAAGGCTCAGGCCCAGGCGCTGGCGGACACCCAGGCCGCCGTCATGGCGCAGGGCACCATGCCGCCCGTTGAGCCCGATCCTGACGAGGTTCGTGTGACTTACATCCCGGAATCGGTCAAAGCCGAGATTCGTGACCAGCTCCGCGCCGAGGTCTTCGCCCAGGCACGAGAGCAAAAGTGGGCCGCTCCCAATTCCGCGCCCGAATGGACCCAGCGCATCCGCATGTTTGGAGACATCCGCATGCGCTACGACCAGTACATGTTCGCGGATAGCAACAATAACACCGGTGTCTTTCCCAATTTCAATGCCATCAACACCGGAGCGCCTTTCGATGTCTCCGGCGCTGTGTTCTCCCCGCAGTTGAACGTGGACCAGAACCGTGAACGCACCCGCCTGCGCACGCGCATTGGCTTTGATATTGATCTGGAGGATGGATTCACCGCCGGCATTCGCATGGCCACTGGTGCGAACAATTCTCCGGTTTCCACCAACCAGACGCTCGGCTCCGCCGGTGCTGGGGGGCAGGGCGGCAACTTTTCCAAGTACGAGCTGTGGCTCGACCGCGCCTTCATCAAATATGAGGCCTCCCTTCTGGAGTATGCCAATGTGACGGTGTTGCTGGGCCGCTTTGACAATCCCTTCATGACTTCGAGCCAGATCATGTGGGACGAGGATGTGGGCCTGGACGGCATTTATCTGAAGGTGGACCGCGCGTGGACGCGGAGCTTCAAGACCTTCCTCTCCGGTGGCGCTTTTCCAGTGTTCAACAGCGACTTCAACTATGCCTCTAACAGCCCCACCAAGTTTCAGAGCCAGAGCAAGTACCTGATGGCGGCGCAGTTTGGGGTGGAGTTCAAGATCACCAAGGACATCGACGTCAAGATGGGCCTGGCTTACTACCAGTGGGACAACATTGAGGGTCGCCTGTCCGATCCCTTCGTGCCGCTGAATACCTCGACTGCTGGCAATACCGATGACACACGCCCGCTCTTCGCGCAAAAGGGCAACACCTACCGCCCGATCCGCAACATCACGCCAACGGCGCTCAACGGATTCGGCACCACCAACCAGTTTCAATACTTCGGCCTTGCCAGTCAGTTCCGCCAGATCGCGTGGTCTGGACGTGTGGACTTCAATCACTTCGAGCCGGTGCAGGTTTCGTTGCTGGGCGAGTACATCAAAAATATGGCCTTTGACCGGAACGCTATCGGTTCGGTGGCGATCAACAATCGTGGCGGTGGTGGTGCAGGCGCGTTTGATGGCGGTGACACCGCCTGGTACATGGGCGTGAACGTGGGCAAGTCGATCCCCGCTTTTGACAAGCGTGGCGACTGGGCGGTGGGCCTGGGTTACCGCCATGTCGAGTCCGACGCCGTGGTCGATGGCTTCACCGATTCCGTCTTCGGCGGCGGTGGCACCAACATGGAAGGCTACACCCTCAACGCCGCCATGGCGCTCTCCAAGCGCACCTTCATGCGCCTGGCCTACATGAGCGCCACGCAGATCGGTGGCCCGCCGCTTCAGACCGACGTCTTCCTCATCGACTTCATGGCCAAATTCTAATCATGAAACCCATCAACTCACTCATCATTGCAGCCCTCTTAGCCGTCGTGCCCGCTCATGCCGCAGAAGAAGCCGATCCGGCCATGGCCGTGCTCAAGCGCATGCGCGAGCAGCTCCGCACCGTCATGATCCAGCAGCAGAAGACCGAGGCCGAGCGCGCCACGCTCCAGGCCGCGAATGTGGACCTCGAAGCACAGCTCAAAAGTCTCGATGCCAAGTTCAAGACGCTCGCCAAGGAAAGCAATGCGCAGAAGGACGTCGATGCCAAGACTATTGGGGACTTGAAGGCAAAGATCATGGCGCAGGAGGGTGAGCAGGCGCGTTTGCAGGCATCGCTGGCCAGTTGGAAAAAAGGCCATCAGGAGATCACGGACGCGGCCAAAAAAATCGAGGCGCAGCGGGCTGAGCTGGCTGCGCGTGTCATCCTGCAGGATCGCACCATCGCCGACCAGCGGCGTAAGAACGACGAGTTGTTCAAGATCGGCAGCGAGGTGTTGTCCAAATACGAGGGCTTCGGCCTCGGCACGGCCATCGCCGCGCGCGAGCCTTTCACGCGCAACATGCGGGTGAAGCTGGAGACGCTGATTCAGGATTACGGAGACAAGCTCGTGGACAGCAAGATCAACCCCGAGGCAAAAACCGTCTCCAAGGAACAGGCCGCGAAGGTAGAGAAGCCCGCGCCGACAACCCAACGCTAAGATGAAACTGCTGCACACCAGTCTAATCTTCGCCTGCGGCCTTGTTTGTGCCGCAGACGACACTGATCCGGTCATCGGCAGCATTGGGGGCGTTGAATTGAGAGAGCGCGAGGTTTTGGAATCGCTCGGCGGCCTCGGCACGATGGACAAGGAGGCGCTGGCGAGCGAGCCAGCCGCTTTGAACAAGCTGGTATGTTCCATGCTGGTGCAGCGGGTGATTTACCAAGAGGCACTGGAGAAAAAGTGGGATGTGGAGCCTGCCATCCAACCCCTGCTCAAGAGCACACGGGAGGCGGCCATCACCGACAGTTACTTGAAGTCTCTCTGCCGACCACCGGAGGGGTATCCGAGTGAAAGCGAGCTGCGCACCGCTTACACAGCAAGCCGTGAGGCGCTGACCGTGCCGCGCTCTTATCGTCTTGCGCAGGTTTTCATCGCCGCGCCAGAAGAGGGCGCTGAAAAGACCGCCAAGGCGCGGCTTGAGGCGATTCTCAAGCGTTTGAAGGCTGCGGAGGCGGACTTTGGCCAAGTGGCGCGTGAGATGAGCGAGGAAAAGGAGAGCGCCGCGCGCGATGGTGAGATCGGCTGGCTCAGCGAAAAGCAGATCCAGCCCGAAATCCTCGCGGCGCTGCCCAAACTGCGTTTGAACGTGGTTTCCGAGCCGGTGCGGCTCAAGGACGGCTGGCACATCCTCAAGGTGCTCGACGCGCGTGAGCCCTTCACTCCCATCTTTGACCAGGTGCGTGTGCAACTGTCGCAGCGTCTCCGGGCGGAGAAGATCCGGGCCGACATGCAGGCTTATGTGGCGGAAACGTTGCAAAAGCACCCTGTGGCTATCAACGAGGTCGCGCTGTCTAAGCTGCTCCAGGAAATCCCGCCACGGGACTCCGTCATCAAACCCTGACCATGCTCATGACGCGCTTTTTATCCCTGCTGCAATCGTTCTTTGCCCACACGCTGGTGGTGCTGCTTTTGCTGACGCCGACCACGCAGGCGGGAGACATTCTGCGCATGAACGCGAGTGCGGGTGGTGGCTCTGCCGCCGTTCCGGGAGCCGCAGGCGCGGCGGATGCGAACGCCATCAACACCGCCGCCGCAGCCGCCCAGGCACGCGCGAACGCGAATGACATGCTGGCGCGCAACACGATGGCCCTGCAGGCGGTGACGGCGATGCAGGAGGCCGCGCGTGCGCTGGCGGCCACCTCGAACAATCTGGGAGCCAATCCCAACTTTCCTGGTCAAACTTTGCCGGACGTGCCGAACGGCCTCGGAGCCGGTGGCCTGGAGATCACAGGCACGCCGGTCGGGGCCACGACTCCTCAGCAGTCTCTGGAAAATGCCCGCGCCATTGTGAGCATCCAGCAGACGCAGCAGCAGGCGCTGCTGGATTGGAAGACGTTCAATGTGGGAAGGGAGACCACGGTGCGCTTCGATCAAAGCGCGGGCGGAGCTGACGCGGCCACCTGGATCGCCTTCAACCGCGTCACTGACCCTTCGGGCAACCCGACGCAGATCCTGGGTTCCATCGAGGCTCAGGGGCAGGTGTACATCATCAATCAGAACGGCATCATCTTCGGCGGCACGAGCGTGGTGAACACGGGGTCGCTGGTGGCCTCGGCACTGCCTCTGAACGAAAACTTGGTCACACGCGGATTGTTGAACAATCCTGACGCGCAATTCCTCTTCTCCGCCAATGCCCAGCCGGCCGGAACCAAGGGCCCGACACCGGCTTACACGCCGCCTGCGGTGCCGGCCTTTGGCCGCATCGGCAACGTGACGGTGCAGGCCGGGGCGCGCATCACCGCGCCGACTTCCTCGGCCAATGTGGGCGGACGTGTGGCGCTCATCGGCCCGAATGTGACGAACGCGGGCACGATCAGCACGCCGGACGGTCAGACGGTGCTTGCTGCCGGCATGCAGGTCGGATTTGACGCTCATAGTTCGGATGATCCTTCCCTGCGCGGCCTGGATGTGTTTGTGGGTGATGTGGGAGCTTACGGCGGCACGGCCACCAACACGGGGCTGATTGAGGCTCCGCGCGGCAGTGTGGTGATCACTGGCAAAAACGTAAACCAGGACGGCTTCATCAACAGCACCACTTCGGCGGCGCTGAATGGTCGTGTGGACCTGCTGGCGGAATACAACGCCATCCCCAACACGAACTACACGCCGTCCGATGCCACCTTTGGCCGGCCGTTTGTTTATCAAGCCAGCATCTCCACCGGCGTGGTGAGAACCGGGGCGGGATCGGTAGTCCAGATTTTGCCTGAGTATAGCAGCGCGTTGAAGGTCGTGGGAACAGAGCTGGCGCTGAAGTCCCAGGTCAACATGCTGGGGCTCGGTGTTTATTTGGGCCAGGGCTCGGTGGTGCTGGCTCCCAACGCGAATGTGGTCATCAGCGCAGGTGTCTGGGATTTGCTGCTGACCACCGGCATCACGGACCAGACTTTTGTGAACTCTTCCGGCCAGGTTTACCTGGATCGCGGCGCGGTCGTCAACGTGGCCGGATCGGTTGGCATCGCCGCATCCATCGACCAGTACATTCTCACGGTGAATTTGCGCGGGGCGGAGCTGGCGGACTCGGCGCTGCAACGCAACGGCGAGCTTCGTGGCGCGGAGGTGAAGGTGGATCTGCGCAAGCATGGCACGCGCGCCGACGGCACGGAATGGGTGGGCACGCCTCTGGCCAACCTGAACGCCTATTTGAATGTGATTGAGCGCAACGTGGGACAGCTCACCGTGGCAGGCGGGACGGTGACGATGAACGCGGGGGAGTCTATGGTAATGCAGGAAGGTGCGGTGGTGGATGTGTCGAGCGGCTATCTGGACTTCCCAGCAGGTCAGATTGAGACCACGCGTCTGAGAGTCGGGAACACTTTGGTGGACATCGCCGACGCGCGTCTGGATGTGTTGTACGACGGGATGTATGACCCGGTCACCACGACTACGGATGCTCGCTGGGGTGTGACCACCACTTCGAGAGCAATCTTCACGCCGGGAGCGCATTACGAGGAGGCGCATACTTATGGTGCCCGCACTGCGGGCGGTGTCCAGATCGCTGCCGCCGCCATGGCGCTGGATGGAAGCTTCCGTGGCAACACCGTGACCGGGCCGCATCAATTGTCAGAAGCGCCGGCACGCAGCACACTGGCGCTCATTTTCCGCGCGCAGCAACTTCTGCGCGCCCCGCTGGAGTATCCTTTCTATTCCCCCACGCCACCGGCCATTGAGTTCCGCTCAGGTGCCTCCGGCCTGCCTGCGGCGAATCCCTTTGCACTGACTGGCGGCGGTGTCCCGGTGGCGCTGCGCCAGGAGCGTCGAGACAGGCTGGTGCTTTCTCCCGAGCTGCTCACCACGCAGGGTTTTGGAAATCTGACGGTGGACAACAGCGATGGTGACATCCGGGTTCCGTTGAATGTGACGCTGGCCGCGCCGGCCACGGGTGTGATCACTCTGCGAGGCGCCAATCTGGACATCCAGGGCCGCATCTTTGCTCCAGCAGGCCAGATCAGCCTCACGGCCTACAATGTCTCGCCTTACACCACCGCCATCCTCGGGGCCACAGGTCCTGGGGCTGTGATTCCACCCGTGAACCTCACTCGGGGCCGGGTGACTGTGGGCAGTGCGGCCGTGCTCAGCGCGGCGGGGTTGGTGGTCGATGACCGGATGGAATCCGCCACCGCTTTTGTGGTGCCGTTGGAGACGCTTTCAGCCACTGGCACACATCGCAGCACCATGGTCGGCGGCACCATCAGCATTGCCGCGCACACGGCGCAGATTCTCAGTGGCAGCCTGCTGGAGGTCAGCGGTGGGTTCCACATCGACCAGAATGGTGACATCGAGTATGCGAACGCCGGTGGCATCACGGTACAGGCTGGCCGTGATCCGATGCTCAGATCCTTGCTGGGCGGAAGCTTGCAACTGGACGGCCGTTTATTGGGGCTTTCAGGTGCGAAAGGCGGTGCGCTGACGCTGCTGGCCCCGGTGATCCAGATCGGCGGAGCGGCCACAGTGGCGAACACGTTGCTGCTGGCCCCGGAATTTTTCAGCAGCGGCGGATTCACCAGCTACAAACTCACGGGCCTCGGCGTGGACATCACGCCTCCGGGCGGCACGGAAATCTTTGCCCCAGGAGTGATCCTCAGCGCAGGCACGATCATTCGCCCAGTGGCGCATAGCATGCAGGTTTTGGTGAATCCGCAGGGAGGGGCGATGCAGGTGGACACGCTTTTGAAAACGGAAGGTTATCGCTCGCCGGTAAGCCTGGATTTCGAGGCGCCGGGTGTGCTGGACTTTGTGACCAGCCTCATGGTTTTGCGTGGCGGGGTGAAGCTTGGCGAGGGTTCCTCCATCGAACTCGACGCGCTGGGTGGTGTGGTCTTGAATGCGCAGACGGTGGAGGTACTGGGGACCATCATCGCGCCGGGTGGCTCGGTCTCGATCACCGGAGCGGGTGAGTTTCCCTCGAATACGGTTCCTGCGACAGCGTATGCCACGGTGCATCTGGGGGCGACAGCGCGGATCTCCACCGCTGGCAAGGTGGTGCTGCTGGATGATCCCTATGGCCGGCGTGTTGGCACCGTCCACAAGGGTGGTTCGATCAGTGTGAGCGGCAACATCGTCGCCGCTGCGGGCGCGGTGCTGAATGTCTCCGGCACCACAGGCATGCTTGACCTGCTGCTTCAGGAAGCAGGAGTGAATGAGGCGGTGTTTGCCGCCGGGCTGACCCAGGCATCGATTTTCCCCGCAACGGGTGTGACCGCGCCGCCACGCCTGGCCTTGGGGTCATCCGTGGCCACACGCAGCGACAGCAACGCAGGATCCATCTCGCTCAAAGGCAGCGAGGTTTTGTTCAGCGCCGCCACCTTGCTCGGTTTGGCAGGAGGTCCGAACGGCCAGGGCGGCATGCTTGCGGTGTCATCCGGGCGCTTCATTGCTCCTGGAGCGACGAGGGATGATAAAGACATCAATCTCAGAGTCGCGCAGGACATCAGCGCGTTCACGCAGCCGGTCTTTGTGCCCGGACAGGACGTGGTGGGCCAGGCGCTCGGCGCTGGCATCGTGAATCTGGGTTATGTCGGTGTGAATTCTTTCCAGAACGGCGGCTTTGACTCGCTCACCCTGGCCGGAAACGTGCAGTTTAGCGGTGCGGTGGCTGTTTCCGCGCGTGGAACTTTGAAGGTGGCTGACGGCGGCGTGCTGGCGGCGGACGCGCTGACACAACTCAGCGCATCCCATGTGGCGTTGGGACGTCCGTTGATGAAACCCACCCGCGACGAGGAACTGCTCAATCCCTACATCCTGTCAGTGCCGGGCTTTGGCGAGGTGTTCAGCAACTTCAGTCCCACCTTTGGCACCGGCAGACTGGAAGTGACGGCAAATCACATCGACGTCGGTTTCCTCTCCTTGCAAAACATCGGTCGGGCCCGTCTGACGGCGCGGCAGGATCTGCGTGGAAATGGTTATTTCGACATGGCCGGGCATTTGACCGTCACTGCCGGACAGGTTTACCCCACGACTGCCTCCACCTTCACCATCACGGCTTACAACTACACCGATGGCGGTGTGCCAACGAACGGCTCGGTCACGATCTTGTCCTCCGGACAAACACCGGAGTTTCCGCTCTCTGGCGGCGGACGGTTGAACATTTTTGCCTCGACGATCACGCAGGGCGGCACGCTTCGCGCTCCGTTGGGAAGCATCCTGCTCGGATGGGATGGTTCTGGCACGGCTCCGAAGGGGCTGGTCACCAACACGAACGTGCCTGTGACGCAGCAGGTCACTTTGGCGGCGGGAAGTGTGACGTCGGTGTCTGCCATTGATCCGCAAACGGGCCTGGGGGTGACGCTTCCTTACGGTATCGTGAAGGATGGCACCAACTGGATTGATCCCACCGGTCTCGACATCACCAGCACGGGTGCGCCAGGCAAATCGGTGCGGATTTCGGCCGGCAATGTCACCACGGCGACAGGATCGCTGATCGACATCCGTGGCGGGGGCGAGTTGTATGCCTACCGCTGGGTCCAGGGCAATGGCGGCACGCAGGACATCCTCGCCAGTTCCACCCGCTTTGCCATTCTGCCGGGTTACAATTCTCTCGTTGCACCCTACGGAGCTTTTGCGGATGTCGGACTGTTCGCGGACAACCTGGGCGGCGATCCCGGTTATGTGAACGAGAGCCTGGCCGTGGGGGATCAGATCTTTCTCAAAGGCAACAACCTGCTGCCCGCTGGTGTGTACACGTTGCTTCCAGCGCGTTATGCGCTGCTCCCGGGAGCGATGCTCGTGACGCCGGATGCGATCACGCCCGTTGGCACCCAGTTGAAACCTGACGGCGCGGCATTGGCCTCGGGCTACCGCTTTAACGGACTCAATGCTGCCGCGACCAGCACGGTTTATCAGCAGTTTGAGATCGCGCCGCAGCAGGTCATTCGGGCGCGCTCTGAGTTCACGGATTTCACGGCCTCCAGTTTCATTCCGGCTGCGCAGCAGCGGCTGAGCCTGCCGGTGACTCGTGTGCCTTTGGACGCAGGCCAGGCGGTGCTCAGCGCTGTGACCAGCATGCAACTGACGGGCAATCTGGCCGCAGGTGGTTCGATGAACGGCCGTGGTGGTTTCGTGGATGTCAGCAGTCCACTGGAAATTATTCTGGCTGCTCCTGGCGCGGCCTTGCAGCCTGGCAAACTGGTGCTCAACACCACGCTGCTGAGTAGTTGGGACGCGGAAAGTCTGCTCATCGGTGGTGAACGCACCCTGGCTGGCGGTAGCGCCACCATCACCGTGCGCACCGGCAATCTTACGCTCGACAACGCCGGTGCCCCGCTGACGGGCAAGGATGTGATCCTCGCGGCCACGGGTGTCATCACGCTCGCGCCAGGAGCGGTCATCACGCAAAGCGGTGTGCCGGCCACGGCGGATTCTCTCGCCGTCAATGGCAACGGAGCGCTCGTGCGAGTGAGCGGCCTGGCCTCTGCGGCTTTTTCCCGCACCGGTGTCACGGCCTCGGTGCTGCCTGCGCTGAACGTGGGTGCTGGAGTTTTGCTGAACGGGGCCAGCCTGACCTTGGATTCTACCAACGCCAGCACGCTGGACCCTGCGGCGCTTTTGCTCGGCCAGTCGATCAATCTCAGCAGCGGCCAGATCAGTGTGCAACTGACCAATCCCGGCGCTTTGCAGCCCACCACCGGTCTGGTGCTTGGCGGTGCGGTGCTCACGGGCCTGCAAAACACCGCCGCGCTGTCCCTGCTGAGCTACTCCTCGCTGGACTTCTACGGCACGGGTCTGTTTTCCAACACGGGGTCGCTGGCCTTGCGTGCCGGGGAGATTCGCGGCTTCAATCACGGCGGCGGCACGGTCAGCATCGCCGCATCAGACATCCTGCTCGACAATCGTGCGAATGGGGTCGCCCCCGGTGTCGTGGCCGGAGTCAGCGGTGCGTTGCAAATCACCGCCAACACGCTCACCATCGGGCAGAACGCGCTCGTGGTCAGCCAGTACACCACCGTGGGCCTGAACGCCGCGCGCGGCATTTGGATGCAGGGCAGCGGTTCCTTCCGCGTTCGCGGGGATTTGAATGTCGTCACGCCCTTCTTCAACGCTGGCAACGGTGCCACGCAGTCCCTCGCCGCAGATGGTGCGCTGAGTCTTGAACGTCCCGTGGGATCAGTGCTGACACCCTTAAGTCCAGGTCTGGGGGCGCAGGTGGCGTTTGAAGGGGCCAGCATCACCGCCAACACGGACGTGTATCTGCCCAGCGGCATCCTTTCGTTGCGCGCACGAACCGGTGCTCTCAATGTCGGTGGCAGGCTGGATGTCGGTGGAGTGGCGCGGACGTTCTTTGATGTCGTGAGTTACACCGATGCCGGACGAATCACGCTTTCGGCCGATGCCGGAGCGGTGACGCTCGGCACGCAGGGGGTGGTCAATGTGGCCGCGGCAGCCGCTGGCGGAGACGCGGGGCGTTTGATCGTGAACGCCACAGGGGTGCTCACTCTCGACGGCACATTGCTGGGGCAGGGCGGGCAAGGAGGGCAGGGGGGAGCTGTGGAGCTTGATGTGGGCAGCCTTGCCTCGTTCACGGCGCTCAATGACAAACTCAACAACGGTGCCTTCACACATGAGCGTGCTTTACGCGTGCGCACGGGCAGCGTGGTGATCGACGGCACCGTCAACGCCCGCCGTTTCATGCTGGGCGTGGATCAGGGATCGATCACAGTGAACGGCACCATCAACGCCGCAGGCCAGACCGGAGGGCGGATTGATTTGATCGCCCGAGACAGTGTCACGCTCGTCTCCGGCTCACAGCTTACTGTGGCCGCGCAGCTTTTTGACAGCGCAGGCAAGGGCGGATCAGTGCGGCTGGAGGCCGGAGCATATGTCAGCAACACGATCAACACCTCCGCCGAGCTGAATGTGGCCTCCGGCTCCACGATTGAACTCTCGGTGGCTGCCGCGAACGCGGGCAGCGCCCAGCGCGGCCAGTTTACCGGCACGCTGCACCTGCGCACGCCGCAAAACGCCGCTTTCAACGATGTGCTCGTCAGTCCGATCAATGGCAGCATCATCAACGCCTCCAGCATTCTGGTGGAAGGTTACCGCCTCTACGATCTCACCGCTTCAGGCGGCACCATCACCTCCGCGATCCAGACCAGCATCCACACGAACTCCCAAGCGTTCATGGGGGCCGCCGGTACCACCGTCGCGAATTACACTGCGATGACCAACCGGCTGCTCGCCAACAACGCCGGGCTGGCGTCCGTGTTGGTCCTGGCTCCCGGCGCGGAGATCGTGAACCGAACCGGCGGACTCGTGCTGGGCACCACCACCTCTGCTGCCACGAACGACTGGAACCTTGCCACCTTCCGCTACGGTGCCAAAAGTGCTCCAGGTGTGCTGACCCTGCGTGCAGCAGGCAATCTCGAATTCTACAACACGCTCAGCGATGGCTTCACCGTCGCCACCAGCGGCAGTATTCCCATCGTTGAGCGCATGTGGATGGCACAGTTGACGGCACGAAACAACAATCTGCCCGTCAACAGCCAGTCATGGAGCTACCGCATGGCTGCGGGGGCTGATTTTTCTGCGGTAAACTTCCGCGAAGTCACGCCGCTGGCCGGTCTCGGTGCCGGAACTGGCTCGCTCCTGCTTGGCAAGGACGCGGGGCAGGCCACTCCAGCCAGTGCGGGCATCAACACTGCGCCGGGCACCAACGCGCTGACGCGCCTGGCCATCAATCCAACCAACAACACCGCCACCACTGGCAGTCCCACGGTCTCCAACCGGTTTCAGGTCATCCGCACCGGCACCGGAGAAATCGAAATCTTCTCCGGGCGCGACGTGCAACTGCTCAATCAATTCGCCACCATCTACACCGCCGGTGTGACGGTGCCGAGTGTGACCAACGTCTTCACCGCCGGAGATTTCGTCGCTCCCATCGTCACGCCCTCATCTGGCAGCACGCCTCCCCAGGGGGACTCTCTCGGTGCCGTTCAGCAGCTTTACCCGGCGCAGTACAGCATGGCCGGCGGCAATGTGAGTGTGAACGCGCAGGCAGACATCGTGCATCTCACGCGTGACACAGGCGGAAATCTGATCCTGGATTCACAGCGCCAGCTTCCGAACAACTGGTTGATGCGAAGAGGCTATGTGGACGGCACGGGCGCGTACGGTGCCACCTTGGTTCAAGCCACGGTTTTGCAGCGCGTCAATGACGTCGCGGCTTCCACCACCTGGTGGGTCAATTTCAGCAACTTCTTCGATGGTATCGCCGCGCTCGGCGGCGGCCATGTGAATCTCGCCGCTGGCAACGATGTGCAAAACGTCAGCGCCCACACGCCCACCAACGCCCGTGCCGTGCGCGGCACGCCCAGTGTGGCGAACTTGTTGGAACTCGGTGGTGGTGATTTGACGGTCAGAGCGGGGCGCAACATCGATGGCGGTGTTTTTTATGTGGAACGCGGAACCGGAGTCCTTCAGGCGGACGGTGCCATCACCACCAATTCGACACGCTCGCCCTCGCTCGGAAGGCTGGGGGGCTCTGCCAGCATCCTGCCGGAAGACACATGGCTGCCGACCACGCTCTTTGTCGGCAATAGCACCTTCGACATCAGCGCCCGTGGGGACATCCTGCTGGGACCCGTGGCCAACACCATGCTGCTGCCACAGGGCGTGAACAACAAGCACTGGTACAAAACTTATTTCTCCACCTACACGGCCGGCAGCGGTCTGGGTGTCACCTCGCTCGGTGGGGACATCACCTTCCGTCAGGCCGCCACCCTGCCGCTGACCAGCACGCCGGAATCCATGCTCAGCCTCTGGATGAAAAACGAGCTGTTACTAAGCTCCAGTTCGGCCGCCAATTACCAGCCCTGGTTGCGTTTGATCGAGACCAACGTGGATCCCTTCGGCACGCTTACCAATCTCATGCCAGGAACACTTCGGGCCAGCGCTTACTCGGGTGACATCAATCTGGTGGGGCGCATGACATTTTCACCTTCGCCCACCGGCACCTTGGAGTTGCTCGCCGGTGGCTCTCTCAACGGTCTCAGGCCTTCGGGGGTGTCTTCTTCCATCATACCAGGTGGGCAGACGAATGTCTGGACTGCGGCCACGTTGAACCTTTCCGATGTTAAGCCCTCCGCCGTTCCTGGCGCGCTATCTCCGTTTGCTTACTACCAGACTTACCTCAATCCGGCCGTGCCGCTCAACAACAGCACTGCCCGGGAGACAAGCAGCACCTTCCTTAACAACCTAAACTCGCTGTTCAACGAATCCGGCTCCACGACCGGCAACTTTGCCTCCACCCAGGCAAAGCAGACTTTGCACGCGTCCGGTCTGCTTCACGCCGCCGACACCTCGCCGGCGCGTCTTTACGCGGCGGGTGGCGATCTCTCCGGTTTCACGCTCTTCTCGGCCAAATCCGCCCGCATCCTTTCGGGTCGTGACATCAGTGACATCGAATTCTACATCCAGAATGTGCGCTCCACCGACCTGAGCGTGGTTTCAGCCGGGCGCGACATCATTGCGTACAACGCCAACTCGGTGCTCCGCTCCCAGGCGGTCAGCACAGACAACCTCACCGCGATTGGTGAGACGCCAAAGTCGGGAGACATTCAGATCAACGGTCCTGGCACACTGCAGGTGCTCGCCGGCCGTGACATCAATCTAGGCACTGGCTCCAACAACTCGGATGGCACCGGCGTCGGCGTCACCAGCATTGGCAATGGCCGCAATCCTTATCTCCCATTCGAGGGCGCGGACATCATCATCGGTGCCGGCATGGGGGCTGCGGCGGCGGGCCTGGGCAGCACCAGTGCGGACTTCAACACCTTCATCGCGAACTTTGCCACCAGCCCGGCCGGGGATCGCTATCTTCAGGAATTGGCGGGAATCCTTGGGGTTTCTTCGGTGAATTTGAATGATCCGGCCCTCACCGCCGAGCAGCAGAAGCAGCTTGCACTGGCGCTCTTTTACCTCGTTCTGCGTGACGCCGGGCGTGATCACAATGACCCCGACAGTCCGAACGCTGGCACTTACACCGAGGGCTTTGCCGCCATAGCCGCGCTTTTCCCCAGGACCAGTCCGGGCACCATCCAGACCCAAGCGCGTGACATCCGCACCAAGAGCGGCGGTGACATCAGCATCCTGGCTCCTAATGGTGGCCTGCAACTCGCCCCGACCCTCATTGGCGAGACGTTGGCACCGCCGGGAATCATCACCGAGGCAGGCGGAAGCATCTCCATCTTCACCGAAGGGGATGTCAGCATCGGCATCTCGCGTATTTTCACTCTGCGCGGCGGGGACATCATGATCTGGTCTTCCTCGGGAGACATCGCCGCCGGTTCCTCCGCCAAGACGGTGCAGTCCGCCCCGCCCACCCGCGTGTTGATCGACCCGCAGAGCGCTAGTGTCCGCACTGACTTGGCCGGTCTCGCCACGGGCGGTGGTATCGGTGTGCTTGCCACCGTGGCAGGCGTGGCACCCGGCAATGTCGATCTCATCGCTCCTTTTGGCGCGGTCGATGCGGGCGATGCGGGCATCCGTGCCACGGGCAATCTCAACATCGCCGCCACCATCGTCTTGAACTCGTCGAACATCTCGGTCGGCGGTAGCAGCGCGGGCACACCATCCGCCCCGGCCGTCGCTTCACCAAGTCTGGGCGGCCTCGCCAGTGCCGCTTCCGCCGGTGCTGCCACTACTTCCGCCACCACCCAGTCCGAGCAGCAGAATCAGGCGCAGCCGACCACCGCTCAGGAAATGCCCTCCATCATCTCTGTCGAAGTCATCGGCTACGGCGGCGGGTCTGGTGAGGATGAGCGCAAGCGCAACGAACCCGGCGAATAAACCGCCCTGACAATCACCATGGCCTTCCAATTCAATCCCGACGAGCAGCAGCAGATCCCCGAGATGACACCGCCGCCGGAGCGCGTCGGGCGGTTCAGCATCGCCATCTTCGGTGCCTTCGTCACACTGCTCCTTGTTTGGTTTGCCTGGACTCCTGCCGCCTCCGCCGTGAAGGCCGCGCTCGGCCGCCGCTGTGCCCGCGAGGCCCATGTGGCGCTTGAGGCCAAGAATTGGGGCCGCGCCGCCGATCAGACCATCGCGGCCCGGCGCTGGGCACCGGAGGATGTGGAGGTTATTCGTGTCGTGGTGGAGTTTTTGAAACTCTCCAACTCTGATCCCGTCGGTCTGGCGCAGCAGTTGCGCAGACTGGCGGAAAAAACGACGCTCACCGAGGAAGAGAACCTCCTGCTCGGCCGCACTCTCGCCAACACCGGCAAAACGGACGAAGCGCGCACGGTGTATGAGCAGTTGCCTCTCAGTGTGAGCACCCGGAAGCCTGCGCTTGAGCTGCTGTCCGTCATTTTGAAATCGGAGGGACATGAGCAGGAGGCGCAGGAGCTGTCTCGTCGTGCGACGCAGGAAAACACGGCGGACACACCCGAGGCAAGGCTGCAAATCGCGGAGCAAGACGGTAGAAGCCCGTTTGTCGAAATCCGCCGCCATGCCCATGCGCAACTGTGGGAGCTTGCCCGGCTCGAAACTGCCATCGCGATGGATGCGGTGCGAAGGCTCTCGGCCGATCCATTGCTTACCGCCGCCGAGGCGCATGAGTTACTGGCACTCGTCGGGACACACGCTCACAAGACGCTGCCGGTCAGGCTGGGCATCATCTCCGCGCTCATGCGCCTGCTGCCAGGGCAGCGGGATGCATTGGTGGCGCAGGAGGTGAAAAGCTTTCAGTCCGACGAAGGCGGCAATCTGGAGCAGATCGCTTACTGGCTGATGACCGAAGGGCAGTCGGAGCAGGTCTTCCAGTTGGTGCCGCAGGAGCTGGCCGTCAAATCCCGTGAGCTTTATCCCATTCTCATGCAATCCATGGCTCAAGCAAGGCGATGGGATGAACTGAAAAGTCTCCTGTCTGCTCCCAGGGTGCCCGTTTCACGCAGTCTCGTGGACTTGGCAATGGCTGAGGTTCAAAGTCATCTGCAACCGGACCTGCGGGAGTCCCGTCAGTTGATCGAGGGCACTCTCAAGGCTGCTGCGGGTGATCGCACCCCTGAAACCTTCACGGCCGCCGCATCCCTGGCTGCAAAACTCAATCTGGCGGACATCGCGGCTGTCGCCTACCGCGAAGCCGGCCTCAGGGCTGACGCAGAGAATGCCATCGGCCTGTTGCAAAAGAGCCTTGAATGCGCGCTGCTGGCCAAGGATTCCTCCCTCATGCTCAAGGTGAGCCGCAAACTGCTGGAACTGCGTCCTGCAAGCGCCGCCTATGCCGACCGTCTGGCTTACCTGCGACTGATTTTGGGTGAGGAGATTGAAACCGTCGATGTCACAAGCCACAAAGGGCCCAACGACCTGCGCGCCATGTTCACCATCACCTTGGAACGTGTGCCGCCCGGATTGCTGCGCGCTCTGGCCGCCTACCGGATCGGAGATTTCTCCGCCATCCCGAAGCACCTTGCCGACATTGGCGACACCGCCTCGTTGCCTCCAGGCCAGCGTGCAGTCGTCGCCGGGCTGCTTTCACTCACAGGCAAACCGGACCGAGCTTACCAGATCGCCGAAAAAATTCCTTCGACCCTGCTGCTGCATGAGGAACTCGCATTCCTCGACAAAGCACGTTGATTTGTTGAGCGTCCCATGGCCGGTGAACGCATGACAACCCGGCCAAAGAGGTTGCGGGGCGGCATGGGAAGTGCTTTTTGACCGCTCACGCGTGCCCAGCCGCAACACGCCAAACCTCAAACCATCAACGCACACATCTTCGTTATCATATGAGCCACTGGGATCGCTTTCAGAAGTCTTTCGTCCGTTATCCGGGCCTCGGTTTTTCCATCGACATCAGCCGCATGGGCCATGACGACGGACTCTTCACGCGCATGTCTGAGAAAGTTGAGCGCGCGTTCCAGGACATGCGTGAACTGGAGGCGGGAGGCATCGCCAACCCCGACGAAAACCGCATGGTGGGCCACTACTGGCTGCGGGACTCGAAACTGGCCCCGGATGCCGCATTGAAGAAGGAAATCGACGGCACACTTGAAGCGACGCTGAAATTCGCAGCAGACGTGCATGCGGGCGTGGTGAAGGCCGCGAACGGGCAAAAATTCACACGCGTTTTGGTGGTGGGTATTGGCGGTTCGGCCCTAGGGCCGCAATTGGTGGCGCAGGCGATTACCCCGGCCAATCCGCCGATGGCGATCTCATTTTTCGACAACACGGACCCCGATGGAATGGATCGTGTGCTGGCCGAGATCGGCAGTGAGCTCGCCACCACGCTGACGCTGGTCATTTCCAAGTCCGGCGGCACCAAGGAGACGCGCAACGGCATGCTGGAGGCCGAGGCGGCCTACAAGAAGGCGGGAATCGACTTCGCAAAGCATGCGGTGGCCGTGACTGGCGCGGGAAGCGAACTGGAGAAACATGCCATCGCGCAGGGCTGGATGACTCGTTTCCCCATGTGGGACTGGGTCGGCGGCCGCACGAGCGTGATGAGCGCGGTGGGCACGCTGGCGGCAGCGCTGCAAGGCGTGGATGTGCGCCAGTTCCTGGCCGGAGCTGCGGCGATGGACGCGGAAACGCGAGCACGCCCCGCTTCTGAGAACGCGGCGATGCTGCTGGCGCTGATGTGGCATCACGCCGGTGGCGGCAAGGGCCTCAAAGACATGGTGGTGCTGCCTTACAAAGACCGGCTGGTGCTGTTCAGCAAATACCTCCAGCAGCTTGTCATGGAGAGCCTGGGCAAAGAGCATGATCTCGATGGAGCGGTGGTGAACCAGGGAATCGCCGTCTATGGCAACAAGGGCAGCACGGACCAGCATGCCTATGTGCAGCAACTCCGCGATGGCGTGAACAATTTCTTTGCCACCTTCATCGAGGTGCGGAAAGCAAGGGACACGGCTCCGCTCGAAGTCGATCCCGGATTCACCAGCGGCGATTACTTGCAAGGCTTCCTGCGTGGCACACGCAAGGCGCTGGCTGATAAAGGCCGTGAAAGCGTGACGCTGAGCATTGAGGAGGTCAGCGCCTTCACCCTTGGCATGCTCGTGGGCCTGTTTGAGCGCGCTGTTGGTTTCTATGCCAGCCTCGTGAACATCAACGCCTATCATCAGCCGGGCGTGGAGGCGGGAAAGAAAGCCGCCACAGATTTCCTCAAGCAGCTTGCCCAGGTGCGCAATGCACTGACAGGGAATGGCTTGAGTGCGGGAGAGGTGACCGCGCAACTGGGCATCGACGCCGAGGATGCCTTCCACATGCTTACTCACCTTGCCGCTAATGGCGGGGCGAGGCTTTCACTGGGCGGTTCGCCAGCCGAGGATCGTTTCACAGCTCCGTGACAAATCCTTGTTTGCAGACGTATTTCACGGGCGCTATACGTCGCACCCTCTACTTCCCCCGGCCACATGCGCGAGATTCCCATCCAGTATCAGATCGCCTGCGTGATCCTGACCGCCTTGTTCATCTGGTCGTTCAGCATCGCGCGTGAGCCGCGTGGATGGCGCCGGTTGTTCCAGTCCATGTTCTCGAAGTCGGAGAAGTTCTCCGTGAACAAAAACAAGGTCATCGACGAGGCGCTGAAGAAGTACGGCATTGTCATCGCCATGATCATCTTGGTGGCAGACGTCAGTTGTTTCGTGATGGGTGTGACGCATCCGTTTCGTGAGCGCGCCAAAGCCTTGTCGAAGCAGGAGCGTGAAAGCATGAGCGAGATCAACAAGATCCAGGGGAACAATCCAGAGCCCGCCCGCCGAGGGGGAGGGCTGCTGCCCTGAGTTTTAGCCCGTTCGGCGGGAGAAACAAAAGACGCCCTCAGTTTCGGACGTGCATTTCAACCGAACCTGACTGCGATGCTTTACGAAAGACTGTGCGAAGCTGTTTTTCATCCAGGGGACCTGGGTGACGTCGATCCAGGACAATCGAGGAAAACACATTCGATGCCAGCCAGTCGTTAAACGTTGCTGATGTTTTTTTGAGGGCTGTGGAGCCGATATATTCCTCGTCAATCAATGCTGTGAACACCGCATGTGGTGGCGAGGGGTTGATCCACGGCAGGTTCCACTCAGGCCGCGAGGCAAAAGCGGGCGCTGGAGCTTGTCGCAGGATTTCACGCGCATGTTGTAGCTCTGAATGAGATGCCAGCAGATTGGTCTCTCCTCGAATATGCAAGACCGGCAGCAGTGTGGCCATTCCTTGCAGCAGAACAAGACATGTGAGCAGGTTGGTGGTCGTCTCATTCCGCTGAAAACAAAGTCCTCGTCCGAGAAAACACTGCCACAGCAACATTGCAGAAGCCGCCATGGAGAAGAAAAAGTAATTGTCCGATGCCGCCATCTTGCTGCAGCAAAAACAGTCCCATGGCAGGCTCCAGCAAACAGTCAGAATGGTGAGAAGAAGATGAGCCGGCATTTTGGGCCAGTTCGAGCGCCAGCGTGCTAATTCCATGACAAGCACCAGGCCTGCGGCCGGCAGCAGCGGTGCCTTCGCACAGGCCGAAAAAAGATTTTGCAGCCCGATTTGAGCGGAGACAGGCCAGGCGGTGTTGGCGGTAATGATGTTTGCGCGGTACCCTTCACCGCCGGTGATCATTGTTGCCGCATACAACCCGAACGTGCCCAGAACGGCATAGATCCAGGCGCGGTGGCATTGTTTGAGCAGCAGGAAAAGACAGAATCCACCGATGACATGGACGCTGATCTGCCGAAAGCTCCATGCGGTATATGAAACAAGGATAATAGCGGCGAGCTTCCTGCAATCTGGCTTCTGGATGTACTCCAAGCACAACCCAAAAGCGAAAAGCTCTAAACAGAGGCTTGCAACATCAGACCGGGCTGCCAGAAGCCACCAGCCCATCAGCGGTCCCGAGGCCATGATCGCTGCCAGCATGATGACGGCACCACGTCTGGCCTCCGAACTGCCGATGGCAAGCGCGGTGAAATTGCGCCAGAAGCAGACGGCCAAGATCGGAAGCAGCGCCAACGTCAGCGTATGCGCGATGGTGGGCAGCCAGACATCATCCAGCTCCATCAACTTCATGACAAAAGCGGACACCGCGCCGTAGGATTGGTAAAACAGCCAGTTGTAGTAGCTTGCGGCAAATGGCGGCGCATCCCAAGGGGCATATACTTCCTGGCCGTTTGCAGCCTTCCAGATGCCGAACAGTGCCTCTTCCTCCCGCCCGGATGTCATCACCAGCAGCGGCAGTTTCCATGAAATGCTGCCTTGAATCCGCATGCTCAGCAAAATCAATTGCGCCACCAAGGTTGAAACTGCGGCGATGAAAAAGAACCGTCCGCCGCGCCAGATGGCCCAGCCCGGCTGTGGCGGCGCCTTGGAGGAAGCAGGGTTCATTGATGTGCGGGCGTGGGATTTTCCTCAGTCGTCCTCTCCGCCACCACTGCGACCGGCCGCCTTTTGATTTCCTTGATCATCACTCCCATGTACTCTCCCATGATCCCAAGGCAGAACAGGATGGCGCTGCCAATGAAGGACAGGTAAAGAACAATGGTGGTAGTGCCGGCATTCGCATTGATGTCATAGCCAAAAGGACGGAAACTCGGAACAAACCGGTTCACGGTGAAAAGGGCCGCTGCAATGAGCGCCACCAGTCCTGTGACAAGTCCCACCAGCGTGGCCAGACGCAGCGGCGCGGTACTGAAATTCACGATGTTTCTTACCGCAAGGGCTGCCAGCTTCACAAAGTTGTATTTGCTGCTGCCGTGCCGCCTGGGTGGCCTTTGATAGCTTACCGTCGTTTGCTTGAAGCCGACCCAGGTGCGCAGCCCACGCAACACTGGCGTGGCTTCTGGCAACGCAATGATCGCCTGATGAACTCTGCCGTTGAAGACACTGAAGTCTCCTGAGTCGATGACGAAAGGGTGCTCGGCAATCCAGTTCATCAGGCGGTAAAAACCACCATAGGCGCAGCGCAACCAGAGCGGTGTCTCTTCACGTTTGCCTCGCACTCCGGCGCATACATCAAACCCTTCCTCGCTGACTTGACGATACATTTCCATCAGCACTGCCACCGGATCCTGCAAATCACAGTCGATGATGCCAATCACCTCGCCCCGGGCCTCTCTGAGTCCTGCTGTCAGTGCCGCCTGATGGCCGAAATTTCGGCTGAGCCGGATTCCTTGTATCCGTGAATCCTTTGCGTTGTGTTCCCAAATGCACCGGGCTGTGGTGTCGTTGCTGCCGTCATCCACCAATAACACACGCCATGATCCGCCGGTGGCCTCCTCTAATGCTGGAATGATCTGCTGTGCCAGCACTGGGATGGCAGCTTCTTCGTTGTAGCATGGGACTACGACGCAAAATTTGATGATCTGGCTGGTCATCGGATAGCAGGATGAGTGAGGATTGGCCGTAGTTCTAGAGCGATCCCTTTTTTACGCGTGTCACGACCCGGGTGTCAGCGATGAAGTCATGCAAGCAGCGGCGGTCGGCCCTGAAAATCAGCAGGACATCGGCGATCAAAAGGAATGGCCCGATGTGTGGTAAAAAGCCGATGAGGACGAACAGCAGGCTGCGCAACAACACTGCCTTGAGAAATCCGGCCCTGGAATCATCCGAGAAACGCACGATCTGGATGCCGAGGAGGAGTTTACCAAGCGTCTGGCCGCGAACGGTCAGCAAAATGATGTTGGTGATCACCAAAACGTCCATGAACCAGCCCAGCATCATCAGGGTGGAGTTTCCCGTGGACTGTATTTTTTCAATCTGACGCTGCAAGGCGTCCATGACCGCCTGTGGGTCGTTTTGGATGGTTCGGATCTCCGCCTCGAAACGTTCGTCGATCAGCACGGTGAACATGATCATCATCGGGACCAATATTGAGGCCAAATCCACCAGTGCGGCGGCCAGCCGCTGGCCGAGCGAGGCCTGTTCAAGCCTGCTGGCACGGTCTTTTCGGACTTCCGCCTCCAGGGCGGCGATGGCTGGAATGACCGGAGGCTGTGCCGTGCCGGTTTCCTCCGCCACATCCTTCATGTGCGTCTCCAGCGTCTGCCAGTCCTTCATTCCTTCCGCCCAGCACAGGTCGGTGGGCTGGAAGCGACCGTTGCGCAGGCCGGCGCTCACATCCAGGTCGCTGAAGGTGCCGAGCTGTTCTTCGCCGCGTGCAATGTGGTATTTCATGGGTTGCAGGTTGCCGTGGGGCGTATGCTTGATAGCTGCTAAGCCCACCGCATCAAGCCCCGTCTCCCGATTTGAAAACCATTCTTCGCGTCTTCTCCTACCTGCGCCGTTACCCTCTGCTCGGCGCGGCACAGATTTCATGTGCCATCATCGGCACGCTCATGGTGATCGTGTTTCCACACATCACGCGGGAAGTGCTGGACGTGGTGGTGCCTGGGCAGCAGTGGGAACGCCTTACGCCGTTGGCGCTTTACGCGCTGGCCGCCTACTTCGCCCAGCATCTGTTCAATTCGCTGCGAATCCAGCTCAACAACACCTTTGAGCAGATGGTCATCTTTGATCTGCGCAGCGACATTTACCAGCGCCTGCAGACCCTCCCGCTGCGCTGGTTCGACAACCGGCCCTCCGGCGACATCATGACCACCGTGGCCGAGGACATCCCTTCCGTGGAGCGCGTTTTGATCGACGGCATCGAGCAGGGTCTTGTCTCCGTGCTGCAAATCGTCGTCGTGGGGGTGTTTATGTGGCAGGCGGATGCCACGCTGACGCTGTATGCGCTCATTCCTCTGCCGTTTCTCATCGCCGGGGCGCTGGCCTACACCCGCACCTCGCGCGACCGCCACCGCAAGGTGCGCCGCGCCAGCAGCGCCATGAACTCCCTGCTGCAGGACAACGTCTCCGGCATGCGCCAGATCAAGGCCTACGCCATGGAGCACGAGGAGCACGGGCGCTTCAACCGCGCGAGCGGCGCCCTGCGCACAGCCACGCTGCATGTCATGCGCATCTGGGCCATCTACCGTCCAGGCATGCACTTTTTGACCAGCATCGGCATGGTCATCGTGCTGTGGGTCGGTGCCCGTCAGCTCATGTCGGGGGAGATTCGCGCGGGTGATCTCACGGCCTTCCTGCTGCTGCTCAAATTCTTCTACGATCCCATCGAAAGCCTGCACCAGCTCAATCAGATCCTCCAGTCCGGCCGCGCCGCTGGGGAGCGCGTCTTTGATATCCTCGATGCTGAGCCGGAGGCAGATACCCAGGGCGGGCGCGAGCTGCCTGCCATCACCGGCCATGTTCGTTATGAGAATGTCGGCTTCAGCTACGCAGGCAAAACGCCCACCGTGCATGGCGTGAGCCTTGAGGCGCGGCCTGGAGAAACCATCGCCCTCGTTGGACCCACCGGCGCGGGCAAGTCCACGCTCATCAACCTGCTCACCCGATTCTACGAATACGATGAAGGCGTCATCACCATCGACGGCGCTCCTGTTCACGAGCTGAACAAAGCCTGGCTGCGGCGGAACATCGGCTACGTCACGCAGGAGAGTTTCCTCTTCAACGGCACCGTGCGCGAGAACCTCGTCATCGGCCGTCGTGACGCCACCGACGAGCAGCTCTGGGCCTCCCTGGCCAGCGCCAACGCCGACGCCTTCGTCAAACGCCTTCCCGACCTTTTAGACACTCACGTCGGCGAACGCGGCGTGAAGCTCAGCGTCGGCGAAAAGCAGCGCATCAGCATCGCCCGCGCTCTGCTGCGCAATCCGCCCATCCTTCTGCTCGACGAGGCCACTGCCAGTGTGGATACCGAAACCGAGCGGCAGATTCAGGAGGCTTTGGAGCACCTAATGGCCCACCGCACCAGCTTCGTCATCGCCCACCGCCTCAGCACCGTGCGGAATGCCGACCGCATCTACGTCCTCGACCATGGTCGCATCATCGAACAAGGCACCCACGACGAACTCATCGCCCAGGACGGCATGTACGCCCGCCTCTGCCGCACCTCGCTGATCGCCGCCGGGCAGGCTTGAGACTGTTAGAGCCTGTTATTAACTTTTGCCGAATAGAGAAGAGAGCAAGAGGGTTGCGAAGGCCAGCCAGTGCATGCCGGTCAGAGTCGAGGCCAGACGCTCGTAGTCCCTGGAAAGAC
>NZ_JBIIKX010000062.1:0-37777 GCF_044232965.1 Prosthecobacter sp.
CACCACGCACGCCAAAAGACGAGCCAGGAAAAGGCAAAGCCGCCGAGGAGACGCACATCGCCGATGCGCGGCAGTTTGCGAATGGTGGCGGGCAGGTGGTCATCGCAAGTCCAGCACCAGACCTCGGCTTCGATGCCGCGCTCTTTCCATGCCGCAAGTGAACTCACCACGCCTTTCATGGACGGGCTGGAGAGATTCATGTTGGGGTCGATGATGAGAAGTCTCACTGCTGACGGGGCTGTTTCTGGAACAGCATGAGAATGCCGTAAGGCGTGCCGGCGCGTCTTTGCTCCGAGCTGAGCCCTTTTTCGGCATCAACCCACGCGACCGGAAGAAAGACGCCGTGCGCCGGAAGCCGCCATGCGAAGGCCATGCGGTTCGTCGTCGTGCGCGTGAGAAAGTAATCGGTGTGCAACGCCGTCATGCCCTGCGGGGAAAAAAGCGCCGTCAGATCCTCGGTGGTGTAACCTTCACGGCAGTGGCCGTCATTGGGAAAGGGCTCGGGGGGATGCGGAACGGTGATGAGGGCATGACCACCGGGCTTGAGGATGCGGCAGAGCTCAGCCGCCGCTTTTTCATGATCCTGGATGTGCTCAATGACCTGCGTGCTCATCACCATGTCCACGCTTTCATCGTCGAGCGGAATTTCGAGCAATGAGCCGCGCATCAACCGAGCACGCGGATCGTTGCCGAGGTTTTCCTGGAGGCGCGTGAAGTTGCTGGCGTCGAATTCGAGCGCGATGACCTTGTTGGCAAAACCTGCGGCCAGCGCACGGCGCAAAAACTCGCCCGAACCGGCTCCGCCGTCGAACAGGGTCTGTGCCGGAGGCACCTTGGCAAAGGCCTCGCGCAAACGCGGCCATTCAACGCGGTAGCGAATGGTGTTGGCCGTGTAGCAGAAGCGGCGGAGCAGAGGACGAAGCATATCAAGCCTGAGGTTTCCTTGCGATGGCGAACAGGCGCGCCGACCAGAAGCCGGGGAACAGCGTGCCGAGCCAGGCGAACGGTTTGGAGAGCACGTTCAACAGCGGGAAGAGTTTTTCCTGTTTGTAGAGCCAGGGCAGGGCTTGCAGCATGAAGGGCTCGCCGATGATCTCCGCGACCTCAAACCCGTTCGCTTCGAGCATGCGGCGCAGCATGGAAGGATTGAAGAAGCGGATGTGCGGATCGCGCCAGGGGGATTTGCGCGCGGTGAGCGGGCTGCCACCAGGATTCCAGAAGCCGGTGAGCAGAAACTCGATGCGCTGTGTGTAGTGCGCGGCGTTCGGCACGCTGAAGACGGCAGACGCGCCGGGTTTGAGTGCGCGAAGAATGGCAATGAGAGCACTGTCAGGCTCCATGAGATGCTCAAGCACCTCGAAGCACATGGCGCAGTCGGCGCTGGCGTTTTCGATGGGCAGACTGCCATCGGCGGCGATGCGGGCGACGTTGAGGCCGAGTTGCGCGGCGTTGGCGAGCGCGGTTTCGGAAATGTCGAAGCCACGGTAGTCGATCTGCCGAGCGAGCATGTCGCGGCCGTAACGCTCGCCATTGCCACAGCCGTAGTCGATGAGCCGCATGCCCGGCTTGAGCAGACGGGCGAAAATCGCCCGCTCCACGGGATGGTTCACGCCTTTGTCAGGCGTCCAGCCATCGGACTTCTGCCAGTAGGTCTCGTAGTAGGCGCTCATGGCGAGATGGAGTGTTGGAAAGGCTGCTGGGGATGGCCCTGTGGCGCGGCAGATGGCCGCACGGAGGTCGGACGCTTGGAAAGACCGAGCACGGCGGCGCAGGCCAGCCAGAAGAAAACATTCACCGGGAAAACTGTCATCACTGAACCGCTGACGGCGGAGACGAGCATGATGGAAAAGGCCAGGGCGATCATGGCGGAGGCGAACTGGCGGTCTGGCTTGGACTCGATCTGCCAGGCCTGCTTATGAAACCAGCTCAGCATGAAAACGACGACTCCGATGACGATGACAAGCGTGACCGCCCCGTAACGCATGAGGATTTCCGAGATGGGATCGTGGTAGTAATACATGCCGGTGCCATCCTCAGCCTGGCCATAGCCAAACAGCGACCAGGCCTTGGGGTTCATGAGCACGTTGGAAAAGCCGGTCAGCCGGTCCCAGTAAGTGCCGACCATGACCATGCGTGAGATGAAGGCGCCCGGCGCTCCAAGCGAAAGAGCGCGTTCGTTCATTTCCTCAAGATGATTGATCAGCCAGCCCGATGAGGCGACGAGCAGCAGAAATGAGGCGGCCACGGTGGTGTAAAAAACCTTGGTGCGCCCGTGCGAGGCGAAGCACCAGGTGCCGATGAGAGCGGTGGGCAGAATCAGCAGGGAGGACCGGCCTGTGGAGGCGATAAGGCCTGCGGTGTGCGCAAAGAAGCAGAACAACGCCAACGTACGGGCGATGACTGGCTGGCCGTTTTTCCCACGATACATGAATCCAAGCAGCAGGCTGGACACGGCAAGCACGGCATCCACGATGGAAAGCGCCGTGGGAGAGTTCAATGTGGAGAAGGCGCGGACTTCGTTGGTGTAGAGCTGCTTGATCTCGATGCTGAGGCCGCTGAGCAGGTACTCGATCTCAAAATCGGCGAAACCGTTGACCTGCTGGAACACGCCATAGATGGACACTGGCAACCACGTGAGCACGAGACACTTCCAAAGCGCGATCAGGCTGGCCTTGTCAGCCAGCAGCAGTGGAACGACAAAGAGCAGAAGCGAGTAGAGGCCGTTGTTGGCGATGCTTTGAAGGACGCCATTGAGGCCCGCGCCGCTCTGCGTGACCGCGATCGCCGCAGCGAGGAGCATGAGAAAAATGCCAACAACGAAAAGCAGCCAATCGCGACCGGTGATGCGGCGCGAACCCATCAAGCCGCTGAAGACGAGCGCGACGACGACACCGGCGAACATGGCGGGTGTGATGCCGAGGACGAATTTCAAATCCTCCTGAGTGACACGGCCGCCGACGACAAGGAGGCGCTTGAGGAGGTCGTTGTAACCGCAGAAGATGATCCAGATGTAGAATCCGAGTCGCGGCGCCATCAAGGACAGCAGAAAGCCACCGACCATGAGATACATGGACATCTGGCCGATGGTGTTGCCCTCAGTGAGCAAGACCGAGGCGACGGCATACAACCCGCCGAGCATGAGCATGGCGATGACGGCTGAAGCACCTGGATTACCGCGATTCATGGATGTGACTGAGTGCCGAGGAAACGTGAATGCCGCAGACGCGCACGAGTGTCTTGCAGGAGATGCGGAAGACGGATGACTCCGCGCAGCATGAGACCCGTGAGATCGCGCGTGGCGGCCATGCAGGGCGTGCTGACCACCCAGGCGGCGCTGTAGGCGATCAAGGTGGCCCACGCGGCCCCTAGACCGCCGTGCGCAGGAATCCAAAGCCAGTTCAGCACGATGTTGATGATGAGAGCGGCGGCCACTGCCGGGATGTTGGCCCAAAGTTTGCCCTCGATGGTGAGATACTGCGTCCTGACGATGCCCAGCGCGAAGGGAATGAGCGCCCAGGCATGCACGGTGAGCATCGGGGCCGCAGGGAGGAAGCCGGAGCCGAACAACAGGCTCACCAGCCACCCGGAGGTGAACACAATGCCAAGAGCGATCGGCAGGGTGATGGCAAGGCTGACCCCGAAGTAGTCGGCCACACGGTCACGATAATCCGGCGCTCCGGACTGCTTTCGCTGCATGAGCGGCGGCAGCATGAAGCCGGCAAGCATCATCGGGATGAAGTAGGCGACTTCGGAGATGCGAACGGCGGCGCTGTAATAACCAGCCTCGGTCTCGCCCCGCATGGCCTGCACCATGACCGCGTCCAGGCGTAGCAGCATGAGCAGTGTGAGCTGGGTAGCGATCTCATACCACGACTCGCGCAGCAGACGGAAGGAGAGGATTTTTTCCCAGCGCCACGTCCTCCATGCACCCCCAAGCTGATGGTAGCGGGCAAACAGAGCCGCAGCAGTCACGAGGCATTCGATGATGAAAGTGAGCGCAAAGAACCACAGCGGCGCATGCCACAGGATGCCCGCCACGATGGCAACGACGCTCAGTGTGAAGCCGCCAAACTGGCACCAGGTGGCCGCTGGCATGTGACGCTCGGCCTCAAACCATGCGAGCACATCCGTGGCGGCATGCGTGAGCAGAGCGAGGCCGTAAATGAGCAGCAGCGAGGCATGCGCAGGCTCGAAGACGAGCGCATACGCGGCCAGCGCGGCAAAGAGCGCGATGCCAGTGGTGAGACGCGTGTAAAAGCTGGAACCCATCAGCGCGGCCTGGTCCGCCCCATCACGCAGCAGCTCGCGCACCAGCACGCGGCCCATGCCAAGCTCGGCCAGCGTGTAAAGCAGCGACACCAGCGCGAGACTGGCCGCAAGAGCGCCAAAACCCGCGCTGCCAAGGTGACGGGCGAGCAGGCCGGTGATGACCACGTTGATGCCAAGCCGTAGCACGCGCAGCACGACTGACTGCGAGAAGCCGGACACCATGCGGTGCAGGCCAGCGCGCGGGTGAGGCGCGGGCTGGGAAGTTTCGTTCATGAAGACCGCCGTTCAGGCGGTGGCGAAAGTTTGCTCCGCGACATCGCAGAGGAGATGCCCGATGAGGAGATGGCATTCCTGGACGCGTGCGGTGATCGCAGACGGGGCTTTGAAGCTTAGTTTGGCCTCAGCGGCGCAATCCGCGCCTTTTTCGCCGGTGAAGGCGATGGTAACGCAACCGCGCTTGTTCGCGGCCTGAAGACCAAGAAGGACATTTTTACTCGTGCCACTCGTGGAGATGCCGAGCACGACATCACCGGGCTGAGCGAGAGCCTCGATCTGGCGCGCGAAAACGGTGTCGTAACCGAAGTCGTTGCTGTGCGCGGTGAGGATCGAGGTGTCCGTGGTCAAGGCGAGTCCGGCGAGAGCGGGACGGTTGATGCGGTAACGCACCACGAGCTCGGCGGCGAGATGCTGCGCGTCGGCGGCGCTGCCACCGTTGCCGAAGAAGATGATTTTTTTGCCGTTTCGCAGCGCGGTAAGCCACGCGTCGGCCAGCGGGGCGATTTGATCGCTCATCGCGCTGAGTTTCGCGATGGCGTCCTGGTGCTCGCCGAGATGCGTTTTGAAAAGGGAGGAGAAATCAGTGCTCATGTCACGAGAAGGCTGCGAGAAGCTCGTCGGGCGTCAAGGTGGCGGTGCCGAGCTTGCCGACGACGATGCCGCTGGCGTGGTTGGCGATGTCAGCGGCGTCATGCAGCGAAAACTCTGCTGCGAGCGCAAGCGTGAGCAGCGCGATGGCGGTGTCTCCGGCGCCGGAGACGTCAAACACCTCACGAGCACGCGTGGGAATGTGGTGCGGTGCATGATCGCGCTCAAACAGCATCATGCCATGCTCGCCCAGGGTCACAAGCACGCTGGTGACGTTCCATTTAGCGAGCAGAACGCGGCCGACTTCGAGCAGCTCCTTATTTTCAAGCGGCGGGCCGGGGAGGAGATGATCTTCAAGTCCGGCGGCGGCGAAGGCTTCGAGGCGGTTCGGCTTCACGATTGAAACCCCGGCCCAAGACAGCGGATTTCGCGGCGATGGATCGACGGTGACGATGAGCTGGTGCTCGGCGGCGATCTTGGCGACCAACTGCATGAGCTTTTCGGTCATGAAGCCTTTGCCATAGTCTTCGAGGATGATGGCGTCGAGGTTCGGCGCGAGATCACGCACGCGCTGCTCCACATCGATGAGTTCGGCATCGGTCAGCGGCAGCAATTTTTCGCGATCCACGCGGACGATCTGCTGCTGACGGGCGGAGACGCGGGCTTTGGAGATTGTGGGCAGTGTTTCGTGAACGAGAAGCGGCGCGGGATCGACTTTGTCTTCAATCAGAAGCGCACGCAGGCGGTCGGCGGCCATATCCTTGCCCACACGCCCCATGAGGTGCGTGTGCGGTGAGAAAGGCGAGATGTTACGGGCGACGTTGGCCGCACCACCTGGATAAAACTCCTCACGCGTGACCTCGACGATGGGCACCGGTGCCTCGGGCGAAATGCGGCGGACATGCCCCCAGATGAAGTGGTCAAGCATCACATCCCCGATGACGAGAATGCGGCCGGCCGCGAGGCGCTGGAGTTGTTCGCGGGTAAAAGTCATTTGCGGCGGCGGTCGCGGACAGCGGCGGCGAGTTGGTCGAGCATGGCTTCCGTGGTCTCCCAGGAGACGCAGGCGTCGGTGATGCTCTGGCCGTAAGTGAGCGGCTGGCCGGGTTTGGCGTCCTGGCGGCCTTCGACGAGATGGCTTTCGATCATCACACCGGTGATGGCCTTGCTGCCACCGCTGATCTGCTCGGCGATGGAGGCGGAGGCGACGGGCTGCTTGCGGTAGTCCTTCAAACTGTTGCCGTGGCTGCAATCGACCATGACGCTGGCGGGCAGGCCACGGGCGGTGAGTTGATCGGCGACGGTCTTGATGGCCGCCGCATCGAAATTGGTGCCACCTTTGCCTCCGCGCAGGATGACGTGGCAGGCGTTGTTGCCCTTCGTGTTCACGATGGCGGCGACGCCGTCCTTCGTTACGGACAGGAAGCAGTGCTGGCCTTTGGCGGCCTCGATGGCATCCAGCGCGACCTGGATGCCGCCATCCGTGCCGTTTTTGAAGCCAACCGGCATGGACAAACCGGAAGCAAGCTGGCGATGCACCTGGCTTTCCGTCGTGCGGGCACCGATCGCGCCCCAGACGACCACATCAGCGATGTACTGCGGCGTGATCACGTCGAGAAACTCCGTGCCGGCCGGAACACCGCGTTTCGTGAGCTTGATGAGCAGATCACGTGCGCCCCGCAGCCCGCTGTTGATGTCAAACGTGCCGTCGAGATGCGGATCGTTGATGAACCCCTTCCAACCGACCGTGGTGCGCGGCTTTTCAAAATACACGCGCATGACGATCTCCAGGTCGGCACCGTACTTCTGCCGCGCCTCAATGATGTGCTGGGCGTATTCGAGCGCGGACTTGGTGTCGTGGATCGAGCAAGGACCGACGACCACCAGCAGGCGGTCGTCTTTGAGATTCAGGATCGCCTCGGCACGCTTGCGCGAGTCTTCGATGAAGGCGGATTCAAGCTCTCCGAGCCGAAACTCATGCATGAGCAGGGCGGGCTGGATGAGAGGCAGGATTTCGGCGACGCGGAGGTCGTCAGTGGGATGCGAAAGACTCACGGTGAAAAGGGGGCGAAAAACGGGGGCGCAGAATGGAGGATTCTGGCCGGGAAGAAACTGAAAGTTGCGGGTTTTGGTGGGGATGCGGTCAAGGCGTCAAGGGATGGTCAAGAGGTCAAAAAGCTACCGCCTTGACCCTCTTGACAGTGCTTGACCTGCCTTAACCCAGGTTTGAACCACGCTGCCGCCCTTGGTGCCCAAAGCTCAGGCACCACCGCAAAAACGATGGAGATGGGGTGCGCACGAGACGCGGGCATGAGTTCCAAATAGGCGTTCGCCATGAATGGATAATATGTCAATTACAGTAATTTTGCATGTATTTGATAATTTAGCAAAACTAAATATAAAGCATTTGTCCATCGTGCGCACTGGCTTTGGTGGCTAATTGATGAATGAAAAAAAGGCGGTCGTTGCCGACCGCCTTTCCTGAGGTTGGTGAGATCTGAAGGCTTCGATCAGATGTCCTCGCCCACGGCGTAGCGGGTAAAACGGCGGACGACAAGGTTCTCGCCCAGCTCGGTGATTTTGCCTTTGATCAGGTTCGCGATGGTGAGATCGGGATCCTTGATGAAGGCTTGCTCCAGCAAGCAGTTGTCGGCGTAGAATTTCTCCATTTTGCCGTCCACGATCTTGTCCACGATGTTGGCAGGCTTGCCTTTGACCAGCTCAGCTCCGATTTCACGCTCCTTGGCGACGAGGTCCGCAGGGACGTCGTCGCGCTGGAGGAAGCGAGGGTTGGAGGCGGCGATGTGGAGGGAGATGTCCTTCACGAGCGCTTGGAAGTTTTCATTGCGGGCGACGAAGTCGGTCTCGCAGTTCACTTCGATCAGCACGCCGATGCGACCGGCCATGTGGATGTAGGAGGCGATGATGCCTTCCTTCGTCTGGCGGTCGGCCTTTTTCTCAGCCTTGATGGTGCCGCTTTTGCGGAGGATGGTTTCAGCCTTCTCGAGGTCGCCTGCGGCTTCGGTGAGGGCTTTTTTGCATTCCATCATGCCTGCGTTGGTCTTCTCACGCAGGGTCATGACGAGTTTCGCGGTGATTTCAGCCATTGTCGATAAGTGGGGGTGAAGATTAGTCTTTCTTGGCTTCGGCGGTGGCGACGATGACGGGGTCGATCAGCTTCTGCAGGATGATGCGGATGGAGCGGATGGCGTCGTCGTTGGCGGCAATCGGGTAGTCGATGATGTTCGGGTCGGCGTTCGTATCGACGAGGGCGACGATTGGGATGCCCAGGCGGCGGGACTCATGCACGGCGATGTGCTCGCGGGCGGAATCGACGATGACGGCGGCGTCAGGGATGCGGCCCATGTGGCGGATGCCGCGCAGGTTGCGCTCCAGCTTGATGCGCTCGCGGTTGAGGCTGGCGAGTTCCTTCTTGGACATGAGCTTGAACTCAGGCTTGTTCTCGATGTCTTCGAGGTAATTGAGGCGGGCGATGCTCTTCTTGATCGTCTCCATGTTGGTGAGCGTGCCGCCCAGCCAGCGATGGTTGACGTAGAACTGGCCGCAGGCCTCGGCGGCCTCTTTGATGGCTTCCTGCGCCTGGCGCTTGCAGCCGACGAAGAGGATTTTTTTGCCTTTGCGGGCGAGGTCGGCCAGGAATTCGGCCGCCTTGTCAATCTGGCCCACGGTTTCCTCGATGTTGAGGATGTGGATCTGGTTCTTGGTGCCCATGATGAATTTCTTCATCTTAGGGTTCCAACGCTTGGTCTGGTGACCAAAGTGGACGCCGGCTTCGACGAGCTCGGCAAGGATCGGTGTGGACATGTGTGTGTTGAGGGGTGCCTGTCTTCCGCACGCTGTTTTGAAAAGCGCTCAGCCTGGGGAGGCTGATCCGGTCGAACGGGCTGGGTGTTAAATCCCTTGGCCGGACCAACGTGGACCGGCAAAAGGGCCGCGATGTTAGCGGCATCCCCTGGTGCGGCAAGCGGTTTTTCCGCCACCAACCGGCCCCGCCAGCTCTCCCCTGCCCCTTCCCACCGGGTTTGCTTTCACTGCCGGAGACGATAATCATCCGCCTTCCCATGCCCGCCGACGCCCTTGTCTCCGCCGCCCTGACCCTGCGTGAATCCCTCCGCCCGCTGCTCTTTGCCGAGCCGGTGGACTACGTTTACCAACCGCTCGACTACGCCTGGGCACCGCATGAGGCGTATTTGCGGCGTTTTGGTGGCCAAACGAAGCGCGTCGTCTTCATCGGCATGAATCCCGGTCCTTTTGGCATGACACAGACCGGTGTCCCCTTCGGCGAGATCGCCGCCGTGCGCGATTGGATGGGCATCCGCGAACCCGTGGGCAAACCGGAGCGCGAGCATCCCAAGCGCCCCGTGCTCGGTTTCGACTGCCCGCAGTCCGAAGTCAGCGGCAGGCGGCTCTGGGGCCACTTCGCGCAGCGTTTCGGCCAGGCGGAGGCCTTTTTCAAAGATCACTTCGTCGCCAACTACTGCCCGCTTGTCTTCATCGAGTCCGGCGGTCGCAACTTCACGCCCGACAAGCTCCCCGCCGCCGAGGCCGCCGTGCTCAACCAGCACTGCGACACGCACCTTCAGACCGTCATCACCGCTTTGAAACCGGAGTGGGTCATCGGCGTCGGTGCCTATGCCGAAGCCTGCGCCGTCCGCGCCCACGAGGCCATGAACGGCTCATTCAAAACCGGCCGCGTTCTCCACCCCAGCCCCGCCAGCCCCGCCGCCAACCGCGACTGGGCCGGAGCCGCCACGAAGCAGCTCGTGAAGCTCGGAATTTGGGAGTGAGAAAAGAGCTTCCAGTCGAGAAGAGCGAGACGCTCACTGATTCAGCGGCTGAATCTTGTCCGGGTCACGCTTCCTGAGTTCCGCCTGGAGTTGCTCGATCATTTCCGCCATCCGCCGCATCTGCTGGCGCATTTCTTCCAGCTCGGCGTGGGCCTTCATCTCGCCAGGATGTTTTTCTTTGCCATGGGCCTCGGCCTGTTCCCGCTTCATGCGTTCCTCCAGCTCACGCCGCAGGTTTTGGGCGATCTCCTCGATGTTTTTGGCCGGCTCATGCAAGCCTGCGGCATGCAGGTGCTCCACGGCCTGCATGATGTGCTGCAAGCGCTCGGCCTCCGGGCCTTTGAAGTGGGGCATGTCCTTGCCCGGATGTTTTTCCGCGTGCTTCTGCGGTTTTTTCGCACTGTCGTGACCCTGAAGCCCATGCTGGATTTTCTCCGCCTGCTCCGCAAGTTCCTTCGCCTCGTCGAAACGACCGGCGGCCTTGGCGTCACGGGCACGTTCCATCAGGCTCTGCAGCGCTTGTTTCGGGTTTTCTTTGGCCTCCTGGGCGACCGCTCCGCATGCGAGTGCGAAGCCGATGATGAGTGTGGTGGTAGTCTTCATGGTGCGGCATAAACGAACCGCCCGGTGTTTTCTTGTCGCGGCCGGGACGATTCATCCGCGTGCAGCGCTGATGGTGCGGTACAGCCACACCTTCGCATAGGTCCAGTCGCGCTTCGCCGTCGGTGCGGAGATGTTGAGGACTTCGGCGGCTTCTTCAATCGAGAGACCGACGAAGTAGCGCAGCTTCACTAGCTCGGCCTTGCGGGCATCGTGTACGGCGAGCGCGTCGAGCGCCTCATGCACGGCGAAGAGTTCGCCGTTTTTTTCAATCGGCGCGGCGATCTCGATGTCGTGGGCGTCGATGTGCTCGGCGTTGGCTCCGTGACACGCCGCCAGCTTTCGCCGTGCGCGCTCGATGAGGATGCGCCGCATCGCCTCCGCAGCGGCCGCGAAAAAGTGCGCGCGGTTTTCAAACGGCTGATCACCAAGACGCATCCACGCTTCATGCACGAGCGCCGTGGGTTGCAGCGTGTGTCCCGCCTGCTCACGCGCCATCTTTGCGCGGGCCAGCTGGCGCAGCTCCGCATAGACCTGCTCAAGCAGTTCGTCTCCGGCACGGGCATCTCCGTGCTGGATGGCATCAAGGAGCCGGGTGACGTCGCTCATGGCTTCTTCGCCGGTGATTCGAGTTCCACCTTCTTGCGGGCTTCCTGCTGCCATTTTTGGATCAGTTCGTCGCGCTTTTGCTCACGCAGGATCTGGGTGATCCTCTCTTGGGCTTTCTCCAGGGGTGCGATCTCTCCTTCCTTGCGGTCGTCCACCTGGAGAATCCAGAGGAACGTCTCGTCCTCATGGATCACCGGTGTTCCCGGTTT
This sequence comes from Prosthecobacter sp., assembly GCF_044232965.1. Lineage (GTDB taxonomy): Bacteria > Verrucomicrobiota > Verrucomicrobiia > Verrucomicrobiales > Verrucomicrobiaceae > Prosthecobacter. The sequence continues at coordinate 11,360 of NZ_JBIIKX010000062.1, forward strand.
TGCAGTGAAAACCACTTTGTCGAGGTCTGCCCGCAACGTGCCGCGCTCGACGGTCCCGCGTTCACCGCCGTCCTCGGCATAGGCATCCTTCGAATGCTCTTTGGCCACATCCGCGAAGGGCGTTCCGCCCTCGATCTTCGCGCGCAAGGCCTCCACCTTCTGCCGCTGCGCGTCCCGCGCTTCCTTGGCCTCTTCACGAGGGATGGTGATCATGTGGATTCGTACCGAAGTCTGACGAAACGCCTCCTGATGCTCCGCGTAGTAACGAGCGATGGCGTCGGGCGGTATCGGGCCTTTGGTCAACTCATCCGCTACTTGGGCAATGGCCCCGTGAAAGGTGACCTGCATTTCCGATTCCGGCCCCTGTCCTGCCAGACGCAGAAACTCGGTGATTTCGGAGAAGGTTTTTGCAGAATCTTCAAGGCGGCCAGCCTGGAACAAGGCGCTTGCCAGGTATCTCATCGCCATGAGCGTGTCGGGGTGCTGCGGGGCCAGCACTTTGCGGCAGAGCGCCAGCGTCTCCTCGCGCAGCTTGAGCGACTCTTCCTTGCGTCCGGCGTGAAAGTAGGAACCGGCCAGGTTTCCCATTACCGAGAGCGCATCGGGGTGATCAGGACCGAGCACCTTACGGCGGAGCGCAAGCACTTCCTCTCCGAGCTTGATGGCCTCTTCAGGACGATCAGTGGCTGCGTAGGAACCCGCAAGATTTTCCATTACCGAGAACGCATCGGGGTCCTGAGGGCCGAGCACCTTGCGGCGGAGCGGAAGCACCGCCTCTCCGAGCTTTATGGCCTCTTCGTGACGACCAGTGGCTGCGTAGGAAGCCGCCAGGTTGCCCACGGCCATGAGGGTGCCGGGGTGCTCGGAACCGCACACTTTGACGTAGAGGGGGAGCACTTCTTCGCGCATTTTGAGGGCCTCGTCCTTGCGACCGGAGTCGAGGTAGGAAAACGCCAGGTTGTTCATCGCCGCGAGGGTATCAGGGTGCTCGGGACCGCTCACTTTAAGGAAAAGGGGTAGCGCTTCCTCACGCATCTTGAGCGCCTCGTCCTTGCGACCGCAGTCGAAGTAGGAAGTCGCCAAGTTGCTCATCACCTCGAGTGTCGTGAGGTGTTCCGGGCCGTTCACCCTCCTACTCCAGGACAGCAATTCCTCGCGCATTTTCAGGGCCTCCTGCTTGCGGCCGACCTCGTGGTAGGAAAGCGACAGGTCTGCCATCACCGCGAACGTGTCGGGGTGCTCAGGGCCGCTCACCTTGCGGCGGAGCGGAAGCATTTCCTCTCCCAGCTTGATGGCCTCTTCGTGGCGTCGAGCGCCGGAGTAGGAACTCGCCAGGTTCTTCATCGTCAGGAGCGTGTCGAGGTGCTCAGGGCCTCTTACCTTGCGGAAAAGCGTCAGCACTTCCTCTTGAAGCTTGAGCGCCTCCTCCTTGCGTCCGGCTTTAAAATATCCAGTCGCCAGATTGGACATCGCCATGAGCGTGTTGGGATGCTCAGGGCCGAGCTTGTCTCGACTGAGTTGTAGAACTCCCTCCTGCATCTTAAGCGCGTCTTCGTGGCGACCGGCTACTGCGTAAGAACTCGCCAGATTGGACATCGCCAGGAGGGTGTCGGGGTGTTCCGGGCCTCTCACTTTACGGCTCAGCGTCAACACTTCCTCCCGCATCTTGAGCGCCTCATCCTTGCGTCCGGCTTCAAAGTAGGAAAGCGCCAGATTGTTCATTCCCCCAAGCGTCTCGGGGTGCTCCGGGCCGAGCATTTTGCGGCGCAGTGCCAGCACTTCCTCCCACATCTTGAGCGCCTCGTCGCGGCGGCCGGCACGGAAATAGAAACCTGCCAGATTGTTGATCGCAGCGAGCGTGTCGGGATGCTCCGGGCCGAGGTTCTTCTTGCTGAACGCCAGCACTTCCTCCTGGATCTTGAGCGCCTCGTCTTTGCGTCCGGCGTCGGAGTAGAAACCCGCCAGGTTGCCCATAGCAGCGAGCGTGTCTGCATGCTCCGGTCCAAGCAGCTTGCGTTGCAGCGCCAGCACTTCCTCTTGCAGCTTGAGCGCCTCCTCCCGCCGACCGACGGCGTGGTAGCAAACCGCCAGGCTCTGATTCGTTGTGATGGTATTAAGGTGCTCTGGTCCCACTGTGGCGAGTTCGTGATTTCGCACTTTCTCCATTAGCGGGATGGCCTGAGCGTCGAGGCCGAGGGCGTGGTAGGTTTCGGCGAGGGTGTATTGCAACTGCGCCCGGCGCTCGGGCTGGGTGGAGAGGTCGGATTCGAGTCTCTTTGCGGCTTTATCGAGCGTCTCTGCCACCGTGATGGTGCGACCGTCGCGCGTCGGGTCGGGGCTTTGGAAGACTTCGGTGAGGAACGTCGAGATGGCTTTCGCGTTCCGCAGCGCCACATCCTTCGCGTCGCGCTCGGCCGTTGCACGGATCGCCTGCCAGGTGCTTACGGCAGTCGCGGCGACCAGCACAGCCGCGATGAGCGCCGCCACCCGCAGCGCGGCTTTGTTCCTCCGCACGAACTTGCGCAACTGATAGCCCGCGCTCGGCGGTGTGGCGCTCACCGGCTCGTCCGCGAGGAAGCGTACAATGTCCTGCGCGAAGGCGCTGGCCGTCTCGTAGCGGCGCGTGCGGTCCTTCTCGATGGCCTTCATCACGATCCAGTCCAGGTCCGGTTCCACCAGGCGGCTGAGCTTCTCCGGCGCGATCTGCCGCGCTTTCGCCAGCGTGCTGCGCTCCTCCGCCGTCACCGTGCTGAGACGCGACGAGGGCTTGGGTGGCTCCACCTCCCGGATGATGCGCCGCATTTCCTCGTAACCGGCGGAGAGCAGCGACTTGCCGTCGAAGGGCGGTTTGCCCACCAGCAGCTCGTAAAGCAGGATGCCCAGCGCGTAGATGTCGCTGCGCGTGTCGATGTCCAGCCCGCTGAGACTGGCCTGTTCCGGGCTCATGTAAACCGGTGTGCCGACGAACTGGTCGAAGCGCGTGAAGAGCGTCTTGTCCGTGAGCTTGCCCTGCGTGGCCTTGGCGATGCCGAAGTCGATGACCTTCACCACCGGCTTGTCGCCGTGGAGGGTGACAATCACGTTGGAGGGCTTGATGTCCCGGTGGATGATACCCTTTTGATGCGCGTGGTTGATCGCCGCGCACACGTCGCCAAAGAGTGCGAGCCGCTCGCGCGTGCCCAGCGCGGCCTCGTTGCAGTATTGCGTGATGGGCATCCCTTTGACCAGCTCCATGACGAAGAACGGCCGCCCCTTCTCCGTCGTGCCAGCATCGAAGACCTTCGCGATGTTCGGATGATCCATCATGGCCAGCGCTTGGCGTTCCTGCTCGAAGCGTGCGATGACTTCGCGCGTGTCCATGCCGAGTTTGATGATCTTGAGTGCCACGCGCCGCGACACCGGCTCCATCTGCTCCGCCATCCAGACCGTGCCGAAGCCGCCCTCGCCGATCTCCTGCAAAAGTTTGTAACGCCCGATCCGCTCGCCTTCACGCTCGACGGTATGGTTGGGGGGCAACGTGCCGGGAGCCGCTTTGATCGTGGCGCCGAGATCACTGTCCGTGAAGCTATTCACTGCGGGCTCGGTAAGGAAACCCGTCGGCATCGCCTCATGCGCGGCGAGCAGCGCACTCACTTCCGTAAAGAGGACCGCATCATTCCCGCAAGCCGTGATGAGGAAAGCCTCACGGCCTTCGGGCGCATGATCCAGCGCGGCCATGAGAAGGCTTTCAGCGCTATTTGAAGGCGGCGGAGTCGTCATGGGAGTGTTCATTTCACCTGCTCATGCGAGATTTGGCGAGCAAAAGGATCATCGAATTTCACCGGGCGGCAGATTTTGGCTCCCAGACGAGAGAGGCAGCCGGCTTGGACGTTCATGCTGCGGGAACGGCCACCCTGAAACTTCCTCACTCATCCCTCTGCCCCGGCGGCGTCGTTTTTTCTCAGTTCCGCCATCGCGGTGGCGAGTCGCGGCAGAAGAAAAAAGATGAGCCGTCCTGGAGCACAGTTCAGGCTTGCTGATTCCAAGATCATCTCTGTAACCTCCCTCCACATGACCACCGCCCGCCGCTCCTTCCTCAAGCACGCCAGTCTCGCTTCGTTCAGTCTGTGGATTCCGAAAACCTTCGCGGAAGCCAGCACCGCCCGGCTCGCTCGCAGCACGCCGGAGGCGCAAGGTGTGTCAGCAAAGGCGATCCTCGACTTTATCGAGGCGGTGGAGCGTGAAAAAATGGAGCTGCACAGCTTCATGATGTTGCGGCGCGGCCAAGTCATCGCGGAGGGCTGGTGGGAGCCATACGGGCCGGATCTCGTTCACACGATGTACTCGATGAGCAAGAGCTTCACCTCCACAGCGGTCGGTTTCGCCGTCGCGGAAGGCAAGATGAGCGTGGAGGACAAGGTGATCTCGTTTTTCCCGGATGATCTGCCCGCGAAGGTCAGCGACAACCTCGCGGCGATGCGAGTGAAGGATCTGCTCACCATGGCCACCGGCAATGAGAAGGAGCCGACGCAGGCCTGCGTGAAGGAGGAAAACTGGGTGCGCACCTTTCTGGCGCAAACCATCGCGCACAAGCCGGGCACTCAGTTCATGTACAACAGCGCGGCCACCTACATGTGCTCCGCCATTGTGCAAAAGGTCACGGGGCAAACGATTCTCGATTACCTCACGCCGCGTTTGTTTGAACCGCTCGGCATCAGCGGCATGCGCTGGGAAAGTTGTCCGCGTGGCATCAATACCGGCGGCTGGGGCCTGAGCATTCAGAGCGAGGGACTCGCGAAGTTCGGCCAACTTCTACTGCAAAAGGGGAAGTGGAATGGCAAGCAGCTTCTTCCCGCCGCGTGGATCGAGGAAGCCACATGCTTTCACATCCAGCAGCCGGGCGAGGACAAAAAAGACCGCCCGAAGGCGCAGAACGACTGGCTGCAAGGCTACGGCTACCAGTTCTGGCGCTGCCAGGGCACCGCGTTCCGAGGCGATGGTGCGTTTGGCCAGTTCACCATCGTTTTGCCAGAGCAGGACGCGGTGATCGTGATGACGAGCGAGAACAAAAACATGCAGGGCCAGCTTGATCTCGTCTGGAAGCACCTGCTGCCCGCCTTCGATGCCAAATCACCGCAAGCAGCCGATTTGAGCCAACTCAAGACGCTCAAGCTCATGCCGCCGAAGGGCCGCAAAACCTCGCCCACGCTCACCCACAAGCCTTACCAGCTCGAAACGAACGCTCTCGGCCTCCAAACCGTCTCGTTCGCGTTCGAAGGCGACCGATGCGTGTTCAAGGCCGATGCCCATTCCATCACCTGCGGTCTCGAATCCTGGAATCACGACGAGGCGGTCTTCCCCGGCACACCACCACGTCTCATTTCAGGCGGCAGGCCCAAAACCGCCATGCCGTCAAAGATCGCCGCCAGCGCGACGTGGACCGATGACACCACACTCGTTTTGACCTGGCGCTATTACGAAACACCACACAGCGACACACTGACCTGCAAGTTCGACGGCGATGGCGTGACGATCACCTTCCTCAACAGCATCACCGCGATGAATCCGAAAGCGAAAGATCTGCGTGCGCCGCTAAAAGGCCGTGCAATCGCATGACATCGCGATGAAACGCGGCGATGGAGAACATGCTCCATGCAACGATTCACCTGCGACTGCGGCAATGTGCTCTTCTTCGGCAGTTCCAAGTGCCTGAAGTGCGGAGGCGTGGTCGGCTATGATCCAGCGCAGGGCCTGCTCGTGCGGCTGCGGCCCGAAGGAAAGCTGAAACGCTGCGCCAACGGCGTGAAGCATGGCGTGTGCAACTGGGCGCTGTCGGCGGATGCCAAAGAGACGCTGTGCATGGCCTGTGGCATGAACCGCACGATTCCAGACCTCGGCACGGCACGAAATCTGATGCTGTGGGGCCGCACCGAGATGGCGAAGCGACGGCTCATCTACACGCTGCTGCACCTGGGCATCACGCTGCCAACCAAGGCCGAAAACCCCAAGACGGGACTGGCCTTTGACATCGTCAGCACGCTTTCCAACCCCACGGTGACGACGGGGCATCTCAATGGCGTGATCACGGTGAACCTCGAAGAAGCGGACGACACCTACCGGCAGATCAACCGCCAGCAGCTCGGGGAGAACAGCCGCACGCTGCTGGGGCACTTCCGCCATGAGAGCGCTCATTATCTCTGGCAGCGCTGCCTTTCAGAACTGGCCTGGGACAACCCGCTGCGGCTGGCGTTTCGCGAGCGCTTTGGTGACGAGTGGCTGGATTATGCGTCGGCATTGAACGCGCACTATCAGCGCGGGGCGCCGGCGGGCTGGGAGCAGCGCTTCATCACCGCCTACGCGGCCTCACACCCTTGGGAGGACTGGGCGGAGACCTGGGCGCATTATTTGCAAATCGTGGACGGCCTGGAGACCTGCGAAAGCCTGGGCATCCAGGTGAAGCACCTCGCGCTGCCGCTGGTGATGCTGCCGGGCGAGGCGGGGACGCTGCCCGCGATGCTGCCGCAGGACGGCATCGCCGATGGTGAGTTCCTGGCCTGGCTGCAACGCTGGATGTGCCTCTCCACCGTGCTCAATGAGATTTCTCACAGCCTCGGCGAGCATGCGTTGTATCCCTTTGTCATCCCGGTACGCGTGGCGCAGAAACTGCGGCTGGCGCATCATTACGCGACGGTTTGGAAAACGCCCGTGCCGGAATCTCCCGAGCCCGGGGTCAATACGCAGGCACAAACGTCGCCGGAGTGACGCTCACGCTCATGCTCTGCATCGTGAACGAGCCAAACAGCGTCGCCAGCGCCACATCGGCGGCGTCACGCCCGTAGGCCACGACGATGCGGTTGCCACGGGTCACGCTTTCAGTGGCGTCAAAGGTATACCACCGCCCGCCGATGTAGGCCTCGAACCACGCGTGCAGATCCATCGGGTGGAGCTGGTACAAGAAACCCACCACCATGCGCGCCGGCACGTTGATCGCCCGGCACAGCGCGATGGCCAGATGGGCAAAGTCACGGCACACGCCTTGCCGCGTGCTGGCGGTGTCCAGCGCCGAGGTCGAGCTGTCGGTGCAGCCCTGGATGTTGGCGATGTTTTGGCAGATCCAGGCGCAGATCGCCGACACGCGCTCAAAGCTGGGCGGCAGATGACCGACGATCGAGGCGGCCAGCACGGACAACTGGTCGGACTGGCAGTAGCGGCTCGGCAGCAGGTAGTGCAGCACCTCAGGTGGCAGGTTTTGCACCAGCAGCAGCGGCACTCCGGGGTCTTCATCCACGGTATCCGCCACCTGGGCGCGGCACTGCACGGAGAGATGAAACGAGCCTGGGGGCATCACGATGCGCTGGCAGAGATTGCCATACACGTCGGCAAACTCCATCACTGGCACATGTGGGCGCGTGTGAAACTCCTCCCGCATGATCCACTGCGCCCAGCCGCTGCGCGGACGCAGCATGAAGATGGCAGGCACCTCCTCGGAGGTTTGGTAATCGAGCTGGCAGGAGGCATCAAGGATCATGAGGTGAGCTTGGACGAAGCATGAATGCCGCGTTGCAGAAAGCCCCCTCTCGACGGTGACGCCGGAAGGGCAACCGGAATCGCCGCAGGCACCCAGGAAGTCACGAAATCTGTGCGAGTGGTGATGCTGCTGATGCTGTGAATGGGGTGAAGTCCCCATTGCTTAAAGAACACGCAGGCTGTCTGCTGTGGTATGTCGCAGCGTTGGAAAGAATTATCCTGAGCACTTCCGCTTTGCCGAAGCGCATCGCTTTTCTGGGGGACTATCTGCCCCGGCTCTGTGGAATCGCAACGTTCACTCATGATCTGGCTGAGGCGGTGGCTGGCGCGGCTCCGGAGACGGAGTGCATTGTCTGTGCGGTGAATGATCGTGTGGAGGGCTACGAGTATCCGTCGCGAGTGCGCTTTGAGCTGCTGGAGAAGGACCTGGATTCTTATCGGCGTACGGCGGATTTTTTGAACTTCAACAACGCGGACGTGCTCTGCGTGCAGCATGAGTTCGGCATCTACGGCGGCCCGGCAGGCAGTCATCTGCTGGCACTGCTCAAAGAGGTGCGCATGCCGGTGGTGACGACGCTGCACACGGTGCTTCGTGATCCGAACGCGGCGCAACGACTAGTGATGGACGAACTCGTGCGCCGCAGCGACCGCCTGATCGTCATGGCGCACAAAGGCGCGGAGATTCTGCGCGATGTTTATGCCGTGCCGGAGGCCAAGGTGGACATCATCCCGCATGGCATCCCGGACATGCCGTTTGTGGACTCGAGCTTCTACAAGGAGCAGTTCGGCGTGCAGGGACGCACGGTGCTGCTGACCTTCGGCCTGCTGGGTCCGGGCAAGGGCATCGAGCACGCCATTGAGGCGCTGCCAGAGATCGTGCGGCAACATCCGAACGTCGTCTATCTCGTACTCGGAGCCACGCATCCGCAGTTGCTCGCACGTGAGGGCGAGCGCTACCGCCTCAGTCTCGAACGACTGGCGGAAGATCGCGGCGTGAAGGAGAACGTCATCTTTTACAACCGCTTCGTGTCACAGGATGACTTGAAAGAGTTCATCGGTGCGACGGATGTTTACCTGACGCCCTATCTCAACGAGGCACAGATCACCTCAGGCACGCTGGCGTATGTGTTTGGGGCGGGGAAAGCCGTCGTTTCCACGCCTTACTGGCACGCGCAGGAGTTGCTGGCGGACGGACGCGGTGTTCTTGTTCCTTTCCGCAATCCCCAGGCCATCTCCGAAGGCGTGTGCGGCCTGCTGGACGATCCGGAGCGGAAAGAAAAGATCCGCCATGACGCCCACGCGATGGGGCGAGAGATGATCTGGCCGGCGGTGGCGCAGCGTTATCTCGAATCGTTCCAGCATGCCCGCGCGGACCGCAAAGCCTCGCCGCGCGCCGCATTCGCCGGCTGGACGCTCGAAAACCGGCCCTATAAGCTGCCGCCGCTGCGCCTGGACCACATCGTGCGCATGAGCGATGGCACCGGCATCTTCCAGCACGCGATTTTCAACGTGCCGAATTTCCACGAAGGCTACTGCACCGATGACAACGCCCGCGCCTTCATCCTGTGCAGCATGCTCGATGAACTGGCCGACCAGCCACCGGCGGAAAACCTCGGCAAGCTCGCCACGAGCTACCTCGCCTTCCTTGCCGCCGCTTTGGATTACAAGACGGGCCGCTTCCGAAATTTCATGAGCCATGGCCGCCAATGGCTCGAAGAGGCCGGCAGCGAGGACAGCCATGCGCGTGCCTTATGGGCCGCAGGCATCGGTGCAGGTCGTTCGCGCAACGAAGGCCACCGCCGGCTATCAGCACAGTTGTTTGAGCGTGGTCTCGCCGCCGTAGAGGGATTCATCTCGCCACGGGCGTGGAGTTTCACCTTGCTGGGCATTCACGAATATTTGCGCCAGTTCACCGGCAACGCGCAGATCAACGCCATGCGCGTGACGCTCACCGACCGTCTTGTGCAGCGCTGGAAAGACTGTGCCACCGAAGACTGGCCGTGGTTTGAAGACAGCGTGACGTATGAAAATGCGCGCTTCAGCCAGGCGCTCATCCTCAGCGGCCAGTGGATGCCGAACCCTGAGGCCTTTGAGATCGGCCTCAAATCACTGCGCTGGCTCGTGTCGATTCAAAAGACCCAGTCCGGCTGCTTCCGCCCCATCGGTAGCAACGGCTTTTACCAGCGCGACGGTGCTCGTGCCGACTTCGACCAGCAACCGCTCGAAGCCCAGGCCATGGTCGCCGCATGTCATGAGGCATCGCGTGCCACGCGTGATGCCTCGTGGTCGCGAGAGGCCAAACGTGTCTTCGAATGGTTCCTCGGCCGCAACGATCTCGGTCTGCCCATTTATGATTCCACCACCGGTGGCTGCGGGGATGGCCTGCACCACGATCGTGTGAATGAAAACCAAGGCGCGGAGTCCACGCTGGCCTTCCACCTCGCCCTCGCAGAGATGAACTGCGCAGAGCACCTGATCCCACCGCCCCACGCCCCATGAGCTCTGTCCGCCTTCGCCGTCATAATGTGATTTTTCAGCCTGAAAGCGGTCGTGTCATCATCCGTCCATTCATTCCGGGAAAACCCCAGATCTTGGCCAACATTTTGACCCGCGCCCTCGCGCTAAGCGAAGCGGAGGCCGACACGCAGTTGCAGGCGATCCTGGCGGAGTTCGAATCGCGGCATTTCGACATCGAGTTACATCTGCTCGCGCACTATGAAAAGGTGCGCTCTCACATCGCACCGCAGGCGACTCTGTCACGCGTGCGGCAGTTGCTCATCGGTGCCTTGTTCTCTGGCGAGTATGCGCTGGAGTCCGCCGCGCTGTTCAATCCCTCCATCGTGCCGCATCCTGATCAAAGCAGCGTGCCTGAGGGCGGCCTGCGCTTCATCATGAGCCTGCGTGCCACAGGCGAGGGGCACATCTCCTCCATTGAGTTCCGCACCGGCGTCATCACGTCGGATGGCACCATCAGCGTGGAGCCAGTCTCGCGTTTGGTCGCGCTGCCGGAGGTCGTGCCCAACCCCACCTACAAGAAATCGCGCTTCATCACGAAGCTTCAGGAAATGGGATTCGTGGGCGGTCCGGCGACGGCCGTGATGGATCCACTGAAGGATGCCTTCACCCTCAGTGAGCTGGACGAAAGCATGCGGCAAGTGCGCCGCGAATCCAAACCTGTCGGCCGCGAACTGCGCCGTGCATTGGAGTGCTTTCGCTGGCTTGCCGACTCCAATTACGAAATCAACTTCTCCTCCAAGCTCGCTATGAGCGAGCGCATCATCTTCCCCGTCTCGCCCAACGAGACCAACGGCATTGAGGACGCCCGCTTCGTCCGTTTCATCGACGACGACGGCTCGGCGATGTATTGTGCCACCTACACCGCCTACAATGGCCGTGCCATCCTGCCGCAATTCATCGAGACGCAGGACTTCCTTCACTTCCGCGTGCTCACGCTCAATGGCAGCGCCGTGCAGAACAAGGGCATGGCATTGTTTCCGCGCCGTGTTAACGGCCGCTATGCGATGCTGTCGAGACAGGACGATGAGAATCTCTTCATCATGTTTTCCGACAACCTCCACCACTGGAGCAACCCGCATGTCATCCTGCGTCCGTCCGCGATGTGGGAGTCCGTCAAAATCGGCAACTGCGGCTCGCCCATCGAAACCGAGGCCGGCTGGCTCGTCATCACCCACGGCGTCGGCCCGATGAGGAAGTACTGTATCGGTGCTGTCCTGCTGGATTTGAACGATCCCACCAAAGTTATCGGCCGACTTCGTGATCCCTTGCTCTGCCCTGAGGGCAATGAACGTGAGGGCTATGTGCCGAACGTTGTTTATAGCTGCGGTTCCATGCTGCATGGCCGGGAGCTGATCCTGCCGTATGCGATGAGCGACAAAGCGTCCGCGATTGCGAGCATGTCGGTGGATGAGCTGCTGGAAGCCTTGAAGGCAAGCTCGTGAGCCTCAGGCTATTCCACCTGTCTTGACGAAGGAGCGGAAGACCTCGGCACGTTTTCGTGGCATGCGCTTACTCCTCCTTTTGCTGCTCTGCACGAGCGCTTTCGCCGCGAAGCCGAACATCATCATCATTTTCGTCGATAACTTCGGCAACGGTGATCTTGGCTGCTTTGGCTCCAAACTGCACCGCACGCCGAATGTGGACCGGCTGGCGGCGGAGGGGACGAAGTTCACGAGCTTTTATGTGGCCAGCGGCGTCTGCACACCGAGCCGTGCATCGCTCATGACCGGCTGCTATCCGTGCCGTTTGAACATGCAGGCCAGCGCCACGGGCGGCGCGGTGCTGCAACCAGTGGCGCAGAAGGGGCTGAATCCATCCGAAGTGACCATCGCGGAGGTTTTGAAAGGCGCGGGTTATGCGACGATGTGCGTCGGCAAATGGCATCTCGGCGATCAGCCGGAGTTTCTGCCCACGCGGCAGGGCTTTGACGATTTTTTCGGCATTCCTTACAGCGATGACATGACGAAGGACAAAAAGCCGGATCTCTGGCCGGAGCTGCCGCTAATGCGCGGCGAAAAAGTCATCGAGGCGCCGGCGGACCGTGATCATCTCGTGAAACGCTGCACCGAGGAGGCGGTTCGTTTTATCGAGGCGCATCAAAGCGGCCCGTTCTTCCTCTATCTGCCGCACACCATGCCCGGATCGACCCAGCATCCGTTTTCGAGCGAGAAGTTTCGCGGCAAAAGCGCCAACGGCGAGTACGGCGACTCGGTGGAGGAGCTGGACTGGAGCACGGGCGAGATCATGGCCGCGCTGAAGCGCCTGAAACTTGAGGAGACCACGCTCATCGTCTGGACGTCCGACAACGGCGCGGTGAAACGCAATCCGCCGCAGGGCAGCAACGCCCCGTATCGCGGCTCAGGCTACGACACCTCCGAAGGTGCGATGCGCATGCCTTGCGTGATGCGCTGGCCGGGAAAAATCCCCGCCGCAGCCGTGAACGATGCGCTCTGCTCCACCATGGACATGCTGCCCACTTTGGCCGCCCTGGCAGAAACCAAGCCTCCTCAGCACAAGATCGACGGGCATGACATTCGCCCAATCCTGTTTGATGCGGCGGGCACGAAATCGCCCTGGGATGATGACGGCTTCTTCTTTTACCGCATGGAGCAGCTTCAGGCTGTGCGGGCGGGCGATTGGAAGCTGTATCTGCCGTTGGAGGGCAAATTCGCCAATCTACAGCGCAAGCGCGAGCCGGTGAAGCTCGCGCTTTACGATGTGCGGCATGATGTGGGCGAGGAGCACGAGGTTTCCGCGCAGCACCCTGAGATCGTGGCGAAACTGACGGCGCTCGCGGAGAAGGCCCGTGCCGACCTCGGCGATGTGGATCGTCCTGGCAGCGGTCAGCGCGAGGCGGGTTTCATCGAGAAGCCGATGCCGCTCTTGCCTTGAGACGCATCGCCTGCTGTGTTGGCGCATGACCCGTGGCAACCGCTCGCTCATTCTGCTGATCCTCGTCATCCTGGCGGGCATCATCGTGCCGTTTGTGATCTGGGGCGCGTGGTTTGACTCGGTGCTGAGCCTGGAAGGCGCGCGGAAGTGGATGGAAGGCTACGGCTCGTGGGCCTGGGCGGCGGGGATTGCACTGCTGGTCTCGGACATCGTGCTGCCGGTGCCCTCGACGGTGGTCATGTCGGCCTTGGGTTGGATGTATGGCTGGTGGATGGGTGGTTTGATCTGTGCGGCTGGCTCGATGCTGTCTGGAATCATCGCCTATGCGGCCTGCCGCTGGCTCGGGCGTAGAGCAGCGCTGTATCTTGCCGGAGAAGAGGGTTTGCGACGCGGCGAGGAGATCTTTGAGAAGCGCGGCGGTTGGTTAGTAGCTCTATCACGTTGGATGCCGGTGCTGCCGGAGGCGGTGGCCTGTCTCGCGGGCCTGTCTCGTATGCGGCGGCGTGTTTTTTTGCCAGCGCTGGCCTGCGGCTCGGTTCCCACGGGATTTGCGTTCGCGGCCATCGGTCATCTCGGTCACAGCCAACCAGGCTGGGCCATCGCGCTGAGCGGACTCGTGCCTGTGTTGCTATGGGTGGCAGCGGCGCGTGTTTTGAAACGCTAACGCATCTCCTGCAAACCAGCAGCCTGGGCGGCGGCGCGGGCGTGCTTTTGCATCTCACAACGTGCAAGCCACAACGCGACCGGAACCCAAACGGCGGCAGCAACGACTCCAAGGACGCCAACCACGAGCATGTGTCGCGTTGTGATCATCAAGCCGCCGATGACGAACCACAGAAGAAAATTCCAGCCAAAGCCGCGCCGCACGCGCAGGATGCAACGAACGCGAGTCAAACAGCGGCCTTCGCCGTGATACTCGGTCACGCTGAGCCAGGCGCGAGAAACAGACGCCCACGGCCAGGCCTCGATGTCAAACCAGCGCCAGCCGTCGTCCTCACGATGGAGAATGTGCGCGGCTTTGAGCGTGCGACGCATCTCATGCAGCCAGGCGTCGCGGCTGACGCCCGTCTCACTCCAGAAACGCAGCGTGCCGAGCGTGATCGCTCTCTTGTGCGGCATCTCGGGCGGAATGATCTCCGGCAGCACAGGGCGGCGGCTCGGACGTGCGCCGAGCGTGCTCATGCCGCGCAGCCGAGCCCATTCGCGCACCATAGGCTGCATCAAACTCAGCCACCACAACAACGGACGATCTCCCGGCCGCGATGACGCACGCGAACTGACCCGCCATGCGGCCCAAACGGCAAACAAAACGAAGCCCGCGCTTAACTCGAACTGCTGACAGGCCAGCGCGGCCAGCAGCAGCGCGATCCACAGCACGCCGGTGAAATGTTCCCACCATCGAAACGACGACGAGGCATAAATGACCTGAAAAGCGCCCAGCCCGAAGGAACCGTGAAAAATGCTGCCTTCGACGGGGTGATCGGCGGGAAGCTGGTCGCCATAGATGCCGCCACGCCAGCGTGCGCCACCCAACGGGCCGAAACGTCCTGGATGGGCCTTCATCAGCAAGGCCTCGGCATGTCCGTAGCCGAGCTGCTGCTTCAAATAAGCCTTCACGGTGAAGCGGCGGTGATGCCAGACCATCGCGCCTGGCACAAAGCGCAGCGTGCCATGCTCCCGCAGCCGCCAGCAGACATCCACATCATCACCGGCGGATTTGAACTCAGCGCGGAAGCCGCCGATGCGATCGAGCGTGTCTTTGCGGATCGCCAGATTGCAGCCGGGCAGATGCTCGGCCTCGGTGTCATTCAGCAGCACATGCGCGGGTGCTCCAGGCGCTGCGGTGACCACGCGTTCGATGCGATTGCGCGGCGGTGGCGGGATGTTTGGCCCGCCAGCAGCCACGACGTGAGCTTCGGTGAATGCATGGCTCAAATGCAGCAGCCAGTCGGGATGCGCGATGCAGTCATCGTCGGTGTAGGCCAGAATCGAGCCAGTGGCGAGCTGTGCGCCGAGATTCCTTGCCACACTGAGCCCGGCATGTTCCTGACGGTGATAATTTACGCGATCAAAACCCTGCGCGATCTGCGCCGTGGCATCGCTGGAGCCGTCGTCGATCACCAGAATTTCGAAATCGCGATAACGCAGCGCCAGCAGTGATTCGAGGCAGGGGCGCAGCGTGGCGGAGCCGTTGCGCGTGCAGACGATGACCGAGAAGCGCGGTGGATTTGCG
Source organism: Prosthecobacter sp. (assembly GCF_044232965.1). Lineage (GTDB taxonomy): Bacteria > Verrucomicrobiota > Verrucomicrobiia > Verrucomicrobiales > Verrucomicrobiaceae > Prosthecobacter. The sequence continues at coordinate 26,508 of NZ_JBIIKX010000062.1, forward strand.
GGCGCGGGCAGTTGCGCGGGCAAACCACGCGCCGCACCGCATGCGGGCCGCTCGTTGCGCTCACGATCGACGATGCCGAAGCACCATCCGGTGACTTCCTGCCCGCCGCGATGCCATTCATCGGTGTAAGCGAACCACACGCCGCCAGCGGTGCCGCCGCGCAGCAGGCAGTCGTGCTGCCAGCGCATGACCTCGGCTTGTTTCTCAGCGCCATGCGCGTTCACATCGAGCCCGAACTCGGTGATGAGCAGCGGCTTGTTGCCCGCGAGATTTTGCAGCCGGGAGAGGCAGGCGGAAAACGCCTCGCGTGACTCAAGATAGACGTTCACCGCGAGGAAGTCCGCGTTGCGCGGCACGAGGTACTCGGTGGAAGGATAGGTGGCGTAGCTGACAAGCGTCTGCGGTGCCTGCTCACGGGCGATGCGGATCAGCTTCTCAATGAAATCACGCACACGCTCCGGCCCCATCCAACGTACGAGCGTTTTTTCGATCTCGTTGCCGACGAGAAACGCGGCGATGCAAGCATGGTCGCGCAAACGCGAGGTGGTTTCCGTGATGCGCTGCTCAATTTCATGCCGCAGCGCGCGGTCTGAGAGAAAATCGACATGCTCGGCCCACGGAATGCCGACGATGAGCCGCAAGCCGTTGGATTCGACCTCACGCAGCATCGCAGGCGTGGGCAGCTCGTAAATCCGCACGGTGTTGAAGCCGAGCGAGGCGATGTGGCGCAGATCGGAGGCAAGTTGAGCGTCTTCAGGAAAAGGCTCCGAGCGCGAGTTCGGCTTGAACGGCCCGTAACTGACTCCGCGCATGAAAAACGGCGCGCCACCGGCAAGTTGGAGAAATTTTCCCGCCGTGACAACACGCGCCGCGAGATTCGCGGGTGTGGCATGGGCAGGCGGTGTGGCAGGACTCATTCGGGAGCGGATGTTGAAGCAGGGACGTGCCGCAGGCCAGCCGGATTCAACTTCACTGCGCCTCAGCCCGCCTTTTCCTGCGGCTCCGCAGGCTCATGCTTAGCCTCATCGGGCTTTTTCACCTCCATCACGACCCAGCCATCTCCTTCTTTGGCGATGCGGCGGCCATTGATGGCAAAGACAACACAGATGCCAATGAAGGCTGCGGAAGCCTCAAGAAGAAACGGGGTGGTGACGAAGGCAAACAGGTAAGCGGCGCCCTGGAGCGTGATCTCACGCGCTGTGTCATTCACACAGGCGGCCACCGTGATGGCTAGCACTAAAGCGAGTGACCAGAGAACTGGTTCAAGCCAGCCGGAGGATCGTGTTGAGGGAGGAGGTTCGGAGGCAGGCATGAGGTCAATCCACCAGCGTGTTTTTACGAACGGACATGACCTGCTTCGTTGGCTGTGCCGCTGTCACCGGCAATGTCGCACCTTGGACGACCGGCATTTCTTTATCTTCCACCAAGGGAAGCGCCTTCAGCGCCCCAGGCACGATCTGGTGCTGAGACTCCATCACATGCATGCCCCAGATGGCCGTGCCGGCAAGAATGAGCACAAAGACCGCGATCGCGGCTGGCAGCGGCGACTTGATGGAACGTGTCCGACGAGAGGACGACGCGGTGACGCGCTCAGGAGATGCCGCACGATCCCGCAACCATGCGCCGTGGGAATGGGTGAGATAACGATAGTCGCGCTCGCCTCCGAGCGCGCCCTCAGGCAGCTCTTCGAGCATGGCGGTGGCGTCCACTTCCAAAAAATCACTGTACTGGCGGATGAAGGAGCGCGCGTAAGTCATGCTGCCGAAGGCGGCAAAATTCCCCGACTCAAGATAGCGCAGGCGTTGCGCGGGAATGCGCGTTTCATGCGCGGTGTCCGCAATCGACAACCCGCGTTTTTCACGCGCCGCAGTAAGCAGTTGTCCAAATGAGGTCGTCATGGTTTTGGTATCGGCACTGTGACAGCTTTGACACCGCTTGCGATGAAATATTTTTTACAAAGCCGGAGGAGCAGCACCTGGAGAATGACGTCTGTGGACAAAAAACCGGAGGCCGAGGACGGCCTCCGGTGAGATTTGCAGAAAACAATGAAGCCCAAGACTCACTTCGCCTCACCGAGCACACGCTTGATGTCGGCAGCCTGCTGGTCGGTGCTGGCCTGGTAGTCTTGCCAGATGACCTTGCCGTCTTTGACGAGGAAACAACTGCGCTTGGCAAGGTTCAGGAGCCCTTTGACCATCTTCTCCACCTTGAAGGCGGAGGCGATCTTGCCTTCGGGATCGGCGATGAGGTCGTAGGGCAGCGTGAACTTGTCCTTGAACTTCTTCTGCGCTTCCGGCTTGTCGAAGGAGACGCCGAGCACCTGTACGCCGCCTTTGCTGAGATCGGCAAAGGCATCGCGCAAAGAGCAGGCCTGCTTGGTGCAGCCGGGAGTGTCAGCCTTCGGGTAGAAGAAGACGACGGTGGGGCCTTTTTTGTACACGTCGGCAAAGTTGACGGTGGCACCGTCTTGATTGACGCCGGAGACGGCGGGGGCGTCGTAGCTGACTTTTTCACCTTCGCCGGCGCTGGCGATGCCGAAGAGAGCGTTGAACAAGGCGGTGAGCATGAGGAGACGTATTTTCATGAGATTACGAGCAGGTTGGGTTATTCGACGCTGGCTTTGAGGCCAGGAATGGCAGAGGCGAGTTGTTTTACGCCAGCCTTGGTGGCCTTGGACTGCCAGAGATAAACATTTTTGAGGCTCTTGATCTTGGCGAGGTGCTTCAATCCAGCGTCGGTGATCTCGGTGCCGTAGAGGTTGAGGGACTGGAGCTTTTTCAGCCCGATGAGTGATTCCAGGCCGGCGTCGGTGATCTTGGTCTGGCGCAGGTCGAGCGAGACAAGGCGCGGGAGCTGGCCGATGGTTTTCAAAGCGGCGTCGGTGATGATCGTGCGGCCCAGATCAAGCTGCACGATGTTTTCCTTGAGCGGCAGGATGGCGGCGGCTTTTGCATCATCGCACTTGGAGACACCGGTGAGGAAATCGACACGGACCAGCGGGCTTTCCACCTTCACGGGTGCCACCTGGGCTCCGGCGGCCTTGGCCTTGGCGAGAACGTCATCGGAAAGCGGCTTCACCTCTTTTTCGAGCGCGGCGAAGAAGAGATCGTGCTCGCGGGGTTTGAAGGGTTTCGCCAGTTCGGTGGCCGCACCGGCGGGCATGCCCTGGGTGCTGCCGATCCAGCCGGCGAAGTCGGCGCCCTCCTCGATCCACTTCTTCAGCAGCGCGATCTCCTCCTTGGTCAGATCATCGCCTTTGGGCGGCATGTGGCCGTCGTCGTCCTTCGGCAGCATGACCGATTCGTAGATGGAACTCTTGTCCGGCGCTCCAACAGTGAGAATTGGTCCGTTCTCGCTGCCTTTGACGATGGCCCAGGAGGCGTCGAGGCGGAGACCGGCCTTGGGCTCCTTCTTCTTGCCGTTCTCCTCATAGGGAGCCTTATGACATTCGATGCACTTCTTAGTGAGGAAAGGGAGCAGGTCTTTTTCAAAACTCACCGCGGCGTGGGCGGCGGTGGCGCTGAGGCAGGCGATGATAAAAAACGCAGGACGGCACACAGAGGTGGACATGGAGTTGGTAGGGGTGATAAAAGAAAAACACGGCGGAGCGCGTCTCCCGCCAAAATAGCGCAGGGATAACGCTTGCCTGTCCGTCTTGTTGCAGAGAAATACATCACAGATTTTCACCCGCATGAGCACCATTCAATCCTCCCAGGTCGAGGCCGACTCGCTTCTCCGCCGCAGCACGCTGGCCATTGTCATGGGCGGCGGGGCGGGCACCCGGCTCTTTCCGCTGACCCAAAACCGTGCGAAACCGGCCGTGCCGCTGGCAGGCAAGTACCGCCTTGTCGATATTCCCATCAGCAACTGCATCAACTCCGGCCTGCGACAGGTGTATGTGCTCACCCAGTTCAACAGCGCCTCGCTGAATCGCCATCTCTCCCGCACCTACCGCTTTGACCAGTTCACGCGTGGCTTTGTCGAGGTGCTTGCCGCGCAACAGACGCCGGATGGCGAGCGCTGGTACCAGGGAACCGCCGATGCCGTTCGGCAAAACTTGCGCTACTTCCTCGAAGGCGGGCATGATTACTTCCTCATCCTCAGTGGCGACCAACTCTACCGCATGGACTTCCGCAAAGTCATGCGCCAGCACATCGCCAGTGAAGCGGACCTGACCATCGCCACGCTGCCGGTGAACGCTCGTGACGCCACCGGCTTCGGCATCATGCGCGCTGACACGGACAACCGCATCCATGAGTTCGTCGAGAAGCCGAAAGACCCCGCCGTGCTCAAAAATCTGCGCATGCCGGAAGAAACCCTGCGCAGCCTCGGCCTCGACACCTCCGAGCCGCAGTACCAGGCCTCCATGGGCATCTATATCTTCAACCGCAAGGTGCTGGAGGAATGCCTGGACAACACCCACAACGACTTCGGCAAGCACATCATCCCAACGGCGATCAAGGATCGCCGTGTCCATGCCTATAACTTCCACGGCTACTGGGAAGACATCGGCACCATCCGCAGCTTCTTCCAGGCAAACCTGGACCTCTGCAAACTGGTGCCGCAGTTCGACTTCTTTGACTCCACGGCACCGATTTTCTCCCACTCCCGCGCCCTGCCCGCCACCAAGATCAACGGTGGCACCATCCGCGAGGCTTTGTTGGCCGATGGTTGCATCCTCACCGACGCGCATATCGAGACCGCCGTGATCGGCGTGCGTTCGCAAATCGAGGCTGGCACCACCATTCGCGACAGCATCATCATGGGGGCGGACTTCTACGCGGGGGCCGTCGGCACCGATCTCAGCCGCCCGCCGCCTGGCATCGGTCGGAATTGCCGCATCGAACGTGCGATCATCGACAAAAATGTCCACATTGGCGACAACGTCGTCATCACCCCGGAAGGCAAGCCCAGCGAGATGGATGCTGAGAACTACTACATCCGCGACGGCATCGTCTGCGTGCCCAAAGACGCGGTGATCCCGGCGGGGACGTGGATCTAAGGGGGGAGCACCATTTTCTTGCTTCACAAAAACAGGTGGCTGCGCTACAAACGCCGCCATGAAGCACCCGACCTGTGTTTTTCTAGCCCTGTTGCTGACTCTGGCTCAAACGAGCGGACAGTCGTCTGAACTCCGTACTTTCACCAACGCCTCAGGCAAAGCCATCCAGGCAAGACTTGTCGGTGTGGAGGGCGTGAACGCCACGATCGAAATGGCGACTGGGCAGCGCTTCACCTTGGCTGTCACCCAGTTTTCCGCCGCAGACCAGGCCTACATCAAACAGGCCGCCGCCACCTTGGCCCCTACGACGGCCGCTCCCGTGGCGGCCACAGCCTACAAACCGGGTCCGAATGACAAACTGGAGCCTGCGGTGGTGAATGAAGCCGTCGGCCAGTCGTTGTTTGGTGAGACGCCGCTCTGGACCGCATCCGCCACTGAGATCGCGGAGAAGCTCGGCATCCCGCCTGAGTCCAAGACCAAAACCTCCAGTAGCTACCGCTCCTACACCAAGGAGGACTATCTCATGTTCGGCGCTCATCCCTTCTCCGTGGCGATGTATGCCGAAAACGACAAGGTCACCGGTTTCTCGCTCGTCTTTGCCAATAAGGGCGATCTCTTCAGTGCCCGTGGCAGTGGTGAAATGCACTTTGATAAGGACACGCCGCCCGCCCAAGCCGCGATGATCGTCAAAAAGGCCATGGACAAAGATCTGGCGGCCATCTCGGCGACACTTTCCAAACAACTCGGAGCGCCACAGAAAGAGCGCTTTGGTGAGAAAGCCGGACGCATGAACATGCAGCGCTGGGACTGGCGCGGGCATGCCATCCTGCTCGCCGAGGCCGAGGGTGAATATGTCGGCATCCAGATTGTTACCTCCGCCTTCGCGGACGCCGGTGGCAAGGTGGAGAGCGTGAACGACACCATCATCCGCTCCCGTGCGCTGGCAAATCTGGAGAAGCGAGAGGGCGGTGATGTCGTCATCAGTGACATCCCGATGGTCGATCAAGGCCCCAAAGGCTACTGCGTCCCCGCCACGGCCGAGCGCAGCATGCGTTACCTCGGCATCCCGGCGGACATGTACATCCTCGCCAACGCCGGACAGACCGGCTTTGGCGGCGGCACGAACGTCGATATGATGCTCACGGGCATGGCTGCACAGATTCGCAGCAAGCGCCGCTCGTTTGACTCCTGGGAGAGCGAACTGAAGATCAAGGAGATCGCCAAATACATTGACAAAGGGCTGCCCGTCATGTGGACCCTGTGCAGCACCAAAGGCTTCAACGACACTGCCAACAAGCGCACCAAAGAGCGCAAAACCGTGACCGACTGGGCCGCCTGGCGGGCGAAAGTCACTGCTGAGGCTGCGACCAACTCCCTGCCCAAGGACAAGGACACCCGCCACATTGTCCTCATCATCGGCTACAACAAGGACACCAACGAGATGGCCTTCAGCGACAGTTGGGGTGACGATTTCAAGGAACGCTGGATCACGCTTCAGGAAGCCGAGCAGGTTTCCGACGGGCGTTTCTACGTCGTGGGCTTCTGATCCGTCGGATCACTGAGGAACCAGCCTCACCGCCTTGTAGCAGCGGTGATCCAGTAGCGAAGGCAGCAGGCCTTTGACCTCGGGACGCATCAGATACGAGTGTGTGTACCAATACACGGGCAGGATCGGGGCCTCGGTGAGGACGAGGGTTTCAGCCTCATTCAAGATTTGCAGACGTTTGGCGGCGTCACCTTCGCTAAAGCTCTGTTGGATGAGTTCGTCGTAGCGAGAGTTGCTCCAGCCGGTGTTGTTATTGCCGTCGTTGGTCTGCCACATCGCCAGAAAGGTGGAAGGATCAAGATAGTCGCCCCCCCAGGCGGCACGGCAGACCTGAAAGTCGAGTTTGCGCTGAGATTCGAGGTACACACCCCAGTCTTGGTTCAACACACGGGCGGGAATGTTGAGGTGCTGCCTCCACATGGCCTGCACAGCTTCTGCCAGCGAGCGATGCGCCTCGCTGGTGTTGATGAGGATGTCGAACGTCGGAAAACCTTTGCCATCTGGGAAGCCCGCCTCGCTGAGAAGTTTGCGGGCCTCGTCAGGATTGAAGCGCATGAGATCCGGCGTGTGATACTCGGCCAGCGTTCCCGGCGGTGTCAGGCCTGTGGCGGGTTTCTGCCCGGCGCGGAGGATGTTGCGTGTGATGCTCTCCCGGTCGATGGCCAGCGCGAGCGCTCGGCGCACCTTGGGATCATCAAAGGGTTTCTTCGTGACGTTGCAGCGGTAGAAATAAACACTGAGAAGCGGATCGCTGTGAAAGAAGGGCGCTTTGCTCTCGCGGTAACCGGGAATCTTCGAGAGTGGCGCCGTGAGCGTGACGTGAAGCTGACCGTCGAGGAAAGCACGCTCTTCCGTGGTGTCGCTGACGATGGGGAGGAAGACGATGCCGTTGAGTTTGACGCTCGCGGCGTCCCAGTAGTGCGGATTGCGGTCCACCTCGATGGTCTGGTTCACCCGCCAGCTCTTGAGCTTGAAGGGACCGTTGCCGACCATGTTGGCGGGGCGCGTCCAGCGGGTGTTGCCGCGGTCATCCATTTTACCGTGCTTCTCGATGACATGCTTTGGCACGGGGAACCACGAGTAGTGCTTCAGCATGCTCGGCAGGTAGGGGGCGGGACCTTTGAGCGTGATTTGCAGCTTGTGGGAGTCGAGCGCCCTCACGCCGACTTGTGAGAAGTCTGACAACTTGCCGGTGTGATACGCTTCGGCGTTCAGCATCGGGTAAAGCATGGCCGCGTAGTCGGCCCCGAGCTGCGGGGTGAGGATGCGCTGGTAAGCGTAGAGGAAATCAGCGGTCGTCACCAGCGTGCCATCGCTCCACCGGCCATTCGGTTGAAGTTTGAAGGTCCAGGTGGTGAAATTCTCATGTGTCCAGGACACGGCGGCACCGGGTCCGTCGCCATCAGGATTCTCTGGCAGCGGGGCGACGAGGCCCTCGAAGATCGCGTGGAAGATGTGGTGCTCCGGCTGGCCGCTAGCGAGCTGAGGATCCAGCGTGGCAGGCTCGGAGCCGTTGCCGATGAGCAGGATGCCGTCTCGATTCGCCTCATCGACACGCGTGGGCCGGTGCGTGCGGTGATGATGAAACCACGCGATGCCGCCAAGGGCGATGAGGAGAATGAAAACACGAACAAGCCAGCGCATGAGGCCCACCATGGCACAAAGCGCCCCGCGTCCGCAAACAAAACGGCCCCGCCGTGCACAGGCGGGGCCGCGTGGGGTTTTCAAAACTCAGATTCTGGCGCTACTACCTGCCAAAACCAAAGCTGAAGCTGACGCCGCTGCGCGGGCGGCTGTAAGAAGGGCGGTAACCGCTGTAACTGTGGCCCGCGTGACCGCTGTAGCCAGGGTTGTAGCCATAGTTTGGCTGCTGCGGAGGCAGCGTGACCCACTGGCCGACCGGGCGGCCGCAGTGGTCGTAGCCGACGATGCGATACACGGCGACGATCGGCGTGCCGCAGGAAGTGTAGCCGACGACACGGGTGGCACCGCTGCCGCAGGCATGATCGGCCTTGGCGGTGGAGGGAGCTGCAAAACCAAGAACAGCGGCGGCAGCGACAAGAGAGAGGATGGCTTTCATGAGTGTGTGTGTGGAATTTGTTTCCGCACTTTGTGACGAGGCCGCGCCGCGCCTATTCAGCCATCTTGAAAATATTTTCCGGCTACTGCTGCGACATCGACTTCGGATCGAACGCATCACGCAATCCATCGCCGAGCAGGTTGAGCGCCAGCAGCGTGGCAGAGAAGAAGACGCCGGGATACAGCAGTAGCCACGGATAGGTCTCCATGGAGTTCGCGCCTTCACGAATCAGCACGCCCCAGCTCGCATCCGGCGGCTGGATGCCGAGGCCGAGAAAGCTCAGCGCGGCCTCCAGCAGCATCACGCCGGGCACGGTTAGGCTGGCGTAGATGATGACCGGACCCGTCACATTCGGCAGCAGATGCTTCCACACGATGTGCCAGAAGCCCGCGCCGCTCGCTCGTGCGGCGATGATGAACTCAAGATTCTTCAACGCGAGCACCTGCCCGCGCACCACCCGTGCCATCGTGAGCCATTCCACCGCTCCAATCGCCACGAAGATGAGCCAGAACTCACGCCCGACGATGACCATGAGCAAGATGACGAAGTTGATGAAAGGAAACGCATACAGGATGTCCACGATGCGCATCATGGCTGAGTCGATGCGACCACCCGCGAGGCCGGAAACCATGCCGTAAAACACACCAATGATCGCTGCGACCGCCGTAGCGAGCAAACCGACCTCTAGCGACACGCGCCCGCCGTGCAGGATGCGCGTGAGCATGTCACGCCCGAGAGGATCGGTACCCAGCCAGTGCGCGATGCTCGGATTCGTGGCCTTGAGCTCGAGATTCTGCTCCGACTGATCGTATGGCGAGAGTTCAGGCCCGACGCCACACAAAACCACGAGCACGACGAGAAACCAAAACGCCCACGCATTCAAACGCTGCCGCATGAGCCGCTGCCACGCGGCCCGCATTGGGGAAAGGCTATGTTGGGGCGTGCTGCTCATGCCTGGAGCCGGATGCGAGGGTTCAGAACAGCCTGGAGGATGTCCACGAGGAGATTAAAGCCAACGATAAGCGCCGCGTAAAAAGTGGAGATGGCAATCGTGAGCTGATGATCGCCGTTCGTCGCCGCTGCGATGAAAAACTGGCCGAGACCGGGCAATTGGAAGATCGTTTCGACAATGAACGAGCCGGTGAGCAGCCCCGCCGCCGCTGGACCGAGGTAGTTGAGCACCGGCAGGCTGGCGAGCTTCATGGCATGCAAGAATACGACCGAAGTTTCGCTCGATCCTTTCGCCCGCGCCGTGCGGATGAACTCCTGCGCCAGCGTCTCGCGCAAACTGCCGCGTGTGAGTCGTGCGATGTAAGCGCTGTAGATGATGCCGAGCGTGAGCGCAGGCAGCACCCAATCGGAGGAGTCAAACCAACCCGCGACATTGAACCAGCGCAGCTTCAGGCCAAACAGCATCGCAATCAGCGGCCCCAGCACCATGCTGGGCGTGCAGATGCCAAGCGTCGCCGCGAACGTGCTGGCGCGATCTTCCAGCGTGTTTGGCCGCAGCGCGGCGAGCGCTCCGAGCGGCACGCCGATGACCAGCGCAATGAGCAAAGCCGCCACACCCACCGCCGCAGACACCGGAAACCCAGAAGCGATGATCTCATCCACCCCACGGCCTTTGTAGTGATACGAGTCGGGCAGATCCAGCGTGACGTAATGCTTCAGTTGCAGACCGAGCTGCACGATCCACGGCTTGTTCAGGCCGTAATACTCCTCCTGCGCTTTCCGCGCCTCTTCGGTGACGTTGCGCTCGTTTCTCACCGCGCCACCTGGCACCAGCTTCGACAGCGTGAATGTGATCGTGATCACCGCGAAGATCACGACAAGCCCTTGGACGATGCGGCTGACGAGGAAGCGGATCATTTCGACTTCTCGTAAAGATCGCCGATGTCTGCGGCGGCGAGTTCGATGAGGTAAGTGGCGATCTTGGCTCCAAGCGCCTCGAAGTAGCGTTTCCCTTTCTCGGCGGTGCTGTGCTGGGGATCACCGCTGCCGGTGTCGTTCGTGGCCTTCGTCCATGCACGCTGCGCCCAGGCCCATTTTTCGTTGATGGCTTTCAGCTTCCAGCGGTTGTCAGTGCCGACTCCCCATTCAGTCTTAGGCAGCGCCAGATGAGGATGCAGATGCATGATCAAACTGGTTTCGCGCTCATCCGCATGATCCCCAACGATGTCGAAGATGTCGTCGCCTTTCACCGCATTGAACCACGAGACGGTGGAGAGAAACATCTTCGGGTGCCGGGCTTGCAGCTCACGCAGCATCTGGCGGAAATCGTTGCCGCCGTGGCCGTTCATGATGACGAATTTCATCACACCGACGCCTTCAAGGCTGGAGATGATGTCTTCCAGCACCATCATTTGGGTGGTGGGATTCATGTTGATGCAGAACGGCACATCCAGCTGGCCGGTCTGCACCCCAAAGGGCATGTTCGGTAGGATGCCGACCTTCGCACCCGCTTCCCAGGCGATGCGGCCTGCCTCGGCGGCGATGGCATCGTTTTGCAGCGAGTCGGTGGCGTAAGGCAGGTGCCAGTTGTGCGCCTCCGTGGCTCCCCACGGCAGCATAGCGACCTCATAGCGCGTGGCTTTGACGTGCTTCCAATTTGTTTCGGCGATGATCCAGGGTCTAGGACTCAT
>NZ_JBIIKX010000154.1:0-3225 GCF_044232965.1 Prosthecobacter sp.
CGCGAGCTTGCGCTGCTCGGGCGTGAATTTGTCACTGGAGGCGCGCTTTTGCAGTTCAGGCACTGCGGCGACGGGGTGAAGGCGCCAAGTGAGGTGTGCGAAGCCCTCGCTCCAATCGCCTTCGGATATCAGGACGCTCCAAACCAGCTCTTCTTTGCCAGAGCAGCCGATGCCCCAGGCTTCGAGCAGGGAGCGATCGCTGCCGTCGATGTGGCGGGCGAGTTTGGCGAGCAGCGGCACGCTTTGTTTGGCTGGAACGTCGCGCAGGGAGACCGCGACTTCACGGCGCACCATGGGGGACTGGTCGGAGGACATGCTGGCGATGATGTCGAGACCGTCATCGGTGGCGGCACGAATGGCCCGGAGAGCGACGAGGCGCTTGGTGGCGTCGTCGGATTCAAGCCATGACCGTGTGGCGATGAGGCCTTTCTCACCGAGTTGGGCGAGCAGCCAGACGGCCCGTGAGGCGATGTGCGGGTTGGCGTGGTCACGCAGTTTGGTGACCTGCGGCAGGACGGCCTCCCCGGCCTCTTTCAAGCGGGTGAAGGCGGTGTGGCGAACATTCGTCGCAGGCGATTCAAGCGCGACGATCTGCCCTTCGATGGTGTCGAGTTCGACACCTGGCACACGGGGTTTGAATCCTTTGGGGGCGACGCGGTAGATCGTGCCGCTGCAGGTTTCATCTGTGTCCTGATGACCGCCGGTGCGTTTGTCAAACCAGTCGCTGATGTAAATCGCGCCATCGGGGCCTACGCACACATCGCTCGGGCGGAAGAGGGTGTGGCGGTCGTCGGAGAGGTTGTTCGCTCCACCGACGAAATCGCTGCCTTTGAAGACGCCGGTGGTGTTGCTCGTGCAGAAGTCGAAGCGTTCGAGCTTGAAGCCTGCGCCATCGGGTTTCGGCAGATAACCGAAGACAACATTGCGACCTGTTTCGCAACTGAGCAGCAGACCGTTCCATTTCTCACCGAGAGCGCCGTTTTCATAAAAGCACAGACCGGTGGGAGCACCGCCGCCATAGACATCGCCCGCAGGGATGCTGCCGGGATCGTCCTGCCGCCACTCGGCCTCGGGAATGTTTTGGCCGGGGCGTTTGTCGGCACGCCACTGGCGTTTTCCATCGCGGGAGAAAAAACCGAAGCTGCCGCCTTCGATGAGATGGCTCACGCGGCAGGCGGGTGGATCGTCGTTGTCGTTGAGGAACATGTCGCCGAAGGAGGTGCGCACGCCTTCGTAGCTGTTGCGGTAGTTGTAGCCCAGGATCTTGGCCTTGTGGCCGCTGGGGTCGATGCTGGCGGTGAAGCCGCCGACATAGACATGACCGTCGTCGCTCTTTTCACCGGTGTAGTCGTTGTTCAGATAAGCGCCGCCGATGCGGAAGGTGTTGCCGCTCTTGTCGCTGAACTGCGCACCGCAGTTTCCATTGCTGAAATACAACCGGCCATCGGGTCCGGCATAGACGCTGTGCAGGCTATGATCGTGCTGCGGCTGCTCGAATCCGCTGAGAAAGATCTCACGCGTGTCCACGGCGGGATCGAACTTCAAATCGCGGTTTACATCGGTGTACTTGATGATGTTCGGCGTGTTGGAGACAAAGATGACGTTATCGAATACCGCGACGCCTAGCGGGCACTCCAGTTCTTTCTCACGCACGAAGACGTGGCTGGTGTCGCACTTGCCATCTCCATCGGTGTCCTGCAAAACGCGCACGCAGTCGCCCTCACGGCTGCGCCCGCTGTGGCGGCGGTAATTGACGCCTTCGGTGACCCAGACACGGCCGGCGTGGTCGATGTCCATGTTCGCCGGGTTGAACAACTGCGGTGAGGTAGCCCATACGGTGATTTCGAGGCCCTCGGGCACCTTGAATGTGCTTGGGTCGAGAAGATCATGCTTCACCTTGCTCGCATCAAATGCGGGTGCGTTGTAATCCGGCGTAAAGGCGGGTTTCGCCGCGACAAACGGGCCTTTGTCTTTCTTCGGTTTGTCCGGCTTGGCGGCGATGAGCGCGAGCGGTGCAACGATGGCGAGTGCGACGAGGAGGTTTTTGCGGTTGGGCATATCGAGGGGGCGGAAGGAACGAGATGGCGGCGGGCTTCTTGCGGGCGGAAATGGGGCGAGACTTGGCCTGAATGCAAGGCGGCAGGGCGGACGGTCTGTGATTGCCATCTGATCACGTCCATGATGAACTTCGCAGGCTCGCTCCGTAGCTGTCTCGCCGTCATTCCCAACCCATGAAACTCCATCTGCTTTTCCTTGCTGCCTTTGGCATCACGCTCGCCCATGCCGAAGACATCCGCCTGCAACCGCCGAAAGACCTGAATGGCTATTTCCCCTTCAATCCGCCTTCGTCACTGAGCGAATGGGATGCCCGCAAGGAGCAGGTGCGCCGCCAGATTCTCGTGGCGGAAGGATTGTTCCCGATGCCGACCAAGACGCCGCTCAATGCCGTCGTGCATGGCAAGGTCGAGGGCGATGGATTCACTGTTGAAAAGGTCTATTTTGAAAGCGCTCCTGGTTTCTTTGTCACCGGCAGTCTGTGGAAGCCTAAGGTCATCAAAGGCAAAGTTCCCGGCGTCATGTTCGCGCATGGGCATTGGAAAGACGCGCGCCTAGCCCTCGGGGAACCAGAAAAAGTGCGTGCAGAGATCGCCACGGGTGCCGAGCGTTTCGAGCGCGGTGGCAAGAGCATCTTCCAGTCTCTTTGCGTCCAACTCGCCCGCATGGGCTGTGTTGTCTGGCAGTGGGACATGCTTAGCGACTCGGACTCCATCCAGTTCTCGCCCGAAATCGTGCATCGCTTCGCCAAACAACGGCCTGAGGCCAACACGGTCGAAAACTGGGGCCTCTACAGCCCGCAGGCGGAGGCTCGTCTACAATCCATCATGGGCCTGCAAACCTGGAATGCCGTGCGCGGCCTCGACTTCCTGCTTTCGCTGCCCGAGGTCGATCCTGAGCGCACCGCCATCACCGGCGCGAGCGGCGGTGGCACTCAGACGATGCTCCTTGCGGCCATCGACGACCGCATCAAGCTCTCCTTTCCTTGTGTCATGGTCAGCACCTCCATGCAGGGCGGCTGCACCTGTGAAAACGCCAGCCTTCTGCGCATCGGCACTGGCAACATCGAGTTCGCCGGACTGTTTGCGCCCAAGCCGCAGGGCATGAACACCGCGAACGACTGGACCAAGGAACTGGCCACCAAGGGCTTTCCTGAACTTCAGAAGCTCT
>NZ_JBIIKX010000162.1:0-36598 GCF_044232965.1 Prosthecobacter sp.
CTCGGTGCCGTGGTCTCTTTGGTGCTGCTTCCATTGCCGCACCGTGCGTTCATGAACCCCCACAGCTTCGGCAATGTCGCGTTCATGCCATCCCTTGCCAAGCAGAAGCATCGCCCGGCGGCGAGCCTCCACTTGTTGTTCTTTGCTTAGTTTGCGTCCGTCTTCCTTCATGCGGACACATTCATAACACCGCCTCCAATGTTGTGCTATCTATTTACCGGATTAATAAATCGAAGCCCTTACCATCCCGCGCATAGAACAGCGACTCCACACCACCAGTGGTGCGGCGCGGTACGAGTTGCTTGCCAACCACCCGCGTCTTTTTCGACGCCGGCGGCGCAGTTGACGTCACCACAGCCTGACGCAATGCCGTCTCCACCGCATCCAGATAAGCCATGAGCTGCACATGCGAGATGTCCAGCGTGGACGCGACCTTGTCGAAGTGATGTGACTCGCGATCCGCAGGCAACATGTCGCGAATATCGAGATGCGGCAGCGCGAGCAGGTCGCGCAAGTTTTGCTCAAACTCGATGCGATTGAGCCGCCGCATCGGCCCGCGTCCCTTCTTCGCCGTGGCCACCGCACTCGCCGCCTGCAAAGACGATTCCAAAGCCGCCAGCAAAGCCTTCCGATCCTCAGGCTTCATGTCTTCCGACTTCGGCGGCATATCGCCATTCTCCACCCGATCAAACACCTGCACCCAGCGCTCCATTCCTTTTGGATCACCCAGATCAAACGTCAGCGCCGTGAGATCGAGCTTGCCCTACTTCGCCTCCGCATCGTGGCAATCGGTGCAGTTCCGCTCGATGAGAGTGGCGATAGGCTGCGGTAGCTTCTCGGCCGCGTGCAGCGCTGGCAGCGTGGTGAGCAGCAGCGCGATGAAGAATGCGAGTGTGTTTCATGGTTAATGCGCCAACGAAAGCGTTTCGCCGCGTTCCTGGGTGCGTGGAATTCCGCGAGCCCTCCCACTGGTCACATTTTATGTCGGAGTTATTCGAAAGGGCTCACGGCACCACGCGCACGCTCAACGAGGTGACCGTGACACTGGCGGCTGAGGTGAAGGTGAAGTTGTTGGTGCCGCGCTTGAGCGCTGGCTTCAGAGCGGCAGAGGAAAGCGTGAGGGTGAAGCCTGCTTTGGCGGGTGTAGACGTCAGTTCTTGGAGCGGTTGTCCGTTGAGGGTGATGGTGAGTGCCTCGGTCTCGCGGTCGCTTTTGAAAAGGATCTCCAGGGTGGCTTCCTTGGCCTTCGCGGGATCATCGGCGATGACCAGATGCACGGTGGCAGGAGTAGCGGGCTTCAAGGTCATAAGCTGTGCCTCGCCGAGCGAACTCCAGGGGCCGCCGCTGCGCATGTCGATGTCGCAGAAGTATTCCTTGGGCAGTCCCACCAGCTTCGCGCGGTCGCCAAACTCATCGAACAGCGGCATCTCGTCGCGGAGGTAGAAGTTGAAGAAATATAACCCGTCCGCGCCTTTCTCCCAGAGCGTGGCTGCGGCGGCGCGGAGGGTTTCGGGCGTGCCGTATCGTCTGAAGGTCTTGCGCAATTTCATGCGCTCCAGTGATCCATAGACCGGCGTGTGATAGCGATGCGCGAGAGCCACCCATGCTTCGAGGTCCAGGCCGGAGAACATCACGCCGTTCCCCGCGATCACGGCATCGAGCAGGCCTTTCTTCAACCACGCTTCGACGTCGAGTCCCATGGCGAGTGCGTCTTTAGGCGAATCCGGCACGCGTGACACGAGGCGCAGCGGGCGACCGCGAGTTTTGGCTGATGCATCAAGAATGGCCCGTGCCTCGGTGACAAAGGCCGTCATGATAGCGGAGTCCACTTCCCGATGCCGGAAGAGGACGGGAGAGCGCAGCCAGTCGAGCTCGATCCCATCCAGATCGTAGCGGCGGCAGGCTTCGCGCAGGGTGTCTAGGTAATGCTTCCGCACTTCGGGCTTCGAGTAATCGAGTCTCAGGTCGCGACGAGGAGTGAACTCGGGCTTGGGGCCAGTGCCATTGAGCCACGGAAGGAACTTGGTTTCCCATTCGGCGTCCGTCGGCGGGTTGAGCCACAGGTCGCGGTGCGTGCGGCGGAAGTCATCCCAGAGGTGCGCCCAGTTGAAGATGTCATGATGGGCGTCATTCATGCGCATCGAGAAGAAGAAGCTGCGGCCATCACGCTTCCAAAACTGAAGGATCGGCTGGAGCGGATCGTCCCCAAGCGCGGCGATGTGATCCCGCTTCAGTTCCCAGATGGGCAGGCCGAAGTTGCCGCAATAGGAGAGGCCCTGTGTCTTTGTTTTGGCCAGCGGACCGATGCGCGGCGCGAGCGCATCGTCGAGCGAGTGGATCGTCGGGAGCGGCAGGTATTTGCCCGCAGGCACCCAGAGACCGTTGGCATGATGCTCCGGGTAAGCGGGCCACTTCAGGTCATCGCTGTCATTGTTGAACAGGATGCGCGGCAGTCGGCGGCTTTCGAGAGTGACCCCTCGAATTGTGTCAGCGGCGTGCAACGCGGCCAGCCGCGCGAACAGCAGAGCGGCGGCGAATGGAAGGATGCGTTTCATGGTCAGCGAATCCAGATGCCTTTCCCCGTGCCGCCCTTCGGCGTGGTCTTCGGGTAGTCGGGGTTGGGTTTGAGCTCGATGACCTTCACGACTTGCTCGATGGGCAAATCGGCCTGCGAGTCGCGGGTGCGGACGCCGGTGATGCTCATGTGGCGCGCAGTGCAATCGAGGTCGGGGGAGAAGATTTCGGTCCAGCGCGAGGGATCACTCCCGGGCGCGCCCTTGTAGGTCGCGGACTTCGGGCCGATGGCGAGGAGGTTCCAATCAGGAGTGATGGGATGATTCACGCGAACGTCTTGAATCGTGAGGCCGTCGGTGTTGGCGTGGACCTCGATCTTGCCGGGGTGATTGAAGGTGAGCTCTTCAAAGCGGATGTCATTCAGCGTGCCGATGCCAAGGCTGAAATCGTTGCCTCGACCGAGTTCGAGATTCGGCTGGTCGTAGAGCTTGAACTCGCGGATGTCGGTGATGCGGCGCAGCGTGATGTCGCTGATGGGGCAGTCGAGCGTGGTGCCATCGTCGAAGCGCTTCACGCCGGGCAGGAGGCGGATGGAATTGGCCGCAGGCACGCCATCGGGCACTCCGGTGACATCTTCGATGACGATGCGCTCGATGGGGCCGTAGCTGGGCGCGTAGTTTTTCCATTCCCAAGCATTGAGCGCGACATTGTCGTCATGCGGATCGCCGCGCACACCGCGGATGAGTCCATCGCTCGCGGGGCCGTTCACATGCACGCCATCGCGTCCGTGATTTTCGAGGGTGATGTTTTCCACGGTGAACTCATGCGCGTTCGCCAGATGCACGCCGAAAGGACGGCTCTGGCGGATGGTTACGTTCTTCACCGACACACCGCGCACGTTTTGCATCAAGATGACGCCGTGGGTGCCAAACGCCGCGTTTTGCTTCGAGGAAGCACCGCGCGCATTGCCATTCGACTCCGCACGCGTGACCGCCAGCGTGGTCCAGATGCCGCCTTCGATACTGATGTTCTTATCGAGCGGCTGATCGCGCGGCACGGGCTTCGTGTTCAAGGTGGCGACATGCTCGTTGCGCACCATGCAGGTGCTGGTGCCCGGTTTGAGCCGAATCTCGGCCTTCGCGTCCGCCGTGAGCTTCTGCCCGGATTTCATCACCAACGGCCCATCGAGGTAATAAGGCTTCTCACGCGCCGGAATGTGCAACTGGCCATCCGCATCGAGATCTGCCTGGAATGCCTCCGTCCACACTTCGGCCGTGACGCTGATGGTTTGAAGGTTGCCGTCCTTGTCGGGCCATTTCTCCGTCCAGGTGCCGGTGCGCACGTCAGCGGCGTGCAGGGACTGCAGCAGGGCGACGAGGAGGATGAGGGAGAGTTTCATGGTCGTCGCTCGTGGTTCACGCCAGCACGCTCTTGATGACATGTCCGTGGACATTGGTGAGGCGTTGCTGGAGACCGTTGAAGTAGTAAGTGAGCTTTTCGTGGTCGAGACCGAGGAGGTGAAGCACGGTGGCGTAGAAGTCATAGACGCTGGTCACATCGTGCACGCTGCGGCGGCCGAAATCGTCGGTGGAGCCATGGCTGATGCCGCCTTTGACTCCCGCGCCCATCATCCAAGTGGTGAAGGCATCGGGGTTGTGGTCGCGGCCACTGGTGCCCTCCTGATGCGTGGGCATGCGGCCAAACTCGGTGCACCAGACGACGAGCACGTCGTTCAACATGCCGCGCTGCTTCATGTCCATGAGCAGCGCGGCGGTGGGCTGGTCGAAGATGGGGCAGTGCCGCTCGTAGTCGGCCTTGAGCGTCTTGTGCGCATCCCAGTTGAGGAAGCCATCCACGTTGCTGGCGCGAGAGGCGCAGTAGAGGCTCACATAGCGCACACCGCGCTCCAGGAAGCGGCGGGCGAGGAGACAGTTGCGGGCGTAGGCGGCTTTGAGTGAGTTCGCATCGCCGGTGCCGTAGAGATCGTGAACGTGCTTCGGCTCGCCGCCGAGATCGCTGACCTCGGGCGCGGCGAGTTGCATCTTTGCAGCGAGTTCGTAGGCGGCCATGCGGGCGCTCAGTTCGCTGTTGCCGGGATGCTGCTGCTCGTGCTCGCGATTGATCGTGCGGAGGAAATCCCTCGCCGCCTCGTCTTCTGCGCTGCTGATCGATGCTGGCCGGGCGAGATTGCGCAAAGGCTGCTGCGCGGCCATGGCGACCGCCTGGAATCGCGCGGGGAGGAAGCCGTTGCTCCAGTTTGCTTTGCCGTTCGGCGGCTCGCCGCGCAGGTCCTGGATGGCGATGTAGGTGGGCAGGTTGTCATTCAGGCTGCCGAGCGCGTAGCTGACCCATGAGCCGGCGCTGGGATAGCCCTCGCGGGTGAAGCAGGTGTTCATGTTGATGCAGCCAGGCCCGTGCGTGTTGGTCTGGCTCGTCATGCTGTGGATAAAAGCGATGTCGTCCGCATGCCGCGCCATGTGCGGCAGCATGGTGGAGAGCATCTTGCCGGACTTGCCCGCGGGTGCGAAGGCCCACGGCGGGCGCATGAGATTGCCGTTTTTACCTTGGAAGGAGACTTCCTTCTCACCGCCAGGAAGCGGGGTGCCGTGAAACTTCTCCAGCATGGGCTTGTGCTCCCACAGGTCGATGTGCGAGGCGGCTCCGGGGCAGAAGATTTGCAGCACCTGCTTCGCCTTCGGGGCAAAGTGCGTGCCTTTGGGCAGAGCGCTCTCCGCGGCGAACAAGCGTGATAGGGCAACACCTGTCAGGCCTGTGCTCATCTGGCCCAGGAAGCGGCGGCGGGTTTGGTCGAGAGGCGAGTTCATTCGAGGTAGATGAGTTCGTTGGAGCGGTGAGGTGTCGGTTGGTTTTGTGTTCTGCAATCCTTTCATCACCTCCCGGCGGCCAGCGGGAGCGGGCGCGGCAGGAGCAGGTTTTGGTGGGCTTGCAGCGCGGCGTGGGTCTCGGGGGTGAGTTTGACGAGGCCGGTGAGGTGAAGGCGGCCTTTGTGTTTGGCGAGGGCGGTGGCGGTTTCGGGAGTGAGTTCCGTGATGGCCTTGAGCACGAGTTCGCCGGTGAAAGCGGCGAGGGCGGCGGCGGATTCGGTGGAGAGCGTCTCCAGGCCATTGAGCACGAGCGTCCCGGTGCGGTTGGTCTTGCTGTTGCCGACGCATTTTGCGAGCGAGGCGGCGACTGCGGGCGGGAGTGAGGTGAGGTCGTTGAGCACAAGCACGCCTTCATGGGCGGCGAGGGCTTCCGCAGTCCCGGGCGAAAGCGATGTGATGTTGTCGAGCCGCAGGATGGAGGCTGCGCCATCCACGCGACGGCCGATGACGCCGGGCCGCGTTTTGTCCTCCTCGGTGCCGCGATGTTTGGCAAGTTCGGCGGCGATGGTCGGTGAAAGCTCCGTGAGGCCGAGACGAAGCTCACCCCACTGCCGCGCGAGCTTTTGCGCGAGCGGGACGGAGTCGATTTTCTCCAGCGAGTAGAGGAGCACCTTGCCCTGATGCGCGGCGAGAGCCTCGGCGGCTTTTGGGGAGATGGTCTTCAAGCCGTTAATCCGCAGGTCGGCATAGCCGAACGACTTGGAAGGCGCATGCTTCGCGAGCACCGCCGCTGTCTCTGGAGAAAGCTCCGTGAGACCATTGAACGACAGTGCGCCTTCATGCTTCACGAGCACTTCCGCCACCTCGGGCGTGAGTGTGGTGAGCGCGTCGAAGGACGCGAAGCCTCCATCAATGGAGCCCATTGTGGTTGGCTTCTTCGCCATCACCGCGCGCGCCTGCTCCACGGTGATGGAGGTGAGCTTGCTCGAATCCTGGGCGAACGCCAAAAGCGGCAGAGATGCGCCGATGGCGATGACGGCGAGAAGCATCGGACGATGGGGTGAAATGGAGTTCATGTCTGGATGGTTCATTTCCGGGTGATGCGATCGCTCTCGCAGCACAGCAGCACGAGGTCGCGAAGGCGATAGCCGTTGGTCGCGGCTTGCTCGACGATGCGACGGATGGCAGGACGGTCGGCGGCGGTCAGCTCGCGGCCCAGCGCGTGGATGAGCAGCTTCTCCACGAGGCTACGAGCGAACTGCGGCTGGCGCTGCAACAGCGCTTCTTTGAAACCGATCACATCTCTGAACTCATGACCGTTGAAATCTCCGCTGGGATCGACCGGCAGCGCCGTGTTGTTGACGGGGTTGTAGTGTCCGCGCCAGCGACCGATGGCATCGAAGCTCTCCAGCGCGAAACCGGGCGGGTCGATCTGCCGATGACACCCGGCGCACGCGGCATTCTCGCGATGTTTTTCGAGGCGCTGCCGCAGGGTGGTGGCACCGCGGATGTCCGGCTCGATCACGGGGACATTCGGCGGTGGAGGCGAGGGCGGGGCTCCGAGGATGTTCTCCAGGAGCCAGATGCCACGGATGATCGGAGAAGTGTCCACGCCATTGGCGGTGAGGGTGAGGACGCTCGCCTGACCGAGCAGCCCGCCGCGGCGCTTGTCGATGAGCTTGACCTGGACAAAGCCCTGCGACGGGGAATCGCCCGCGCCGTCCGGCTGGAGGTCGTCGCGCGTGAGGCCTTCCACCGGTTTGCCGAGGCTGGGTTCGGCGGCTTGCCAGTCGATGCCGTAGTGCTTGGCGAGTGCGCGATTCACGAAGGTGTAGTCGGAATCGAGGAAGTCGGCGATGGGGCCGTTGGTTTGCAGCAGGCGTTTGAAGAAGAGGCGCGACTCCGTGCGCATCGCGGGCTCGAGATGGTCGTCGTAATAGACGTTGAAGCCGCCGCCCTGGGGCTTCATCGAGCCGAGCTTGCGCATTCCGAGCCAGCCGTCGAGAAACTCACGGACGAAGGTGTCGGCGCGTCCGTCGGCGAGCATGCGCTCCGCTTCATTCCGCCGCACCTCGGGCTTGATGAGATCACCCGCGGCGGCCCGGGCCATGAGCTTGTCATCCGGCAGCGAGGACCAGAGAAAATAGGAAAGCCGCGAGGCGATCTCGCGCCCGTCGAGCTGTGCGGCGCGCTCTTCGCGGTAAAGAAACTCCGGCGCGCAAAGCACCGCACGCACACCCTGGGTGATGGCGGACTGCGCGGCCTGCTCCGGAGGTGCGCCCGCATCGGTGGCGGTCTTTTCCGCGCTCCGCACGAGCTTCAGGATGGGCTCTACGTCCGCTGCCGCCACCGGACGACGCCACGCACGCTCGGCAAACGCACGCAGCACCTCGTCTGCCTTGGCGGACGCATAGGGTGTGTCGCCAAAGATGGCTCGGTGGCTTGCCGGCGGCCATTGTTCGTTGAGCGGGCCCTTCACTTCCACTTTGTGAATGCGAATACGCGGCGTCTCGAAGAAGATCAGGTGGCCCCAATCGCCGCTCAGGTTGGCCTGCTCGTAGGCCGCGAGCTGCTTCTTGTCGAGCAGGGTGTATTTGTTTTCTTTGACGAAGCCGGTGATGCGGTTGTTGCTGTCCGTGGGACCATTCGGAAACGCGAATCGGGGAAACTGGCCCGCCTCCAGCCACACGCGGCATTCCAGCCAGGTGGGCACATCGTCGGGCACATCCCAGATGGCGATGCTGCGATCACCCAAAGTGGTTTCTTCGCCAAAGGAGCCGATCAGAGCATCGCGGACGGCATCCTTGTTCGCTGGGTCCACGCCGACGAGCGTGCTGAGCGTCATCTCCAACCGGAGCGGCTGGCTCGGATCGACGAGCGACCCGCTTCCAAACATTTTTTTCGGATCCATGTCCGCATATCGAAACTTCGCCTCGGCGAGGATGCGAAACGAATACCAACCGGACATCGCCACTCCCTCCCGAAGATCCTCCAGCGGGAGGGCACCACGGCGGTATTCGAGCGTCTGGTAGGGCTGCGGCTCGCGGAGGGTCTTCGCATACCACTCCCGCTCGGAATGCCGATGACCTCCCGCCGTTTTTTCAAACGGCGCCGAGAGCGACCAGGTGCGCGTCTCGGGCTGTGGCTCAAAATGAACCGCGCGGCCCACGACATCCTTCGCGGCGGTGAGGTAGTGCCGCATCAGGTAGCTCGAAGTCACCAACTTGCCGCCGTCCGAAGCAAAGCCGTGCGAGCGGTTGTCATCGGGAAACTCGGTGGTGGGATCCCGGCGGCTCAAATCGAGATGCAGCAGGTCTTCGAGCGTGCGGCGGTATTCCGTGCGGTTGAGCCGACGCAGCACCGCCGTTTCGCGCACGGGTTTGCTTTCGGAAAAAGAGGCGAGGGTGGATTCAAGGGCCAAAACCACCGCCTGGCGCTCATCGGCCGCTGGCTGCTTCTTCTTCGGCGGTGGCATCGTGCCGCGCTCGATCTGCTCCAGCGCACGCAGCCACCAGATGGCCGTGACATCGGTCACGGAATCGCCGAGTGACTCCAGCGAAAAGTCACCCTTGCTCGTGGCATCGTCGTGGCAGTCCATGCAACGCTCGGAGACCAAGGCCCGCACTGTCTCGCTGACGGAGACAGGCTTGCCCTGCTCCGCGCCGATGCCCGCGAGGGTGGCAGTCAGAAAGGCGGCGAGCGCCAGGGTAATGTTCTTCGCGTGCTTCATGACAGTTCACCAAAGGTTCCTTTGCTCTTGCCAAACGTGCCGGCCTCGACGCCGAAACGCTGCGCCATCGAGAGGTAGAGATTGCACAGCGGCACGCGCTTCTCCGCCGCGTCCGGCAGGATCACATGGGTGCGGTGCTTGTAGCCGCCGCCGGCGAGAAGCACCGGCAGGTTCTTGTTGGTGTGGGCGCTGCCATCGCCCATGCCGCTGCCAAAAAGCACCTGGGTGCTGTCGAGCAGGCCGAGGTCCTGCAGTTTGGCGAGGAACTTCGCCAGATGCACCATCTGGTAGCGCTCCACCTTTCGCATGCCCTCCATCAGCACCGGATCCTTCCCGTGGTGCGAATAGCCGTGGTAGCCCTTTTCCTCGATGCCCATGGCCGAGGTGTCGAACGAGCCCGGCACCTCGATCGTGGCCACGCGGGTGGAATCGGTCTGCAGGGCCAGCGCGACGAGATCAAAAAGAATCGGCAACTGCTGGCTCACCGTGCCGTCCTTCGGCTCCTTCGCATCCACTTTTGGCCGAGGGCGCGAAAGCCAGGCCTTTTCCTGTTCGAGCGATTTCTCCACGTCGCGGATGGCGGTGAAATACTGGTCGAGCTTCTCCCGGTCGCGGCCCGAGACGCGGCTGCTCATGCTCCTGGCCTGGCTGTTCACCGCATCGAGGATGGAGCCCTGCTGCTCGTAGTCCACACCGAGCGCGGCGGACAGCTCCGCGGGATCATCCACGAAGAGCATCCTAAACACGCGCGACACCTGCTGCACCGGCGGCACCATCACGCCGGTGCGAGTCCACGAGAGTTCCACTCCTCCGCCGCCGACCGGCCCCGCGGCGGTGTTGAGCACGGGAAAGCGCGTCTGCCCGGCCACCTGCCGCGCGAGGAACTGGTCCAGCGAGATGTTGCCATCCGGCATCGAAGAGGCCTCCGACGATTTCACGCCCGAGAGGAACATGTGCGTGCCGCCATGGCCGCCGTTGTTGCCGTGGTCGATGTTGGAAAAGACGGTGAACTTGCCGCGCAGCGCCTCGAAAGAGGCGAGGTTGCCGGGAAGCGCCGCCTTCAATCCCTCCCCGGTGGGAAAGAAAGCATCCTGGATCATGCCGAACGGATTCGCGACACAGACAAAGCGCTGCATCTTCGCAGGCTCGACTGCCCGCGCGAATGTCTCCAGCCAGGGAAGCGCGACGGTGACGCCCGCTGCCCGGAGGAACTGACGGCGGGAGGTGGCATGTTGTTCTTGGTTCATGGTTCTGGGTGCCTTGATCGGCGGAAGGATGCGAGTCATTCGAGGTAGATGAGTTCGTTGGAGTTCAGTAGTGCACGGCAGAGTGCACGGAGGCCGTGTTTGGCCATCAAAGCGTGGGCCGCGCCGGACTCGGTCGCGCTGGGTTTCCGTTGGAACAGGAGCCTGTAGGCCTTTTCGACTGCCTCAGGCCCGTCCGCTCTTCGTGCGAGAGCTTCGGCCATATCGAGTGTGAAGCTGTGATTCAGCAACGTGAGCGACTGGAGCGGCGTGGTGGTGCTCGCCCGCTTCGGGGAGGCAAAGGCCACGTCGGGGAAATCGAAGTCGCTCAGCACATCGACGACGCTCGCGCGGGCGTTCTGGTGATAGACGGCGCGGCGGTAGGTCTCCGGGCCGTGCTTCTCCAGCGGGAAGTAAGTGGAGACGTTGTTCTGCGTGAACTTGTAGAGCCGGAAACCGGGGCCGCCCATCGGATCGAGCTGCAAGGAACCGGTGACCGCGAGCATCGTGTCGCGCACCTCCTCCGCAGCGAGACGGCGCGGTGGGAAGCGCCAGAGCAAACGGGACGCTCCGTCCACCTGCATGCCTGGGTTCGACAGTGCTGATGAACTTTGTTGATAGGTGCGCGAAAGCAAAATCTCGCGATGCAGCGCTTTCAGTTTCCAGCCATTCGCGACAAGTTTGGCTGCGAGATAGTCGAGCAGTTCGGGATGCGTGGGCTTGCTGCCGAGATAGCCGAAATCACTTGGCGTATCGACGATGCCGGTGCCGAAATGGTAGTGCCACAGGCGGTTGGCGAGAACTCGTGGCGTGAGCGGATTCTCCTTGCTGACGATCCATCTGGCGAGTGCGAGCCGGCGCTCGCCCTCCGGGGCATCGGCGGTGAGTTGGTAGGGCTTGGTCACGCCGTCCAGCACGTTCAGCGAGGCGGCGGTGACTTCGTTGACCGGTTTCATCGGGTCGCCACCGCGGAAGAGGAATGTTTTCTCCTTCGGCTGAGCAAACTTACCCGCCCAAATCTCTGGCAGTTTCGGCACGCGGGCGATGGCGGCGTTCACTTCGGCGATTTGTTTTTCCAAACCGGCGAGCGTGGCCTTTTCATCGGCGGTGATGACCGTCCGGCGTGCCATCACGATGCCGAGCGCCTCCGTGTAGGGCTGGCGGCCCTCGCTGCTCGCCACGGCTCTCCACGTCTTGCCATCCATGGAGACTTGCACTTCATATTCGGTGGGCGTGGCACCGCGCACCTTGCTGTCGTCCTCGGCATCCTCCTTGCCGGCGCGTGAGTTGATGAAGGTGATGCGCTCGATCTTCTCGGGCCTGGCAAAGGTGAGCGTCAGCACGGGCGGTGTGCCGATGAACCATGCCTCGCCCAGCCGGCCGTCGATGCAATACTGCGGGCCGTAGGCTTCAGGAAAGTCCTCCGCCGTGGCAGACTTCGCGCCCTCCGCCTTGGTGCCCTGACTGGCGAGCGCGATATTTTTTCCCGAACTGCTCCAGACTTGGAACTCGGTGAGCCTTCCACCAGGTCCGCCGGGTTTGGCTTTGGATTCCGCATCGGAGGTGAAGCCGCTGATGACGAAGCGCAGCATCTTGGCCTCGGTGGCCGGGAAGCTCTCATCCGTGCCGAAACGGTCCACTGGCGGTCGCGTGAACTTCATCTGCGCAAATTGCGTTTTGGCGCGGGTATCGATCTTCTTGTCGAGCGCTTCCTTTTTGGCATTCAAAGCAGCGAGCTTTGCGGTCAGCGGCTTCATTGTCTCCGCGTGGGCCTTGCGTTGCTCTGCGGTCGCCACCACGCGCCGGCCATGCGTCACACCCTCGAAGGCGGCACGCACGCGGTAGTAGTCCTCTGCGGGAATGGGGTCGAACTTGTGATTGTGGCAGCGAGCGCAGTTCAGCGTGAGACCGAGGAACGCACCGCCGGTGGCGGTGACCATGTCGTCGATGGTGGCCGCGCGAATGTTCTTCTGCGCGACGGGATCCTGGTTGCCCACATCATCATAAGGCCCCGCCACGAGGAAGGCGCTGCCGACCTCCACCTCGGGCTTGTCCTTGCCGATCACATCGCCCGCGAGGTGCTCGACGATGAACTGATCGAAGGGCTTGTCCTCGTTGAAGCTGCGGATGACGTAGTCGCGGAAGGGATGCAAGTCGTCGATGATGAAGTTCCGCTCAAAGCCGTTCGACTCGCCAAAGCGGATCACATCGAGCCAATGCCTGCCCCATTGCTCGCCGTAGCGTGGGGAGGCGAGGAGGCGGTCGATGAGGTCTTTGCTGGCCCTTGTGTTTGTCTCGCAATCCTTCACGAACGCCTCCACCTCCTCCGGAGTTGGCGGCAGGCCGTGCAGGTCATAGGTCATGCGCCGGATGAGCGCTCGCGGGTCGGCGGGCGGATTGAAGCCGAGGCCTTTTTCCTTCAGCTTCGCTTCGATGAAATCGTCGATGCTGCCCGCGGTGGCGAGATCAGTCTTGTTCGGCTGAAGAGACCACCACGATTTGTCGCCGCGTTTCGCCGCCACCTTGGTGCCATCACGAGGATCGGGCGCGCCCATTTTCACCCAGGCCACCAGATCGTCGATGACCGCCGGCGGTAGCTTGGGTTTCTTCGGCGGCATCTCCATGTCTGCTTCCAGATGCTGGATGGTGCGGATGAAAAGGCTCTCGTCTGGCTTGCCGGGCAGAATCACCGGTTCACCGCTGTCCCCGCCCTTTTCCCAACCCGCCTTCGAATCGAGGTAGAGATTGCCTTTGAGCTTCTTGGCTTCCGCGCTGTGGCAGGAGTAACAATGCTCCACCAGCACCGGGCGCACTTTTTGCTCGAAGAAGGCCATGCCCGCCGGATCCGCGGCGTGCAGCGTGGTGAGCAGACAAAAGGATGAGAAGTATAAGAGGCTTTGAGTCTTCATGGTGTCGTGATTCAAACTCATCGAACTGGCAAAATAAGACGTGAAAGGGCTCCAGGCCTGTGATGCACCTGCTCGGTGGCGTGCAGCGCGGCCAGCGGCGCGAGCAAAAGTGCGGTGAGAAGTTTGATGGTGCGTTTCATGGGGTGCTGTGTCATTGTTCGGTGTCTCAGCGTGCGAATGTTCTGCGGAGGTAGTCCGCATCGAAGCGGATGTCCTGCTCGACGCCGTTCGGGAGGTGCGTGCCCTCAATGTGAACCCACGCGTCGTGCCAGCCGATGTCGTGCATGGCGTCCCGCATTTTTCCGAAGTCGATGTTTCCCTGGCCGTAGAGTCCCTTGAAGTCCTTGGCGTGAAACTCACAGATGCGCTCTTTGCCAAGCCTGCGGATGGCCTCGCCGTAGTCCTCGCCCTCTTTGTCCATGTTGGCCACGTCATACCAGACCTGGATGTTCGGCGAGCGCACGGCTTCTAGCATCTTTTCCAAAACCGGCACCTTCAGCGTGGACTCGATGCCGTAGATGACGCCTGCGTTCTCGGCGAGTGGCGCGAGTTTCTTTAGTATGCCAGTGACCTTCTCGATGCCTGCCTCATCGCCAGCGAGGCTTCCTTTGCCAAAGAAGGCCAGTAGAACGCAACGCGCTTTCAGGCGTTGAGCGACCTTGGTGCTCGCCAGCACCCACTTTGCGGCCTCGGGCTCGCTTTTGAGCGGCACACCGTTGAGCGTGGCCAACGCTAGGGAGGGCACCGCGATTCCGAGTTCGGCGGATTTGGCGAGGTAGCTGTCCTGCAGCTTCTCATCGAAGAGCGGCAGCCATCCCTGGGCATCCGGCTTGCTCCCGAAATCGACTTGCACGCCATCCAGCCCGATGCGCTTGGCCAGCTCGAGCGAGGCCGGTTGCGCAGCGAGCTTCATGGTCCAGTCACAGGCTCCTATTTTGATCTTCATGCCCGCTGTGGCGGCGCGCAGATGTTCGACCTGCGCAACAAGCGCGGCGAGTGCGGTGGTGGTGAGGAAGGTGCGTCGTTTCATGGGATCAGCCCTTCAAAGGGATGCCGCGCAGGATGAGAGGATCGAAGCGGTAGGGTGACTCGCCGGCGGCCCAGGCGATGCCGCGCAGCAGAATGGTGCGGAAGAAGGGGTCGTCGAAAGTCCAATCGAAGTGCCCCAGGGTGGAAGCTACGACGCGGCCTTTTCCGTGCTCGTGAGCCCAGATGATGGGTTCGGCGCTGACCTTGTCGCCCACGGTTTCATCGGAGGTGGCGAGCGCGGTGATCTTGCTGCGGTCGCCTTGCAGGTTCCAGAAGCACTCGTCGGCAAGGGTGAAGGTGTCGGGCAGACCGTGCATGATCGGATGACGCGGCTCAGGTAGCTTCAGGGTGATGACTTTGTGTTTGTAGTGGCTGTCCTTTCCCTTGGCCAAGCCGAGCAGATTCGCGAGCGCTGGCGTAGCATTCCAGAGCACATAGTGCGACAGCACGAGACCACCGCCACGATTCAGGAATGCCTCGATCTGCGGCAGGTGACTCGCGTCTTTCCAGCACTGCGGACTTTGATAAAGCATAATGACATCCGCCGTGGCGAACTGCTCCTCCGTGGGCCATTCCAAGGTGCTTAGCGCTGTGACATGCGGTGAGCCTGCGGTGATCAAGGCTCGGTCTGCCTCCACCTGGGGGCGATACAGGTTTGTCACCGCCTCATCACCTGGACCTGCGCCGCCAAGCAGCACTTTCCAGCGTTTCGGCAGCACATCGTGAGAATGGGACCTCGGCGGGTGATCCTTGGCACCTCCGGCGAAGAGAATGGTGAGCGGGCGAAGACTCGCCTCCGCTGCGGGCTTCGGTGCCTTGCCGAGAACGGCCTCGACCTCGGTGCGGCTGCGCAGTTCCGGTGTCTGGACGCCATAGGTGTTCTCGGGTTCCGTTTGGGCGTTTGCCAACAAACCGGTGGAGGCAGCGAGCGCTCCCGTCGAACGTTGGAGAAAGGTGCGGCGGCTGATGTCGGTAGGGAGTGGTTGGGTGGGTTTCATGGTGTGCCTGTTCATTTCACCGGAAGCACGATGCGAGACAGCGCACCAGGCCTGTGATGCACCTGCTCGGTGGCGATGGCGGTTTTTGCTCCGCGGATGCCTTCGGCGGTGTTGGGATTGCGGTCGTAGAGCGGGAAGTCGGCACCGCTGATGTCCACGCGGAGTTGGTGGCCTTTGGCAATCGTGGCGGCGACGGGACCAAGATCGACGGTGATCTCGTAAACCTTGCCCGGCTGCATCAACTCGGGTTTGAGTAGTGAGTTGCGATAGCGCCCGCGCAGAATGCCACGCGCGATGTTTTGCGCGAAGCCATCGGGATGCACGTCGATGAGCTTTACCACCCAATCGGCATCAGGTGTGTCGGTGGAGACGTGGAGCTTCGCTTCGGCATTTCCAGCGAAGGTGAGCGGTTCCTTCATCGCTTGGCTGGTGTAAACGAGCACATCCTCGCGATCTTCGGTGGCGCTTTGATCGACTGGTCCCCACACAGCAGCTTTTTTCGGCGTGGAGGGCGTGGGGTTTGCGGGATCGGCGCGGAAGGTGTCGGCAGGTTGGTCAGCAGTGGGCTTTTCAAGCAAGAGAAGGCCATTGCCTCTGCGAGTGTTCGCCCTGCCATCGGAGTGAAGATAGAACGAAGCCGCCTTGAAACCTTCCGGCGGCCAGGTTTGAGCATCATGCCAGACGTTGTCGCCCATGGAGAAGTAACGCACGGGCGGAAACGGCTTCGATAGCGCATTGGCGTCTTGTTTGAGGTGACGATCGAACCAGTCGAGTTGGATCGCGAAAAGGTCCAAAGCGGCCTCAGAACCAAACTCGACTTCCGCGACCTTTGTTTTGCCGATGGTGCCATGGTCCCACGGTCCGAGGATCAGCCGCTGTTGCTGGCGTGTCTTTTCATCCCGAGCCTGCTTTTGCATGATCATGAAATTGTCCACCGACTCACGGGAGAAGTAGTCATGGTAGCCGACCACGTGCAATGCGGGCAGTTGCAGATCGGGGAGCCGTGAAGTGAGGTCAAGACGGGTCCAGAATCCATTCGGCTCAGGATGAGTGAGGAAGGCATCCAGCCAAGGCATGTCCCAGCCGATGGCGGTGTCCACCTCGCTCAGTGGCAGGTGCAGGAGTGCCTCATTGAAGTCCTTCGGCTTGGCTCCTTCGGGCTTCGGTGAATTGCCTGCGATCCAACCCGCGATGAGTGAGAGACGCACCGAGCCACCAAGGTGGAGATTGCGATAAAAACTGCTCCACGTGGCCTGCGGGGCGATGACGGCGAGTCCCGGCGGCTGCTCCGCCGCAGCCTGCCACTGCACCCCGCCGACATACGAGCCGCCCATCATGCCCACGCGACCGCTGCACCAAGGCTGCCTGGTGATCCACTCGATGGTGTCGTAGCCGTCCTGACCCTCGTTGTTGTAAGGCGCGAAGGTTCCCTCCGAGCCGAATTTTCCGCGACAATCCTGCGCGATGAAGATGTAGCCGGCCTTCGCCCACTTCTCGCCCGTGCCCTTTTGCTTGGTGCGGTCATACGGCGTGCGTGTGAGGATGACGGGAGCCTTGTTGATGGCCTCATCTCGATAAAGATCCGCCGTGAGCTTCACGCCATCGCGCATGGCGATAGTGATCGTTTCCGTTTTGACCCCGGCTAAGGCAGAGGTGGCGAGGAGGAGGAAGAGCAGGTGCTTCATGATGAAAATGGATGGGGAAAAGAGTTACGGCTGACGCATCAGCTCGCTGGTGGTGATGAGATGGACGAGTTCACGGAGAGTGTAGCCTTTTGCTTTCCAGTCCGCTTGCAGACGGCGGAGGGCGGGCTGGTCGGTGAAGCCAAGTGGGCGGCCGAGGGCGTAGGTGAGGAGGCGGTGGGTGAGGTTCTGCGCGAGGAGGTCGGGGTGCTTGACGAGGTAGGCGCGGATGTCGGCGGGGCTGTTGATGGGTTGGCCACGATATTCGCCGCTGGTGTCGATGGCTGCTCCATTCGGGTAAACGCTGCGGAAGTGGCCGATGGGGTCGTAGGCTTCCAGCGCAAAGCCGAGCGGATCGATCTTGGCGTGGCAATCGGCGCAGGCCTGCACGCTGCGATGTTTCTCCAACTGCTGGCGGATGGTGGTGGCACCACGGATGTCGGGCTCAATCGGCGGCACATCCGGCGGAGGCGGGCTGGGCGGTGTGCCGAAGAGTTTCTCCAGCAGCCACACACCGCGCTTCACGGGCGAGGTCTCGACGCCGTTGGCGGTGATGGTGAGAATGCTGGCTTGGCCAAGCAGGCCGCGCCGTGGTGAATCAGCGGGCAGGCTAACCCGTTGCAAGTGGTCGCCGCTGACAGTTGGCAGCTCATAGAGCCGTGCGAGTCCGGCATTCAGATACGTGAAGTTAGAATCCACGAGCGCGGTGACGGATTGGTTGGTGCGAATGAGTTCGGCGATGAAGCGCCAGGTTTCTTCCTTCATCGCGGGCTCCAGCCGGTCGATGTGATAGGCGGGAAAGGTTTCCTTGGAGGGCGGCATGGTGCCGAGCTTGTTCAAGCCGAGCCACTGCTCGGTGAAGAGGCGCAGGAAACGGTCACCCCTTGGCGAATCGAGCAGGCGGTCGGTTTCGCGTCGAAGGACCGCGGCATCGAGCGCACCTTTGGCCGCAAGCGAACGCAGGGTGTCATCAGGCGGACCGGCGGTGAGGAAGTAGGAGAGGCGAGTGGCGAGCTGATGAGGAGACAGTGAGACAATGGGATGGGGAGATGAGGAGACAGGTTGGCCGTTGGTCTCCTTGTCTGATTGTCCCCCTGTCTGATTGTCCTCAGTGAACTCGGTGAGAAACAAAAATTCCGAGGAACATAGCAGCGCTTTAAACACAGGTCGTGCGGCATCGGCATAGCGCGTCTTGCCATCGAGACGCTTTTGCAGAGCAGCCGCATACGGGGCGATGTCTTCACCCGTCACCTCGCGACGGAAGAGTCGGCTGGCCAGACCTTGCAGTTCGGATTGCAGGGGTGCGGACTCGATGTGTTTCTCGTCGGGCGAGATGCTGGCAAACAGCAGCGACTTGGCAGGATGCGGCTTGTCATCGCGCATGGGGCCGGTGACCTGCCAGTAGTGAACGCGAACCTCGGGGCCTTGGTAGAGGTGCTGGTAGAGCTTGTCGCGCTCAGCACGCAGGGCGAGATTTTCCCACACGTGCTTGTCGATCTTCGGCACGCCGGGGTCGTATTTGGAGAGCTTGGTGGAGATGAAGTTGCCTCGTGTGCCCTTGGGCGGACCGTCGATCCAGGACAGGTAAGGCACGGTGCCGCGATCCAGCCAAATGCGGGCGCGGACGGTGATGTAGCGATCATCCGGCAACTCGGTGGCGTGGATGATGTTCGGCGGGATGAGTCGCCAGCCGTTGCCCTTTATGCCTTCGCCTTGTCGGCCAATGCCAAGCTGCATCGGCTTCGACTCGTCATAGTAAGACTTCAGGTCTTTGAAATACGGCGTCAGACCGCCCAGCATGAGATCCTTGCCATACGGGTGATGGCGGTTCGCGGCGGTGGCCTCTACCTCCACTTCATACCAGCCGGAATGCGGCACGCCGGTATCGCCGAGGCGACTGAGGAAGAGCTTGCTATCGAAGATCAGTTCCTGATTTCGCAGGCCGTGACTCATGTGAATGTAGGCGGGACCTTTCGCCTTCTCCGCGCTGGTGACACCCAGCCCGAAGGCATCATTGAGAGGGCGCATGTTGTCCGCGCTGTCCTTCCATTGCTTCACCTCCGGCCTGCCATTCACCTCGGCGAGATCGTAAGCGTGGTCCAGCACCGCATTGGCCGCCTTGAGATACTGATCCAGATGATGTCGCGACGTGCGCAAGGCGGAGCCGATGTTGCGAAAGCCTTCCAATTCCTCATCGCCGGGGAAGCTGGTGGTGGGATCAAAGTCGCCATCGAAACCGAAGAGGTCTTGCATGGTATGCAAATACTCCGCGCGGCTCAGCCGGCGATGCACCACCTGCCCGCCTCGATCTTGAGCGCTGGTCTGTGCGTGAATGAGTTGGTCCTCGATCCATGCGAGCAAAGCCCGGCGCTCCTCGTCGGTGGGTTGCTTCTTTTTCGCGGGTGGCATCTCGCCGAGCTGAAGCTGATGCAGCACCTCCTGCCAGCGCTCCGCGATGGCGATGTCCGTGCCGACCTTCAAAGGCAGGTCATCGAGCCGACGATCACCCTTTTGCACATCACCATCGTGGCAGTCGAGGCAGTAGGTCGAGAGGAAGGCGTCGGGTTTGAGTGGGGCGGGGTCTGCGGCGTGGAGGGTGGACAGGACCATGCCGAGGAAAAGAGCGAGGCAGGAGCGATGGAGTGGTGGAGTGATGGAGAGTTGAAGGACAGCACTCCAATACTCCATGACTCCATTTGTCCCGGTGATGTCGGGTTTGATTCGCTTCATGCTAGACGAGCAATTGATTGAGGTTGCCTGTGCTGGAGCCGAACTTGTCCCGTTCGATGCCCATCTGCTGGAGCAGGGTGACGAAGAGATTGCACAGCGGTGTCTGCTGGCGGCCTTGTTTCGGGAAGAAGAGATGCCGTCCGTGCTTGAAGCCACCGCCGGCGAGCACCACGGGGAGATTCGTGTTCGCGTGGGAGCTGGCATTGCCCATGCCGCTGCCGAAGACCACGGTGGTATTGCTCAGCAACGAACTGCCGCCGATGTCCTTCATCGTGGCGAGTCGCTCCAGGAAGTAATCCAGCTCCGCCATCAGTGCGGACTCGATGAGGTGGAGTTGCCGCAGCTTGTCCGGGTCCTGACCGCTGTGGGAGAGATCGTGATAGCCTCGATTGATGCCGGGGATGTTCGTCACTGGCAAGGCTCCGCCAATGTTCAGCGTGATGATCCGCGTGGCATCCGCTTGAAGGGCCAGCGCCGCGACATCGAAGTTCGCGCGCACGCGGTCCATGCAGCCTTCGCTCTTCCACACGGGCTTTTTGCCATTCGTCACGGGCAACGGTTTGTCGAGCCACGCCATGTTGGAGGCGTTCGCGCGCTCGAAGTCACGCATCGCGCCCATGAACTCCTCCATCTTCTCGCGATCCCAGCGGTCCAGATGCGGCGCCACACGCTTCGCATCCTGCGCGATGAGTGAAAGCACCGATTCATTCTCAGACAATTCCGCCCGCCGTGCTGCTGCGGCCGACTTGCGTTGCGGTTTGAAGAGCAGATCAAACGCCAGGCCTGGGTCCTCCAGCTTCGGCACCGCGATGCCCGAGCGCGTCCATGAGATGGCATCGCCTCCGCCCACTCCGAGGCAGAGCGATGGAAACCGCGTCAGACTTCCGAGATGCTCCTCTGCGAGTTGGTCAAGCGTGACGCAGCCGTCTTTGAAACCCGCCGCCTGCTCGCGTCGCACGCCGCTGAGAAAGGCGTGGACACCATAATGCCCGCCCTGCACGCCGGGATGCTCCAGTTGCGAGAAAACGGTCATCTTCTGCCGCCAGCGCTCCAGAGGCTTCAGCAAGGGTGTCAGCTCCAGATCAGGCCCATGGTTTGCCGGGAAAAACGACTCAGGTCGCAATCCAAAATCCAGCCCGATGCAAACCAGTCGCCGTGGAGCTTTCGATGCCTCTGCGCCATGCAATGCGAGGTTCGAGAACCAGGGAAAGGTCAGCGCCGTGCCGCTGAGGGTGTGGAGAAAGTGCCTTCGGTTCATAGTTGATGATTCATTGGTTCGCATTGGTCATCTCGATCCTGACCAATTGCTTGCCGGTGGTCGTTGTCGGAAGGGTGCGTGCTTCCTGACCGTTGACGGTGAGCTTCTTCACCACGTTGCCTTCACCAGTGATATGGATTTCCAGCTCGGCCTGGCGATATGGCAACTCATAGACCGCCACCGGGCTCATGCCTTTCGGAATCGTGGGGTGGAAGGTGATGCCATCGGCGTCCAGACGGATGCCGCAGAGTCCGTGCAGCACCATGCGCAGATAGGCAGTGGAGGTGTAGAGGTTGCGTGCGCAGGACTGCCAGAGACTGATGCCGCTTTTGCCTTCGGCGGCGGGGAAAAGTTTGGCAATGGCTTCGTCGGTGGCTTCGCCGCTGCCACCCAAGCGCGCGGCGATGAAGGCCCGCATGGATGAGCCGCCACGGCCCGTGCGGCCTTCCTGAAGGCCGCCGTAGATTTCGCCGGTGATGGGATGGTAGATCTCGGAGAAATGACTGTCGCGGCAGCCGCGGTCGGCGAGCTTTTTCAGTTCCAGCGCAAACAGCTCCGTGCGCCCTGAAGAGGCTGCCGCCTGCGCCCACAGTGCGCTCACGGGCGGCCAGATGGTGCCATTGTGATTGCCGAAGGTCGTGCCGTCTGGTGAGGCGTAGCGCGGGAACACCGGCCAGTTGTAAGGGATGCCCTGCGGTGTGATGTGCATGCTCTTGAAGATGCGCGCCGCCTGCTCCGCGCTGGCGATGCCAAAGAGGATCGCGACGCTGCTGCCGAAGCCTTCCTGCGCGTTGCTACCGCCGTAGGTGTCCACGAGATAGCGATAGGTGCCGGCATCCTCTCGCCAGAAGTGCCGGTTGATCGCCACCTTCAGCCGCTCGGCCTTTTCCTCCAACGCCGCGTCCACCGCCACGCCGAGTTCGCGCTGCATCCGCGCGGCGAGGCGGTAGGCCTCATACGCCATGCACTGGGTGGAGAGCGCATGAATGGGGATGCCGTAGCCGGTGGCGAGTTTCTTGTCCGGATTGAGCTGCGGCCAGCGCATGACGTGCCCAGCGCCGTTCACCGCTTCCGCCCACATATCGGGATAAGCCGAGATGCCATCGCCGATGATGGCCGGGCCGCGGAAGAGATTGAGTTTCGCATCGAACTCGTTGCGCTCCGAGTGCGCCAGTCCGCCGAGCGTGGCTGAAAGTGCGACCTTCAGAAACGCCCGGTCTCCAGTGGCCAGATAGTGCTCCCATGCGCCGAAGGTCCACGTGAGGATTTCATAATACGGGCCGCCGCAGCGCAAGGTGCCATCCTCATCGAGCACGAGCGAGGTGAGCAGCGCGCCCTTCATCGCGTCCGGTTGGAGAAAGCTCGCGCCGCACCATGAGTCCATCGCCGCATCAATCGGCGAAATGCCGTAGTCCAATCCCGCCGCTAGCAACTGAGCCGGTAGCACGTCGCGTGTGCCCGCGACTTCAACGATGCGTGCGGAGACAACTTCCCATCGCTTCGCATTCAGCGGCAGATTGGGCAACGAGTTCGCCGCCGCCATCGGCACGACGCTGCTGCTCACATCCCCACAAGCGATCCGAAACGCGCGGCTGATGTTCGGGTCGCCGGCGGTGACGTAGGGATGCAGATTCACAGGGGGCTCGACAGCGTGCAACACGGCCAGCGGCGCGAGCAGCAGGGCGGTGAGGGTGATGTGGAGGGTATGTTTCATCGTTTGACGATTACGGCAGCTTCTCCACCACCAGGATTCCCCAGGGAGTCAGTGCGGGGACGGACATCAGAGTCCATGCGCCTTCGGTGGTCGTGGCGAGGGTGGTTTCGCGAATGAGGCTGCGGTAGTTCTTGTCGTGCTCAGCCTTTTCATGCAGCGCGGCGTCATAGGGGAGTGGCTCGCGCAGCGTCACCTTGATCGCGTTCCTCCCGAAGAACCGCGCGGTGGGCAGGCGGAGTGTCGTGGTAGCGCCTTGCTCCCGTTCGACGAGGTGGATGACGACGGGTGCATGGGCATCGCCGGGTTTGGCGCGGAGGAAGGCGCTGAGCTTGCCGCTGCCGCCTTCGATACGCACGGGCGCATCGTCGCCGAAGCGCGTGTCTTGCAAATCGTAGCCGCCGACGGCTGCCTCTTCGTAGCCATCGAGGACGTCCGCATTGGCCCGGACGAAGCCGGTCAGGTCGGCGAACTTCTCTTGCGCGATGAAGATGCGGGGCAGCTTTTGAATGGGAATGCGTGGCTCCCTCGTGACCGGATCGAGCACGACGTTTTGGAACTGATCCCAAGGCACGATATACAGATTGCCCGTGGCGTAGCTCGTCGCCCAGATCCAGCGGTAGTCCTCGGATGGCCGGTCCTCCTGGCCGGTGAGCACGAAGAGCTTCTTCTCCTTGCGCGCGGCGAGACCGATCTCGCGGATGCGGCTCGGGCTGATGATTTCCTTCGTCCCGTCCATGGATCGGAAACGCACCTCGGTCATGCGGTAGTCGAACACCTGCATGAAGGGCGGATCACTGTGGCAGTTCGTGCTGAAGGTCAGCTTGCGGCCCGCGTGCTTTTCGATCTCGGTGCGTGCCCAGCGGTGGAACTCCAGCAGATCGGCGTCGAGGATGGCGTCACGGCGACCCTTCTTGCCCCAGTCGAAAAAGCCCTCGTCCGGGTCATCGCGCTGGAAGCTGGTGACACCCATGTCCACCAACCGTTTCGCCCGTTCGAGGTAAATACGACGGTATTCCGGGTTCGCGTTGTCGGCGCGAAAGGGTGGCTTGTCGCTTTGCCCATTCGTCCCGATGGGTTTGTTTTCGCGATCACGCAGGGCGAGGGCGGGATCGGTCAAGGTCATGCCCAGGCTGCCCTGGAACTCCCAGCCCTTGGCCCGGACGCTCTTGATGAAGGATTCGTCCTCGATGTAAGACCAGACCCCGCGCGTGATGTGGAAGTCACTCCCGGCGGCGAGCATCTGCTCCGCTGTAAGGCCTTTTTGATCGAGCCTGAAGAGCCTCATGCAGACATCGCTGAGCTTCGGCATCTCCGGCGTGAAGCCAGAGGGCTGCGCGATCTGGCTGAACGTAGTGTCCGGGGCCACGCGTGGCATGCTAGGCTCGGCGGCAGGCAACGCGGCCAGCGGCGCAAGCAGGAGCGCTGTGAGGAGGGTGAGTGTAGCTTTCAAGCTGTAAGGTTTTGTCACTTGGTTTTGGAGTCCTTCCCGGCTTCTGCATCGAATTGATCGGCCTTCTTCTGGATTTCGCGGTCGAGCGCGGCGGACCGCGTGCGTAGTTCGGCAAGGCGGCGCAGTTCTTCCGTCGTCGGAGCGACGAGCACCGGCACGGAGGTGCCACATTCCACACGGCAGTCCTTGTCGGTTACGTCCCTGGCATCGGCGAGTTTCGCGAGACCGGGCACCGGCGCGGGAGCACGGGCGACGACGCCTTGCAGCGTCAGGCCTTGCACGTCATCCCCGGCGATGAAGGCGCGGGCATCGGGCTTCTCCACGGCGAGCCGAACGTTTTGCAGCCGCATGTCTTTGACGTGGCGCAGGTAAAGCGCCGAGGCGGGCACTTCGCCGTCGAAGGGAACGGCCCACTTCATGTAGTCGGTGGATTCCAGCAGTTCGCCCACGTCGAGGCGCGAGGCGTCTTCCGCCGTGCCGCCGCCCGGGAAGTTGAGGTCGATGTTCGTGAAGGACACGTCCTCGATGTGCGAACCGGGGCGCGAAACGACCGCGGAGCACGGACGCTGGAACGGGTCCTTCTTGCCGCTTTTTCCCTTCAAACCGCCGTCTTCGCTGACCGCCGCCACCGCGCGAATGTCCGAGAAACGCACCTTCCGGATTCGTCCCGCCGGGGGGCGCGCCGATCGGTTGTGGGCGCTGAAGGCGAAGCGGGAAGCCAGAACCATGATGGGCTGGCACACTTGCTTCATCTCGATGCGGGAGAAGGACAGGTCCTCGAAGAGCGCGCCCTCGCTCGCCTCGATTTTTATGCCGCCCTGACAACGCGTGAAGACACAATCGCGCACCGCGAGCCGCCGGATCGGGGCGATCGATTCCGCGCCGACGCGGATGGCATGCCAGCGGGAGGTGATGCGGCAGCCGCTGATCTCAAAATCCTCGTTCGGCCAGTCGGGATGAAAAACCTTGGGGCCGATCCCATCGTCGCCGGCATCAATGTCGCAGTCCTGGATGCGGACGCGCTTGCACCCGTCGAAATCAAGGCCGTCGCCATTCGTGGAATTCCGGCTGCGGATCGTGACGCGCTCGATGTGGATGTCCTCGCTGCGCACGAAGAAGGTCGTGAACGAAGCGGGGTCGAGCAGGTTCACCTCGCGAACGGTCACCTTCCGGCAACCCACCAGCCTCACCAGCATGGGGCGGCGCGGGTCCTTGGCGTTCGGGAAGACCTTGCGCTCCCGGCCACCCTGGCCGTCGATCGTGCCCGGCCCCTCGATGCCGATCTCCTCCGCATCTTCCGCATAGATGAGGCATTGCCTCCACTGGCTGGCGGCAAACTTCCAGAAGGCCCCCCAATGCAGTTCCGCCGTCTCCAGGGTGTAATCCGCGATGTCCGGACTGCCGCGGAGGATGGCGTCCTTCGCGATCTTCAGAGTGACCCGGCTTTTGAGTCGCACCGAGCCGGTCACAAACACGCCTTCGGGCACGAGAACGGTGCCTCCGCCGGACGCATGGCAGGCGTCGATGGCCTTCTGGATCGCGGAGGTGTTGATCGTCTTGCCGTCGCCCTTGGCGCCGTAGGTCGTGATGTTGAAAACGTCGGGCGCGGCGGCGTGGAGCGCGGCCAGCGGCGCGAGCAGCAGGGCGGTGAGGAGTGTTAGGGCGTGTTTCATCGGGTTGGCTATTCTCAATTTCACTTCTCATCTTCTCCATCGTTCCAAAAGCCTCGGAACACCTGGAGCGGGCTGGCGGTTTCCGGATCGGTGACTTGAGGGGCGTATTTCCATTGCCAGAAATCCTTAAAGAGCGCTGCGGGATCGGGTTTGGCGCGGTCTTTCCAGTAAGCGCGGTCGTGTCCGAGGATGCTGGCGCGTGACTGCTGCCACTCGCGGTTCATTTGGGTGAACCACGCGTCCTGCTTCTGCGTGAGCGATTGCACGATCTCGGGATGTTGCGCAGCAAGGTCATGTTTCTCGGCGGGATCGGCATCGAGATCGTAGAGGCGTGGCGACGGTTGCGTTGACGTCGTGGGCGCGTCGAGCTGGCGGTCGAGCGGCATCTCCCAGTGGGGCTGTGTGAGTCCGCGCACATACGAGGGATTGTCCCGTGCGGAGTCCTTTTTCAATGATGCCTCGTCGCCCGGCCAGTGGAGCTTCCAGTGGCCCTCGCGAACGGCGGCGTTGCAGTGCGACAAAGGCGCATAGCGGTTGCGCTGGAAGGGCAGCGCTCGTTGCGTGAGTGCTGGCGTGGGTTTGCCGAGGAGAAGCGGCATGATATTGAGCCCGTCAAAGGCTTTGGCTCCCGCCGGTGCGGACTGACCCGTGAGACCAAAGAGCGTCGGCAGCCAGTCGCAGCCATGGACTGGCGTATCGATGACCTGACCGATGGGAATGTGCCCTGGCCACGCGACGATGCAGGGCACACGGATGCCGCCTTCCAGCACGTCTTGCTTCTGGCCGGAGAAGACTCCGTTGAAACGCTGCTGCGAGCCGAGTTCGGGATCCTTTGCGAGCCAGGGGCCGTTGTCGCTTGTGAAGACGATGACGGTCTTCTCCCAAAGGCTTTCGTCCTTGAGCGACTGGAACACGCGGCCCAGGCCGGTGTCCATCGCCTCGATCATCGCGTAGATCACGGCGACAGCTTCGCTGGCGTCCTTGCCAAGGCGCTCGCGATATTTTCTCACCAACGCATCCGGTACGGCGAGAGGGCTGTGCGGCGCGTGATGCGCGAGGAACAAAGCAAACGGTCTTTCTTTCCGGGAGCGAATGAAATGGATGGACTCATCATTGAACGCATCCGTGAGGTAGCGTCCGTCGTGCGGGACGAGTTCATCGTTGCGCAGCAAATTCCACTTCCAGTAGTCCTGCCCGCCATTCGGAAAGCCGAAGAAGAGATCGAAGCCGCGCAGGTGCGGCAGGTAATCGCGGCAATAGAGCCCATTGTGCCATTTGCCGATGAGCGCCGTCGCATAGCCCGCGTGACGGAAGTAGTCGCCAAAGGTCTTCTCGGACAAATCGAGCCGATCCAGCCCTCGATTGCTCGGCACATCCACCGCGCCCGTGCGGTGATTGAACCGCCCGGTGAGATACCCGGCCCGCGCCGGAGAGCACAGCGGCGAAGGCGAATAATGTGCCGTGAGCCGTGCGCCTTCTTTCGCGAGCGCATCGAGCACCGGCGTGTCGATGTGCGGATTGCCATAGCAACGCAAGTCGCCCCAGCCGAGATCGTCCGCGAGGATGAAGAGGACGTTGGGCTTCTGTTTCGGTGAAGCGGCGGCATGCAGAGCGGCCAGCGGCGCGAGCAGCAGGGCGGTGAGGAGGGTGAAAAAGCGTTGCATGCGGTAAGGCGTTTTCACTTCGTTTTGGAGTCCTTCTTCGCAGGCTGTTTCCAAGCTGTGATGTCGCGTCGTTTCGGTCCGTCGTCGAAGAAGCGTTGACCGGCGCCGACGCGGTCGTAATCGCCGAGGTCCGCACGCGCGCTTTCGACCAGCGCCATCAGGCGCGCGACTTCATCGGGATGAGTGTCGGCAAGGTTGCGCGTTTCGCCGGGGTCGCTCTTGAGGTCGTAGAGTTCGAGCGCGCTCACCCCATCGCCGAAGAAGCGGCCGCTGAAACCCGTCCACCTAGGATACTCGGGGCGCGGCAGAACCAGCTTCCAACGTGCGTCACGCACGGCCTGGAGGTGCGTGTAACTGTAGAACAGAAAATCGGCGCGCGGCGACTTGCCGGAGGGCGCGCGCAGGAAGGCACCGAGGTCGAGGCCGTCGAGCTTGCGATCGGCAGGCGGTTTCGTATCGGCGAGCGCGGCAAACGTCGGCAGCAGATCGAGGGTGCTGGTGAGTTCGTCGCTCACCGAGCCGGCGGGGATGTTTCCCGGCCAACGCACGACGCACGGCACGCGAAAGCCACCGTCCCACGTGACCATCTTGTAGCCTCGCAACGGCTCGGCGTTGCCCGAGTGTTCGCGCGGGATGAACGGCTTGCCGCCGGGCTTCATGCCGTCAGTGGTCTCGATCCACGGGCCGTTGTCGGAGGTGAAGACGATGAGCGTGCGTTCGTCGAGGCCGAGTTCCTTGAGCGCTTTGACGATTTCTCCGCACGACCAGTCGATCCCCTCCACCGCATCACCAAACGGGCCGCCGGCGCTTTTGCCTTTGAAATTCTCCGACGCACCGAGCGGGATGTGCGGCATGTTGTGCGCGAGGTAGAGGAAGAAGGGTTTTGCGCGATGGGCGCGGATGAAATCCAATGCCTCGCGCGTGTAGTCCTGCGTGATGTGATCCCAGTCCTGCACCTCCTTAACGGCGACCTCGGTGTTGCGGAGTATCTGGCTGCGAAAGGCGTTGCCCCCGACGGCCGGAGTGAGGCCGTTGTAGAGCGGCGTTCCGTAGAAATAGTCGAAGCCCTGCGCGTTGGGCATCGTCGCATGGTTCCAGCCGTCCGGCGTGCGCGCGCCGAGGTGCCACTTGCCGATGCACGCGGTAGAGTAGCCGGCGTCCTTGAGCATCTCGGCCATCGTGACCTCGCGCGGGTGCAGGACGTTGTGTTGGTTCTTGCGATTGCCCGGCTCGGCAACGCGCATGGGAAAACAACCCGTCATCAAGGCCGCCCGACTCGGTCCGCACACGGGTTGCGCGTAAAAGCTCGTGAGTTTTAAGCCCTCTGCCGCCATGCGATCCAGATGAGGCGTCTTGATCGCTTTCGACCCAAAACAGCCGAGGTCGGCATACCCGAGATCGTCGGAGAGGATGACGATGACGTTGGGGCGCGCAGCTGCGTGCAGAACGGCCAGCGGCACGAGCAGCAGGGCGGCAAGGAGCGGGAGAGTGCGTTTCATCGCTTGGGATTGGGCATGTTTGCGCCTGTCTCCTTTCGCCAAGCGTGGAGGCGTTCTCGGAGTTGCTGGACGATTTCGGGATGCTGGGCGGCGACGTCTTTTTTCTCGGACAGATCGGTTGCGACGTTGAACAACTCCACGCTGCCGTCCTCCAGCCACTCGATGAGTTTCCAATCGCCGACCCGCACACTGCCGCACGGGCCGCTGCCGTGATTGCCGTAGTGCGGAAAGTGCCAGAAGAGGGCGTCATGCACCGGTTTCGGGTCGCCGCGGAGCAACGAGGCGAAACTGACGTCGTCCTTGTGGAGGTCGGGCTTTGGCGGCAGGCCGCAGGCTTCCAACACGGTGGGCAGGATATCGGTGTTCATCACCGGCGCGTCGCAGGTGCTGCCGGGCTTGGTCACGCCGGGCCACTTCACGATCCACGGTTCCCGTACGCCGCCTTCGTAGAGCCAGCCCTTGCAGCCGCGCAGCGGCCGGTTGCTGGTGACACTGTGGCCGCCGTTGTCGCTCGTGAAGAGGATCAGCGTGTTGTCGGCGATGCCGATTTCATCGAGCTTTGCCATCAGACGGCCAACGTTGGTGTCCATCGTCTCGATCATGGCGGCGTAGGCCGGGTTCCCCTGGGTTTCGGGCATCTGCGGTGTGCCGCCGCCGTGGGCGCGGTTGTCCTCGGTGAAGCGGGGTGTTTTCGGCACGGGTGGCAGACCGAGGCGTGCGGCTTTCGCCTCGTATTTCTTCACGAGTTCGGGCTTCGCCATGATGGGCGTATGCACGTCGTAGAATGGAAGGTAGAGGAAGAAAGGCTGCGCTTGTTTGCGCTGCTCGATGAGTTTCATCGCCTCGCTGGTGAGCCGGTCGCAGAGGTGCTCGCCCTTTTGACCGCCGGCATGAAGCCCTGGCACTGGTGTGCCGTGGTAGCCCTTCATCTGATCTCGCGTGCGTGGGCGCGCCACCGTCAGGCCCTCCTTGTCGCCATAGGGCCAGAAGAAGCTCGAGGGCGCGCCGCTGTGATTGCCCGCCACGTTGACTTCAAAACCCTGATCCTCGGGATAGTAACCCAGGTCGCCGAGATGCCACTTGCCGAGATGCCACTTGCCGACGTGCCACTTGCCGACGTGCCACTTGCCGACGTGCCACGTCGCGTAGCCCGCATCGCGGAGCACTTCAGCCATGGTCACTTCCTCCAGCGGCATCTCCATCTTCATCACCGCGGGCAGCAGCTTGCCGCTCTTGCCATTGCTCGGAATGTAATCGGTGATCTTCAACCGCGCCGGATGCCGCCCAGTCATGATCGCCGCGCGTGAAGGCGAGCAGTAGGGACTGCTCGAATAGGCCTGCGTGAAGCGCATGCCCTGAGCGGCAAGTTTGTCGAGATTCGGCGACTCGTGAAAGGTGCTGCCGTAGCAAGAGAGGTCCGCCCAACCGAGATCGTCGGAGAGGATCACAATGACATTGGGTTTGTTCGCAGGCTTTGTTTCGGCAGTGTGCAGCGCGGTCAGTGGCGCGAGCAGCAGGGCGGTGAGGAGTGGGAGGA
This sequence comes from Prosthecobacter sp., assembly GCF_044232965.1. Lineage (GTDB taxonomy): Bacteria > Verrucomicrobiota > Verrucomicrobiia > Verrucomicrobiales > Verrucomicrobiaceae > Prosthecobacter. Next base: position 30,457 of record NZ_JBIIKX010000162.1, read on the forward strand.
AGCGTTTCATCGGTTGTTTCAAAATAGAGACGGGCAAAAAATGGGGGAGGGAGAATGACTGAAGCCATTCTCCTGCCTGATCTCGGGTGCCTATGCCTGCGCCTACGCCAGAATCTCCTTCACCACCTCGCCATACACATCCGTCAGTCGATAATCCCGACCAAGGTGGCGAGAGGTGAGCTTGAGGTGATCGATGCCGAGGAGGTGCAGCATGGTGGCGTGCAGATCGTGGACGTGGACTTTGCCGTTTATGGCGCGGTAGCCCATGTCGTCGGTGTCGCCGTAGGTCAGGCCGGCTTTGACTCCACCGCCAGCCATCCACGAGCAGAAGCTCTCGGGCTGATGCTCGCGGCCGTGTTTGTCGATGGGTGATTTCCCACTCAGGTCCTGGCTCCACGGCGTGCGACCAAACTCGCCGCTCCAGAGCACAAGCGTGTCTTCGAGAAGGCCGCGTGATTTCAAATCTTTGAGCAAGGCAGCAACGGGTTGATCGGTCTGAGAGCAGAGTTTTGGGAGGTTGCCGCGGATGTCGCCGTGGTGATCCCAGCCGCCGATGCTCACTTGCACGAAGCGCACGCCAGCCTCGCTGAGCTTGCGAGCGAGCAGGCAAGCGCGGCCAAAGGTGTTCGTGTCCTTGCCACCGACACCATAGAGATCGAGCGTGGCTTTGCTCTCCTTCGAGATGTCCACGATCGCAGGCGTGGTGAGCTGCATTCGCGCAGCAAGTTCCATGTTTTGGATCATGCCTTCCATGTTCGCATCGCCACCGAGGTCGCCGACAAGGCGGCGGTTCATGCGGGCCATGAAATCCATGCGCTGGCGCTGAATGGCGTCGTTCTCGGAGACGTTGCGCAGGTTTTCGACAGGCAATGATTTGCTGTCGAGCGGCACCGTCAGTTTCGTGCCTTGATGAATCGCAGGCAGGAACGCTGAGCCGTATTCACGCACGCCACCACCTTGGATGCTAACAAAGCTGGGCAGGTTGGCGTTCTCGGTTCCGAGTCCGTAGCTGACCCATGCGCCCATCGAAGGACGCACTTCAGCAAAGGTGCCGGTGTGAAATTGCAGCGTCGCGCCTGCGTGCTGCGGGTTATCGGCGTTCATGCCGCGAAGCAGACAAATATCATCTGCCACCGTGGCGAGGTGCGGCATCAAATCAGAGATAATCATGCCGCTCTGTCCACGCGGACGCACCGGAGCCATGGCCTTCAAGGCGAGGAACTGATCCGTACCGATCTGCGTGACTTCTTTGCGGAGTGGCGAGTCGATCTTCTGCCCATGCTTGCGCTCAATGAAGGGCTTCGGGTCGAAGAGATCCATCTGCGAAGGACCACCGCCCATGAAGAGGAAGATGACGCGCTTCGCCTTCGGCATCATGCCAGGGATGCGAGCTGCGAGCGGATTTGAGGCCGCGCTTGCGATGTCTTGCAATGCAAGAGCACCAAAGCCGCAGGCGGTGCGCTGGAGGATTTGGCGGCGAGTGAGGATTGAGTTCATGGCGATTGCAGGTGATGGAGGTTAGAGACGAAACACGAACTCATTCGAGGCCAGCAGGCTGTGGCAGAGTTCGCGCCACTTGATGGATTCCAAGGCGGGGCGGCCTTTGACGGTTTTGATGAGCGACTCCACCTGGCCGAGGAAGGTGGTGGCCTCTTCGCGCTCGGTGCTGGTGATGGGGCGATTCAGCACGCGGAGCCAGAGGGCTTCGAGTCGCGCGAGTTCGTTCGGTTCGGCGGCAATGAAATGGTCTGCTAGCTTGGTCGCGCGTTTGCGGAGAAGGTCATTGCTGAGCAGGAAGAGCGACTGTGTGGGCACCACGGTCTGGTTTCGCTGTCCGGCCGTGCCCGCGGGATCAACGAAATCAAAGAAGGCTCGCAAGCGATCTGGCCCAGCGGTGCCGCCACGAAGCACGGGAAGATAGAGGGTGCGCTCAAACTCTTGCAAGGGGCGTGGCTTGCTATGCTTGTAGTTCGGTGGATTGACACCTTTCAGAGCCAATGCACCGCAGTTCTCGGGTTCTTCGAGGACCAACGCAGGGCCGCCGCTGTCGCGAGCGAGCTCGCCGCTGATGGCGAGCATGGAGTCGCGCATGGCCTCGGCATCGAGGCGCTGGCGGTTCATGCGCCAGAAGAGTTTGTTCTCGGGATCGAGCTTCATCGCTAGGGCATCGTTGGAGCTGCTCAGGCGATAGGCACGGCTAAGAACGAGCGAGCGAAGCAACGCTTTCTGTGACCAACCGCCGCGCATGAATCGAGCGGCAAGATGATCGAGCAACTCAGGGTTCGTGGGAGCATCACCACGAGTGCCGAAGTAATCCACGCTGGGCACGATACCCGTGGCGAAGAGTTTTTGCCAAATGCGGTTCACCGTCACGCGGGCGGTGAGCGGGTTGCGTTTGTCGGCAAGCCAGTCGGCGAGTTGCAGACGTCCACTCTGGCCGGCTGGGATGGCGGGGAACTTTTCCCACGAGGCGACGCGAAGGGTCCCGCGTGGAACGACGTTGCTTGGTGCATACGGATTGCCGCGCACGTAGATCGGCATGTCCGCAGGCGCCGGGCCATCGCTCATGGCGAAGGCACGTGGGGTCTTGTCCTTGAAGAACTCGGCGTGATTGATGGTGTCGGCGAGCTTCTTGAGCTGGGCGTCGATCTCGTCGCGGCGCTTGCTGAGGGCGTCTTTGTCGGCAGCTGGCTTGGTGTCAGCATTGGTCTTAATGTCGCGTTGTACATTGTCCGTAGCGGCGACGACTTTTGATGCTGGCGCTGTGGGTTTGCCAAGAGCGGCGAGTTGTTTGGCGACAGTGGCTTTCTCGTCGGTGAGCTTCTTTTGCTCGGCCTTGAGGCTTGCGATGCGTTGTTCGTTCTCGGCTTCGAGCTTTTTGCGCGCGGCAAGTTGAGTCGGCGTCTCGGGCAGTGCTGTGCTGTTGATGGTGCTCCACACGCCCATATTGGGCATCTTGTGCGAGGAAGGTGAACTGCGCAGCATGCCCGCTATGCCGTAGTAGTCATCGACTCCGATGGGGTCGAACTTGTGATCATGGCAGCGCACACAGCCGAGCGTCATGCCCATGAAAGTCTGGCCGATTTTAATCATCTGGGAATCGATGTGATCCGTCTCCATCTTCGCCTTGTCCGGGTTCACGATCTCGATGTCGCCCACCATGAGGAAGCCGGTGGCGGTGATCTTGGCGGCGCGATCTTCAGTGGACTTCGTTGGCATCAGATCGCCCGCGATCTGCTCACGGATAAACTCGTCGAAGGGTTTGTCGGTATTGAAGGCGTTGATCAGGTAATCGCGATACCGCCACGCATGCTCGGCATAGACGCTGTTCGAGGTGCCCATCATGTCCGCGTAGCCGGTGAGATCGAGCCAATGCCGCGCCCAGCGCTCGCCGTAGGCTTTGGAGTTGAGAAGGCGGTCCACCACCTTTTCAAATGCCTGCGGCGTGGTGTCGCTCTCAAAAGCCCGCACATCCTCCTCGGTGGGCGGCAGGCCGGTGAGATCGAGTGACACCCGGCGCAGCCAGATGTGGCGTCCAGCATCGGTGGCAGGCTGAATGCCTTTGGGCTCCTGTTTGGCCAGGATGAAGTGATCGAGCGGGTCGAGCGGCCAAGACGTGTTTTTGACCTTCGGCGGCGAGGGATTGCGCACAGGCTGGAAGGCCCAAAACTGGCGTCCAGCGGCCAGATCGATGCCTTTCTTTTGCTTTCCGGCTCCAGCGGTTCGTGGGTCGTGCGCACCGCTTTTCACCCATTCTTCGAGAATGGCGATCTCACTGGCTGCGAGCTTGCCCTTCGGCGGCATTTCGAACTCCGCATCGACATAGCGGACTGCTTTGATGAGCAAACTGGCCTCCAACTGGCCGGGTTTGATCGCGGGACCGTTGTCGCCGCCCTCCTCCAAGCCCGAGCGTGAGTCGAGCGCGAGGCCTCCTTTGATCTTCGAGCCATGCGAGTGGCACTCAAAACAGCGCTGCTGGAGAATGGGCAGCACTTTCGAGTCGAAGAACGCGCCGTCGGCTGCGTGGGAGAAAACGCAGAAGATCAGGCAAAAGAATGGGGGCAGTAGAATGGGCTTCATTTCTCACTTGGCCTTTCGGGTTTTGAGAGCTGGCAGATTCATGTCCTCACCAGCGGCGAGGATGTGGTGGCGCATCGCGGCGCGGGCGGCTTCGGGGTCGCGGTTCTCGATGGCGACGAGGATGGCCTCGTGATGGTCGATGGCCGTTTGCTTGCCGATGCGCCCGATGGTGCGCAGACGACTGGAGACACCGAGATCGGCGAGGGAATCGAGGATGAGACGATAGATGAGGTTGCCACTGGCATCGGCGATGGCGTGATGTGCTGCGATATCGGCCTCGATGGCCGCAGGGCCTTCGGCGGCGTTTTCGAGCTGTTTCTGGATGCGCCGCATCGTCTTGAGTTGCTCCTTGGTGGCTCGTTGCGCGGCGTAGGCGGCGGCATCCGGTTCGATGGAGAGCCGTGTCTCATTGAGCTGCTGAAGACGGTCCGCCATATCAGGAATGAGCAGCGAGAGGGAGTCATTCAAAGGGCGGTGAAGGCGGTCCACGATCTTGATACCGGTGCCGTGCTGGATTTCGAGCATGCCTTGCTGTTCCAGCCGCTTGGTCGCCTCACGCACGACGGTGCGGCTGACGCCGAGTTTCTCGGCCAAGGAGCGCTCGCCGGGCAGCCAGCGCTCTTCCTCAGCACTGCCGCCTCGGATGAGTTCGGCGAGTTGCTGACAGACGCGTTCGACAAGGGATGCAGGACGTTCGAGTGCGGTGATGTTCATGGAGAGGTGTGTGATGGAGTTTAGTAAGTCGCGCGGCCGCCGGAGAGATCGAAGACGGCGGCAGTGGTGAAGGAGCAGTCTTCTGAGCAAAGCCAGGCCACGAGTGCGGCAGCTTCTTCCTTCTTGCCAAAGCGTCCCATCGGGATCTTCGAGAGCATGTAATCGATGTGCGATTGCTGCATCTGCTGGAGGATGTCTGTGGCGATGACGGCAGGTGTGACGGCATTGACAGTGATGTTCGCCGTGGCGAGTTCTTTGCCGAGAGACTTGGTCAATGCGATGACAGCAGCCTTGGAAGCGCTGTAGTGCGCTGCATTGGGATTGCCTTCCTTGCCTGCGATGGAGGCGATGTTCACGATGCGGCCGTAGCCGTTGGTGATGAGATGCGGGACCACGCTGTGACAGCAGTAGAAGGGGCCGTTCAGATTGATCTCCATCACGCGCCGCCAGTCGGCAGGATCAAGTTCCCAAGTCTTCGCATTGCCACCGGTGATACCTGCGTTGTTCACAACGATGTCGATCTTTCCAAACTTGGCCACGGTGGCTGCGGTGGCGGCCTGGACAGAGGCGAGGTCCGCGAGATCGACAGTCGCGGTATGAACGGTGTCCGGCGTGCCCATCTCGGACGAAGCCTGCGCAAGCGCCGCTTCATCCACATCCCAAAGCGAGACGCGCGCCCCCGAGGCGAGGAGACGTTCGGCAATGGCACGGCCAATGCCGCGAGCGCCGCCGGTGACAATGGCGATGCGGTTTTGGAGGTCGATTTGATTCATGGATGAGGTTTCTGGTAGGAGGTCATACCAGTGACAAAACGCGTCTTTTTTTCGGGTTCTTTCCAGGACGTTATGAACTTGGCGATGCCGGAGGCTTCGTTGAAACCAGCCAGTGCTTGATCGAGCCTGGCGGGCGAACCCCACCAGCGGCCCGGCATCACAGCCCTGCTCATTCCAATGTTTTCCCGGCTCAGTCCCCTCTCACGAGCCTGCCCACACTTGCTCACTCCACTTCGTTCCCGCAGCACTTGCGGGCGTCTCGGTAGCCACTCGCGGATACCTCGGCGTAGTCGTGGGCGTCGTGGTTGTCCAGCGAGGCGGGAATGGAATCTCATGCTGCGTGCAGTGAGGCCAGCAATGAGAGCATCAGGGCAGTGAGGAGGGTTTTCATTTTGAAGCTTCTGGTTTGGCGAACACGACCGGCACGGGCGCGCCGCTGTTAGTTGAGGTGGTGCTGTAACACTCGGGCCAAAAGCGCTGCTCCTGACTGGTGCCGTCGGGATACGCCAGCTTGACGTTGATCGAGAGGTTATCGAAGGCCAGGCGGGAGAGCGTGCCCTCCTCGTAGTTCTTCC
>NZ_JBIIKX010000117.1:0-10785 GCF_044232965.1 Prosthecobacter sp.
ACCACCATCCCCGCCAACCGCGCCGCCGCCATCACCATGATCTTTGATTACATCACCACCTTTTATAACTCCAAACGCCTGCATTCATCCCTCGGCTACATGTCCCCGCTGGACTTTGAAGCCTCCCCCAACTAACAACCCCAACTGTCCGCTTTATCGAGGCAAGATCAGCCTTGGCATAGGCGGCGTTGCCGGACTGGCCGCGCAGGTAGAGATCGAAGAGCCGATGATTCTCGGGCGATGCGGCAAAAGATTCGCGAGCAAGATGGTGGCGCTCTTCCAAGGGCAGATCGTCCAGGGCCAGACAGTTGGCGGAAGCGGGACGACGTGAACGACCCATGCCGGGTGTGGGCAGAACGAGCTGTAGCTTTGCACCCGGAATGGTGGCGACGCCTGCGGCAAAAGCTTCATCAGTGCCGGTGGCATTGCCACTGCGGAACACAGCCTGAGAAAAGGACTCGGCGAGATGCCGCCCCACATCAGCGAGCGCCTGCCGTTTCTCGACAGGAAGCTGGCGGGTGCCCTCCAGCAGGATGACCGGAGCGGTCGTGCGGCTGAGCAGGGGTTGGAGTTGAGCGAGAAAGTCGGAGAGCATGTGTGGTCTGAACACACGCATCCTCGCATAGGGGGTCGGACATTTGCGGGGCGACAGATGAAGTTTCTGCGGTATTTCTTTGCTAACATGTCCAAAGCATACGCCTCCCGAAGATCACGAACCAAAGATCCACTTCCCGGCTCGGTCATCCGCAAAGGCACCAGTCGCGTCGCCATGTGGCGGGTGCTGGAAATCCACAAGTTCGTGCAGACCGGCAGACATCCGAACTGCTCCACCCTAGCGGCTGAGATCGAGGTGACGCCCAAGACGATCCAGCGTGACATCACTTTCATGCGGGACCAGTTGGATCTGCCGCTGGAGTATGATCAGCTCAAGCATGGCTACTACTACACGCGGCCGGTGCATGAGTTCCCCATGCTGCATCTTTCGCGCAATGACCTGGTGGCCTTGTTTCTGGCACGGCATGCGTTGGAACCGCTGCGCGGAACGCGACTGGAGCGCATGCTGAGCGAGAGCTTCAGCAAGATCGCTGAAGCATGCCCCGGTGAGATTTCCATCGAGTGGCATGAACTGGATAAAGCTTTCTCCGTGAAGGCATCGGGGGTGCTACCGGCAGATGTGGCACTGTTTGGTGATCTACTTGATGCGGTGCGTGACTGCCGGGAGGTGAACTTTGATTATCACAAGCTCAACGGCAACAAGCCGGAGCAGCGAACGGTGCATCCGTATCACGTCGGCCAGATCGAGCACGGCTGGTATTTGTTGGCCTATGATCCGGCACGAAAAGCGGTGCGCACCTTTGCCCTGCAACGCATCACCAACCTGAGCATGCTGAAGACGAAATTCGTGCGTGATCCACTCTTCAATGCACGGGATCATCTCGGTGGTGGCTTTGGCGTGTGGAGCTACGCGGGTGAAGAGAAGCGCAGGCACGAGGTTCACATCCGCTTTGAAGGCTACGCCGCCCGCGTGGTGGGTGAGCGCCAGTGGCATTCCACCCAGGCCATTCGGAAGATGAAGCCCGATGGCAGCGTGGTCGAGTTTCAGGCCGACCTCTCCGGCCTGGAGGAAATCACCCGCTGGGTGCTGAGCTGGGGCAGCAAGGCAAAGGTGCTGGGACCACCGGAGTTGCAGAAGCGAGTGCGAGAGGAATTGGAGAGGATGATGAAGTCTAGTGGATGAAAGTAATTTCCGGTTAAGGGTCCTCGAAGCCAATGCTGAATAACGACCCACCACTAAATCGTAGTACTAATTTTCTACGATGAACAAAACTCTCAAGCTCAAGACAAAAGCCTTGGAGCGCGACCTGAAGAAACTCGAAGCCCGCGCTTATCATGCCGCGGAATGGGCAGTGGACGTTCTGCACCGTTACCACTCCGCGATCCCTGATATACAAGGCGAGCAGGCCTTGCGGTTGCGAGTGCTTTACGACTGGATGTTCATCCCGCCGACGCTATGGCCGTTCAACATCCATGAGATGCTGAATGACATTCTTGCCTCTCTGGAACAAGGCAAACGCTTGAACCGTCAGCAGTGCCTCATCATCGACCTGCTACCTGAACCGCCAGATGAAACTGTCTGTGAGGCAGTGGCCGATCACGAGCGCCACGTACAGACCGGCAGCTATGAGAACCTCGTTAAAACACAGGCCAAGTTCTCGCAGGCCGAACTCGCCATTCGGACCAACCCACAGTTGCAGCAGCAATGGGCGTCCATCAAAGCCACATTCGATGTTCAAGCGTGCGCCGACTACAAAGGAGTGATCCGCCGCACCATGGGCACGGAGCGCAACCTGCGTTCGTCGTTTTCCGTGAACCTGAGCAGCCGGGAAGATGCCTTTCGTGCAGCATTCGATGCTTTTTGTCTGCGCTGGAATCTTTACGGCATGCAAAACGATGAGCCGCTGCTGCTCAAGCTCGCTGTCAACATCACGCCGTATGGCACAATGATCCTCATTCCCTCCTACTGGTCGTTTGATCCAAAGCGCGACATTCGCTGGGACGCCATCGCCAGCCTTCACCGCGTGCGTGTCCCTGGCCGCCAAGGTTCTGCCCTCGCCGAGGGACTGGCAGAGCGAATGAAGCTTGCCGAGAAACTTCGACTGCTCGACCAGGAAGCCCGCCGCCTTAAATTGAAAGGCGAGAAGAAACACGCCTTCCTTTGTGAAGGACTTGGCTGGGTGTCTGGGACGAGCGCCAAACGTCTCAGCAGGCTGCGGGCGGAGTTCAAAACGTAGGACACACTTTGGGGACATTCAGTTCCCTGTCTCGATTGCGGCTGCGGGCCTATCGCTTGGGCCGTCATGCTCCCCACATCCAAATTCGCCGACAGCGAAAACGCGCCCTCCGCAGAGAATTCTGCGCGTCCCACTGAAGTCACCCAGCCCTCCATATCAGCACACGTCGTCTGTGACGTGGCCGAAGCCGGTGCCTTCACCCATCGCTTCAACAACCTCTACACACCCGTGCTGGCCGCCTTTGGCGGAGAACGCCTGCACCAGTGCGGCATAAGCGGGTGTTACGATCTCGACCGCGCCATTGCTGAAAATGCGGCAGCGCTTTACCGCTCCGTGCGCCGATTGTCGCACGAAGACAGCCAGAAGACCTGGGATGATCTCACTTTTCAGTTTGGGCCGCGATCATATCTCTACGCCGATGAAACCCGCATTGTCGGCTATGCCGACAGCACGGCAGCCGCCGAGGCACTGGTGTCCTGTTTCGATCAAGCCTACAGCAAACCTCCGGCTCCGAGAGGCGGCTCATTTCGCCTGATCCGGACTGGTCGCGAAATCAGCACCGAAGTCGTGCCGCTGGATGTCGAAACCCTGCTCGACGATCAAGCCCTCAGCCTTCACTACGGCAGTGGCCATGTTGAGTGGCATGAAGGCTTCATCGCCCGTCTTCGTGAGAACAACCACGGACTCTCCATTTTCGAAGGCCCGCCGGGCACCGGCAAAACCAGCTACCTGCGCCATCTCATGGGCGTGCTCAAGCAGACACACCGTTTCTACTTCATCCCGCCCGCGACGATGGGTGTCCTGTCCAATCCCGATTTCATCGGCTTCTGGGCCGAGCAGCGTCTCCGTCATGCCGACAAGCAGTTCGTCGTCATCCTGGAGGATTCCGACGCCGCCCTCATGACCCGTGGTGCCGACAACCGCGAGCAGGTCAGCGCCATCCTCAATCTCTCCGACGGCATGCTCGCCGACTTCCTGCGCCTCCAGATCATCTGCACCATCAACTGCCAGGCCGCCGACATCGACCAGGCCCTTCTTCGTCCAGGGCGGTCGCTACAGCCAGATCGCCACCGGCCTCGCACCAGAGAAGCTCGCGGAAGTCGTGGGCAAGGACCTCGCCGCCAAAATCATCGAGCGCGACATCGCCCCAGGAGCCAACTCCATCTTCTCCGGCCTCGATCTCAAAGTCGGCGGCCAGGGCATGCGCAAGTTCTACGACGAGATGCTGGTCAAAGAGTTCGGCAAATACGTCAAGCATCTCGGTGGCGGCACCGTGGAGGCGTCCGAGGTCAACAGCAGCGCCAAAGAATACAAAGACCCCGTCTTTGACATCCCCCAGTCCGAGCAAGACCGGATTCTCGCCGAAGCCCACGCGGCCATCGACCGTGAGCACCCCGACCTCGAAAACGACTCCGACGATTACATGTACTTCGTCCAGGAGCGGGTCACCGACCTCTCCAATGAATGGGCGCAGAAACACGGCGTCAAACCAACGACCACCCCCATCCACCTCATCCGCATCACCCCCCAGATGCGCAGCGCCGTCGAAGCCGGCCAGGCCCTCTTCGTGGCACCGCGCCGTGCCCGTGAGTCGATGACCTTCGACCCACCCTTCCACACCGCCTTCGGCGACATCCTCAGCTACGACTGGAAGAACCAAAGCGTCGGCGGCATGGCCTCCCAGCGCATCAGCGACTGGTCCGCCGCCCGCACCAACCCCGTGACCGGTCGCGAGATCGTCCACCACTTCAAGGTCCGCAAACCCGACGGCATCCACACCGTCAGCCTCGAAACCGCCCTCGGACAGTTGAGCAAGGACCAGCGCAGCAAACTTCAAGGCCTCATCAAAGCCGAGCAGGAACGCCGCGCCGATGCCGCCAACGGACAGATGGCGCTTTTCTCCGCCCACCGCCAGTTCGCTCCCGCCATCCGCTTCGAGGGTCGCGTGAGCACCGCCCCCGGCGGCATGCACTACGACGCCTTGGTCGAGCAGATCCGCCGCAGCAAACTGCCCGCATGGCAGCGTGAGCAGGACGACAGCCGCCGACTCGCCATCCGCTGGATTCGCGAGAACCCGAACGCCATCGAGAAGGACTACACCGAAGGCTTCATGACCCCAGAGGGATTCAAGAACCGCGACGAGGCCCTCACCTTGGCCCGCCAAATGGGTTTCAAAGGCGGCAACGACGCCTACGGCCTGACCAGCGCCGACATCCAAGTGCCATCCCAGCAGTCCGAAATGGGCATGCTGGCATCTTCGGATCGCGTCACAAACCCCTCGCAAATCGAGGCACTCCGTGCTATATTCCCCCATGCCAACGACCCCTCCAAGTGGATCCACCCCCATGACTCCCGCCCAAGCCAGGGAGACCTACAAAAACGGCAATCCTTGGCCCATCAGTTCGGCGGAGGCACGGCGTCTCGCCCGAATCGAGCGTTCACAGAGGATCGAATCGCCGGAGACCAAACAAGCCAACGCCGAGCTCTCACGGCGCTTTCTCAAGGGCCGCAACGCGCTGATCAATACGGCAGCAAGCTAGACGCCTGCGGGGAGCACTTTGTTTATATCTCCGACGACGGCAGGCACGTCACCAAGATCACCCTGCCCGGCTTCTACGGCTACGTGCCCACCGAGGACGTGGCCCCCGGCATCACCGGCGACTTCCGCCGCATCAAGCTCCGCTTCGCCACGCCGGCGGAGTATTTACTGCGTCTGGCGCTGTTCTCCGAATTGACCGGCATCAACTGGGAGCCGCACGGCATGGAACTCAACGAGGAATCCATCGACGCGCCCGTCATCGTTTCCACCCAACCCTTCATCCCCACCGCTGTCGGACCCGATGGCAAGCCCGTGCCCGTCACCGAACCGCAGATCACTGCCTACATGGACGCCATCGGCTTCGAGCCCGTGGAAGAAACCACCGGCACCGTCTTCCGCGACAAACGCATGGAAAACCAACTCTACTGGCACCCCGAAGAACAGACCCCCTCACACCCCGTCCCAGCTCCACGCCCAAGGCCAACTCGACCCGGCCCCCTCAAAAGCAATTTCCTATCAGAAATCGGGCCGGGCCACAAAGCTCGAAAACGAACACCGCAGGAAATTTTTCAAAGAGCAGGCCGCGGCAAATGCCGGACCAGATGGCAAAGGGTATCCTGAGATGAGCCCATGATCAAGGCCGGTGTCGCTTGTCTTCTTTGGAGAAATCCATGCATGGCATGCGTTTGTTTCCCCTTACATCCATGACGCGTTTTTTCCTTTTCCTCCTGCTTTGCTCCACCACCGAAGCGGCTACCATCCAGCGCATCTGGCTGAGCTTTCAGCGCGAGGAGCCAACGAGCATCACCGTGAACTGGGAGACCGCGCAGCCCGGAGACTCGGAGGTCTCCTTTGGGACCAGTGCCGCACTCGGCGGCAAGGTGGCCAAAGCAGAGCAGGTCACCTTGCATCACATCGAGATCCCGATCCCCGAGAAAGACGTGACGTATCATTATCAGGTGCGCTCAGGGGCTGAGACATCCGCTGTTCACACATTCAAAGCCATGCCCTCCAAAGAACTGCGCATCGCCGTGGTGGGGGACTGGGGTTTTGCACAGCCAGATCTCGCCGCCTTGATCAAAGATGACGTCCATGTGCTGATCACAGCAGGCGACAATGTCGGCAGCCTGCATCAAAAAGACCGCGAAGGAACGAAGGCTTTCAGCGCGCTGATCGACTCGCAGCCCGGATTGTTTCACACCACGCCCTTCATGCCCGTGCTGGGCAATCATGATCGTGAGATCCGTTCGCGTGGCCCCAAGCCACCACCCGAAGCGGTGTATGACGTGGACGCTGCCGCCTATCGTGAATTCTTCGCGCTGCCCGGCAATGAGTGGAACTGGACGCTCACATTTCCCGAGTTCACCGCCCGCTTCATCGCGCTCGATCTCGAACACATCCAGGACATGGGCACCACCTGGCAGACAGGTCATCCTTTCGACTCTGCCTCTTCACAGCTCGCCTGGTATCGCCAGCAGATGCTGCCGACGCGCCCCGGGCACACGATCAGCATTCAAAACGAACGCAACGCCACCATGCGCAGCCAGCTGAAAGGCGAGTGGGGCCGCTTGTTTCAGCAGGGTTCTGCCGTCATCACCGGCTTCGGCTATTTCGCGGAGCGAGCCATGGTGGACGGCTTCCCCTATTACAACACCGCGCTCAAAGGCGATGGAGATCGCTACCCCGATCCGAAGTCCGCCTTCTTCGCCAGCGAGCACAGCTACGTCCTGCTCACCTTCAAACCGATGTCACCGATGAAAATCGAAATCAAGAGCCTTGCAGGGCAGGTGCTGGACCTGCAGAGCTATCCAGCGAGGTAGTGCATGGTTGCACATCTCGGTGTTAACATAACACCCGGATTTGCCCGGATGGGCCGTGAATGCGATGTTCCGCAGCGTTCTTCTTCCACATACAACCATGAAACACACGCTCCTGCTTCTCTCTCTGTTCGCTGTGCAAGCCGTCGCTCAGGACAAGGCCCTGCTCGATCTCGCCCTCGAACCGCCCGTGGTTAACACCCAGCCCGGGCCCGAGTATGACGCAGACAAGCGGCCGGGAAACATGATCATCGGCATCGACCGCACGCCGAAAGGCCGCCTGTGGGCCGCCTGGGTCGGCAACGGCGATTCGCCGAACGGCTTCTTCATGCTCGCGACCAGTGAGGACGATGGCAAATCGTGGTCCAAGCCGCGTGTCAGACCCCCTCACACCCCGTCCCAGCTCCACGCCCAAGGCCAACTCGACCCGGCCCCCTCAAAAGCAATTTCCTATCAGACAGACATCCTCGGCAAAGCCGGTGAGTTCGAGATCGAAGGCGGGATCGCTCTCCTGAATGGATTTGAGCAGGCGCTTCAAGTCGCCCTCGTCAAGTTCCGCCAGTTCTGCGAGGCGGTTGTCAGCCAGCAAGTCGGCGAGTTCTTCGGCTTCGGTGGCATAGTCCTGCTCATCCACGGGCACGAGTTCACCGCCGATAAGCAGCGCGGCCTCCAGTCGGCCATGACCGCGCACGATCATTCCGCTGCGTTTGGAGAGGGTGATGGGATTGCGCCAGCCCTGCTCTTGAATGATGGAGGCCAGCAACGCAATCTGATGCGCACTGTGCCGGTTCGGATTGGCCGGATTGGGCTTCAGCGTGTTGGGGTCCACCAGTCGGGTGTGGGCGCAGTAAATAGAAATACTCACGCCCCTGCGGCAGTGTCAACGCGGTTGACGCCAGACCCCCTCACACCCCGTCCCAGCTCCACGCCCAAGGCCAACTCGACCCGGCCCCCTCAAAAGCAATTTCCTATCAGAAATCTCTTCTGACCAAAGACGTTTTCTACAAAGGCACCGTGAGCGGGTTGTCCAGATGGAAGAGCTTGAGCTGGCGAGCCGAGGAGGCCGGTGTCTCCGCCAAAGCCGTCAATTCATCGACCTCGGTTCGGTTCATGATTGCTCCATTTCCACCAAGACGTCGAGACGCTCCTCGACCTCGGCGGCCAGGGCATCGAGAAGTTCGTGCTGCTCCTCTTGCGCCAATGAGGACATCTGGTGATCGAGCAGGGTGGTGGTGGATTGAATGAAGTCACGAAGCGGACGTTTCATGGTGAGCTCAGCTTGCCGCACCGGGTCGGACATTGGCTGGGGGACAGTGCAAAAATGCGGCCATCAAGTCACTTTCCGCGCAGGATGGGCGAGATGGCTGGCCAGTTTCTCAAGCACCGGCTTTTCGATTCCCCGCCGGCGCATCTGCCGGTCGTTCCAATGCAGCACCAGCGGCCGACCATAGTTCATCAAGGGTTCGAATTCACGACTGAGCACCTGCTCCTCCGCCAGCCGTTTCATGCCAATCGAAGGCAGCACCCCTGCGCAGGCTCCGCAGGCCACGAGTTCACGCACCTGCAGCAATGAGGTGCACTCCACCGCCGGAACGAACCGCCCGCAGGCTGCCTCCACCGCCTGGCGCACCTCCTGATCGAGCTGACCTCCACCCGCCATCGCCGCCCATGGCAACGCCGTCCATTGCTCGGACTGCGCCAGCCAGCTCCTCGGGCGGGTGCCCAAAAGCGAACGTGCGACACAGAGGTGAAAACTCAGTCTCGCCACGCGCAGGCTGGTCTTGGCACGCTGCTCCTCGCTCAGCGCGTCTTCCCGAACCACCGCAAAGTCCACTGCTCCGTCACGCACCGCCTCCACAAGCTCACGGCTGCGCATCGACTTCAGATTCAGCGCGGCATTTCCCAACACCTTTCGAATCCCGCCAGCGGCCGGGATTACCATCCACTCCAGCATGCTCGCACCGGCACCGATGCGGAAGGTCCTGGGCAGCTTGCGCTGCTCGTTGATGAAGCCTTGGAGGTCGTCGAACTGCTGCCGCACCAAAACGGCCAGGCGTTCGCCGGCGGGCGACAGCGCGATGGTCTTGCCACGACGAACCGTCAGCTCGGTTTCAAAGTAGGTTTCGAGTTCGCCGATCTGACGGCTCACTTGCGCCTGACGTGATAAACTGTCAGGAGCCGACTTGGCAATCGATCCCGCCTCAGCCACCTCCAGGAAGCTGCGCAGCCGGTCCAGCGACAGGCCTGAGCGGGAAAAAAGATCTTTGTTCATTACTTACTATACAGTTAGTAATACCACACTTTACTGCATGGTCGAGCGGGATGTTTAGACCGAAGATGGCCGTGCAATGAACAACCAACACTACGACCTGATCGGCGACATTCACGGACAGTACAACAAACTCACCAGCCTGCTCGCCAAACTCGGCTATCAACCACGAGGGAAGGGCTTCCGCCACCCAGAAGGCCGGAAGGTCATCTTCCTCGGCGACTACATCGACCGCGGCCCCAAGATTCGCGAGGTCCTCCACACCGTGCGTGCCATGGTCGATGCCGGCGATGCGCTGGCGATCATGGGCAACCATGAATACAACGCCGTTTGCTACCACACCCCCGATGACAAAGAGGGCTGGCTGCGCGAGCATAGCGAGGAAAAGAACCGACAGGTGGCTGCCACTCTGCGAGCCTTCGAGGGACACCAAACCGAATGGTCCGACTGGCTGGAGTGGATGAAACGCCTGCCGATATTCCTCGACCTCGGAGCGCTGCGCTGCGTCCACGCTTGCTGGGACACCCGCCGCATCAAACGCCTGAACGCCCACAGCCTCACAGATCAGGCCTTTTTACATGCCAGCGCCACCAAGATGACTCCCGAACACCGAGCCATCGAAAACGTGCTCAAAGGCCCGGAAATCCCCGCCACAGACGGCAACCTCTTCCGCGACAAAGAAGGCACCTACCGCAACACCATTCGGGCGCGCTGGTGGGACATCCGCGACGGACTCACGATCAGCGACCTCGTCATGCCCCCCGGCAGCATGGCTGATTCGATGAAAGTCGATTCCTGGCTGCTCCAGCGCCTGCCCAACTATGGACCAGAGGAGCCCCCCGTGTTCTTCGGACACTACTGGCTGCCAGCCAAAGCCCACAAAGCGCCCCTCGCTCCGAACATTGCCTGTTTAGACTTTAGTGGCGGCCTTGATGGCCCACTCGTGGCCTACCGCTGGGATGGAGAACTCCGACTCGACGCCGCAAACTTCGTCGCCATAGCCGCCGCCAGCTGAGTCCATTCCAACGACTACTGATTTGTTCCAGGGTCCCCTACCCCCGCGTAACCACGAACTCCGTTCAACAGAGGCCGCGAAACCGGCTTCCAAAAACAGGCAACGACATCAAATACGATCACCAGAGATCAGTTATGCCCGTCAAAAACTGCCCGAAAACTGCCCGAATCCAAAAAAGAAGCCTCACCAGTTCGGTGAGGCTTTTCTCTGTAACTCTTTGATTTACAAAATGGTGGGTAGGGCTGGGTTCGAACCAGCGTAGGCGTAAGCCAGCAGATTTACAGTCTGCCCCCTTTAACCGCTCGGGCACCTACCCATTTCCATCCTTTCGGAAGGGCCGCGATTATGGAGAC
>NZ_JBIIKX010000012.1:0-112148 GCF_044232965.1 Prosthecobacter sp.
GCATCGAGATCCGCGAGTCGTGGATGAAGCAGAAGTCGATTCACGCCATCATGCTGTTCCTGCATCAGCACGGCATCAGCTCCTCGCGGGCGCTGCGCATCTACAAGACGTATGGCGACGAGGCGCAGGCGGTGTTGAAGGAGAATCCGTATCGTCTCGCACAGGACATTCGCGGCATCGGCTTCAAGACGGCGGATGACATCGCCTATCAGCTCGGTGTGGCCGAAGACGCGCCGGAGCGCATCAAAGCCGGCATTTCGCATGTGCTCGAAACCGCCGCGCAAAACGGCCACTGCTGTTTCCCCGAGGTCAAAGCGGTTGAAAAGGCGCTGGAGCTGCTCGGGAGCGCGGATGCCCTCATCCGCACCCAAATCGAAGCCCTCACCACCAGCGACCAAATCGAGCGTCACGGCGAGTTCTTGTATCTGCCTTACCTCCGTGCGGCCGAGCAAAGCATCGCCGCGAGTGTGAAATCTCTCGCGGCGGTTCCCGCTGCCTATCCTCCCATCGACGAAGACGCCGCGCTGGCCTGGGTGATGAAGAAAACAGGCAAGGAACTGGCCGAAAGCCAGCAACGGGCCGTGCGTGAGGCTTTGCGGCAGCGATTGCTCATCATCACCGGTGGTCCTGGCGTGGGGAAAACCACCATTCTGCGCAGCATCCTGCTCATTCTGCAAAGCAAGCAGGTCAAACTCGTGCTCGCAGCACCCACCGGCCGCGCGGCGAAGCGTTTGAGCGAAAGTACCGGCTTGGAGGCCAAAACGCTGCACCGCCTGCTTGAATTCCAAGGTGAAGGCCAGTGGGGTCGGCATCGCGGCAAGCCGCTGGTCGGTGATTTGTTCGTCATCGACGAGGCGTCGATGATCGACGCGCCGTTGATGGCCCAATTGCTCTCCGCACTGCCGGAAGGAGCGCATCTGCTGATCGTGGGCGATGCAGATCAGCTCCCATCGGTCGGCCCTGGCATGGTGCTGCACGATTTGATCGCCAGCGGAGCCGTTCCGTGTGTGAAGCTCACCGAAATCTTCCGCCAGGCCGCCAGCAGTCGCATCATCACGAGTGCGCATGCGATCAATCGCGGCCAGGTGCCGGATTTGAAGCCCGCCCGCGGCAGCGACTTCTTTTTCCTCGAAGCCGCCGATGCGGAGGAGATTCGTGAATTGATCGTGCAGCTCGCCCACACGCGTCTTCCGGCGAAGTATGGCTTTGATCCGATCCGCGACATCCAGGTGCTCACGCCGATGAACCGAAACCTGCTCGGCACCGCCTCGCTCAATCACTCGCTGCAACTCGCGCTGAACCCGCCTAACGAGGTCAAATTCGAGATCGAGCGCTTCAATTCGGTCTTCCGCGTCGGCGACAAGGTCATCCAAACACACAACAACTACGACAAGGAAGTCTTCAACGGCGACATCGGCCACATCACCGCCATCGACGCTGATCCGGTGAAAATCCATGTGCGCTACGATGCGGGGCGCCTCGTCGAATACGAGCCGGGCGAACTCGACGAGTTGCAGCCCGCCTACGCGCTGACCATCCACAAAAGCCAGGGCAGCGAGTTCCCCTGCGTCATCATTCCAGTGAGCACGCAGCATTATGTGCTGCTGGAGCGCAGCCTGATCTACACCGCCATCACGCGGGCGAAGAAGTTGTGCGTGCTCGTCGGCGATGAGCGGGCGCTCTCACTCGCCGTGAGCAAACAGGAGAGCCGCAAGCGCTTCACAGGTTTGCGTGGAATGCTCTGAACAAACAATGATCAAAGTCGCGTAGGTTTGAGGCACTCAACCCAAACTCAGAAGAACATGCCTCATTCACGCCGCTCCTTTTTGAAGAATTCCACGCTCGCCTCCGCCGCTGCCGCCTTTCCGGCGTTCGTTCGTGGTCAAAACCTCAACAGCAAGCTGCAAGTCGCCTGCGTCGGCGTGAACGGCATGGGCTACAGCGATCTCCACAATGTGGGAGCGCATGCGGCGGTGAAGTTTGTGGGCTTCTGCGATGTGGACGCGAATCGTTTCGACAAGGCGGATGCCGAGTTTCCAAATGTGAAGCATTTCTCAGACTACCGCGAGATGTTCAGCGCTCTGGGTGATGGCGTGGATGCCGTGACGGTGGGCATTCCTGATCACATGCATGCGCCGGTGGCGGTGGCGGCGATGCAGAATGGCAAGCATGTCTATTGTCAGAAGCCGCTGGCGCACACGGTGTGGGAAGCGCGGCAGATGCGCCTGTGGGCGGACAAGAAGAACCTCACGACGCAGATGGGCAATCAGATCCATTCGTCCATCGAGTATCGCATGGGTACGCGTTTGATCAAAGAAGGCGCGATTGGCAAGATCAAGGAAGTGTATTCCTGGGTTGGAGTGACGGGTAACGAGCGCACGCGCATGTTCCAGCCGCCGCCATCGTCTCCAGTGCCGTCGAATTTAAACTGGGACCTGTGGATCGGTGCCGCGCCGATGCGCGAGTATGCGCAGGCCTATCATCCCTTCATCTGGCGCGACTGGCAGGACTTTGGCGGCGGCGGCCTGGGTGACTTCGGCTGCCACATCATGGACCCCGTCTTCACCGCGCTTGATTTGACCGCGCCGATCAGCGTCCAGGCGAAGAACAGCGGCATCAACAACCAGATCTGGCCCACCCACGAGACCATCAACTACGTTTTCCCCGGCACGCAGTACACCGCGGGCAAGACGATGAAGCTGACTTGGATGGATGGCGGCCTGAAGCCGAGCCACAAGCTGGCGCAGATGCCCGGTGACATTGATCTGCCGGGCAGCGGCAGCATTTTCATCGGTGAAGGCGGCACGATGGTGCTCGCGCATGTGGCGGGGCCGCGGCTTTACCCTCTCGACAAATTCACCGGCTTCAAATACCCCAAAGAAGAAGGCCGCAGCCACTGGCACACCTGGGTGGACGCCTGCCTCGCCGGCAAGAAGACTAGCGACGGCTTCCACTACGCCGGACCGCTGGCTGAAACCGTGCAGCTTGGCAATGTGGCCACGCGCCTGGCGATTCCGAAGATCGATCCGGTCACCGGACGCATGGAGGAGGCGAACAAGGTGCTGGAGTGGGACGCCGCGAATCTGCGCTTCCCGAATGCACCCGAAGCCGACAAGCTGCTGACGAAAACCTATCGCAAAGGCTTCGAAGTGGCGGCGGCGTAAAACGAAGTTTCCTGTGCGCTGGATTTGTGGGGCAACGAGTTGGAAAACTCGTTGTACAATTGAGTGTCTGGCGTAGTTATTGCGTCAGACATCGACATGAATTCGGAACCCACGAACGAATCATCGCCCTCTCTCAGCGGCCAGCTCCTGCTGGCCTCTCCTGCCCTGCATGACCCCAATTTCTCGCGATCTGTGGTCTTCATGGCTGCTCATAACGCGAAGGATGGTGCCTTTGGCTACATCTTGAACCGCCCGCTCGAGCAGCGCGTCTCCGACCTATTGCCAGACCAGGATCTCGGCTCGTTGGGAGAGGTGCCGGTCTTCATGGGCGGCCCCGTCGCCACGGACAAACTCGCTTTTGCCGCGCTGCACTGGAACAAGCGCCGCCGCACGCTGCGCTGCCAGACGCACCTCTCCGTGGCGGACGCGCTGCATGCGCTGAGCTTGGGGCATGATGTGCGCGGTTTCGTCGGTTACTCCGGTTGGAGCGGCGGCCAGCTCGAAAATGAGCTGGAGCTTCGTTCTTGGATCGCCACCCGTGCCCAGCCCCTCGTGCTCAGCGTCGAAACACCCGCCCAGATGTGGAGCGCGATCTTGGAGGAACTGGGGCCCGTGTACAAAGTGATGGCGAAGATGCCGGAGGACGTGGGGCTGAACTGAGCGAGATCGCAGTGTTTCGCCGCCAGTTCATTTTCGGCCCGTCTGGATCAATTTCAGAGGCCGAGGCGATGAGGGGATTTCATGCGTGGGCGTTGCTCTCTGCAGATTACTTCGAGAACTCCTGGTCGATGGCATCGAGGTATTTGGAGATGGGATCGGAGCGCGGAGGGAGCTCTTTTTCGATGAGCCTGGGCAGGTTGAGGAAGTCATCGAATTTGCCGGAGAGGCCGCTGCCCTGGCTGGCCTCAAACCAGTCGAGGTAGTCGCGCACAGCGATGGACTTTTGGTAGGCAATGAGGGTGAATTCGTGCAGCGCGGCGAGACGTTTGTCCATGTCCTTGGTTTTGCCTGCCTGGATGTCGGTGACGGCGGCGAGGTAGCCGGTGACGACAGGTCGGAAGAGGATGCTGACCCGCAGCTCAAGGGCACGCAGGGTGGCGATGTTGTGGTTGAGGATGGCAACGCGGTCCTCACGCTTGAGGATGTGCTGGTATTCTTCCAAGGGCAATTTGACGAGCACCAGGCCGGTTTTGGTCGGGACGGACGGCGGAGTGGGGGTCGGCTTGCTTTTTTTGGCAGCTTCAGCATCGGACTTTGTGGCGCTGGTGGGAGCTTTGGGTTTGGCGCGGGGCTTGGAGCTCTTCTTGGGTTCCGCCGTTTTCGGAGCTTCTTCTTTTTTGACTTCATCGGGCTCAGGCTTGCGACGGAAGAAATTGAAAAACGGTTCGGCGGTCTGGCGTGGGGCGGCGGGGGCGATCCACTGCCAGGCATCAGCCAAGGCGGGGGAGAGCAGACGCGCCACTTCGATGGGAGCTGCTGGCAGTAGTGAAGACTGGTCGCCTTTGACAGGTTTTTCTTCTTTCTTGATCTCGTCGGGCTTTTTGTCTCCTCGGAACCAATTCAGCGGGTTGAGCAAGGAGGGTTTCTTTTCTTCCACAGGCGCGGGGACATCTTTATCGGCGGTCTTGGGCTGTTCGATGGCCGCAGCCTTGGATTTTTCAGCGGGAGCGGCTTTTTCGTCCGGTTTCTTGTCGTCGCCGCCCAAGCCGAACATGCGGCCGATGAAGCCGGGTTTGTCCTCTTCCTTCGTCCCGTCGGATTTTTCAAGGGCTGCGATTTCAGCGGGCTTGTCCTGGGTTTTGGGGTCTTCCTTTGGCTCTTCTCCGGCAGAATCAGGGGGGCCAAGAAAGAGCAGACGCCGCCAGAGACTGCGTTTCGGCGGTTCCGATGTTTCGGCCGTTTCGGAGGAGGAGGGCGGTGCGTCGGCGACGGTTTGGCTTACGGTGCGCTCCTTGGTCCTGGGTGGAGTCTCTGTGGTGGTGCTGTGAGTGGGAAGTGACTCAGGTTTGGGCAGGCTGGAGGCCACGACGAGCGGCGGCGGGAGCACGAATGGGCGCGGCTTGATGTTCTGCGGCACCTCGTCGGCTTTGGCCTCGTAGTGGATGGTGATGGCGTCCTCAACGGCCTTTAGGCTTTCCGCCGGGGTGTATGGTTCGGCGATGCCGGGTTTGGAGAGGGCGGCGAGCTGGAGAGACCACCATTTGTTCAGGCTGGAGGCGGAGGCGGCGAAGCTGGGGAAGGCGGCGTTGAGCAGATCGCGCTCGGATCGTGGATCGCTGGCCAGGGCATTGAGGAATTTGTTGAAGCGCTTGGCACCGTCCGGCTGGTCCACGAGGGCGAGCACGAGGGCGCAGCAGGAGGTCTCGTAAATGGTGCGGGAGAGGCCGTCCATCTCGACCGGGGAGGCGGCGATGATCTCCTCAATGCCGTAGATTTTGCCACTGCGAAAGATGGTGGCGAAGATGGCACTGGGGCGGGCGCTGGCCTTGTAGTCCATGGCGTGCAGCACGCCGGTCATGACCCAGTCCGGGAGCAGTAGTCGGCCTTCAGGTGTGGTGATTTTCTGCTGGTTGCGCAGGACGCGCTCGGCCAGGAGGGCACGAACGACTTCCTTGCGCAGATCTTCCGTTTTCAGGCCGGGGCGCTCATTCACGGTGACCTGAAGGTGAAAACCTCCGTGGGTCATCTCGGTGATGGCGGTGGAGATGGTCGGGCTTTTCGATTTCAGGGCTTCGTCACCGGTGTTCAACAGCACGACGACGGGCAGCACCCAGGGCTCGCTGTCTTTGAGCACACGGCGCAGCTCCTGGGAGATCTCCTCGCAGCGGGAGGACATGGCGCTGCGCGTCTCGAACACCTTCCCATGAACGATGAACTGGCGACTGGTGCTGGTGGAGCTGGTGATGGGGAGCTTGTCCGAAGGCGCGGCGACGCGAGGAGCCTCCTGGACGGAAGACTGCTGCGTGGCGGCCTCCAGTGCCTGCATTTTACTGGGGGATGGAGCTGCTGACTGAGGCGGAGGTGCTGGGGCCGCTGGTGTGGCGGATTCCACTGGTTTCGCTGGCGCAGTGCTCTGCAACTGGCCTGGGAGCGGCGGGGGAGCGAAAGTCTTCGGAGTCTCGACGGCCGCAGCGGCAGCTTTTTGCTCTTTGGTCAGCGGCGGAGCCGGCGGGGCGGCTGTTTGGGCAGCGGCACACGAGAAGACGGTCAGAAAAATGCCCGCTTGGAAGAAGGAACGATGACGGATCATGCGGGTGGGAAGCGTGGGTCGAGCACGAGTTTGTCCTTGGCGATGGTGATCTTGGTCATTTGAAACAGCGCCCGGATTTCAGGATCGAGCGCCTCTGCAACAGCACGCAACACGGGATACAGCGGACGCATCATGCCGCGCGGCATGTCCAGATGGCCGTAAGAGCCGCGCAGCAGCTCGATGTGAAACTTGTCCTCGTCCCGGCTGATGGCGAGATCGACGCTGACGGTGCGGACATGGCCCTTAAGCTTCCAGACGAGAAACAAGCGGGCGCTGCCTTGCTCCAAGTCGAGGCGCGCGCCGTCAAACGCGGCCCAGTCGCCCAGCGGATTGGCAATCCTGGCCGCGAGCGTGGCGGCGAGATGGCGGTTCACCTCCGCCTCGCTGATTTCCATGATCGCCGCCCGTTTGATGGCCGTCTGGCGCAGCATGTCGAGCATGTCGTCGGCCTTCGCGTTGCTGGCCGACGGAGCGGTTGGCATGATGGCGGGGCGATGCGCGACCCAAGCCGCCCCGGCGAGTGCGCTGATCACGAACAGCCGCAGGATGTTGAGCAGGGGACGGATCACAGCGGTGAGGCGTGGGAGAAGTGGAGAGGCAGATCAGGCGGCAGTGCCGGTCTTGGGCGGCGGGGCGCTGGGCGTGCTACTGGTAGAGGCCGCAGTGCTCGTCGATGCGGACGCGCTTTCGGAATCCTTCTTCTTCGCCGCCTTGTAGGAATCACTGCGGTAGTCGGTGATGTAGAAGCCGGTGCCTTTGAAGATGAAACCGGCGCCCGCGCCGATCTTGCGCTTCACCGGGCCGGCGCAGTCCTGCTGCGGGCAGTCGGTGAGGTGCGGGTCTTTCATGGACTGTTTGGCCTCAAACTGGTGGCCACACGTCTGGCATTCGTAATCGTAAGTGGGCATGGGGGATAAAAGTGCGCGAGGGGTTGCGGAAACGCGCAGCGGGGTGGGAGTATGCCGCGCCGCGCCCTCTGCTGCAAAAGGATTTTCCCAGCCCGGCCGGGATCAGGGTGCCTCAAGCTTCGTGACGACGTGGCTCATGTAAGGGAAGAGCTGCTTTTTACGGCTCACCACCCCCGCCATATCATAGACGTGTTCTTTGGCCTGCGGGTAGTCGATGGCGTCGATGACGCGCTGATCACCGGCCACCAGCAGCACGCTGTGATGACGGGTGATGTCGGTGACCATGAGGCAGGCGAAATGCAGGTTGTGTTTCGTGAGCAGGGACTGAAGCGCGCCCTGCAACTCGGCCTCGCGCTTCCAGAACTCATCCAGGCCGAGTTCCTCGATCTGGGAGATGCTGATGTGCCAGCCGTTTTCCTCGAAGACCTTGCGGTCGCTCTCCAAGGCGCGGTCCGGCGTGTGCTCGCGCAGCATGGAGCCAGCGGCGAAGAAGTCCTTCACAAACTGGGCGCTGTCGATGCCGCCGATGCCCGCCAGCCATTCGAGGATTTCTTTGTCCGTGCTCGTCGTGGTGGGGCTGGTGAGATGCAGCGTGTCGGAAATGATGCCGGCGCAGAGGCAGATGGCCGTGGACTTGTCCGGCGCGGCATCACGCATGCGGTACATGATGCCGACGATGGTGGAGGTGCTGCCTACAGGTTCGTTGATGAAGCGGATGGGCTCCTTGGTGCGCAGATTGCCGCTGAGGCGGTGGTGGTCGATGACCTCGATGATCTCCGCCTCGTCCGCGCCCGCCACGGCCTGGGCGAACTCGTTGTGATCCACAAGCACGAGCTTCATGCGCGGCGGGTCGAGCAGGTCGGACTTGGAAAAGACGCCGAGCAGTTTCTGGGTCTCCTCATCGACGACGGCAAACAACGGCTGGCTGGAATGCTGCGCCGCCGGGACGATCTCCCGCAGCGGCGTGCGTGAGCCGAAGGAGAGAAATTCATGTGTCAGCGCCTCGCCGATGGGACGTGAGAAACGCAGGAGCTGCGAGGTGCTGGCCGTGTCATACGGCGAATAAATGATGGCAACACCCTTCTCAGCCGCCTGCGTGAGGATGCTGGCGGCGGCCTTGAACTTGCCGGTGATGATGAGGCAGCGCACGCCCATCTCGACGGCCAGTTCGTGAATCTCCGGACGGTCACCTGTGACGACCACGAGTCGGCTGGCTGGAAACTGCTGCGCACGTTTGCGTGTCGTCTCCATGCTGGACGCGGCAACGACGAGCACAAGATCCTGGATGGCCTCCAGCTCAGGCGCGGTGCCACCGACGATGCCGTCGAGCGCGTTGACGATGTTGAGCAGGCTCGTGCGCACCTCGCGGTTGGCGGCCACGGTTTTCTCATTCGTCTGCGCCGGCAGGAAAAGCTGCGCCAGTTCCTGGATCGCCGGAAGGCCGAGCAGCCGGCCCTCTTCATCGACGATGGGGATGCTGCGGAAGTTGTGATCCATCATCATCCGGTAAACGGAGAGGAAGGTCTGGTGCGCACTGGCGGTGAAGACATCCCGCCGGCAGATGGTGGAGGCGGTGGGGCGCACATCGAGCAGCAGCTTCGGCGCGGACACGCCGGCGGTCTGCAGCACCCAGTTCGTGCGCACGCTGACCTCGCCACAGCACGCGGCCTCGGCCTTCATGCCACGCACATCACGCAAAAACGCCGCGTAGCCGATGGCGGAGCAGATCGCGTCCGTGTCGGGGTTGCGATGGCCGATCACATGGATCGTGTCCGCCGAGGTGGTCTGCTTGGCGGATGACGAGATGCGGATGGTGTTATCAGAGGTCCGCATTCGTCATTCGGATTGCGTCATTCGGCCGTTTTCATCCGGCTCAGGCAAAGCCCAGCGCGGTGATGCGCGCATGCACGGCGTCCTTGTTCTCCAGAAGCTCGGCGATGGGGTCCCACTTGCCGCTGGTGAGCGCCTCGTGGGCCGTCGTGGGCAGGGTGACAGCGATCTCCTGGTCCTCAAAGAACACCTTTCCAGCGGCGACGTCGATGGTGACCTCAAGCTGCGGGTTGCGCTCGATCTCCTTGGCAAGCACCTGGATGTCCGCGCTGCTGGCGCACACGCAGGGGATGCCCAGCGTGGTGCAGTTGCCGAAAAAGATCTCCGCAAAGCTTTCTGCGATCACCGCCCGGATGCCGAAGCGATACAGAGCCTGCGGCGCATGCTCGCGGGAGCTGCCGCAGCCGAAGTTCGTGCCGGAGAGCAGAATGTTGGCGCCTTTGAAACGCGGATCGTCGAGCGGGTGGCCGGTGGGCTTGCCGTCCTTGTCGAAACGCACGTCGTAGAAGGCGAATTCGCCGAGGCCGTCAAAGGTGACACACTTCATGAAGCGTGCGGGGATGATGCGGTCGGTGTCGATGTCCGAGCCGGGCACATAAACGCCGCGACCGGCCACTTGGGTGATTTTTGCGAGAGCCATGAGGGCGGCGATGCTAGCAGCGAATGCGACGGACGCAAGGACGCGGCTTATTGCAGTTCCTCAATGGTGAGCGTGAAGCGGTGCGGGCTGTCGGCGTTGCCGAGGGTGATCTTGTTCTCACCGGTCTGCAACGCGCTGGAAATACAGCCGGCATCAACGGAAACATGCGTTCCGTTCACCCAGCTGCCCAGCTTGCTGCCACGGTCACGCAGGATGAAACGGCCCTGCTCGAAGTCGATCTCGCAGTGGTTGCGGGAAAGCTGGTAGGGGTGCTGTTCCTCAATGGAAAGATCGTTGCGGGCCAGGGAGGAGACTGCGGTGTCAAAGTAAGCGCGACCGATGCGGAAGGGCAGTTTCGTGATGGTTTTGCTGACCGGCTCGTGATTGAGGCCGGTTCCATCGGCCTCGGAGCGCAGTTTCACACGGAAGACGGGTTCCTTGGGCACCGGAGCCGCCTTCGGCTTCACTTGGAGAGGCACGGTGGCGTTGGTGCTCGTGGTGAGTAGCAGGTCGGTCTTGCGGATGCGTTCGAACAACGTGGCGAGATAGACGTGGAGGCGGTCAGGCCGCTGGACGATTTGGTGCTCGAAATCATCCTCGCTGATGACCTCCGCAGTGGTGTTTTCCAGCGCGGTGGCAGTGGCGCTGCGAGGGCGGTCCATGATCATGCCCATCTCGCCAAATATCTCGCCCGCGCCGATCTTGGCGAGGGGCTGCACGCCGTGGGAGGTGTTGATCGTGATCTCGACCAGACCGTTGACGATGAAATAGGCCTCTTGGGACTTGTCACCCTCACGAAAAATGACCTGACCTCGTTGGAAATGTTCGGTTGCCATGTGAGTGGATGGTACCGGGTGGCATTCGGAGGTCAAGCTCCGCGTCTGCAAGACTACAGACGCCGCACCACGACACCTCGGACACGCGCCCAGGTGGCATAGGTGGTAAAGCCGAAGGGGGTGCATTTTTCGATGTCACCGGCCCGTAGGCCGAGCTTACGGCCCTTGGTGCTCACGTTCACGAAGAGTTTATCGTTGATCCAGGCCCGCAGGTCATCATCCCGCACCTCGACGCGCACCTTGTGCCATGCGTTGTTTTTGAAGAAGGCGTTGCCGGTGGTGGCGTTCTCGCTGGCGTCGAGGTCGTCGATGCTGGAGATGCCCACCAGCGTGCCGCCCCAGCCGCCGATGACGAGCGTGACGTGCGAATCGTTGACTGGAAAAGTCACGCTGCCGAAAAAGTCGTTTCCCTCCACGCGCATGGCCTCGTACTCAATGGCGTAGCGCGAGCGCGGCATCCTGACGCGATGCCAGGCTTCAAACCGTGCTCCCGTCATCGGCTGTCCCGCATCCAGAGTGATCTCACCCGCCTTGATCGTGACCCGGCCTTCCTCCTTGATGCCTGCGGCCTGCCAGGATGATTCAAACTCATCCGAAAGCAGCTTCCACTCACCGCGAGGCGGCGGCCCGCATTGTGTGAGCACAAAAAAGAGGCAGAGCCCTGCGGCCCTGCCTCCGAAGCGCTTGAGAGTCTGAATCATCAGTTTTTCACGTCGTAGCAGGAGATGAACTCCTGGTCGCGCAGGTAGAGCTTGCCGCCGGCGACGACTGGATGCGTCCAGATCTTGCCCTTGGGATTGCGCTGAGAGGAGGTGGCCTCAAGTTTGAAGCTGCTTTTCTGCTCCCAGCCTTTTTTTGAGACTTCCACCAGGGCCACGGTGCCGGTGTCTTCGGACAGGCAGTAAAGCATGCCGTCAGCGGAGGTGACGGCGCCTTTGCCGATGCCTTTGTCCTGCCAGACGATCTCGCCGGTTTTGAAGTCCTGGCAGGTCCAGCCGCCCTTGTCCGAATGACCGTACAGCAGACCGTCGATGAGGATCACGCCGCCGTGGTGATTGACCATGTTGGTGTTTGAGTAAAGATCGGTGGCAGTGTTGCCGTCGAGCTTGATCGACTTGCAGCCGACACCATAACCTGCCGCGACGTACACCTGGCCGTCTTTGAAGATGGGAGTCGGAATGACGGCGGTCTTGCCGGGGAAGTCAGACTTCCAGAGCACTTTGCCCTTGGTGGAAACGCCGACAATGCTGTTCATCAGGAGCTGCACATACTGACGCTCACCGCCGTGGTCGATGGGGATGATGGAGGAATACTGCGCGTTTTCAGCGACATCGCTAGTCTGCCATTCCACCTTGCCGGTTTTCGCGCTGAGCGCGGCGATGGCTCCTTTGCCGCCGCCGGGGGTGACGATGACGAGACCGCCATCGACCAGCGGGGATTCGGTGTAACCCCAGCCCTGGAGCTTGCCGCCGAGATCTTTGACGAGGCTCACGGTCCATGACTGCTTGCCGGTTTCCGCGTTGACGCAAACAACGTCACCATTGCCACCGATGGCATACACCATGCCATTGACGACGGTGGGTGTGGTGCGCGGGCCGTCGCCCCAGCCGTTTTTGTAGATCGCGCCCACAGGAGATTCCCAGACTTTTTTTCCGGTGGAGGCGTCGAGGCAGATCACTTTCTCCTCGGCGTCGAACAGACCCATCGTGTAAATCTTGCCGCCTGAGATGGCGAAGCCGGAATAGCCGAGGCCGGCTTCCTCGCTCACCCACGCGCGCTTCGGTCCGGAGTCAGGCCATTTTTTGAGCAGACCGGTCTCCGTGGAGATGTCATCGCGGTTCGGGCCGCGCCACTGCGGCCACTCACCTGCGGCGGCAGCGCCGCCACCCGAGGCTCCGCCGAGCAGCGCCTGGTCCTCTTTGCTAAGGCTGGCCACGGGCAGGGTGATGATGGTGCCGTTCTCGCGCTTCAGGGTGACTTTGCCCGCCTTGACGCCGACGAGTTCGGCCTTGATCTCATGGGTGCCGGTGGCGTCCTTCCAGGTGCGGATTTCAGCCTGCACGGAGAGCGCGAGGCAAAGGGAAAACAATACAAACGTGGTGTTCTTCATGGTGGTGGTGTGATTTGGCAGCTCCGATCAAACGGGTGATGTCGCCTGGCTTTTAGCATGAACTGCCATTTTAGGATACTCGCCATTTTGAACAGGTGGCATTGACTTGGTGGCGGGCGCTTGCTGGAATGGCCGGATGAAGGCACGAACAGCCATTGTCACCCTGGCATTGATCACGCAGGCCGCATGGGCGCAGCAGCCGAACGCAGGCAAACCCATGGCGGTGCTGCCGAGTCTCACGGACCCGGCCATCCAGCAGTTCAACGGTCCGCATTCATGCATCGAGCCGACGGCCGCCCCACGCGGCGAGCTGCTGCTGTTCTTGCCGGGCACGAATGCGGAGAGCGGCAGCGGTGCGCTCGCTTTCCGCCAGACAGCGGCGGCCTGCGGCTACCATGTCATCTCGCTGATGTATCCGTGCGACATTGCCGCGCAGCAGGCCTGTCGAAATGATGAAGACCCGACGTCGTATGGAAGGTTCCGCCTGGAAATCCTCAGCGGCAGGGATTTGTCCCCGCATGTGCAGGTGTCGGTGACGGATTCCGTCTTCAACCGTCTGACGAAAGTTATCCAGCATCTCGCGAAGAAGCGCCCGAGGCAGGGCTGGGGCCAGTATTTGGATGGCGAGACGATTTTGTGGCAGAAGATCGTCGTTTCCGGGCAGTCGCAAGGCGGCGGGCATGCGGCGATGATCGCCAAACAGCACCTCGTGGCACGCGTGATCATGTTTGGATCGCCGAAGGACTACAGCGTGAAACTGCAAGGTCCGGCGAAGTTTTACGGCCCACCACAGAAGACACCGCTGCTGCGTTATTTCGCCTTCAACCATGCGCAGGACAAACAAGGAGCCTGCACGCCTAATCAGCAGTGGGAAATCCTGCGGCTGCTGGGCTTCGATGACTCGAAAAAAGCGGTGGTGGATGGCGCGCAGCCTCCGTTCGGTGGTGCGCAGGTGCTGCTGACGAACAAGCTGCTGCCGGACATGGCGATGCTTAAAATTCACAATGCGGCGCTCACACAGCGTGAGTTTGAGCCGGTGTGGAAATATCTGCTCACGGCTCCGGTGCCGTGAAATGAGGCGGCTTACCCACCCAGCTCCCTGAGCAGGGATTCAGCGGCGGGAAGGGCGGGCTGATTCCTGAAGACGTCATCTTTGAGTAGTTCGCTCAAGATTCGGCGGGCGGTGTCGGCTTCTCCGGCGCGGCGGAGCATTTCGGCGCGGTACAGACGCAGCCGCAGAATCTCGGTGACATCCCGGGCGACGATCGCGGCGTGTTCGAGGAGCTCGATGGCCTCGTGATGGCGTGACTGGAGCGCGGATAGGAGTCCGGTGAGTTCCAGCAGAAGCGGTCGCTGGCGTTTCACGGCGTAGTCGGACAGCGCGGTCTTGACGTGGGCGTCACTCTCGGCGGCCATGCGCTGCACCATGCCTTGATAGAGGGCATAATCACGCTCAGAGCCTTCACCAAGCTTTGCGCCGAGTCCTTTGCCGTAAGGACGATAGAGAGGATCGCCGAGCATGACGTTCATCCATGAGAGGGCGGGCGTGGCGTTCCATGCGGCCTCGGCCACGGTGAATCCTTCGAGCAGGCGCTTGTTGAACACGTCGAAGTGGATGGTGAGCGAGAGATACGGCTCAAACACATTGCCAAAGGTCACTGCCGCCCCTTTGGCGAGCAGCGGGCCTGCCCAAGCCTGACCTGATGAGCGGAGGACACTGGCGCTGAAGGAATGCAGGTGGCAGGCGATGGCCCCGCGCTTGAATCGAAACGTCGGTGAGGCGACCGCCCCGGAGATGCGGTCTGTGTACCAGCCGAAATACAGAATCGTGTCCGGCAGCGGCCAGTCCTCGCGCAGCACGGCCTCGGCGCGGTCGATGAACACGGGAATGCCGGCGCGTTTGTAAATGTCAGCGCTGCGTTTCAGCCAGTCCTCGCCTTCCTGATACACGCCGTTTTTTTGAGCGAGGTCGATCAAAGCACGGCCGCGCAGCCCGTTTTGTTCGGCAAAAAGAGCGTCATCAATCATCCGCCGCACGGTTTCATCATCAGGACCGTCGAGCCTGCCGATGAGCAGCATGCCGCTGGACTGCTGCGATTGTGGGAAGCGCGAGGGCTGGTCGAAATACGGATTGCGCAGGCCGCCTTTGAGCGGCGGCTGGTTCAAGCCGAGCACGGTGAGCTCGGAATCCACGCTCGCTTCGTCCTCCTCGGATTGTTTGGGTTTCTGGAACTCACGGCGCACTTGAAAAGGCACGCCGCGCATCAGCACGAGCACACGCACACGGGCGGGCTGGGGGGACACAGGAGCGCGGGCGCCGTCCTCGGCGGGCGGCAGCTCCGGCAGGGGAGGTTCGGCGATCCACCAGCCCCTGCCTTTGAATGTCTGGAGCAGAGGTTTGCGCAGGAGCGTGTCAAATTCGGTCCGCGACATCGAATCCTCCTGCGGACAGCGCAGGCCGATGAGGCGGTCTTTGGGGATGCCGCGTTTTTGCGCGTAATACTCCGCCAGCGCGGCGGAACCGGGAAAGTCAGGATTGAAAACGACCGCAGTCTCGGCTGCGGCGTCCCACTCGGCCGGTGCCTGCTGCGCATGCAAGCTGAGACCGAGCGCCGTCAGCAGAAGGGAAAGGCATGCGGCACCGGTTTTCATGACCATTCAAGTTTGAGGCCGTCGTAGGCGATGTTCACGCCGGGCGGCAGCTTGGGATCCTCGATCGCGTGCATGATCTCGCACTGGATGTGCGTGAACCAGGTCTGGCGCGGCTGGATTTCGCGCTGCACGGCCAATGACTCTTCGAAATTCATGTGCGTGGGGTGCGGGGTGTGGCGCAGGGCGTCGATGATGAGCGTGTCCACCCCGCGCAGAGCTTCGAGAGCCTCCGGCTGCAGCGTCTTGCAATCCGGGATGTAGGCGCAGAGTTTTTTGCCGCCGCGTGAAAACAGGTAGCCGATGGTTCTGACCTTGCCATGCAGCACGGGCAGGGGAGTGATCGTGGTTTCGCCGAGATGAAACGGGCCGTGGACCGGCTTGGGGAACGGCTTGAGATAGCCGCGGTAGCGATTTTCCCCGTTGAAAGCGTAATCGAACATGCGCTCAAGCACGGCGATGCATTCATGCGTGGCGTAGATGGGCATGAAATGATCTGTCTCGACGGTGAAACGTCGCAGCTCATCGAATCCGGTGAGGTGGTCCATGTGCGGATGCGTGAAGAGGGCCGCGTCGATCTGCCGGATGTTTTCACGCAGGCATTGTGCGCGGAAATCTGGCCCCGTGTCAACCACCCAGGCGGTTTCCGGCGTGCGAATGTAAACCGAGCAGCGCAGCCGCTTGTCATGCGGGTCCAAACTGCGGCACACGGCGCAGTCACAGCCAATCACCGGAATCCCGACCGATGTGCCGGTTCCAAGAAAGGTGAGCTGCATTTCCATGTGAGGTGATGAGTGAACTCTGGAGTGTTAGCCGCGAATCAAGACTTTCACAGGGGTTCTGCCATTCTGGACAGATTTATCCCGGCTTCCGGCCGCGCTCTCACCAGTGGCCACTTTTTTGTCTATAGGCGCGAATTCACGGCGGGATGGTGAAGACGCCGCCGCAGGCATTGGCGATTTGCTGGAGCAGCGAGGGCTGGTCGAGGGATGCGGCGGGTTCTTCGCCGATGCTGATGGTGTGAATGCGGGTTTGAAATTTTTGATGGATGATGCGGGCGAGGTCGAGCACCTGCTCGGGGGTACCGTCGCTGGGTTCGCCATCACTGAGGAAGTAGATGGCGTCGATGTCACCTGAGGGCAGCATTTTCGTCAGCGCGTAGGTGAGGGCCTCGCACATGGGGGTGCCGCCGTCGGCCTGGATGCGCTCGACGAAACGCACGGCCTGCTTGTGGTTTTTTTCGTCATTGGGCTCGATGCCACGGGCTGGGAAGCAGGAATCGACGGTCTCACCGAAGGTGAGGATGCCGTAGCGCAGTTTGCTGGACTTGGTCTGCATGGCGGTGAGCAGGTTGCCCATCTGCGCCTTGAGCTTGTTGATGCGGTCGTCAATCGTCATGCTGCCGCTGACGTCGAGGATGAAGAGGGCGGCCTTGGCGCGGAACTGCACGCCGTAGAACGAGTCCATGT
The DNA here is from genome assembly GCF_044232965.1 of Prosthecobacter sp. Taxonomy (GTDB): domain Bacteria; phylum Verrucomicrobiota; class Verrucomicrobiia; order Verrucomicrobiales; family Verrucomicrobiaceae; genus Prosthecobacter. Next base: position 16,857 of record NZ_JBIIKX010000012.1, read on the forward strand.
TCATGGCGGGATCGTCATTGAGCGGCTTGAGCAGTTTTTGCAGCTTCAGATAATCGGCGTAATCGGCGGAAGAATGAGTCTGCCAGGGAATGCGGGCGCCTTGCTGCGTGAACCAAGCCTGCCATTTGGCTGTGTCCTCACCGAAGTCCTGGCCGGTGAGGCGGTAGAGCGAGCGGCGGACGTTCGGGCCGATGGCCTCGTCATTCCAATGAGGAAGCAGCGCGTTGAATGCCATCGCGTGATGCATGCCGCCGAGCGCGTCGGCGGCGCAGGCGCGAATGACGTGGGCGTTGGCGGGATCGAGCATGGAGGCGACGCGGGTGACGACGATCTCGGGATTGTCCCGGAAGGCGCCGAGCGCTTTCGCGGCAAGAGCCGCAGATTCGGCTTTTTTGACCTCGGAGAACGGTCCCTTGACTTGATTGAGGATGTTCCAGAAGAACGCGCGTGCTTCGAGCAGGCCGATGGAGGCAAAAAAATGGAGTTCGTCATCTCCGCAGGTGGGATGTTTCAGCAGCCAGTCGGCGAGCGTTTTGCGTCCTTCTCCTGCCTGCCATGAAGCGACGATCTCGGCCAAGCGAAGCTTGATGCCGAAGCCGATTTTTTTATCGCTGACGAGACTGAGCACGGTGTCTCCGGCCAGTTTGCTGGCGTGGAGATCTTTGAGCGGGGCGAGGGCCTCCTGATTGCCGGCACGGATGTTTTTGACGACGCTTTTGAGCAGTGTTTCCGTCTCATCCACCGCAGGCAAGGGAAGGGCAAGTGTTCCCCAGGCCAGGCAACATGACAGAACGCGGCGCATGGCTGGGGAAGGAGAGTTATTTCGCCGACTCTTTGCCAGGGGTCTTGACCTTGTCCTTCAACTCATCCAGCAGCGTGGCTTTGTAGCCGATCCAGCGGGCGGCTTCTTTGCCATCGCTGTCGAGCAGGATGATGGTGGGATAGCCGCTGATGCCATACTTGCTTTTCAGGCTGTCGTTTTGTTCCTTGGTTTTCTTCGGCAGGTTTTTCCCTCGTGGATAGTCGAGTTCGACCAGCACAAGGTTTTCCTTGGCAAACTTTTTGAAAGAGGGCTTGGAGAAGACCTCCTCGTCCAGCTTGATGCAGTAGCCGCACCAGTCGGAGCCGGTGAAGTCGAGCAGAACCATTTTTTGGTCTTCCTTCGCCTTGGTGAGGGATTTTTCATAATCGTCATCCCAGCCAGTCTTGGCCAGGGAGGCTGAGGTGACCGTGAAGAGGGCGAAAACGGAGAGGATGAATGTTTTCATAGGTGGTTGGGCAGGTGTGAGGCTAAAAGCAGCCCTGAATTAAGCCAAGATCAAAATCGTGTGTTTTGGGTGCAGGGTGTGCGAGGTGGCCGTCTGGCTCAAACCAAGTCTTTCGCAAATATTGGGAATAATCTTTGACAGAACCCCCCACCGTCCTACTATCGCGCACTTTTTCGGTCCAAAAGCCGGGGCGTACTGTCTTCAGACACCAGTCTGTGAGATTTGCATTCCCCGGTTTTCTTGTCGAAAGAGGAGGAGGTTTCTCACGAGGCCGCCGCCGGTTACGCTGTTATAGCTCAGTGGTAGAGCACGTCCTTGGTAAGGACGAGGTCGAGGGTTCAAGTCCCTCTAACAGCTCCAGTGGCAAACTGTGGGGATCTTCGAAACACGACAAACGAACCAGTCCCAAGCGCACCCCCTCAACTAACCTACTCCATGGCTAAAGAAGCATTCCAACGCAACAAGCCGCACGTCAACATCGGCACGATTGGCCACGTTGACCACGGCAAAACCACCCTGACCGCCGCCATCACGACCGTCCTTTCCAAGAAGGGATTCGCCCAGGCGAAGGCATATGATCAAATCGACGCGGCTCCTGAAGAAAAAGAGCGCGGCATCACGATCAACACGGCTCATGTGGAGTATGAAACCGACAAGCGCCACTACGCGCACGTCGATTGTCCCGGACACGCCGACTATGTGAAGAACATGATCACCGGCGCCGCCCAGATGGACGGTGGCATTCTCGTTGTTTCCGCCGCTGACGGTCCGATGCCCCAGACCCGTGAGCATATCCTGCTCGCCCGTCAGGTTGGCGTGCCCGCCCTCGTGGTGTTCATGAACAAGGTGGACATGGTGGACGATCCTGAGCTCCTCGACCTCGTGGAGATGGAAATTCGCGATCTCCTTTCCAAGTATGACTTCCCGGGTGACGACATCCCGATCGTGAAGGGCTCCGCCCTCAAGGCGCTCGAAGGTGACGCCGAGCACGAGGCCAACATTCTGAAGCTCATGGATGCCGTGGACAGCTACATCCCGCTGCCAGAGCGTCCGATCGACAAGGACTTCCTCATGCCTGTGGAAGACGTGTTCGCCATTGAAGGTCGCGGTACCGTCTGCACCGGCCGTGTCGAGCGTGGCATCGTCAAGAAGATGTCCGAAGTAGAGATCGTCGGCATCCGTCCGACCGTCAAGACCACCGTCACCGACATCGAAATGTTCCGCAAGCTGCTCGACGAAGGTCGTGCGGGCGACAACGTGGGCCTCCTCCTGCGTGGCACCAAGAAGACCGACATCGAGCGCGGTCAGGTCATCGCCAAGCCCGGCTCCGTGACTCCTCACAAGAAGTTCACTGCTGAAGTGTACGTCCTTTCCAAGGATGAAGGCGGCCGTCACACGCCGTTCTTCAACAATTACCGCCCGCAGTTCTACTTCCGCACCACGGACGTGACCGGCAGCGTGAAGCTTCCTGAAGGTGTCGAAATGGTGATGCCTGGTGACAACGTCTCGATCGAAGTCGAGCTGATCACCCCGATCGCCATGGAAAAGACCATCCGCTTCGCCATCCGCGAGGGTGGTAAGACCGTCGGTGCTGGCCGTGTCGCCACCATCCTCGACTAAAGTCCGCGCAGTTCGTTTGTCTCGAACCCCGCCGGGTCTGGCGCACAGGCCCGGCGGTGGTTTCGTCTCCCACCCGGGACGAAGCGGGGCCGCGAGCTTGCAAACTGTCACTCATCCGTTATTCATTCCGGGAAGCGTTTTCGCTCAATACAGGTCAGTAGCTCAATTGGTAGAGTAGCGGTCTCCAAAACCGTTGGTTGTGGGTTCGAGTCCCTCCTGGCCTGCCAAGCGAAAAACCCCGGGAATCATCTCCGCAGAAAGTTGAAACGCTTCACATGAGCCGCATCCGCAAATACATCAGCGAAGTCGCCCTGGAACTCAAGAAGGCCACCTGGCCCTGGGATCCGAAAGAAAAGGGCTTCGCCAAATACCGCGAACTGAATGAATCCACCGTGGTGGTCTTCATCGCGATGATCCTGCTCGGAGCCTTTGTGGCCGCTTTCGATGTCAGCTTCAAGTGGGCCTTTGAGGCCGCTCAGAAGATTGGCATGTAATTTTCAGTTTCCCCAACCCCTTTTTCACCCGACCTCCTATGGCAGCCATCCCCGCAGCCCGCGACCAGTGGTTTGTTATCCATGTTCGTTCCGGCCTTGAACAGAAGGTCCGTGACAGCATGCTCCGCCGCATTGAGAAAGAGGAGATGGGGGATTATGTCTTCCAAGTGCTCGTGCCGATGGAGCGCGTGGCCGAGGTCAAAAAAGGCAAGCGCTCCGAGAGCAATCGCAAGTTCTTCCCCGGCTACGTCATCGCCAACTGTTACCTTCTCGACGAGCACAACCGCCTCGTGGACAAGACCTGGTACTTTGTCAAGGAAACCGACGGTGTCCTGAACTTTGCCGGTGCCAAGGATCATCCCATCGCCATGCGCGCTAAAGAGGTCGAGGCCATGCTTTCCCAGGTCCGTGACAAGGACGAGGGCGCAGTGCCAAAAATCGCCTTCAATCTGGGCGACACAGTGCGCGTCGCTGACGGTCCGTTCGAAAGTCAGACCGGCACCGTGGAGGAAATCGACCCCGAACGCGGCGTGCTGCGCGTCTCCGTCAACATTTTCGGCCGCTCCACTCCGGTCGATCTCGAATACTGGCAGGTGGAAAAAGCCTAGAGCCGCCAGACTCACTGATCTTCATCTCAAGCAAGGAACACACACAACATGGCCAAGGAAATCATCAAACAAATCAAGCTCCAGATCAAGGCTGGCGCCGCCAACCCCGCACCGCCCATCGGCCCTGCTCTGGGCCAGGCCGGGGTGAACATCATGGCGTTCTGCAAGGAGTTCAACGCCGCCACCGCGAAAGCCGGTGGTGATGTGCTGCCCACCGTCATCACGGTTTACAAGGATAAGAGCTTCACCTTCATCACCAAGCAGCCGCCTGCTTCCAACCTCCTCAAGAAGGTGGCGAACATCGCCTCCGGCTCTGGCGAGGCGAACAAGAAGAAAGTCGCCAAGATCACCAAGGCCCAGCTTCTCGAAGCCACCAAGATGAAACTGGCCGACCTTAACACCACCGACCTCGAACGCGCCTCCCGCATCATGGCAGGCACCGCGCGCCAGATGGGCATCGAAATCGCCGAATAACATCAACCCCAGCAGGAGAACCCCGTCGTTCGTCACCACTGCACACCCACCATGCAAAAGAGAAGCAAACGTTACAAGAAAGCCGCCGAGATGGTTCCGGCAGGAAAAGTGTTCACGCTTGAAGAAGCCGCTGAGCTCCTGCGCAAACTCCCAGGCACCAAGTTCAACCAGACCGTCACCCTGTCGTTCCGCATGGGTGTCGATCCGAAGAAGAGCGACCAGATGGTTCGCGGCACCTGCCCGCTGCCTCATGGTTCTGGCAAGACCGTCCGTGTCGCCGTGTTCGCCCAAGGGGCCGCCGCTGACGCCGCCAAGGCCGCCGGAGCTGACATCGTCGGCAACGAAGACCTCATCGCCAAGGTGAAGGAAGGCTTCACGGATTTCGACGTCGCCATCGCCACTCCGGCCGCGATGAATGAAGTTCGCAAGCTCGGTAAACAGCTCGGCCCTCGTGGTTTGATGCCCAATCCGCGAACCGGCACCGTTACTGACGACACCGCCGCCGCCGTGAAGGCAGTCAAGGCTGGTCGCGCTGACTTCAAGCTCGATAAGAACGGCAACATCGCCTCCTCCGTCGGCAAAGCCTCTTTCGAAGTGGCCCAGCTCGCTGAAAACGCCACCTCGCTCATCGAAGCGGTGGTGCGAGCCAAGCCTGCCTCCGCCCGCGGTCGTTATGTCGAGACTATGACCCTCGCCGCCACCATGTCGCCTGCGCTTCGCATCGACGTGTCGAAATACATCAAACTTTAATCCTCGCAGCACTGACACATGAAAGCTGAAAAGACATTGCTCATTGATGACCTGCTGCGCCGGGTCAATGCCTCCCCCTTCCTTCTGGTGGTCGATTACACCGGCCTCAAAGTCGATAAGTTCGCCGAACTCCGCAAGCGCCTCACCGGCGTGGGCGCTGAGATCCACGTCTTCAAAAACAATCTGGTGAAGAAGGCCGCTGAAAAGGCCGGCTACCCAGGCGAACTGGGCGCCCATCTCACCGGCCAGAGCGCCTATGTGACGGGTGTGAAGGACATCTGCGCCACGGCGAAGATTCTGAAGAATTTCACCGCCGAGTTTGAAAAGCCGGTGATGAAAGTCGGCGTGCTTGAAGGTAGCCTGCTGGATGCCGCGACCATCAAGACGCTGGCCGACCTGCCTTCCCGCGAGGTGCTCCTCTCGCAGCTCCTCGGCGTGCTCCAGGCTCCGGCCTCGGCCCTCGCCCGCGTGCTCAAGGCCAAGGCTGATTTGGACGGCGCTCCGGCGGAAGCCGAAGCCCCGCCAGCCGCCGAAGTAGAAGCCGCACCCGCTGAAGCTGCGGCTGAACCCGCCGCTGCCTAATCCAACCCAAATTTGACCAGATGGCCCGTCAAACGGCCTGAATAGACAAACACCCAATGGTTCCTCGCCGGAGCGAAAGCTTTCGCTCTTAAACCCTCCGATGCTTCGGCAAGCGGCGACACCGACAAACTAATATGGCTGACCTGAATAAAATCGTTGAAGAACTGAGTGGCTTGACCGTGATGGAAGTCGCTGAACTCGTGAAATCCCTCGAAACCAAGTGGGGCGTGAGCGCCGCCGCTCCTGTGGCCGCCGCCGCCGCTGGCGGTGCCGCTGCTGCTGCTCCTGTGGAAGAGAAGACCGAGTTCGATGTCATCCTGACTGAGGCCGGTGCCAATAAGATTGGCGTCATCAAGGAAGTCCGCGGCGTGGTCCCCGGCCTTGGCCTTGCTGAAGCGAAGAAGCTCGTCGAGAGCGCTCCGCAGACCCTCAAGGAAGGCGTCAAGAAGGAAGAAGCGGAAGAAATCAAGAAGAAGATGGAAGCCGCCGGCGCCAAAGTCACGATCAAGTAATCTCTCCAGTTACTCCTGCTCTTTGCCGCGTGGCGGTTGCGTTTCAAAGCATCGCCACGCGGTCTGGAGTCCGCCAAAGCTAGTGTTTCACAATCCCCCGTCAGTTTCGATCCATCGCATGCCCGCATCCGTCCGTGAACCCCAGAACCTCCGTGGCAGTGGCCTCGGTTCCGGGTTTGCTCGCGGTGAGAGGTCTGCTTCAGACAGTTTTCATGGCCTGAGCCTGGGCGTTCGCCCGGTCTCTGGCTGCTTCGTTTTCGCGTTCAATGCGGCTGATGCACGGCTTTCCGCCGTATATCCGCCGCTTTGACCGCAAATGCGGAGTCCCCCCGGCTCCGCAGCTTGTGCCAACCGCCACCGCCCCCTAACCGCCTCCTCTCTGCCTTATGTCCCAGCGCACCAACTTTGGCAAAATCCACGAAGTCGCCGAGCCGCCAAATCTCATCGAGATCCAGCTCCGCTCCTACGAGGAATTTCTCCAGAAGAACATCCTGCCCTCGAAGCGCAAGGACCTCGGCCTGCAGGCCGTGTTTCGCGAAGTTTTCCCCATCACCAGCTATGATGAGAAGATGACGCTCGATTTCGTTATGTACGAAATTGGTGATCCCAAGCTCTCCTCCCTTGAGGCCATCCGCGAGGCTGAAACCTACAGCGCTCCGCTTTACGTCACCTATGAGCTAAAGGACGAGGCCGGAGCCAAGCAAGAGCGTGTATACATGGGCGAAATCCCGCTCATGACCGTGCGCGGCACTTTCGTCATCAATGGCGCTGAGCGTGTCGTCGTTTCCCAGCTTCATCGTTCCCCTGGTATCTGCTTTGAAACCACGCAGCATCTCAATGGACGCTGGCTGCACGGTTTCCGCATCATTCCTGACCGCGGTACCTGGCTGGAAGTGCAGTTCGACACGAACGATCTCCTTTACGTCTATCTCGACCGCCGCCGTCGTCGTCGCAAATTCCTCGCCACCACGCTCCTGCGCGTGATCGGCTATCCGAACGATGAAGACATCCTCAAGCTCTTCTACGAAATCCAGGACTTGAAGCTCAAGGAGGGCATCTCCGAGGAGGACCTTGCTACCAAGATCCTCTTCAAGGACATCCTTGATGGCGAACTGATCGTCGCGCGTGCTTATGAGCCGCTGACCCAGGGTGTCGTGCGCCAGCTCATCCAGCTCGGTCACAAGACCGCCAAAGTCGTCACCGCCTCCCCAGACGACCTGCTCATCACCTCCCTGCGCAAAGATACCGCGCGTGACGAGGACGAGGCTCTCAAGGAAATCTACCGCCGTCTGCGCCCTGGTGATCCTCCCACCACGCCAAACGCGCGTGCTCTCGTTAAGCGTCTGTTCTTCGATCCGAAGCGCTATGACCTCACCCGTGTCGGTCGCTATAAGATCAATCAGAAGCTTTCGCTGAAGATTGACACTGAAATGCGCATCCTCACCGCCGAGGACGTCGTTTCCGCGCTGCATTATCTCTTCCGCCTCCGCGGAGGTGAAGGCCTGCTCGATGATATTGATCATCTTGGCAGCCGCCGTGTGCGCGCCGTGGGCGAGCTTCTCGCCAACCAGTGCCGCGTGGGTCTTTCCCGCACGGAGCGTCTGGTCAAGGAGCGCATGACCCTGTTTGACGTGAACATGGACACCATGACTCCCGCCAAGCTTGTCAATCCGAAGGCGCTCTCCGCCGTCGTGCGTGACTTCTTCGGCCGCAGCCAGCTCAGCCAGTTCATGGACCAGATCAATCCTCTGGCCGAACTGACCCACAAGCGTCGTCTGTCCGCTCTCGGACCTGGCGGTCTGAATCGTGACCGTGCCGGCTTTGAAGTGCGTGACGTTCATCCGTCCCACTACGGCCGTATCTGCCCGATCGAGACTCCTGAAGGTCCGAACATCGGTCTGATTAACTCCCTCGGCTCCTACGCCCGCATCAACGAGTTCGGCTTCATCGAGACGCCGTATCGTCCGTGCAAGGACGCCCATGTGACGGAAAAGATCGAGTATCTCACCGCCGACCAGGAAGAGAACCACTACATCGCCCAGGCCAACAACCCGATCGATGAAAAAGGCCGCTTCAAGGGCGCCAAGATCACCGTGCGTTATCGCGGTGACTTCATGGAAGTCGAGCCGGCCAAGGCCACGCTCATGGACGTGTCGCCCAAGCAGCTCGTCTCCGTTGCCGCCGCGTTGATTCCGTTCCTAGAGCATGATGATGCCAACCGCGCCCTCATGGGTTCGAACATGCAGCGTCAGGGCGTGCCATTGCTCGAAGCTGAGTCGCCGCTCGTCGGCACCGGCATGGAAGGCAAGACGGCGCGTGATTCGCGCGCTGTGATCGTCTCGGACGGTCCTGGCACCGTCGCCGCCGCTACGGCGGACGTGATCATTGTCACCAAGGACGGTGATCTGCCCATCAAGGACGAAAAATTCCTCGAAAACCCGATCAAGTCGGTGGAGACCGACGAGGACAAGGGCATCTACGTCTATCCGTTGCGCAAGTTTGGCCGCAGCAATGCCGGCACCTGCATCAACCAGAAGCCGCTCGTGAAGCGCGGCCAGAAAATCAAGAAGGGTGATGTTATCGCCGACGGTCCTTGCACCGACCAGGGCGAGCTGGCCCTTGGCAAGAACATGCTCGTCGCGTTCATGCCATGGAACGGCTACAACTTCGAAGACGCCATCGTCATCAGTCGCCGCATCGTAAAGGAGGACATCTACACCTCCATCCACATCGAGGACTTTGAAGTCATCGCTCGTGACACGAAGCTCGGGCCTGAAGAAATCACGCGTGACATCCCGAACGTGGGTGATGAGGCGCTGAAGAACCTCGACGCCCAGGGTGTCGTGCGCATCGGCGCTGAAGTGAAGCCTGGCGACATCCTCGTCGGCAAGATCACGCCGAAGTCTGAGACGGAACTCGCTCCTGAAGAGCGCCTGCTCCGTGCCATCTTCGGTGAGAAAGCCGCTGACGTGAAGGACACCTCCCTGCGTGTGCCTTCTGGCTGCGCCGGCATCGTGATGGATGTGCGCGTCGCCCAGCGCGGCGCTGGAGCTGATTCCGACAAGGAAAAGCTCTCCCCGTCCGAGTACAAGCGTCAGATCAAGCAGATCGAAGAGGACTACCGCAAGAAGAAGGAAGACCTCACCGAGCAGCTCACCGAGCGCCTGTCCGACATCCTCCTCAACGAGAAAATCCCGCTCGACATCGTCAACGGCCAGACCGGCGAACCGCTCGTCGGCGCGAACAAGAAGATCACCAAAACGATGCTCCGTCATGTGGCTGAAAGCTACGACACCATCGAGATCGACCCGAGCCCCATCCGCAACAAGATCTTCGACATCATCCAGACCTTCGAGCAGAAGTTCAGTGATGCAGACATGGAGCGTGAGCGCAACCTCGACAAGATCGAGAGCAGCGAGGAAACCGCCGACACGGGCGTGGTGAAACAGGTCCGCGTGTTTGTCGCCTCCAAGCGCAAGCTCTCCGTCGGTGACAAGATGGCCGGTCGTCACGGCAACAAGGGCGTCGTCGCCACCATCGTTCCTGAAGAGGACATGCCCTTCCTTGAGAACGGCACACCGGTGGACATCTGCCTCAACCCCCTCGGCGTGCCTTCACGCATGAACGTGGGCCAGGTGCTTGAGACGCACCTTGGTATCGCTGCCAAGGCGCTCGGCCTGAAGATCGCCACCCCGGTCTTCGATGGTATCCATGAGTCCAAAATCATGGACTTCATCAAGGACGCCAAAAAGGTGCCAGGTTTCGAATGGATGGGCCTCAACGGCAAATCGAAGCTCTATGACGGTCGCACCGGCGACTCGTTCAATCTCGACGTCGTCGTCGGCTACATCTACATGCTGAAGCTGAACCACCTTGTCGCTGACAAGATTCACGCCCGTGCTGTCGGACCTTACTCGCTCGTCACACAGCAGCCGCTGGGTGGCAAGGCCCAGTATGGCGGCCAGCGCTTCGGCGAAATGGAAGTGTGGGCGCTCGAAGCCTATGGCGCGGCCTTCACGCTGCAGGAGCTTCTCACTGTCAAATCCGATGACGTGCAAGGACGCACGCGCATTTACGAGCAGATCGTCAAGGGTGACCACGCCCTTGAGGCCGGCACGCCGGAATCGTTCAACGTTCTCATCAAGGAAATGCAGTCCCTCGGTCTCGACGTCAAAGTTCACAAGCGTTCCAGCGCGAACGCTGATGCGGATGCCCTCGACAGCTTCACCACCGCAGCAGGTGCTTGATCAGTCCTCCCCAGCAACACAGAGCAACAACACACAACGCATCCTCCACACATTATGAATGCTGACGCGAGCTTGAAAGAAATCTTCGGGGAACAAAACCACGGCGAGGAGTTCGACTATGTGTCGATCTGCATCGCCTCGGCTGACCGGGTCCGTTCCTGGTCCTCCGGCGAGGTGAAAAATCCTGAAACCATCAACTACCGCACGTTCAAGCCTGAAAAAGGCGGCTTGTTCTGCGAGCGTATCTTCGGACCCACCCGTGACTGGGAGTGCGCCTGCGGCAAGTACAAGCGCATCAAGCACAAGGGCGTGGTCTGCGACCGCTGCGGCGTCGAGGTGACGCTCTCCCGCGTGCGCCGTGAGCGCATGGGCCACATCGAGCTCGCCGTGCCGGTGACGCACATATGGTTCTACAAATGCATGCCTTCGCGCATCGGCCTCATGCTCGACATGACCGCCCGTTCGTTGGAGCGCGTGATTTATTACGAAGACTACATGGTCGTCGATCCAGGCGGCACTCCGCTTCAGCGCGGCCAGCTTCTCACCGAAGTCGATCTGCGTGAGGCCGAGGAACAGTACGGTGCCGACGCCTTCAAGGTCGGCATGGGCGCCCAGGCCATCCGCGACATCTTCGCTCAGCTCAATCTGGCCGACGTGACCAAGGAACTCGAGGAGGCGATGACCAAGACGCGCTCCAAGCAGATCCGCAAAAAGCTCGCCAAGCGTCTCAAGCTCTGCGCAGGCTTTGCCGAGAGCCACAGCCGTCCTGAGTGGATGATTCTCGAAGTGCTGCCGGTCATCCCGCCGGATCTTCGCCCGCTCGTTCCTCTCGAAGGCGGCCGTTTCGCCACCTCCGACTTGAACGACCTCTATCGTCGCGTCATCAACCGCAACAACCGTCTCAAGAACCTCCTCCAGCTCCGCACGCCGGATGTCATCATCCGCAACGAAAAGCGCATGCTGCAGGAAGCCGTCGATGCGCTCTTCGACAACGGTCGTCATGGCCGCCCGGTCACCGGCGCGGGCAATCGTCCGCTCAAGTCCATGTCCGACATGCTCAAGGGCAAGTCTGGTCGCTTCCGTCAGAACCTGCTCGGCAAGCGCGTGGATTACTCCGGTCGTTCCGTCATCGTCATTGGCCCTGACCTTAATCTGAACCAGTGCGGTCTTCCCAAGAAGATGGCGCTCGTGCTTTTCGAGCCGTTCATCATTCGTCGCTTGAAGGAGATGGGCCTCGTCCATACCGTCCGTAGCGCCAAGAAGATGATCGAGCGTCGCACACCTGAAGTGTGGGACATTCTTGATGAAGTCACCAAGGGGCACCCAGTTCTCCTGAACCGCGCTCCGACGCTTCACCGCCTCTCCATTCAGGCATTCGAGCCTAAACTCATCGAAGGCGATGCCATCCGCGTGCATCCCCTCGTTTGTACGGCTTACAACGCCGACTTCGACGGTGACCAAATGGCCGTTCACGTTCCGCTGTCCATCGAGGCTCAAATGGAAGCTCGCCTGCTTATGCTTGCGCCGAACAACCTGTTCAGCCCTGCCAGCGGCAAACCCGTGATGAATCCTTCCCAGGATATTCCTCTCGGCTGCTACTTCCTCACCTACCTGCGTGAGTTCCCCAGCCATGATCCGAAGGCCAAGAAGAGCGACATTCCTGAGCGTCTGCCGATCTTCAGCGAAGCCTCCGAGGTCGAGTTCGCTATGGCCGAAGGCGGTCTGTCCGTGAATGACAAGATCCGCTTCCTCAATCCCGATTATGGTCTGCCTAAGCGCCCTTACGGCGATCCGACGAAGACCACCATCGAAACCACCGCCGGTCGTGTGTGCTTCAATGAAATCTGGCCTGAAGGCCTGGGTTTCATCAACACCACCATCGGCAAGAAGCAGATTTCCGACATCATCTGGCGCTGCTTCCAGACCGTGGGCCAGAAAGAAACGGTCAATGCCCTCGACCGCCTCAAGCAACTCGGCTTCCGTGAAGCCACTCGCTCTGGTTGTTCCATCGGTATCACCGACATGGTCATTCCAACGGCCAAGGCCGCTGGTCTTGAAAATGCTTACAAGCAGATCGAGGAAATCGAGAAGCAGTATCGTCGTGGTATCATCACGCACGGTGAGCGCTATCAGAAGATCATCGACATCTGGACCCAGGTCGGTGAAATCGTCGCCGACGAGCTTTTCCGCACCCTGGAATACAACGAGGGCAAGAAGCATCACAACCCGCTCTACGTCATGGTGAACTCGGGTGCCCGAGGCAATCGTACGCAGATCAAGCAGCTCGCCGGCATGCGCGGCCTCATGGCCAAGCCCTCCGGTGAGATCATCGAGCTTCCGATCACCTCAAACTTCCGTGAAGGTCTGAGCGTGTCCGAGTACTTCATTTCCACCCACGGTGCTCGCAAAGGCTTGGCTGACACCGCCCTCAAGACCGCTGACTCCGGCTACATGACCCGCAAGCTGGTCGATGTGTCCCAGGACGTCATCGTCACCGAGGAAGACTGCGGCACCGTCAACGGCATCACCCTCGCCTCCATCTACCAGGGTGATGAGGAGATCGTCGATCTCAAGACCCGCATCTACGGCCGCACGAGCTGCGAGACCATCCACGACCCCGTGGACAAGAGCGTCATCATCAAGGCTGGCCAGCTCGCCACCGAGAAGGAGGCCGCCCACCTTGCGAAGATCGGCGTCGAGAAGCTCAAGATCCGCTCCGTCCTCACCTGCGAAAGCAAGCGTGGCTGCTGCGCGAAGTGCTACGGCCTCCACCTCGCCACGCATCGCATGGCGAAGATCGGCGAGGCGGTCGGCATCGTCGCCGCCCAGTCCATCGGCGAGCCCGGAACGCAGCTCACCATGCGTACGTTCCACGTCGGTGGCGCGGCCATGAGCAGCTTCAAGCAGCCCTTCATCAACACCAAGCACGCCGGTACCATCAAGTACACCGACATGCGCGCGGTGACCACCATCGAAGGCACCTGGATCGCCCTCACCAAGAACGGCGTCCTCACCATCCATGACGACGACGGTCGTGAGCTCGAGAGCCACAAGCTCGTCGTCGGCTCCGTCATTTCCGTCGAGGACGGTGGCAAGGTCAAGAAAGGCCAGCAGATCGTCACCTGGGATCCCTACAACGTGCCGATCATCACCGAGAAGGCCGGTAAGCTGGAGTTCCGCGACATGATCTCCGGCATCACCATCACCAAGGAGAAAAACGAGTCCACCGGCAACGAGGAAACCGTCGTCATCGAGCACAAGGAAGACCTTCATCCCCAGGTCGTCGTCGTGAATCCGAAGACGCACGAGGTGCTGGCCAGCTACACCATTCCCGCCGGCGCTCACTTGAGCGTGAAGAACAACGAGAAGGTCGAGGCCGGTACCACCATCGCCAAGACACCGCGTAAGGCCTCCAAGACCAAGGACATCACCGGCGGTCTGCCTCGTGTGGCTGAACTCTTCGAAGCCCGCAAGCCGAAAGACGCCTGCGAAATCGCCCGCATCGACGGCACCGTCGAAATCGGCGGCCTGGTCCGTGGCAAGCGCAAGGTCATCGTCACCGATCAGAAGACCGGCCAGCAGGAAGAGCATCTCATCCCCCGCAGCAAGCACATCTTGCTGTTCAACGGCGACCACGTCGGCAAGGGCGACCAGATCACCGACGGCCCGGTCGTTCCGCACGATCTCCTCGAAATTCTCGGCCCGCAGGCCCTTCGCGAGCATCTCGTCAACGAAGTGCAGGAAGTGTACCGTGCCCAGGGCGTGGAAATCAACGACAAGCACGTTGAGATCATCATCCGCCAGATGCTCCGCAAGGTGAAGATCACCGATCCGGGCGACACCGAGTTCCTCTGGGGCGACCAGATCGACCGCGGCGAGTTCGAGAAGGAAAACAACCGTGTCAGCGAAGAAGGCGGCAAGCCTGCGGAAGCTGAACCAGTCCTCCTCGGCATCACCAAGGCCTCCATCGAGACCGAGTCCTTCATCTCTGCCGCCTCCTTCCAGGACACCACCCGTGTGCTCACCGAGGCCGCCACCCTCGCCAAGTCTGACTTGCTGCGCGGCTTCAAGGAAAACGTCATCATGGGCCACCTCATCCCGGCCGGCACCGGCTTCATCAGCAACCGCAACTTCGACCTCCACGAGACCGAGCGCCCGCAGCTCCCTGCCGCCGTGGAAGAAGACGCCGCGTAAGCTGCCTTCAGCCTCAAATCACACCGCCTCCCTCGGCTCACGCCGTCGGAGGCGGTTTTTTGTGAATGAATCGGGGCTATGCCGTTCTAGATCGGTGTGTTATTTTATAAGCATGAATTACAGCCAGATCATCACTATGGAACCGGGCAAGCGTGGCGGCCGACCCTGTGTGCGTGGCATGCGGATCTCTGTTGGAGATGTTCTAGGCTGGTTGGCGGCCGGGATGAGCGTGGATGACATCAAAGATGATTATCCTGAGATCACCGAGGAGGACATTCGCGCCTGCCTGGCCTTTGCGGCGGACAAGGAAAGCGGCTCTCTCTCGATGCTGGCAGCATGAAACTTCTGCTGGATCAGAATCTGAGCCATAAGCTGTGCGGTTGTCTGTCGGATGTGTTTCCAGATTCAGAACAGGCGCGCTTGATCGGCCTGGACCGCGCCGAGGATTCGGTGTTGTGGCAGCACGCGATTCGTAACAACTTAATTTGGTCACGCAGGACGTGGATTTTGTGAATCTCAGTCTTCTGCGGTGTCATCCGCCCAAGGTGATATGGCTACCTTGTGGCAATCAGCCGACTCGTGTCATTGAAGGAATTCTTCGTTCTCATGCGGCTGACATCCAGGCTTTTGCCGCTGATCCGAAGACCGGATTCATGGAGCTGTTTCGTTGACCCGTTTCACACCTTTACCCGGAACTCATCCTTGGCCTTCACGCTTTCGGCAAAGGCGGTGAGGAGCTGGATGGTGTGCTCGACATCTTCGAGGTGGGCCATTTCGACGACGCTGTGCATGTAGCGCAAGGGCAGGGAGACGAGGGCGCTGGAGATGCCGCTTTGCTGGGTGAAGATGACGTTGGTGTCCGTGCCGGTGGTGCGGGAGGTGGCTTCGTGCTGCACGGGGATCCCGGCTTTGTCGGCGACTTCGATGAGGCGTTGGACGACCTCGACGTGGTTGGCGGCACCGTGGGTGAGCGTAGGACCGCCGCCGAGGAGCACGGTGCCGTGCAGTTTTTGATCGACCTGCGGCGTGTCGGTGGCGTGCGTGACATCGAGCACGATGGCGACATCCGGCATGAGGCGGTGGGCGATCATGCGCGCGCCGTTGCCGCCGATCTCCTCCTGCACCGCGTTCACGGCGTAAACCGTCGATGGCAGGCGTGTTTTGCGCTTGCTGAGCCGTGCCATGACCTCGGCGATGATGAAGCCGCCGATGCGGTTGTCCAAGGCGCGGCCGCAGAGCTTGTCCGTGCCGAGTTCCTCGACGCCGTCGGCATAAACAGCAGGATGCCCGACACGGATGCCAGCCTTGGCAACTTCCTTGTCGCTCGAAGCGCCGATGTCGATGACGAGTTCATGCGCTTTTGGTACTTTCTCATCCTCACGGTCGCGGATGTGCATGGCGATGTTGCCGATGACACCGCGCACGGTGCCCTTGTCGCCAAAGATGTCCACGCGGCGTCCGCGCGCGGTGGCGACATCGCTGCCGCCGATGCGATCAACGTAAATGAAGCCGCTCGGCGAGATGTGCCGGATCATGTAGCCGATTTCGTCGGCATGGGCCTCGAACATGATTCGCCGTCCATGCGTGCCACCATCCAGCGTGGCCCAGGCGTTGCCATAGGCATCGCTTTCCACCCGGTCGGCGAACTTGCGCGTGCAAGCCGCCCACTTGCGCTGGCCGCGTGCTTCAAAGCCGGTGGGGCTCGGCGTGGAGAGCAGGTCGAGGAGGAAGGATTTGGAAGCAGGGGACATGGTGGGAATGACGAAACGGCGGGTTTGGAAGCGGGATTGGAACAACTATCGTCAACCACAGCCAACAACCGTCAACCAACGCAAACGTTCTGTTATAGCGAATAGCAGAACTCATCAATGGGATTGAAGTCCGGGCTGAAGGCGGTCGGAACAACGGCCCCAAGGGATGTCAGCACAGTGTTTTGTCTTTGTGCCAGGAGGCATTGTCGAGCACCAGCACGTGGTCCAGCCCCTGGGCTGGGCCAGTTCGTAACACCATGCCATAGGGCGAACGTCACTTGCGGCCTGCGCTGGCCCTCGCATCATGCGCCAATGTCTTTGAAAGTGAAAATACCCCATTCTGAAGCCCTTCCCACGCCGCCGAAGCTGCGCCTGACCGAGGAGCATTTCATCAACCGCGAGCTGAGCTGGCTGGCCTTCAACTCCCGCGTGCTCGACGAGGCCGCGCGTGCCGATCTGCCCGTGCTGGAGCGTGTGAAGTTCCTGGCCATCACCGCCTCGAATCTTGATGAGTTTTTCATGGTGCGTGTCGGCGGCCTCCAGCTTTTGCGCGAGCAGGGCCTGCGCGCGCGCGACAGCGCCGGACTCACGCCCACGCAGCAGTGGGAGCAGATTCACCAGCACGCTGCCGCCTTCGTGGCGCGGCAGTACGACATCCTCAACCAGCATCTCATGCCGCTGCTGCATGAAAAGGGCATCCGCCGCCTCGTTATCGCCGATCTCACGCCAGCGCAGCGCACGCATCTGCGCGAATACTTTGCTGAGCACATCTTCCCGGTGCTCTCACCCGTCGTTGTCGATGACGCGGGCGCACGCGCGGCCATTCCGGCGCTGAACATCATCCTGCTCTGCACCGTGATCAGCGGGGACAACGGCAGCGCTGAAAAGCGCCACGTCCTGCTGCCGCTGCCGGCCAATCTTCCGCGCCATGTCGTCGTTCCTGATCCAGATAGCGGCCAGCACCTCTATGTGAACCTCGAGGACGTCGTCACCCTCTTCATCAGCGAGTTCTTCCCTTCAGAAAAAGTCTCCGCACCCGCCCGCTTCCGTGTCAGCCGCAACACGGACATCACCGTCGATGACGAAAGCGCCTTCGATCTCGCCAGCGAGATGGAAGAAGTGCTGGAGGCGCGCCTGAAAAGCCCCGCCATTCGCATCGAGATCGAATCCGGTGCCTCGCGCGATCACACGCGCATCATCCGCGATCTCTGCGGCGCTAAAACCGCGCAGGTCTATGACATCCCTGGCGAGCTCGACCTCCGCGCCTGCTTCCAGATCGCCAGCATCTCCGGCTTCGACGAATTGAAGGTTGATGCGTGGGAAAGTCACGCCAGCACTGCCATCACGCCTGGCGAGAGCATTTTCGACGCGATCAAACGCGGCGACATCCTGCTGCATCATCCGTATGAGAGCTTCGATCCCATTCTCGCGCTGGTGGAAGAAGCGGCCGCCGATCCGAACGTCATCGCGATCAAGCAGATCCTCTACCGCACCGCGAAGAACAGTCGCATCATCTCAGCCCTGATCCGTGCCGCGCAGGCTGGCAAGCACGTCACCGTGCTCGTCGAGTTGAAAGCCCGATTCGACGAGGCCCGCAATCTCGAACGTGCCGCTGATCTCATCAACGCGGGTGCCCAAATCATCTACGGCGTCGCCGGTTTGAAGACCCACGCGAAGGTCTGCCTCGTCATGCGCCGTGAATCCGGCCACATGACACGCTACATGCACTTCGGCACCGGTAACTACAACGAGGCCACCTCGAAGCTCTACACCGACATCAGCCTGCTCACCTGCCGCGCGGAGTTCGGCGCGGATGCCTCCGCCTTCTTCAACACCGTCACCGGTCGCTCACGCTTCGTACATTTCAACAAGCTCAGCATGGCTCCCTACGGCCTGCGCGAGCGCCTCGTCTCCATGATCCGCAGCGAGACCGAACGCGCCCGTCAGGGCGAGTCCGCCGAGATCATGCTCAAGATGAACGCGCTCGAGGACCGCCAGATGATCGAGGCGCTCTACGAGGCCTCCCAGGCCGGCGTGAAGATCCGCCTCAACGTGCGCGGCATCTGCTGCCTGCGTCCCGGCATCAAGGGCATTAGCGAAAACATCAGCGTCGTCAGCATCATCGACCGCTACCTGGAGCACGCCCGCATCTTCTGGTTCCGCCAGGGCGGCAAACCGGTCGTCTTCATTGCCAGCGCCGACTTCATGAACCGTAATCTCTCGAAGCGCGTGGAACTGCTGACACCCGTCGAGGACAAAGAGGCCCGCAAACGTCTCCATCACATCCTGGAGACCCACTTCGCCGACACCGCTCGCGGCCGCACCCTCAAAGCCGATGGCACCTGGCACCTCCCCCACGTCACCGCCGCGAAGTCCCGCCGCTCCCAGGAGCAGTTTGCCAAAGAAATGATCAAACGCGCGCGCCAAGCTAATGAGTCACCGGATGTGCTTGTGCCGCACACACCGAAGTGAGCCGCGTCTTTTCTAACGACCGGCCTCAAACTGCTGCTGCAAGCCTTTGCCACGCTCCTCTAGTTTTGCGTCGTAGCCAGGGAAGCTGCCTTTTGTACCAAAATACTGCGCCGCAGGCATCGCGGGATGATCGGCGTGTTTTTGAAGTTCGTTGAAGAAGGTCACGAAGTGCTTGTTCGTCACCAGCGTGCGCACCAGCAGATCAGGATCGAGCTTCCCCGGCGTGGTTTGGTGCTTCTTTGACAGCGCAGCGGCAAAACCAGCGGCTTCGCCGATCTGCATCCAGACGGGTTCGAGACGCACCGAACCCCACGCGACGTGCGTGGCGCTGAGGCAGACGGGGACGAGGAGGTTGTCGATGTCTTTGGGCAGCAGGCAGCGATACGGCACCTGCGCGGGGCGCGATTCCTCGGAGAGGATGAGTTTGCCGTCGTAGTCGTATCCGGGGCGGCGGTCGGTGGTGCAATCGTGCGAGTCCATCGACCAATCGGTGAAGGCGATGCTGTCGGCGTGCACGGGCGGCCGTGTCTGGCCGAGCGCGGGCCTGTTGTCGTGTTCGGTGAAGACGTAGCGGCCCACGATGCGTCGCGCCTCGCGGACGTACATCTCGTAGGGCAGGTTGTGGTTGTCGGAGAACTCGTCGAGCGGCAGGCCGATGCGGCGGAAGCTCTCGCGCTTCGCAGGCGGCACGGATTCGTCGTTCTGCAGGAAATACATCAGGCCGAGTGCGAAGTTCGTGTGCCGCGCGATGATCTGCTCGCGCTCCGGCCACGTCGCCTCGGGATAGGCGTGGTTCTCACCGGGCAGGATGGCGCTGTTGAAGCTGCTCTTGCCGTTCATCGAGCCCGCGCCCATGCCCTTGCGATTGTAGTTCACATACTCGTCGCGATTGTAGCCGGGCGGCTTCTCGGGCAGGCGAAAGTTGCCCGGCTCGTTGGTCAGGCAGAAGCGATGGTTGTAGGCCTGGATCGCCCCATCCGCGCTGTGCGGACTCGTCGGATCGATGCTGTCCTGGACGTGAGCGTAGGTGTGAAGATTCAGCCAGCCTTCCAGCACGTCTTTCGGCCCCTTCTTCGACTCGATGTTGGTGAAAACCTTGCCCGCATGAGGTTCGCCGAACTCCTCGCGGCTCTCACGCCCCACACGAAATGGCACCTTCGCCACCGCGGCGAGATCGCCTTCATAAGTGGCATCGACAAAGGTGCGCCCACTCACGCGGATGTCCTTCGTGTTGCCGTATTCGCGCAAGGTGAGCGTTTTCAGCAACGCACCTTCCCGCGTGACATCCGACGGATAGTGCGAAAGCAGCGTCGTGATGTTCTTCTCCGCCGAAACGAGCTGGTTGAACAAATGCTCGGCCACCGAAGGCTCGAATCGGCTCATTGGGTAATGCGACTGCGTGTAGCGCGCGGCGGCGAACTGCGGCGACTTCTCGCCATAGGTCTCGCGGTAGTAGTCCTCGATCATCTTCGCGTATTCGTTGAACACCGGCGACCTCGGTCCGCCATACAACGCATCCCATTGCATCAGCCCGTTCGTCAACATGCCACCGATGTGCCGGTTGTGCTGCACGAGCAGCACGCTCAGCCCTTCCCGCGCCGCACGCATAGCGCACGCGATGCCTCCCGGCGTGCCACCGACCACCACCACGTCGAACGCCCTGCCATCCACCTCTGCCGCCGTGCTGGAACGCACCGGGACGACCTTGAGCGGCACACGCGCTGCTGATTTGGCCTTTTTCTCTGGCGAGGCCTTCCACATGCTCAGCAGCGCCTCGCCACGCGTGCGCTCGAGTTTCTTCGACTGAGCCGTTTCGGCCTCACGCACGGCTTTGACGAGCTCCATCGGTTTCAGCGTGCCTTCACGCATCGCGGTGAGCCCTTTGCCCCACGCATTGCGGACGTTTTCCGTCAGCGGCTCATCGAGACGGGCGTTGTAGTCGGCAAAGAAGCCCTTCGTGGCAAAATACTGCGCTGCGGCCACTCGCGGATCATCAGACGCCACGTCCACGTCATTGAAGAAACTCAGCATCACATGATTCGCGGCAATTTTGCGCAGCAGCACGTCGGGATCGAGTGCCGCTGGCGTGACGTTGTTTTGAATCGCGAGCGCGGCGGCATGTCCGGCGGATTCGCAGAGGTTCATCCATGTCGGCTCCAGTCGGATCGTGCCCCAGGCGACGTGCGTGCTGCTCAGGCACACGGGCACGAGCAGATTGTCCACTCCCTGCGGCAGAATCGCCCGATACGGCACCTGTCCGGGGAAGGTCTCCACATCGAGCATCATTTTGCCTTCCTCCAGCGCGCCCGGGATGTGGCGCGGTGTGCAGGCGTGCGTGTCGAGATACCATTCCGTCACGCCGATGCTGTCCTCGTGCACCGGCGCGCGCTCCAGACCCTCCGCGAGCATCGCGTCGTGCTGCGTGAAGATGTAGCGGCCTGTGATGCGCCTCGCCTCGCGCACATAAAACTCATGCGGGCGATGGCCGTTGTCGGTAAACTCGTCCTTAGCCAGCCCAAACTCACGCCATGACTTCTGCCGCTCCGGCTCCACCGACGGATCGTTCTGCAAAAAGTAGAGCAGTGCCATCGTCGCGTCCCAAAACTGGTTCATGATCTTCTGTCGCCCCGTCCAATCGGCCTCCACATACTCCGTCTGCATGCCGACGAGCTGCGGACGATTCCAGCCGCGCTTTGAGTTCGGGATCGGCGACACGATGGAGCCGTGTTCGAGAAGCTTGAGTTTCTCAGGATCGTAGTTGGCCGGTTTCTCGATCGGCAGCCGGTTCGCCTGATCGGAGCTGAGGATCGTGCGGTAATTGAATGCCTGCACAAAGCCATCCGCCTCGCCCGTGCTCTCCGGCTGCTGGATGCGCTGAAAACCGCTGAACTTCCGCAACTTGAGCTGGTGATGCAGTTCCGCCGCCCGCGCCATTTCCGGCATCTGCGCCGCCTTCACCGGCGACATGAAGATCACGCCCGCATGAGGCTCGTTGAACTCACTCCGCGCCTCGCGTCCGATACGATACGACACATTCGCCATCGCCGCGAGATCGCCTTCGTAGCTGCAATCCGCGAAGACCTTCGCCCGGACCTCAATGGCTTCCACATTGGCCCACAGACTCATGAAGCTCGCCGATTGAATCAATGCCCCCTCACGCTTCACCGCTCCGAGCACGCGATGCGTGATCACGTGGATGCGTTTCTCCTTCGCGACCAACTCGGTGAGAATCTTCTCCGCCACCTTTGGCTCAAACTTCCCGTTCGTGTGACCACTCTTGCCCGGCAGCGCATCGCGATACTGCTTCGAGTCCTCGCCATAGGTCTTGCGGTAGTGATCAAAGATCGCCTGACGCGCCTCGTCATAAATGGGCGAGCGTTTCCCCTCCCACAGTGTGTCCCACACGCCGAGTCCGTTGGAGAGAATGCCGCCGAGATGATCATTGTGATTCACCAGCACCACCGAGAGTCCTTCCCTCGCTGCCCGCACCGCCATCGCGATGCCGCCGGGCGTGGCTTCATAGACGCAGAGGTCGGCTTGAATCGTTTCCGCACGCAGCCCGAGTCCGGCGAAGAGACTGAGCAGCGCGAAAAGCAGACGTTTCATGGCAAAACTGGGCATGCCCTATCAACGCCTCCCACCTGCTTTGTCTGCTTGATTTATTCGCCTGAGCCTAGGTCTTGATCAGACAGGTTCAGTGAATAGCGAAATGATCCAAGGTCAGCAGAGTCGTCCGTGGTCGAGCTGTCGACCATGCTTCGACCCAGAAGATCGGATGATTCACACCACGCGTGCGCGTGACTGGTTCACTTCACGAATTTAACGTCCACTTTCGGAAGCAGGGCTTTCACCTTGGCCTGGGCTTCCTCGGGATAGCCTTTGCCGTAGAGAACGAGGGTGAGTGACTTGAGGTGGGCGAAGGCTTGCAGGGACTGGTGACGGCTGTCCGGCAAATCGAGGTTCGAGAGGGAGAGTTCACGGACTTGGTTCACAGCCGCGAGGGCGGTGAGATCGGCGTCGGTGAAAGCTTTGGCATCGAGGGAGAGCTTGCGCAGGGTCGGGATGGCTTTGACGGTGGCGATGGCTTCGGCGGCGGGACTGCATACGCCATACTCGAGGGCCACGTATTCCATCGGCAGTTCGCGCAGGTGCTTGATGAGGCCTGCGGTGGCTTTGGCGCAGCTAATTTCGATGCCGGTGAGGTGCTTGAGCTTCTTGAAGTGCTCGGCACCGGCATCGGTGAGCTGCTTGGAGTGCCAGAGCTTGATGAACTCGAGATTCGGGAACTTTTCACACACATGGCCAAGACCTTCGTCATCGAGGCCGTTGCTGTGGAAGTTGATGCGCTTCAGTTTGGTCCAGCCATCGAACTTCGCGAAGAAATGGCCGGCATACCCCGCGCCACGTGGCGTGAAGGACTCCAGGTTCTTGAGGCCTGCGAGCTTTTCCCAACCGGCATCGGTGGCCTTGCCAAAATAGGCGAGTTCGAGGTTGGTGAGATCCGGGCACTCGGTGAGTTGCTGGAGTTGGGCTAGGCTGGCATCCCCCAGTCTGCCAAAGCCGCTCACGCTGAGGCTCTTCAATTTCTTGAGCTTGAGCAGCGGAGCCACCCAGTCGTCCTGAATGCCCGAAGCCTCCAGCTTCACCGACTCCAGCGAGGCAATGTGCCCGAGGTGCTCGATGAACGCGGCGTTGTAGGGATCGGCGTTCTCCTTGCGATGATCGTGCGCTTTGCCGCCCAGGATGTTGGTGCTGACCTGGGTAAGCGTGTCAAAGATCGCGATGTCGCCGCCGGCTGCCTTTTTCAAGGCTTCGGGCGTGGTATTGATCTTCGTGAACGTGCCCGGTGCGCTCTCGATGGTGCGGATGACGGCCTCGACATGCGGATGTTGCTCGGCGGCGGCCAAGATCTGACCAGCATGATCGCTGAGTGCTTGTTTCAACGCGGCATCTGTCGTGGTGGCGATGACAGCATCGAGTTCGGCGCGTGAGGTGACTTTGGAGAGATCGGGCGCGGCAGCATGGAGCGCTGTGAGGGAGGCGAGAAGGAGTGGGGTGAGAAAAGCGGCGCGGATCATGGAGTGGTGGAGTCTTGGAGTCATGAGATGTGGTGCGCTGATTCGCTGGACGCATTTCTCCAACACTCCAGCACTCCACTTCTCCCTCAATACTTCGGGAAGATGTCGGGGCTCGGGAAGCGCTCTTCGAGGTCGCCTTGGAGGTATTCTTCGCGGGGAATCTGGACTTGGGGCCAGCTTGTGGGACGGACACGGACGACGCGGCCGGGGCGGATGCCTTCGATGATGAGGTCGGTCTCGAATTTGATCTGGATGCCGCTGCTGCCGAGCGGGGCGCTGCCGGGTGCCTTGGTGGCGTCGAGGAGGGTGCCGCGTGAGGCCATGTGCGCGGGGCCGTAGGCTCCGTGGGTGTGCTTCAGGGTGTTCTCGACGGCGTTCATCATGGCGGGAGCGTCCTTTTTGAAATCGGCGTAGAGGGAGTCGTCCATGCCGCCAAACAAGGTCGCGGTGATGGTGGCGCGGCCGAACTTGCCATACTCGACAGCATCGATCCACGCGGCCATCCAGCGGCTGCGGATGAAGGCTTTGTGTGTTTCGGTCTGGTTCTTGGCGGCGCGTTGCATGGAGGCGTTGTCGAGCCAGATATCTGAGATGTGAAAGCGGGTGAAGATGCCGTCGGGCGTGGGTTTCCAGGTGACACCGAGCAGCACGGGTTGGCCGCCGAGCGATTTTTTGCCCTCAGCAGGCCAGGCACCTTCGGCGATGAGTTCCTCGATGCTGAGTTGTTCGCGACCGCGCCATAGGCGGGTGGCAGCGTCGAAGGTCATCTTTTCCTCGGTCGCTTTGGCGTCGCCGCCTTGTTTCGGCTCGCGCGTGGCGATGAGGATGCCTTCGTTGTTTTTGATCTCCAGTTCCTTCAGTTTCCAGACGAGTCCCTCGCGCTGGCAGTGGCTGGGCTCGTCTTCGAGGAGCATGACATGGTTTTCAGCGGGTGCGATGCCGGTGCCGCGATTGTGGTTTGCGTCCTTGCTCTTGTTATCGACCGGCAAGACCGGCACAGCGGAGGTTTTTGGGTCCGGCGGAAGGAAAGCGCGGACGTGCATCACGGTGCCGAGCGGGATGTCCCGCAAATCCGCCGGTGCGCCGTGATAACGCACGGTGGCATAAGGCAGCAAGGCGAAGGGATGCGGGTCGTTGCGGAAAAACATGCCCGATCCCTGCACGCGGATGCTGCCACGACGGTTCGCATGATCGACGAAGACGAGTTCGCCGCGATACGAGTGCGCTTTTTCCAACGGCGGGAACTTGCCGGCTTCGGGGCGGAAGGGTTCGTCTGCTGCGTGGGTGAAAGCGGATGAGATGAGGCAACATGCCAGCAACAAGCAGACGCTGGGCATTGGAGTGCTGGAGTGGTGGAGTGATGCGTGGGACATGATCGACAGAAGAATGGGGACAGGAGAATCGAGTATCTCAATAGGTAGGGAAAATCGCGGGCGTGGGGAAGCGCTCGTCGATGCTGGAGGCTCCGTTGCCGAGATACTCTTCGCGGGGCAGGTGGACATCCGGCCAGCTTGCGGGGCGCACTTTGACGATGCGCGTGGGGCGCATGCCTTCGGTTATGAGATCGGTTTCAAAGCGGATCTGGATGCCGCTGCTGCCGAGTGGGGCTTCGCCGGGCAACTTCGTGACATCGAGGAGTTTGCCGCGTGCCGCCATCTGCGTGGGGCCGGCGGTGCCGCCTTCGGTGTGCTTCAAGGTGTTTTCGGCGCCGTTCATCAATGCCGCGATGCCCGCTTTGAAATCAGCGTAGAGCGAGGTGTCCATGCCGCCGAACAAGGTCGCGGTCACGGTAGCGCGGCCGAATTTGCCATACTCGACCGCATCGACCCACGCGGGCATCCAGCGGCTGCGGATGAAGGTTTGGTGCAGTTCGGTTTGATGCTGCGTGGCGTTTTGCATCGCATCATCGTCGAGCCAGATGTCGGAAAGATGAAAGCGACTGAACACACCGCCGAGTGTGGGCCTCCAAGTGATGCCAATCTGCACCGATTGGCCGCCGAGAGACTTTTTTCCTTCCGCAGGCCAGGTGCCCTCGGCGATGAGGTGCTCGATGCGGAGGCATTCGCGACCACGCCACACGCGAGTGGCGGCATCGAAGGTCAGGGTTTCGTCGCCGGGCTTCGTTTTGGCGTTTTGTTTGCCTTCGCGACTCGCGAGGATTGTTCCGGCGCGATCTTTGATTTCCACTTCCTTGAGCTTCCAGACGAATCCTTCGCGCTGGCAGTGGCTGGGCTCGTCTTCGAGGAGCATGATATGGTTTTCAGCGGGTGCGACGCCCAGCGCTCCGGCTTTCGTCTTCTCCCGGTTGTTCACGGGCAAGACGGGCACGGCGGACGTTTTCGGGTCCGGCGGGAGAAAGGCGCGAACATGCAGCATCGTGCCCAGCGGAATGTCGCGCAGATCGGCCGGTGCGCCGTGATAACGCACGAGAGCATACGGCAGCAGGGCAAACGGATGCGGCGCGGTGAAGCGGAAGATGCCCGGAGATGTCACGCGAAGGCTGCCACGACGATTCGCATGATCCACGAAGACGAGTTCGCCGCGGTAGGAGTGTGCTTTTTCCAAAGGCGGGAACTTGCCGGCTTCGGGACGAAAAGGTTCGTCTGCGGCGAAGGCGGAGGTCGCGAGCAACAAGACACCAAGGCACAGCTGGTAAAAGATTTGGGGTAAAAGATTCAGGAACGTATTTTCACTTTTTACCCGAAATCTTTTACCAGCTTCAGCGGCGGGCGAGAGACCAGAGTTTGGATGTGGAGTGATCATTCCGACAGAAGAACGGGGACAGGAGAATGATGAAGGGATAGTGGTGAGGATCAGTATTTCGGAAAGATAGCGGGCGTGGGGAAGCGCTCGTCGATGTTGCTGTTGTCGAACTCTTCGCGGGGCAGTTGCATCTTGGGCCAGATTCCTGGGCGGATGCGGACGACTCGGGTGGGACGGATGCCTTCGATGATGAGGTCGGTCTCGAACTGGATCTGGATGCCGCTGCTGCCCAGCGGGATTTCTCCGCTCGCCTTGGTGACGGCAATGATCTTGCCATTGGAGGCCACATGACCGGGGCCGTAGTGGCCGGCTGCGTGCTTCAAGGTGCTCTCGGTTCCGTTGATCTGTGCCTGGACGTCCTTTTGGAAGTCGGCGTAAAGGGAGGCATCCATCCCGCCGAACAGCGTCGCGGTGACGGTGGCGCGGCCGAACTTGCCATACTCGACGGCATTGACCCAGGCTGGCATCCAGCGGCTGCGGATGAAGGTTTTGTGGGTCTCGGTCTGAAACTGGGCGGCGTTTTCGAGGGCGGCGTCGTCCAGCCAGATGTCCGAGATGTGAAATTGGGTGAAAGCGCCATCCAGCCCATCTCCTGGCGCAGGCCTCCAAGTGATCCCGAGCAGGACGGGTTGCCCACCGAGGCTTTTCTTCCCGCTGACGGGCCACGCTCCTTCGGCCACCAGGTTCGCAACTCCGATGCGCTCGCGTCCGCGCCAGATGCGGGTCCCGGCGTCGAAGGTCAATTTCTCTTCCTCGTAGGCCCTGCCGTCTCCGTCTGCCTTCAACACGCGGCTGGCGATGATCGTCCCCTTGTTGTCCTTGAGGTCCACTTCTTTGAGCTTCCAGGTCTTGCCCACGCGCAGGCAGTGGCTGGGCTCGTCTTCGAGGAGGAGGACGTGGTTTTCGGCGGGGAAGATACCGATGCCGCGATAATGACCGGCGTCCTTCGTCTTGCTATCAATCGGCAAGACCGGCACGACGGAGGTCTTCGGATCCGGTGGGAGAAAGCCACAAGCATGCAGCACAGTGCCGAGCGGAATGTCGCGCAGATCCGCCGGTGCGCCCTGATAACGCACGATGCCATACGGCAGCATGGCGAAGGGATGCGGATCATTGCGGTAAAACTTGCCCGTCCCCGCCACGCGGAGGCTGCCGCGACGATTGGCATGATCCACAAAGACGAGTTCGCCACGGTAGATGTGCGCTTTTTCCAAAGGCGGGAACTTTCCGGCTTCGGGGCGGAAGGGATCGTCGGCGGCGGTTGCGAAGGTCGCGAGTAGGGCAAGGCCCAAGCGCAGCGTCACGATCCATCGGAGCGATGGAGTGGTGGAGTGCTGGAGTATTGGAGGGATCATTCGCGAGAGGATAATGGGGGCGGCGCAGTCGGGGTGTGCTGGTGGACCGGAGTGCTGTGGTATTTCTCCATCACTCCACTTCTCCAACACTCCATCGAAGCCCCGTCAGATCGCGATGACCTTGTTGCTATCTCCAAACTGATCGGTTTCCACACCCATGCGTTGGGCCATGAGGAGGAGGAGGTTGCTCATGTGGGCGTCGGTGTTGACGGGGCGGCTGCAGAGTTGGTAGTGGGCGGAGGTGAGGGTGCCGTCGGGGTCGAGGGAGTAGCCTGCGAAGTCCTTGGCGGCTTTGTTGAAGTCGAGATGGCTGCCGTGCTTCAGGCCGAGGTCGGTGCCGCCGGCGAACACGAGGGGGAGGTTGGCGTTGCCGTGGCTGTGGCCGTAGGACATGCCGCTGCCGAAAAGGGCCATGGTGGAGCCGATGAGGGGCTTGCCATTGAGGTCCTTCGTTTCCGTGAGACGGGTGAGGAAGTGGCCGAACTGCTCGATGGCGAAGGTGTCGTAGTTGGTGAGCTTCTCCATGTAACCGGCATCGCCGCCGTGATGGCTGAGCTGGTGGCGCGATTCGGTGATGCCGATTTCGGGAATGGAAAAGGCATCGCCTTCGCCACCGAGGCTGAAGGTGGCGACGCGGGTCACATCCGTCTGAAAAGCGAGCACCATGAGGTCATAGACGGTGCGGAAGTAATCGCCGGCCATCGTCTGGGCGATGTCGCGGTTGGTGCGCTTGCGGTCGGCGTCGGAAATGGTCGGCAGCGGTGTGTCGAGCCACGCATCGGCGCGGGTCGTGCGGATCTCGGCCTCGCGGACGGAGGTGAGATACTGCTCCATGCGGCCTTTGTCTTCCTTGCCCATCTTCTGCTCGAGCTGGCGCACTTCGGCGAGGTTGGCGTCGAGCACGCTGCCCTTGCGACGCAAGGCACGGCGTTGAGCCTCTTTTCCGCCCTTCGGTTCTTCGAAGAGCGAGGCGAAAATCTCGCTGCAACGACGCAATGCAGGCAATTGCACGCCATCAGCGGTCCAGGCGAGCGAGTTCTGCGTGAGCGCGATCTCCATCGAGGCGACTCGCGTCTGCTGCGCGGTGATTTCGGCCATCTTTTGGTCCACAGAGATCGTGTTGCGATCCGAGGGGCCGAGCTTGCCGCCGGTGAGGAAGATATTGATGCAATTGTGGTGATGACTGAGGCTGCCCGGGTGATGCAAACCGCTGATCGGCGTGATGACCTCGCGGTGCTTCTCCAGCGGCTTCAACGAGCGCGAGAACTTGTAATCCCGGCCCGAGGTCGTGATCTGGTAGTTCAGCGAGTGCACACCATTCGCGAGGTAGATGAAGGCACTGCGCTTCGGACTCGATGCGATTGCCTTTTCCGCCGCCCGCAGCGGCACCATGCACTCCAGCATGGGCAATGAGATGAAGCTGCCGAGCGCTTTCAGGGCGTGACGGCGATTGAGGAGCCAGGATTGGGTTTGGATGTTCATGAAAGGGGCGGGGGAATGGAGAGGTGGAGAGGTGGAGAGGTGGGAGGTGGGAGGTGGAGAATTGGGGGACGTGTTTCATTACTCCGTCACTCCACTGCTCCATTCAGCAGGATACGAAGGTCGTGGGTAACTGCGGGGTCGGTACCGTATTCGATGGGGTCTTCGCGGACGACGAGGGTCTCCGTCCAATCGTTGGCGTCGCGTTTGCGTTCGAGGGACTCGACGAGCTTCAGGAGGCGATTCTCCAATCGGAAAATCAGCGTGTCGATTTGCTCGAAGGTCGATAGTTCGATCTGCCCGTTTCTGGAGTAGGCAATGAAACCCGAGAGGGTTTCACCAAGCGAACCCAGTGCGATATTGAGATGCTGGAGATACTCGCGAACAGTTCGTCGGCAGTAGCCTTCAGCAATGTTGCGATGAACTGAATCACTGGAGGCCAATGACTGAGATGCCAGTTTCTTTTGCTCGAAGGGCCAGCCACGAACAGCGCCAAAAGCGAGCCCATACAGCTCGATAGCATCCTGCCAGACCAGCAACTGCTGGTATCCGCGGTTCTTATTTCGTCGTTCGGCATTCATGTTCAGTCATCACTCCAAAACTCCATCACTCCACTACTCCCGGTTCCCGTCAGCGTTTACGCATCAGTTCCGACATCGCCACAGCGCGGACGATGTCTTTGATGCGGTATTGGCTTTTCTTCGCTTCGGCTTGGATGGCGTTGAGGTCGTCTTGATCGTCAAAGCTGAGGGCGCGGCGAAGGCCGTAGGTGCAAAGGTGGTCGATGAAGGCGCGGGCAAGTTCGTCGCGGTCTTCGAGGAGGCGTTGCTTGAACTCGGTGGAATCCTTGAAGGCACGTCCATCGGGCATTTCACCGGCGGCATTGATGACGGGGTCATTGCCGACACCGGCTACGATCTTCTCATGCGTGCGCCATTGGCCGATGGCGTCGTAGTTGTCCCAGGCAAGGCCAAGAGGATCGAGCTTCGCGTGGCAGGCGGCGCAGTTCGCGTCGTTGCGATGAGCTTCGATTTTTTGGCGCAGGGTCGCTTTGGGGCTCTGCGGCGTTGGGGGCTCGATGGCAGGGACGTTGGCTGGAGGCGGTGGTGGTGTTTTGCCGAGAACGACCTCGCTGAGCCACACGCCGCGATGCACCGGGCGATGGCGTGTGCCGTCGGAAGTGAGGCCAAGCACCGCGCCCATCGTCAGCAGGCCGCCGCGACGATTTTCGGGCTTCAACGAGACACGCTCAAAGGCACCGGTCTTGGACTCCGGCAGTCCGTAGAACTCGCAGAGCCGCGCATTGGCCACGGTCCAATCGGAATGAATGAAACCATCGATGGGCAGGTTTTTGGCGAACATCTCGCGGAAGAACTCCACGGGCTCCGAGCGCATGCTGTCCTCCAGCCAAGCGTCATAGGTGGGGTAAAGCTTCTTGTCCGGCGGGAACATGCCCACGCGGTGCAATTGAAGCCACTGACGCGAGAAATCATCAATGAAGCGGCTCGCTTTGCCATCTGCGAGCATGCGGTCCACTTCCTTCTTCAATCCATCGCCGTTTAGGGTGCCGCCTTTCGCCGCAGTGAAGAGCGTATCGTCCGGCATCGAGCTCCACAGGAAATACGAGAGCCGCGAGGCGAGTTCCGGGTCGTTGAGACGCTCGCGGGCCACGGGATCGCCCTCGACGAGGTAGATGAAGTGCCGCGAGGTCAGCACGCCCTGCAAGGCCACGCGATAGGCATCCGCCAGCTTCTCACCCGCGTCGCGCTCCTCGCGATACGACTTCAAATACTGCTCGATCTCCTCCATTTTGACCGGGCGACGCCACGCACGCTCGGCGAAACGCTGCAAATGCGCCGCCACCACCTCAGGCGTCGCGTCATCCGGCGGCACCACATCCTTGCGACGCGATTTTTCCGCCTCGGACACCAGCGGCCCTTCCCACTCGACCCAATCGAGGATAACCGTGGAGAAGAGACCGTTCCCTTGGCCATCGAACATCTGCGGCGCGTTTGGATTCAGCAGATAAGTCTCGCTGCTGTGCGTGAACATGTAACCACGGCCGCCGAGTGCACCACGGAAGGCCGCGCCTTGTCGCCGGTCCACCACATCCGTGGCCACCACGCAGAAATCGAGCGACGTGGGCATCTCAAGAAACACCTCGAACTCATACACCTGCGGCTTGTCCTCCGGTGCGGTGATGTCGAACTCGATCAGGCCGTCCACCGTTTCCTCGCCCGTGCGCTTGCCGATGCTCAGATGCGCCGTCTGACCACCAATCGGACGAATGCCACTGGCTTGGATGCGAAGCTTGTAGAGCCCGCTGTGCTCCGGCCCCGTCTTCCCGAACCAGTTCGGCGAGAGTGCGTTCTGGACTGTGCCGGGGAACTGCAGCCACCTTAGCGGCCTCTTGATGCCAAATCGATCCAGCACCGCCTGCTGATCCTTGCCGCCGCCGTAGTGGATCTCCGCTGCTGTCTTGCGCACCTTGCGTGCATCGCTTGTCGCCGTCGGAAACGCCCGGTCCAGCACCAGTTCCGCCGCTCGGTAATAGCGATCCACATGCGATGGCGAAAGCGACAGCTCAGACCCGATGCGCTCAAAGCCATGCCACCGCGTGTCCTCATTCAGCTCGCCCGGCTTCGCCGGATCGTAGCGCACGCCGAGCAGGTCATAGACCGTGTTTTGATACTCTGTCCGGCTCAGTCGGTAATGCGCCACCGGTGGCCGCGCCGCCATCCGCGCCGCCTTGCCCTCTTTGATGCGTGCATCGAGACTCGTCACAAACGCCGCGATCTCCGCCTGCGTCGGTTTCTTCTCCTTCTTCGGCGGCATCTCACCCGAGTTCACCTGCTCGATCACCTCCGCCCAATGATGCGTGTCCGCGCCCAGTTTGAAATCACGAGAGAGCTGATCGATGCGCAGATCGCCCTTCTCTTTTTCCGGCCCATGGCAGCGGATGCAGTGTGTCTCTAAAAAAGCGTCATAAGGCTCTGCGGCGTGGATGACACAGGTGTGACTTAGGCAGGCGGAAAACGCAGCGATGAAGAATGGTCGAAGCCGGAGGCAGAAGGACATGATGGGGGGAGGAAATACGCCTCGACGGTGCCATACTTAGCAGGCCAATTCCTCCCAGCAAAAGGGGGGGCAGGCATATGATGCGTGGACTCGACGGTCAGTCCGGCTTCCATGGCGAGGCGAGGCTACTGCGTGACCCACTCCAGATTGAAACGTGCGCAGTCGATGGAGGTCTCAGCTTCATACAAGCAGAGCACCGTGCCATCTGGCAGCACGGAGAGGTCCGAGTAGGCGGCTTTGCCTGAATCGAGCACTTGGTTCACCGGCCAGGTCTTGCCGTCGTCGCGACTAAGCTTGATGCAGAGATTCTCGCGCTTGCCGCGCCCTGCGGGGACGGGTTTGCCTTCCTTGTTGAGCCCGAGCGTGTGTGGACAGGAAAAAAGCAGCGTGCCCGGCTTCGACGGATGCGTCGCGATGCTCGCCATGCAAATCGGCTCCCAGAGATGCTCGTGAAAAACCGGCTTCGTCCACCCCGTGGCTCCATCGGCGCTGGCCGTGATGATTTTGCGGCTCGCTTGCGACACGCTGCGCGAAACGAGCATCACGCGTCCGTCCGACAATTCGGCGATCATCGTTTCATTCGGATTGCCGAGGTCACCCTCGTTCGGCAGGCAGACATCGCCTGCCTTCCAGGTCTTGCCGTGGTCATCGCTGTAGATCGTGGCGGCGGCAGAGGGCTTGTGATCGCCTTCCTTGCCGTAGGCCAGCCAGATCGGCACTACGAGCCGTCCGCTCTTCATCTGAATGCCATGCCCGGGGCCCGTGGCGATGACCTTCCAGTCGTAGCGCTTCCGAAACGGCTCAAACGTCGCCGTGATCTCCACCGGCGAGCTCCACGTCACGCCATCGTCCGTACTGCGCATGGAGAAGCAGCGGGCATAATTGATGCAGTAAAGCATCTCGATGCTCCCCGTCTCGCGATCCACGATGGCGACGGGATTGTTCACCGTCTACTCACGCGCACCGCCATCTTTTTTCTTGTGCGGATTGCCCTCGATGCGCGTGCCGCTGTGGGCGATTTGCTTCGGCTCCTGCCACGTCTTCCCACCATCGGTCGAGCGACGCAGATGCACCTCGATCTCGCCCCAGTCCGCGCTGCTGTTCCGCCGCGCCTCGCTGTAAGCCAGCACCGTGCCCTTCGTCGTGACCACGATGCCAGGAATGCGATACCGCGCGATGCCGTTCATGCCGGGCGGGAAGACAGCGGACTTTTCCAGAAGTGGTTCGGCGGCGTGTAGTTCACCGAGGCAGAAAGCGAGCAAGAGGAAGAGCCTTTTCATGATTGGGGATGGGAGAAGTTTCATCGTGGATTCGACTGGCAGTCGTAGTGGTCTTTGGGGTCGGCTTCGATTGCCAATCGAAGTTATAGATTGCTCCATAGACGCACGAGCGCCTCGCCGCGTGATTCGTTGGTCGCGGGAGATCCTTGAGTTTCTGCGATATGAACCGCTTCAGCCCGCTTTTGAGGGTTGTCGAAGTTTTGCGCCCAAACGGCCGCCACCGCTTCGGTGAGCGGAGCATCAAGTTTGGCATCGTAACTCGCCAAGAAGCCCTTCGTGCCGAAATACTGCGCCGCAGCCACTCGCGGATCATTCGCAGCGACATCGACGTCGTTGAAGAACGAGATCATCACGTGGCTGGTGGCGAGTTGGCGGATCAAGGCATCGGGATTGAGCTTTCCGGGTGTTGTTTTGCCTTTTACGGCGAGCGCGGCGGAGAAACCAGCGCCTTCGCCGAGCTGCATCCAGACGGGTTCGAGGCGGATGCTACCCCAGCCGACGTGCGAGGCGCTGATGGCGACGGGAACGAGGAGGTTTTCGACTTCGTTCGTGAGGATCGATCGATACGGCACCTGCGCGGGCCGTGATTCTTCGCCGAGGAAGAGAATACCGTCCGTGTTGCCGCCGGGTGCCTTGCGCGGCAGGCAGGCGACGGAATCGACCGGCCAGTCTGTCATGGCGATGCTGTCGGGGTGGATGGGTGTGCGGGCGATGCCTGCGGCGACGACGTTGTCCTGCTCTTTGAAGACATAACGCCCCACAAGTCGCCGCGCCTCGCGGACGTAGATTTCATACGGCGCATGGCCGTTGTCGGGGAACTCATCGGCGGCGAGTCCATAGTTCTCGAACTGCTTGCGCTCCTTCTCCGGGGCCTCCGGATCATTCTGGACCCACCAGAGGTGCATGAGCATGGCTTCGAGATAGCGCTTTGAAATCGCTTCGCGCGTGGGCCAATCGGCACCGGGATACTCATTTTGCGGGCCGATGAGGCGTCCGCCATTCCACGCGACCTTCTTGTTTGGCAGATTAGGCACGAACCCACTGCCCGTGGCCGATTTGGCGATGGCGAGATCGAAGTTCGCGGGCTTTTCGACCATGATCCGGTTCGCTGGATCGCGTGTGAGAATGAGGCGGTAGTTGTAGGCCATCACGCTGTTATCCGCCTCGCCACTCTGCGGCCCTTCGACGATGTCGGCGGTGGCATGACTGTTGTAGCGGATGTTCAACGTGCCTTCGTCGGCGGCCTTCGGAAAGCCGCGCTGACCTGGCTCCTTGTGGCGTTCCTGCGTGTAGATGACACCCGCGTGCTTTTCGCCGTATTGCGCACGCGATTCGCGGCCGATTTGAGTCTTCACACCGGCTGCCGCCATCAAATCGCCCTCATACATGCCGTCAGCGAAAACTTTGCCGCGCACCGTGATCGTCTTCTCGCTATGCATCGGCTTGAGCGTCACGCTTTGGATCAAAGCGCCGTCGCGCTCTGCTTTCGTGACGATATGGCCGAGTAGCACTGTGAGCGTCTCCTCCTTCGCGACCATCTCGTTGAAAAGCATCTCCGCGATGCGCGGCTCGATCTTCGGACGATCGATGTGTGCGCGGCTTGTCTTGCTCGGCATCGATGCGATGTGCTGCGGCGAGCCTTCGCCATAGGTCTTCGCGTAATACTGCGCCGCGCCCGTGATCATCTCGCCATAGATCGGCGAGCGCAGACCGTCATACGGTGCCTCCCAGCCGCCCGCACCGCTGGTGACGAAGCCGCCGAGATGCTGCGTGTGATTCACCAGCAGCACGCTGAGTCCCTCACGCGCCGCACGCACCGCGCAAGCGATGCCACCCGGCGTTCCACCGATCACAACAAGGTCATACGACTTGCCATCCACGTCCTGTGGCTTCGCAGCGCTCTTCAAAAGCATCGGCGGCGGGATCTTCACCGGCGTGGCTTTGCTCGTCGTTTTTGCTGCGAAACCCGCGTCGGTTCGCGTGTTGCTTTCCGCGATGGCCTCAGCCTCCGGCACGAGTTGCAGCCCATCGACGACGACATAGCCATCCGCGCCCGCGTTCGAAATCTCGATGCTGCCCGATTTGCCTTTGGCGAAGCCGAACACACCGAGCGAACGCGGAATGCCATCCTCCAGGCACGCTTCGCGCTGATTTTGCGTCACCGTTTTGTCGCCGTCGGCACCTCGAATCGTGATCTGCGCCTTCTGGGCGCGGTTCGTGGCATGGACGTAAAGCAAACGCACCTCGTATTTGCCGTCGCTTGGGATCTCCGGCGTGAACTTGGCCACCGCGACCAACTTCTTCGCTCGGTCATCATGTCGATACGAAGCGCCGACGAGCGCCGGAAGTTTATCGCCAACTTTCCATGCGCCAGTGTATTCCGCCGCATCGTCATCGAGCACGATACCTGCTGATTTGCGTTCCGCGGTGCTCGGCGTCGTCTTTTCTGCCTTGTCCGTCTCCGCGAGCGTGAAACGCGTGCTCACCACCGAGTTCTGCTCGGGACCTTCGCGATACTTGATGTAGGTCGTGGCGACGACCGTGCCATCTGGCAGCAGTTCGAGGCCCGGATAGCCGCAATCACTGGCTTTGTAGCTGTGCAGCAGCTTGATTTTGTATTCGCCGTCCTTCCCGCTGACGATGTCCTCGTAACGACCCACCCACGCGACGAAGTGATTCCTCGTCGGACTTTTCAATCCGGTGTCGCGAAAGGCGATCACGAGCCGCCCATCCTTTGCATACACCGCTTTGTGCCTGTCACCGTGCAACCCGACCGGCAACGCCTTCACCTCCGACCACGTCTTGCCCTCGTCATCGCTCGTGATGAAGTGCGCGGGCTCCGTGCGGATGTTTTCGCGCATCATGCACAGCAGTTGTTTGCCATCCGGCGAACGAATCACCTCCGGCTCGCAGGGCTTCAGATCACCGAGATCCACGAGGATGCGCCACGGGCCCCATGTCAGCCCACCATCGCTCGATTCGCTCTGCGTGACGACATTTGAACGCTTGTCCTTCGTTTCGCCGGGCCGTCGGATGTTCGAGAGGCCGATGAGCTTCTTCCCGCCCTCCACCGGCATGATCGTGCAAAACGGCATCACGCACACGAGCCCGTTGCTCTGCATCGGCGACCACGTTTTGCCTTCATCGGTGGAAACCGACTGCTGCATCATGCCGTCCGGCCCCTGACCCGCATAAACGATCAGCCGCGCCACGCCCTGCGGATCGGTGAGGCGATAGATTGCCGGGCAGTTTTTGACCTTCCACCAGTTCTCCGGCACCGGCAGCTCCTCGCTCCATGTCTCGCCGCCATCATCGCTGCGCTTCAGCGGCCCCGCCGTGCCGCCATGACCATGCGTCCACACGCAGAACATCGTTTTGCCGTCCGGCATCAGCAGCGTCGTCGGATGACCTTGATAAACCTCTGCCGTGCCTTGAGACACGATGACGTGCCGCGCGGTGTCCTGCGACAGATCAACGACAGGGATGGATGCGCCGTTGAGAAGGCCATTGAGCAGCGTCAAGAATAGAAATGAGCGAGAGATCATGGGTTAGCGTTGGGGTGGCCAGGTGAGGACTTGCTTGTGCTGGATCAAGACGGCCTTGAGAGCCTCGTAGTCCACGTCTTGAACGGCTTGATTGGCATCCATGGCGATCACTGCGGCGGCCGCGGCGCTCTGGCTGCTGCACATGAAGACCGGCTCCATGCGGATGCTGGCGAAGGCGACGTGGCTGCTGCTCAGGGCAAAGGTGACAAACAAATTTTCACACTCGCTTCGCTTTGGCACGATGGCGTCGTAACCGACTGCATACGGCGGTGCGCCATCGCGACCACTGGCGATTTTACCTTCACGGGTGACGACGCCGTCCTTCACGATGCGGCGGATTTCGTGCACGTCAGTGCCGTAGCTGCCGAGACCAACGGACTTTGGCACCGCCTGACGACCAAAGGTGTGATGCTCGGTCATCACGAGGTCGCTGATCATGCGACGCGTCTCACGCACATAGATTTGATGCGGCCAGCCGCCGTTGTCGATGAACTCGTCCTTCGGCAAACCGAAGCGCTGCATGTCCTTGCGCACCTTCTCAGGCACACGCGGATCAGTCGCGAGGAAGTGCAGCAGGCCGCGATGGTAGTCCTCATGCTCCTTCGCGATCTTTTCGCGGTCAGTATAACTCGCCTCCGGCCATGCGTGAGATGCGCCGGGCAGATTGCCGCCAAAGGTGGCTGTATTAAAATCCCATTTGTCGTTCGGCAGCGGATCATGCTTCGAGAACCAGCGCAGGTCCATATCATCGCCGATGGCGAGGCAGGCTTCGATGAAGCGTGCGACGATCTCGTAGCGCTTCGGATCGTAATCCGACGGCGGTGTAATCGGGATCATGTTCGCCGGATTCGTCGTGAGGCAAAGTCGGAAGCAGTAGGCCTGCACGCCTGGTGCAGGATCACCATGCTTGCCGGGATCGCCTTCGTTGATGAGCGGTAGCAGTCCGCTTTTCGGATCGCCCTTCACCACATACGGATCGAGCGGGAAGTCGCGATCCCACACGCCCTGACCGCCGGGTACGCGGCCATGCGGCCCCGGTTTGAGGTGATTCGTGCGCGGGATGTATTTCTCCGTGTAGTGAATGCCGTTGAGCGTTTCGCCATACTTCGCATTGCCCTCGCGCATGAGCGTGTAGCTCACGCCAGCCTTCGCCATGAGATCGCCCTCATAACTCGTGTCCATGAACACCTTTGCACGAAACACATCGCCATTCTCCATGACGAGTTCGGTGATGCGCGCGCCGTCTTTTTTCACTGAGGCCAGTCGTGCTCCGAAATGAACCTTCACGCCCGCTTCCTTCGCCATGTCGATGAAGACCTGCTCCGCCTTGTGCGGCTCAATGGCATACGCGCCGCCCGTGGCCGGGCCGCCACCGCCATCGCCTTTGAATGTCTTGTCCCAGGCCAGCGTGACACCCACCGTCGCCGCCAGCTTCGTGAAATACTCACGCGCGATGCCCCCGACGGAGCGCGGATCGCCAATGTCCACCGCGCTCAGGCCACCGCTGGTCATGCCGCCGAGATGTTTGCCCGGTTCGGCAATCACGACCGACTTGCCCATTCGTGCGCCCTGCACCGCAGCCGCCACGCCGCCGCTGGTGCCGCCATAGACGCAGAGATCGGATTCGATCACCGAGGCCAGGCCGGCCGATGAAACAAGAGTGAGCGCGAGGAGGAGTGTCTTCATGGTTGCTTGATGCAGACGAAACAACCCCGCGCTCCTTGCTGGTCAAGAAGCCTGACCAAGCCATTTCACCCATCAAGGAATCGAGCCTAGCTGACGTCGATGTCGTGCGTCTTCGGCGGCGGCTTGGCGGCCTCGTCCTTGCGACGGAAGAGCTGCCCCACATTGAGGCCAAAGTAGGCCAGGCAGTTGATGAGCAGGCCCGTGGCCGCCGCCTCGTCCAGATTGCCAAAGATCGGGATGTTGTCGGGAATGAACTCCGCGACTCCAAAGCTGATGTTCAGCAGGTACAACGCCGAGAGGATGCCCGAGGCGAGCACGACAAGATCGCGAATGAATTTCATGGGAAAATGGGGTGTTGGGAAGCGGCCCCATTCTGCGCAGACTTCCGCCGCCGCGTCAAAACATCCTTGGGCGGAGATTGGAACGCCGGTGTGCCAGCGGAACCGCTCCCAAAACAAGCCGCTTGCCGCAAACCGTCCCGTTCCGCTAAGATCCAACCCACCACAAAAGAGGAAGCCATATGCCAGGTGCTCAAACGAAAAAGGAGTTGTCACCCAAGCAACGCGAAGAGCTGCTCAGGGCATTGAAGGCCCGTTTCGAGCAAAATATGCACCGCCACCCAGGTCTCGATTGGGCTCAAGCCCAGGCCAGGCTGGACGCCAGGACTGAAAAACTGTGGTCACTCCATGAAATGGAAAGCACGGGCGGCGAACCTGATGTCGTGGGTCATGATTCAAAGACGGGCGAACACCTCTTTGTCGATTGTTCCTCGGAAACCCCGAAGGGCCGCGTCAGTGTTTGTTATGACCGCGAAGGACTGGAGTCGCGGAAGGAACACCAACCGAAAAACACGGCCATGGACATGGCGTCGGCCATGGGCATCGAGCTTTTGACGGAAGAACAGTATCTGGAACTGCAGCAGCTTGGGAATTTCGACACGAAGACGTCGAGCTGGCTGAAGGCACCCGTGGAGATTCGAAAACTCGGCGGCGCGCTCTACGGTGAGCGCCGCTACGGCCGGCCACAACGGCGCGCAGTCTTACTATGGCGCCAGAGCGTTCCGTGGCTCGCTGAGAGTCTGAAGTTACGCGTTCGAACTAGCAGTGGGTGCCGGGGGGCGGATTTACACCGCAGGACGTGAATTGATCAAAACTTGATGGCCTGTTGCGGCGCAACAGGACTACTTTTTCACCCACCCGTCCTTCAGCGTCACGGTGCGATTAAACACGGGCGTGCCGGGTTTCGAATCGATCGGGTCCGCGTAGAAGTAAGCGACGCGTTCAAACTGCCAGTGGGTGCCGGGGGCGGCTTCCTTGAGGCTTGGCTCGAGTTTGGCATTCTCAATGACTTCAAGTGATGCGGCGTTGAGGAATTGGGTGAAGTCGCCGTCTTCGCCAGCGTCGGCATCTGGGGTTTCGACGGTGAAGAGCCGATCATACAAGCGCACAGGAGCGTCGATCGCGTGACGGGCGCTGACCCAGTGGATGATGCCTTTGGGCTTGGTGCGGCCTTCGGGCTTTTTGCCATGGCGTGTGGCCTCGTCGTATGTGCAGCGGAGTTCGACGATGTTTCCGGCATCATCCTTGATGACCTCTTGGCAGATGATGCAGAAGGCGAACTTAAGGCGCACCTCACCACCGGGCTTGAGTCGATGGAAGCCTTCGGAGGGGAATTCCATGAAGTCGTCGGACTCGATGTAAAGCTCGCGGCAGAGCGGCACTTGGCGTGTGCCAGCGGCTGGGTCTTCGGGATGGTTGGCGGCTTCAAAGTGCTCGACTTGGTCCTCGGGGTAGTTGGTGAGGACGACTTTGATGGGGCGCAGCACGCCGTAGGCGCGGCGGGAGATTTTGTTCAAGTCTTCGCGGATGGCGTGCTCCAGCAGGGCGATCTCGGTGAGGGAATTGAACTTGGTGAGGCCGATCGTTTTGCAGAAGCTGCGAATGGCGGCGGCGGTGATGCCACGACGGCGCAAACCGCTGATGGTGGGCATGCGCGGATCGTCCCAGCCGTTGACGAGGTTCTCTTTGACGAGGCGGAGCAGCTTACGCTTGCTCATCACGGTGTAGGTGAGGTTCAGGCGGGCGAACTCGCGCTGGTAGGGCTGCCCGGGCAGGCCATCGACGTTATTGATGAGCCACTCATACAGCGGGCGGTGGATCTCGAACTCGAGCGTGCAGAGGCTGTGCGTGATGGACTCCAACGCATCGCTGAGCGGATGCGCGTAGTCATACATGGGGTAGATGCACCAAGCGTCGCCGGTGCGGTGATGATGCGCGTGCAGGATGCGGTAGAGGGCGGGATCGCGCATGTGCATGTTCACCGATGCCATGTCGATCTTCGCACGCAGGACTTTTTCGCCCTCCTTGAACTCCCCAGCACGCATGCGGCGGAAGAGATCGAGGTTTTCCTCGACGCTGCGCTCGGCGTAAACACTGCGCGTGCCCGGCGTGGTGAGCGTGCCGCGATTGAGGCGCATCTCCTCCTGCGTCTGGTCATCGACATAGGCGAGACCTTTGGTGATGAGCTGCTCGGCGAATTGGTAGAGCTTCTCAAAGTAGTCGCTGGCGTAGAAGAGGTGCTCGCCCCAGTCGAAGCCGAGCCATTTCACGTCGGCCATGATGCTATCGACGTATTCGACCTCTTCCTTGGTGGGATTCGTGTCGTCAAAGCGCAGGTGGCAACGGGCGTTTGGCGCGTGTTCCTGCGCGAGGCCGAAATTGAGGCAGATGCTCTTCGCATGGCCGATGTGGAGGTAGCCGTTCGGCTCCGGCGGGAAGCGCGTGACGACCTGACCGCCGTTGCGACCGGCTGCGAGGTCGGCAGCGATCATTTCACGGATGAAATCGAGGGGGGCGGGCGGGTTGGAGGCGGCTTCGGACATGGAGGGCGGAGTTTGGGCCGAAAGTGTGAAGTTTAAAGTTAGAAGTTCGCGGTTCTCTGTTCGCGGTTGCACGGGGGCGGAATCCGTTGTTTTTCACGGGAACCATGTCCCATCCCGCCCCAGCCCCCACGCGCCTCGATCTCTCGAAACTCGGCGAG
Organism: Prosthecobacter sp.; assembly: GCF_044232965.1. GTDB lineage: Bacteria > Verrucomicrobiota > Verrucomicrobiia > Verrucomicrobiales > Verrucomicrobiaceae > Prosthecobacter. Next base: position 59,132 of record NZ_JBIIKX010000012.1, read on the forward strand.
CCCGTCTATCGCGGCTCCGTGCAGAATCTCTACGCCATGCCGGATCATCCGGGCTTCGTGGTGTGCGAGACCACGCCTGCAGGCTCGGTCTTCGATGTGGGATCGATTTTCAACATTGAGGGCAATGATTTGAACCGCGCCATCTTCCGCCACGCGATGTACTCACGCCTTGGCAAACCTGAGACCTGGCAGCGGGTGAAGGCGGCGATTGAAAAGACACCGATGGATGCCGCCTGGCGCAAGGAATTGCTCAGCGGCCCGATGGAGCAGATGTTGGAGCGCGGCGCGCACACACATCACATCGGCATGGTGGATGCGCAGACGGGCGAGATCGTGCGCGATGGTCTGCCAAAGAACCCAAGCTGCTACAACGTCGTGCGCCGCTTTCCGGTGATGCATCCGCCGCAACGGCATCTGCTGGGCACGCATGTGTTTGATTACGCCCAGTTCCACCAGAGCGCGACGTATGTGGTGCCGCTGGAATACATCGTGCGCTTCGGTGTGACGAGCGGGTCGTCCATTTTGAAGAAGTATCAAAGCCTCAGCGATTCCGCGAAGCGCGCGTATGAGCAGGAACTCGGCCTCTCGAAGCCGATGGGCGTGTGGGAGATGCTGGAGCGGCCGATTTATGACCTGACGAGCAAGTACGAGCCGGAAGACCGTGCCGTGAGCAAGCAGGAGGCGCTCATGATGTCCGGCCTGAGCAGCGAGGACTTCCTGCACACCGTCAAACTGGCCATCCTCGGCGGCTGGGCCGTGCGCGAGCTGCTGGAGAGCGCGGGTCTGCTGCTCTGGGATTTGAAGTGGGAGTTCGCGGTGGATCGCGAGGAACTGCTGTTTGTGGACACCATCGACGCCGACTCCTTCCGTGGCACCACCTTCCTGGAGGTTGAAGGCCGCAAGCTGGTGATTCACTACAACAAACAGGCGATGCGCGACTACTACCGCCTCGTGCATCCCGACTGGTATGCCGGGATCAATCAAGCGAAGGCCCAGGCGCAGAAAATCGGCGTACCGTTCAAGCAGGTGCTCAAGGCCGGCCAGAACGAAGGCCAATGGCCGCAGACACCTGTGGTGGACATCGAATTCCTCGATTTGCAGGCCCGCAAGACCGCGTTGATTCGCCAGCATGTCGCTTCGGAGCGTGATGCGGCGGCCATCCGGGCCGATTTGCAGGCCACCGGCGAGGCGGAGGTCGAATTCTACCGCCAACGTGGTTTGCTGGGCGAGCTTCTGAAGGCAAACGCGGCGGGCTGAAATCACTTCATTTTCAGGCAGACAAAGTGCTTGCGCCGAGAGCGGAAACGCCTATCAATCCCGCCCCTTCTTCGGGAGGGACGTGATTCCTGAGTAGCTCAGCGGTAGAGCGGGTGGCTGTTAACCACTAGGTCGTAGGTTCGAACCCTACCTCAGGAGCCATCAAATGGCAGAGTAGCTCAGGGGTAGAGCAGAGGACTCATAAGCCTTTGGTCGGGAGTTCAAATCTCCCCTCTGCCACCACCTTGATTCAATCCCCGCATGGTGGTGGGCGGACACAAAAAAGCGGCCCGAAGGCCGCTCTCAAACTGAATCTCTTCATGGCGTAATGCCGAGCCCGATCACTTCTTCGGCGCGGGCGACTGCTGTTTGGGGTAGCCTTCCAGCTTCACCACGCTGACGGCGCTTTCGGTGGGAAAATCGGCCGGGACTGCCGCGGTGCGCTCCACGTTGCCGGTGGCGACCCACTCGGTGCCGCGTTGCAGGAGGGTGTAGAAGCCGCGATCCAGCATGGAGTAGTCGGCGTGGCCGAGCGTGGTGTGAAACACGCGGCCCTTGTGGTAGGCGAGCACCAGATTGTTCGGCTCGTTCATTGCGGTGAGGTCGGACACCGCAGTGCTGAGGATCTCCACGTTCTCGCCCGGACCGCGCAGCTTGCTGTAAAGCTCGTCCTTGGCATGCAGCCAGCGTTTGGGCAGGCCGCGCATGATCGGATGGTCCGGGCTTTGGGTTTCGACGACGAACTCATGCTGCGGACCGTGTGCGCCGCCGTTGCCCGCGCTGGTGTCGCGGAAGAGCTTGCCGTCCTTCACATAGAGCCACGGGCCGCTTTTCTCATTGCGACCGCCCCAGCCGCCGACGCCGATCATGTCGTTGTATTCCTTCCAGTCGGGGAAGGAATTGTTCGCCGCATGCACGGAGACGAAGCCACCGCCATCCGCGACATACTTCGTGAAGGCATCGCGTACATTCTGCGGCCAGGGTTCGCCGTTGTAGTTGCTCACCACGGCCTGATAGCCGGTGAATTCCGGCTTCCATGCATGCCAGGCCTCCGCAGGTGATCCCTTCGGCGGTGTCGTGCTTACTTCGACAGTGAAAGCGCCGCTGCTCTCCAGAGCGTCCTTGAGCACGGGCGTGGTGATGTCCCACTTGTGGTTGTTTTGTCCGTCGATGATGAGGACTTTCAGCTTGTCAGCGGCCTGGAGGCTGACGGCGGCAAATACGAGGCATGAGAGGAGGATGGAGCGCATGGTTGGCCTGTTGCTATCAATTCGGCGTGTTCTTGGCAAGAACGAACATCGCCACGGCTCCGTAATTCATCTTGACCCCTGGCTTCGCTCCCCACCACTGTGCGACCTGCCCATCCCGATGTCCCTGCTCCTTGCCGTACTGCTTTACTTGAACCTTCTGCTGATCCTTGCGGTCGTCTCCGCCTCGGAGACCGCGATTCACAGCGCGCGGGATGTGGAGGCACAGCTCCTCGCCGCCGGGGAAGGCGCGGTGGCGACAAAACTCCGCGCCATCACCGCCAACCCCTTCGCGCAGCTTCACCGGGCGCTGCTGCTTTCCGCCGCGCTGAATCTCGCGCTGGCCGCGCTCGGCCTGTGGATCGTCACCGGGCCGCTGCGCTCGCAGGGCTGGAATCCGTGGATCGCATCTTCTGTGCTGTTCTTGGCAACGGTCCTGCTAGGAGACATGGCTCCGAAATTTTTTGCCGCGCGCGCCCCCTCGGTGGTGCTGCTGGGCAGTTTGCGTCTGCTGAATCCGCTGCGTGCCGTGCTTGATCCGCTCGCCACGTTCACCGACCGCACTGCGGACCTCATCCTGGAAAAACTCGTCACCAAGCATGTGAAGGCACGGCTTCCCGTCACCCGCGACGAATTTGAGACCCTGGTCGAAATGCGGCAAGAGCAGGGGCTGCTCGACAGCGACGAGAGCGCGATGATCCACGAGGCGCTCGACATTGAGGCACTCACCGTGCGCGATTGCATGATCCCACGCGTCGATCTCGCGCTCATGAGCAGCGAGGATTCCGAATCCAAGACCACCGCCGTGCTGGAGAAAGCGGCCAGCCGTTTCGTCATCGTTTACGGCGAGACACCGGACTCGGTCGAAGGAGTCATCAACACTGGCGCGTGGAAGCTGGCCAACCGCCCGCCGTGGCGCACTCTGCTGCGCACACCGGCCTTTGTGCCGGAAACCATGCCTGTGCTGGAGGCGCTGGACCATCATTTGCCAAACGACGACGCGCCGGCTCTCATCGCGGATGAGTACGGCGGCCTGGAAGGCATGATCACCCGCCGCGAGGTGGCCGACTGGCTGCTCTATGAAGCCGCGCCGTGGCAGGGCGAGGACGCCGAGATCCGCGACCTCGGCGCTGGACGCTACCTGCTCGATGGCGGCACTCGCCTGGATCATCTCCGCGAGGAGCTGGGCCTCGATTTCGACGCTGGCGGCATCGATACCATCGGCGGCCTCGTCTTCAACCAGCTCGGCCATGTGCCGAAGGCCGGCGAGCGCATCATCATTGAAAATGCCGAGATCAAGGTGCGCCGCGTGGTGCGCGCGCGCATCCAGGAGCTCGAACTCCGCCGCAAAGCCGCTCCGGTGGATGAAGCTGGTGAAATTTAATCTCGTGATTCACTCATGACCTGGCTCCTCCTCCTCACCTGCCTCGCGCTTTCATTCATGCTCTCGGGCCTGGAGAGCGCGGTGCTGGCCGTGAGCCGCGTGCGCGTGCGCCATGCCGCGAGCGAGGGCGATCTGCGCGCGCGCGGCCTGCTGCCGCTGCTGGAGGATCGCGACGCGCTCATCGGCTGCATCACTGTCGCCAATCACCTGACGAACTTGCTCGCCTTCCTGCTCATCGCGCTGCCGGTCATTCGAAATGCCAGCCTGTGGGGCTATGTGCTCGCCTTTCTCGCCTCGCTACCGGTCTTTCTGATCGGGCTCGAAGTGATGCCGAAAAAACTGTTCCGTAACTATCCCTTCCGCTCCCTGCGTGCGGTCTCGCCGCTGGTGCATCTCGTGGGTCTTGCACGCCCTCTGTTCCGCGCCTTCGCGCTGAAAAAATCCGCCGCAGAAAGCGCAGGATCTCCCAGCGAAGCGCACCAAACACGCGGGCGCGATGACTTGAAGGCGCTGGCGCAAGAACTGGCCGCGCAGCATCAACTTTCCCCCACCGCCACTCAACTCATCGAGCGCGTACTCGACTACAAAAAGCTGCGCACGTCTGATCTCATGCAGCCGCTCACGCGCAGCATCGCTCTAGCGGCTGAAATCCCCCTCAACACTGCCTTGATCCTGGCACGTGAGCAGAACTGCACGCTGCTGCCAGTGCTGGGAGACAACGGTGACTTCATCGGCGCGCTCGATACCACCGAGCTCCCCGCCGTGCTTCCGCCTGACCGCCTGGTGCGCCAGCACATGCGCACGCTCGACACCGTCCCCGCCGCCCTCCCTGCTCTGCACACACTGCAACGCATGCGCAAACAGGGCCGCCGTCTCGCCATCGTCATGGACGAGCGCCAGCAGCCCGTGGGATTCGTCACCGAGGCGCGTCTGCTGGAGCCGTTGATGCATTGATGGAGGTTTGCGGTTGTTTGCAGTTGTTGACGGTGGTTTACATGGGGCGGAACCGCCTCACGCCATGCCCAAACTCGTCTTCGCCACCTCGAACGCCCACAAAACGGAAGAAGTCGCCGCCATCCTCGGCGGCGCATGGCAGGTGGAGGATTTGCGTGCGTACCCCGGTGTCACGCTTGATGAGGAAACGGGCGACACCTTTGAGGCCAACGCCATCATCAAGGCCGTCAGCGGCAGTCGAGCCCTGACCGGCCATCTGGTGCTCGCGGATGACTCCGGTCTCGAAGTCGATGCCCTCGAAGGCGCTCCGGGCGTGCGCAGCGCTCGGTACGCGGGTGAAACGGCCAACGCCGCCGACAATCGCGCCAAATTGAAGCAGGAACTCGCCCAACGGCCTCAAACAGCCCCCTTCACCGGTCGTTTTCACTGCTGCATGGTCATTGCCTACGGCGGAGCCGTGCTGCACATCACGCACGGCAGCGTCGAAGGCCGCCTCATCAGCGAAGAACAAGGCGCGGGCGGATTCGGCTACGATCCGCTGTTCATTCCCGACGGTTTCAGCGATACCTTTGGCCTGTTGCCCGCTGAAACGAAAAACCAGCTCAGTCATCGCGCCCGCGCCCTCGCCGCGATGAAAGAAACACTCGCCTCACTGGCCTGAACATGCGCCGCCCGCTTCTCCTCACCGCGTTTGCACTCAGCAGTTGCGTTCAGCCACTGCTGCCGCCTCAGCAAACACCGCCTTCGCAGCCACCTGTTGTGGCTGAGCCTGTTCCAGCGCCACTGGCCCCGACCTATCCCTCTTGGGAGCAAGTCGCCGCACAAGCGCCCGCCCCGGTGGCTACCACCTCGGCTTCATTCGGCTGGCAGCTCGACGCCCCCGCTGAAAGCCAGCCGCTCCATGGCGATGCCACGCTGCACACGCTCTCCGTCAGCAAAAACAGCGACTCGGTCGATCTGCAGTTCGTGTATTTCGACAGTCGCAACCACGGGCTCAAAATCATCGACCAGCCTGACGATGGAGCCGGTGCCGGACAGATCACCACCTGCATGCGACGGGCCGGAGCCATTGCGGGCGTGAACGGCGGCTTCTTCACACCGCAATTCACACCGATGGGCCTCATGATTGCGGAAGGAAACCCCACCGGAACCTGGCAGTCCAACAAATTGCTCACCGGGGCCGTCGTCGTGCGCCATTCGCCTCAACTGCTCTGGAATGCTGAGGTGCGCGAATCCCGCAGCGCCCGGGATTTGATCCAGGCCGGACCACGTTTGGTCGATTCCGGCAAACCGGTCGCCAGCTTGGAGCGCAGCAAGCACGTTCCGCGTACCTTCATCGCCACCGACGGCTCGCATCGCTGGATCTTCGGCCTCGCCCGCCACACCAGCCTCGGAGAACTCGCGGAAATCCTCGCCACCCCCGATCTACTGCCCGCCTTCCGTGTCCATCGCGCCCTCAATCTCGACGGCGGCCGCTCCTCCGCGATTTACTACCGCACCGCCGATGGTCGCGAGCATTCAGATCCCGGCTGGAGCACCGTGAGGAACTACCTCGGCATCGTGCCGCGCTGACAGAACGTTTGCGAAACTGATTTCCGAAAAGCGCTGTGCAAAGAGTCAGTCACCGGCATCCCACTTGAAAGTCCAAGCCGCGCCAAGTTCCTCCTGCGCCGGGCTTAGCAGATGATGCAAATGCATTCAGATGAACCGTGGCCGCTTTGCCACCCAAAAGCCGCATGCGACGCTAGGATTTGGCGAGGAGGATGTCATAACCGTAAATTTCGCGGAAGAGGTCGCACTTGGAGTCGATGGCAATCTGCTCGACGGTGGTGTCGTCAGCTCCCTGAGTGAGCACGATGAGGCGTGAGCCTTCGGGGCGGAGCTGGATGGATTTGATGCGCTGGGCGTGGCTGCGGTCGAGCGAGTCGGCGAGGCGCAGCAGGGCGGCGAGCTTCAGCACAATCATGCGCTCCTCACGCGTGAGGTCGGAGAAATGCGGGTGGTTCGGCTCGGGATTGTAGCGGCGGTGGTAGCGGGCCAGCAGGGCCACCATCTCGCGGTCGCTTGAGCTGAGGCCAAAGATTTCGGTGTTCAGCAGGATGTAGAGGCTGTGCTTGTGGTGCTCACGCGGGCTGATGAACATGCCCACCTCGTGCACCGTGGCGGCGACGCGGAGGATGAGCTCGTACTTGGGATCAAGATTGTGCAGGTGCTGCAGCTCACGGAAAAGCTGGCGGGCAAAGCTGGCGACGTGGTCGGCGTGCTTGCGGTCAGTTTTATAGCGCAAGCCGATCTCGCAGGCGGCCTGCATGACCTCTTCCTGGAAGATGGCGGTGCGGGAGCCGGAGGTCATCAGATCGAGGATCAACTCAAGCTGGAAGTCGCCCTCGGGCACCCAGATGGTTTCATCGCCAAAGCGACGTGCGAGCGCGAGGTTCGTCTGCAAGGCGGGAACGATGCCCTCCGCGCCGGTGTAATGCACATGCAGCTCACGCACGAGCTCGTCGGGGTTCAAACGGGCGAGCTTGTCGGTGAGGCGGGAGAGTTCGTCCTCAATGACGCGATGCGCGCCCTGACGCGCCTTGCCGAGGCGAGGCGCGATGCTTTGAATCTCCGCGCCGATGGCGACGTGATGGTCGATCTTCACACCGGAGTAATCCTGCGCGAGGTGATCGACGACGCCACGGATGTGCTCCTCAAGATGGAGCATTTGCTGCGGTGCCTCATCGTCCGGCGTGGCGACGGCCTCGCGCGCGCGAAAGATGCCGAGGCGGTAGTTGCTGTAGGCGGCGAGGCGGCCCTGCTGAAAATAGATGGCGCGTGTGTTGCCGGGGCCGATGTGGGAGACAAAGGTGTTACCCTTGGCAAGCATGGGGTTTTTCAACAGCAGGCGCTGGGCGATCTGATAGACGAGGCGGGTCATGTTGCCGTCGTCGATGAGGCTGGGGATGACGCCGCTGTGAACCTGGAGGCGGTTGAGGAAAATCTCGTGGTTGGCGGCCTCGGCGAGGATGTTCGACGTGAACAGGCGCAACTGCGAGGAGGGGATGCCGTACTCGCGCATCGTTTGCAGATAATCGCGAAGGATGGCTGCAGCTTGATCCACCGTGCCACGGGTGATGCTGCGGGCGCGGAAGATGTCCCGCGCGACCGGCAGCGGGCGGTCAAGACTCTCGATGCGGGAGAACTGGCCCTGGTCATCCTTGCGGCCGATGACGAGGGTCACGGAGGCCGCGCCGACGTAAATGACGGCGTGTTCGGGCGGGGGGATGGTGGCTGCTGGTGTGGGATCGCTCATCCTCGGGAACTATTTCTTTTCATTGCGCAGCCAGGCCACCGAGCCTGCGGCCACGGCTTGGTCGCCGAGTTTGGCGATGGAGTATTTGATCCCTTTGGCGAGCTCGGGAATGGCGTAGCGCTCGACTTCTTCCTTGAGCAGATTCATGTAGAGGCCGGGCAGCTCCTCCACCAAGCCACCGCCGAGCGTGATGCGGTCGGGAGCGAGCAGATTGACGACCATGGCGACGCCCATGCCGAGGTAGCGGATGGAATTGCGGAAGATGATCATCGCCGCGTCATCACCGCTGCGGAAGGCGTTGGCCAGAGCCTTGCTGCGGATGCTGCGCAGCGCGCCCTCGGTTTTCTTGTCGAGTTCAGGCAACTGGCCGCGATAGCAGGCGATGCCGGCCTGTGAGGCGATGGCAAGACGGCTGGTGAGGTCTTCGAGCGTGACGGTACCAAAGACCGGGCTGCCGATGTGCGTGCCGGGGAGCAGCAGATTGCCGAGTTCCATGGCGGAGATGGATTTGCCCATGACGAGCTGGCCGTTGTAAACAAAGCCGGAGCCGACACCGGTGCCTGGGAAGATGCCGAGCAGCGAGCGCGCTCCTTTGCCCGCGCCGAGGATGTATTCGCCATAGGTTCCGGCATCCACGTCGTTCAAAACGGCCACCGAGCATTTGAACTCGGTTTGCAGGAGCTTGCGCAGCGCCATGTTCGTCCAGCCAAGGTTCGGGGCGAAAACGAGAAGGCCTTTTTCAGGATTCACGAGACCGGGGCAGCCGATGCCGATGCCCTGGATGCCCTTGGGGCTCACACCCGCCGCCTCGATGGCCTCATGGATGGCTTTGACGATCTTGCTGCGACCTTTGGCCGCGCCTTCGGAGCCGTTGGTGGATTTGCGGGCGGAACCGAGCACGTTGTAGTTAGCGTCGAGCACCGAGGCCATCATCTTCGTGCCGCCGAGATCAAAGCCGATCCAAAAGGGCACGTTCTTGAGTTTTTTCGCGGCTTTGGCAGGCTTGTCAGCCTTCTTTTTGGAAGCTTTTTTCGCAGGCATATGCTCGCAAGACACACGGGCTTGGCGGAATCGGCAAGTGACATTCTAAACGGCGGCGAAATCAGCCCTCTCCATACAGACAGAGCAGCGCCCACAGGTCGGCTGTTTCATGCTCTGAAATGCCGGGGTTTGCATGGGCGGCAGTTTCCCCAAAGATCCGCCTCGCTTGTGTTTTGAGTGTGCGGTTGAAGAAAGCCTTCAGCCGCACGGCGGTGGTGCCATGTCTGACAGCCACGTCTTCCTGGCTGGGGGCCGGAGCGGCGGGCCAGCGGTCAGCGAGCAGGTGCGGCAGCAGTTCGCTCACGAGGGCTGCATTCGCGGTTCCGGCGTGTTTGGCACGGAGCTGGTCGCAGGTCATCTCCCACAAGCCGCGTGCGAGCATCAGGTCAAAGGCCGGTTCCATCGGCAGGTTCGTGCCATGGGCCGACTGGTAGCTATGCTCCACGCAGTCCGCATCAAACTCCACAAACGTGCGTCCGCCGCCGCGTTTCATGGTGGCGCTGGCGGCGCGATGGTTGAGTTCCAGATTTTTAAAACACTTCATCAGCCACGAGCTGAAACGCGTGCCGCGCGCGGCATCAAAGCGCTTCAGCAGCCCGTCGCGCACCACCTCCACAAAGAAATCCTGGGTGCGGTCCTGGGCGTCCTCGACGGTGAGGCCCAGCTTCCGGCCAAAGCCATAGATCGCCGGGTAGTAGAGGCTGCAAAACTGCGCGAGCGAGATCTCGCGTGTTTTTGGATCAGCCACCTGAATGTTCTCCAGCAGGGTTTGCGAGGTCAGGGGGAAGAGACGATCTGACGCGGGCGGTGAGGGGACTGTTGACGGCACAAGAGGAGGAACGGTGAACGAAGGTCAATTTATCGTGCGTGGCAGAACCGCCTGGGAAATTTGAGTCGAAGAATGCATGGGTGACTTTCGATAAGAAAGACCGATTGTCTTCGAGCGCATCCATGAATTCCGACAGCTTTTCACGACAGCCTGTGCCAGATCTGCTGAGTGCCTTTGGCTGGGCGGAGCGCTTTGAACTGCTGGACTGCATCGGCTCCGGGGCCATGGGCCAGGTCTGGCGGGCCCGGGAGATCCGTAGCTGCGGGCGCAAGCCCGTGGCGGATGACGTGAGCGCCGCAGCCACGGACCACCGCCTTGCGGCGGCGGCTACGCCGGAAAAAATCGTTGCTCTGAAGATGCTTGATCCCGCGCGTGCCGGAGACGAGCAGACGCTGGCGCGGCTGGACATCGAGGCGGCCACGCTCATGAAGCTGCGGGAGGCGGGCGCTTATGCGAACGTCGTCCCCATCCTCGATTTCAAGCTCACGGAATCCCATGCCTGCTTGGTCATGGAGTTCATTCCGGGCTTGAACCTCAAAAAGTGGTGCGAAGTGCATCGCCTCGACTTGAAGGACCGTGTGCGGCTTATCGCGCAGGTGGCTCATGCCTCCGGCTGGTTCCACGCGCTGGGCATCGTGCATCGGGATCTGAAACCGGCGAACATTCTCGTCAACGCGGTCACGCAGCAGCCGGTCATTGTCGATTTCTCCATCGCCAAGCTGGAAGACAGCCTGCCGCTCACGCTGACCAATGAGGCGCTGGGCACCGCGCCGTATATGGCCCCGGAGCAGCTCGACCGCAGCCGCGGCACCATCACCCCGGCCACGGATGTCTATGCGCTCGGCGCCACGCTCTATGAGCTGCTCACCCATGTGCATCCGCACCCCGGCGAGCTGGCGCAGGTCATCAAGCGCCATCAAAACGAAGACCGCCCCGCACGTCCCTCCTTGCTGAACAAAGATGTGCCGCGTGATCTGGAGAGCATCTGCCTCAAGGCGCTTTCGCATCGCCCTGCCGACCGGTATGTGAACGGCACGGCACTGTCGGAGGATCTGGAGCGCTATCTCGCCGGGCAGCCCGTGGAGGCGCGGCCCATGTCCACCTTCGCTTATGCGGCACGGCAGGCGCGGCGACGCCCTGCGCTGACGGCCGCGCTCGCCGCGTGCCTCGTCATCGGGAGTTTTGCGCTCTGGAATGTCCGGCGGCAGATGGCCCAGCACGAGCGCTTCGATTTGGAAACCCGGCTCACCACCGCCATGCAGCGCGGCACCTGGAGCAGCAGCGGCCTGGAGCAGGCGGAGGTCACACTCACCGCACTGGCCAGGCACAATGCCGCGCTGGCCGGGCAGTTGCGCCAGCAATTTCATGACGATGTGGTGCGGGACATGGAGGCCACGCTCCAGCAGGGCCACCTGCGGGACGAGGACTTCACATGGCTGCGCACGACCGCCGGGTGGCTGGAGCCACGTTCACCCGCGCAGGCCGGGCGGCTGCAAAGCCTCATCGCCGAGCGCCTCGGCCGCTGGCAGACGCAGGCGGAGCTGCGCCCTCCCTTTGCCGACCTACAGGGTCTCTTTGCCAGCTCCAATGTCCGCGTGGAGGGCGGCCTGCTCTACCCGGTCTATGTTTCACCAGCCGGCAAAGTGTCTGCTTTCATGGTCACGCAGTCCGTGTCGGTGCCGATGGAGGCCGCCTGCACGTTTGTGCCTGATGGAGCCTCCTTCCATCACATCGCCCTGAGCTTTTTGCATGAGAACTCGAGCGTGCAGACCGCGCTCTACAAAGCGCGGCATGCTTCCAAAAGCGTGCTGGCCAGTTTCGGCGAATCCCCGCCAGACCCGCAGAGCTATGTGCTCGTCATCACTCACAACGCCACTTTCACGCGTTCCATCCACATCCCTGACACCCACCTGCTCGACCAGCCCTTCCGCCTGACTCTGCGGGTCGAGCGTGAGTGGGCGGAGGCTGACCTCAATGGGCAGTCGCGGCTGCGGGTGGATTCCCCCTTTGCCTTCGGCAGCGTGCAGGCGACGAACTTCTGGCGCATCTCCTGGCCCCAAGACATCGGATTGAAGGAACTCATCCTGCGCACCCGGCGTTCGGACACCGTCAGTCCGCTGGAGCGTGCCGACCTCCTGGCCGCGCAGGAGCAGTGGGCCGAGGCACGCCGCTTGTATGAAGATCTGCGCGGCGATCCGCTGTTTGGCAGCGAGGCCGACTACAAGACCGCCGAATGCCTGCTGCGGCAGCATGACCACGCCGCCGCCTTCGCCATCTGGGAGCGCCTGGCCCAGGGCCAGCCCTCCCGCTGGCGGGATCGCAGCCTCCTCCAGCTCTGGGTGCAGAACGTGCAGCAACGCGGCGGTGTCGCCCCGTCCGCCCGTTATCTCGCCCTGCTGCCCGACCCGCTGCCGCCCGCGATGTTCCAACAGATCGACCCCTGGCTGGCTGGCGATCTCGAGCGAGCCTATGCCCCTGCGGGCATGGGCATCGCCCTGCCGAGGGTGGACGCTGCCGGACTCACCGAGGCCGTCAAAGCCTACCGCCTGCTGAAGTTGCCACCGGTGCAGACGGCCAGTCGCTTCGCCATGGCATATCACTTTGCCCGTCTGGATCAGGCAGCTGATGCACTCTATAGACATGGGCTGCTCGACCCTGCTGCCAGCGGCAGCCATGCGAAGAACCTCCTCGCCGCCACCAACTGCCTCGACCAGTGGTGCCGCATCACGCCCTCGGAGAAAAACACGAAATTGGCCGACGCGCTGGCCCATTGGCAAACAGTGCTGAAGAACGACGCCACCGTGCAGGCCCTCTGGCGCATGGAGCAGGCCCGCCGCGCCGCCCGCGAGCAAAATCTCCGTGCCGCCATCACCTTCATCCGCAAAGCCCGCGAAGTCACGCCAGACAAGCTCGACAACCGGCTCCACACCAGCCTCTGGCTGCTCGAAGGCATGCTCTACCGGCTGCAAGGCGCCGAGGACCGCGCCCAGAGCGCGTGGCGCAAGGCGCTGGCAGTGGCCGGGGCCGTCACGATGAAACATCCCCTGCATCTGTGCGACTGCGTCCTGCTCCACAGCCTCACCCAGAGCTGGGATCTGCGCATTGCGGGGGATGTGCTCACTACCCTGGCCGGTCGGCATCTCAAAAACGCCGAGCGCACCGCCGCCCAGGCCGCCTTCAACCAAACCTTCCTCACCGATCCCGCCTGGCTCACCACCTTCAACGCCGTGCTTCAAAGCGACGAAGGCCGGAAATTCGCGGAGGACTACGTCTTGTGCCGCCAGCCTCCCCGCGAACTCGTCCTGCGCTTCTACCGCCTGCTCTTTGAGCACTACTTCCTCGTAGCCGCGCCCGCCAGGGCGTGGAGTAGCAGCGGACGCGAGCCCGTTGAAAACGAGCGTCCCCAGGCTCCCGAATCCATCCCGGGCCACCGCCTTGCGGCGAAGGCTACCGTAGCTGCGGGCGCAAGCCCGTGGCCGTCTCTCGTCACCCCGGAGCACGCCACCCGCGTCCGCCAGATCGTGGACCAGCTCGTCACCGAGATGAGCCTGAACCCTCAAGGCGAGATCGCCCATCTTTATGCCTACCTCCGCGCCTGGAATGATCCCTCCGCCGCAAAGACTCTTTTCGACACAAGCTACCCCTACACCCCCGCGTTGGTTGAAAACATGAAGTGGCTGTTGAAGCAGCGCCAGGGTGAATAGGTGCAGACGCCAGACAGCGGCAAAAAAAAAGCGCCTGTGCTGTCACCGGAAACGACAAATCCGGTACGGAAGAGAGGACACCTCTCGCGCATGCCTCGTTCTCCTTCTCCCTGCATTCTTCAACCCATGTCCTCGCGCGCCTGTAGCCTGCGCCAGGGCACGGCGGGCGTGGTACATGCACCGCAAAGAAGCCGCAGCGGTCATCAGCCCTTCTGCATGCTGTGCGTCCATTGTACCCAATGCCTGGGCGCCAAGGGAATGGTGCAATGTGACCTGTGTGCCCGGTGTGAGCTATGCTCCATCAACCGGGGCGGCCAGTAACGCGCTTTTCTGCCAGCAGACGTGCGGGCTTACTTCCCCCAATGCCGTGAGGCGAAGTTCAGGTATTGGGTCCAGTCGTAGTCGGTGACGTCGTGTTTGCCGGTGCGGTTGTGGTAGCCGATGAAATCGCCGACGGGGGTGTCGATGGCGGGCTGTTCATCAACAACGACGCCTTTTTTGCCGAAGAGGGCATAAACGGGACTGGCGAATTTGCCGGAGAGGAACTCGCCTTTTTGATCGGCCCAATGATCTTCGGCGGCGCTGGCGATGTAGATCGGACGTGGCGCAGCGAGGGCGATGAACATGTGCATGTCGATGGGACAGGCGGCGGCGTTGCTGGCGTAGCGGGTGTATTTGGGCGTGAACCAGTGCGGGAACGCTTTGGTGATGATGGCGGTGGTTTCGCCGAAGTCGCGACGCATGAGGGCGGCACCGCCTTCGCCGGAGTTGTTGGAGATCACAAAGCCAAAGCGTTCGTCCTGCGCTCCGGCCCACAGCGAGGTTTTGCCTAGACGTGAATGGCCGATGACGGCAAGGTGCTTGGAATCGACCTGCTTATCTGTTTCGAGGTAATCGGCGATGCGGCTGAGTCCCCAGGCCCAAGCGCCAATGGCTCCCCACTCGCCGTCTTTCCAGACGGTGTTCGCACCATCCTTGCTGAATGCGGCGCGGAGTCCTTCCTTCCAGCCGTCGGCGTGGTCGGGTTCGATGTCGCCGTAGTAGGCGGTGGCGACGGCGAAGCCGCGTTTGAGGATCATTTCGAGCGGCCAGCGGCTGCTTTCGGTGCCGCGTGAGGCTTCGGTGGCACGGTGGTTGATGATGTTCTTCTCCTTGTTGTCGCGTTGCCAGCGGGTGTTGAGCGGAACGTCGGTTTCTTGGCTTACGGCGTGATTCCCGCCGAAACTGAGGCCGACGAAGCAGGGTGCGGACTGGGTGGCGTTTGGGGTGTAGAGCATCACGTCCATGCCGGGCCATGCGGGGCGGTTCGGCAGCGAGATGTGGATGAATTTGCGTGTGGCGAGGCCACCGAGGGCATCGGTCTTCGTGGCGGTGACTTCAAACTTGGGCGTGCCGATATCGGAAGGTGTTTTGCCGAAGACGTGGTCTTCAAAGAGCTTAATGATCTCGGGGCGACGAGTTTTTGTCCATTCCTCGGCGGTGGTGAGCTTCAAATCGGGCAGCGGATGGTTGCCGACCTTGGCTTCGTCGTAGTTCACGCCGGGGCGCGGGGTTTGGGCGAGGGCGGTGGTGGCGAGGAGGAGTGCAAAGAGCGTGCGCATGGTTGGAGATGGAACGTGATGGCGGAACAGAATTGTGCGTGCCTTGGCTGGCAAGGTGATGTTTGATCGGCGGAAGACCATGGAATCTGCCGCCTCACCACCGCCGCTGCCGAATGCAATGAACTATCGCTGCTCCAGGCCGGGCCTGGTGCTGGCACTCATCGTGATCGCCGCGTGCGCGGTGTTTGTGGTGCGGGTGCAGACGATGGAGCGCGATGAACCCGCCCCCGAGGTGAGGCCGAATCGCATGCTGGAGCTGCTGGCACGCTATGCGGTGGGCACGAAGGCATTCCTTCAAAGCACGGGGCAATCGACGGCTGAACTCAACGATGCGATGCTGCGGGATGTTCACACGCTCTCTCGCACGGATGAGGACGCGCTGCGAATTTTGATGCTGAAGGGCTGGATGGCAGATCAGCCGCCTGATGCGGCGAAAACGGGAGCTCTTGCGCAGAAGAACGAGGGTTTGAAGGCGGATGTGGAAATGCTGGGAAGGCTGTCATCCATTCCAGATCTGGCTGCGGACGAAGATTGGAAGCTGTTTTTCAAACGGCATGGCTGGATGGCCCAACTGGCGCGCGTGCAGACGCTGGAGGCCAAAGATCCGCTGCGGCAGGCGGTGGTGCAGCAAGGCATGGGCACGGCGATGGTTTTGATCGCTGGCATGATGCTGGGCATGCTGGCGGCGGTCGGCGGGCTGGTGCTCATGATCTGGGGCATCCGGCGCTGGCGTGGCGGGAAGCTGCCATTGACGCTCGGCAGACGCAGTCGTGCGCACGGCGGCGTTTTGATCGAGGGCTTCGCGATTTATCTGCTGCTGTTTTTGCTGATTCCGTGGCTGATGCGCCAGTTGCCGGTTTCATGGCCGCGTTGGGCGGCTTATGTCCCTGCGCTGGCGGCTTTGATTCTCGGCATGTTGTGGCCGCTGCTGCGCGGCATGCAGAAGCCGCTGTGGCGTGAGACGCTGGGGCTGCATCGTGGCGCTGGGTGGTTCAAGGAAATGGGCGCGGGCGTGTTGGGATGGCTGGCGGCGCTGCCGCTGCTGGTTTTGGGAATGATTGCCGCGTCATGGATCACGAAGCTGACGGGGCAGTTTCCCTCTCACCCGATTGTGGAGGTGTTCGCGGGGAATGGCTGGGCAAAGCTGGGCGCGGTCGTGCTGGCGGTGGTGTGGGCGCCGGTTTCGGAGGAGCTGATGTTTCGCGGGCTGTTGTTTCCCGGATTGTCCGCGTGGCTGCGCTGGGTGCCGGGCATGCTCATCAGCGCGTTTGTGTTTGCGGTGATTCATCCGCAGGGCTGGGCCGGCGTGCCGGCGATCATGGCGCTGGCGGCCACGTTTTCCTTCCTGCGGATGTGGCGTCACAGTTTGATCGCCCCGATGATCGCGCACGCGCTGAACAACGGCCTCATGTGCGCGATGATGCTGCTGCTGTGGTAGGAGCCAGAGGACACGGAGTCGGAAAGCTGAGGCACATGCCGCTTAGAAAAAACGAGCCCGCAGGCCGCTGCGGATGATTTCAGGATGCTCGGTCAACACCAATGAGGAACCTGGCTGGTTTGATTCTGCGCGAATTTGACCGTCGGATTTCTTAATAGTGGAACAAACACTGTGTGCACGCCTCGGTCGAACCGCTGTAAAAGTCTCTCAGTCCTAAGGAAGAGGGCCGCTTTGCTGAAACCTCAACTGCATCTTGACGAGTGTGGCTATATGTTAAGTTTTCGAATATGGATGCCGCTACTGACACAGAGACAACCCGCTACGCCGATGCTTTGACCTGGATGGGTGAAAACCACTGCCTCGAATGGCCGGAATGGGCGGATGCCCCTTGGAGGTCATTAAAACTCAATCATCATGCTCTGGACTACAAAGTGTTGGCTCTGTCTGATTATCAGATGCGAGAAGGAGTGAAATGGATGGAATTGAACACAGCACGCAAAGCTTGGCGTCAATGCTATGTCGCCGAAATTATCGCTGACGTGAAGGATGTTTTGTTCATTGTTTTTTGCATGTGGATATCCTGGCAAGCGGCAGACCATATAGTGTGGCACAAAGGCATCCTAATTACGACTGGAGATGCGACTGTTTACATGGTTGCGTGCATTGCAGGCTTCTGCTTTGGATTGCGTTGCTGGCGCAGGGGTGGTTGCACATCCGAGGCAGGGAGGATTAGCCGCGATTTGACAAAGTTTTTGAAAAAGTGCAGGCCTGATTTGGCATCGAAGCACAAGGTCTAAAGAGTGGGTTTGTATGTGGTGCGCACTCTGTTGTCATTATTGTCATACTCGCATTCGGTCTAGCCTGGGTGCGCACAATCCTAAATGAGCTTCGGAAGCACCAAAGTGCCAGCGAGAAATCTAGACTCTCACAAACACCGCCAGATCTAGCTGTGCTGGGATTGTTAAGATTCGCTGAAATGTCCAAGACACCTCATCGCTAATTTCGGCTTCCAGCAAATCCACCAGGCCTGAAAAAATTACCAGGCGCCCCACGACCGTTCGTCTCTTATGCCTCCAAGCCGATATGAGTGTTTTACCCCTCATCTAGAGTTGACTCTACATGCTCTTGCCTTAACGGGGGTATGAGCGAAGTTTTCTTGAAAACATGATCACGACGACGGGCGAACCAAAATTGCACTGGAACTACTTCACTGCACTAGAGAGTGACCTTGAAGTCGCTGCTAGATACATTGAATTTAGTGAAGCCAATTACGACGTTTATTCGATCGAACTTGCCCACCTTCTTTTTGCTGCCGCCTCGGAAGTGGATGTTATTGCTAAAGCGCTGTGCAAACGACTACAGCCTGGCGGTACATTTCGTTGCATTAATAATTATCATTCACCGCTGATGTCAGCTTTCCCCAGTCTTCCCTGCGATGAAGTATTTATTCCGCGTTATGCAATCAGACTGAAACCTTGGGACGAATGGAGCAATCCACCCGACCCGAAACCCCACAATCCGTTCTGGTGGCGTGACTACAATATGGTGAAACACCATCGAAACGACCACTTTCAAAAGGCCAACCTTAAAAACGTTCTCAACGCGATGGGTGGGCTGATGCTGCTTGCGTTTCAATATTACAGTCACGTGTTGTCCACATCAGGCAGGTATGAGACAATGATCGAGCTTATGCCGGAATCCACGCTATTGCGATTTCCACCGAACTGGTATCGCATGTAATTGCTGAGTACACCATGGCGATGACAACTAACCGAGTAAGGTATTCAGTTACCAGTTTTCGCCTTTGCAGCACACGTCCCACGCATCCCCCAACACTAACTATTAACGGGCAATTTTGGCTCATGTTAAAAGTGGTTATTGGAGACCTCGGTAAGTATCGATTGAACGACAACCTCAGTTCATTGCAATCAAGTATTCATAAGCATTTGTTTTGTTGATGAGAATTACCCACGCACGGCCACACATGGCTTTCCAGCATTCAGGACCATTATCTACATAATAGAACTCAGATGTTTCATCCTTAATGATATCGAGCTGCCACAAATCGGCTTCTCCCAGAAAAAGCGGTAGTTGATAGCAATTTTCACCGTCTTCTGCGGTAAGGGACGCTTTATTATTCTCATTAACCAATGAGAGTTTTTTAACAATATGTCCCGGCCAGCATGTGGTTTTTGGCCGGCCAATTGGTTGAAAATGAAATCGCAACTCCGGATAGAAGTTGTGCGGAACATTTGGATTATTGATGTGTCTCCGGTAATCATCATAAGCAGATACATCTTCGGGAACAAAAGGTGGGCTATGATATGGATCCATATACCTAGCCATGAGGATTGCCGTTTCTGGATCGTAAGCTAAGCCCGAAATTCCTGGGCCAACAAGAAATAATCTGGACGTATCAAGTCGCCATACACCAAGCTTTTCAGCCTCAAGCTTGGATATTGCCCGCCCATCATGTTCCATCCAGTCAATAATATTGCGATGCCGCATTAGCTGATCTACGAGCAAATCAGATGCCGGAAGCACTGTCAATGCGAAAGCATCATCCCTAATACTTATTGAGGGAATATCATGCCATACACTATGGCCTGATTCATTTTTTAAAACAGTTCCATCTGGATTTTCTGCAATAACGCTTCCAATTTTGTCTGCTAACTTATAAGCGCCCTCAATAGCATCTGTCTTAGTTCGCCCGATTGAAAATATAATAGTTTTAGCTTCATTGGTCGATATGTAGAATTTCATGGGCTGTTAGGTAATTGCTTTTGAGGTAAGTGCGTCTGGTTTGACAAGGATCGGGAACAAGTGCTGGGCAGGTTCTAGGGAAGCAAGAATATGAGCGCAGAAGGTGAATTGCGGCCCTGAATGGCTATTTCACGCAGGGTTAGATCCGTCTTCGTGTGGCATACACGGGATTTATAACGGAAATTCAACGATCATGAGCATGGCTTTATCGCCCGCTACGCCAAATTTCTTTACAGCAGGCTTCTTTGTTGGTGATGCGGACTTGTGAGGTTTAAACAGATTTATCTCTGCTGCGCCGCCAGCCCTCCCTCTCAACCCCCTTTCGCGAGAAGAGGTGTGTGTTTCATGCCGAAGGCCTTGAGCATGTCTTTGACGAGCTTGGTCACGTCATCGAGCACCACCTAGCACATGGGGACGAGGTAGAGGGTGATGACGGTGGCGTAGAGGCTGCCGTAGCCCATGGCGACGGACATGCTGCTGGCCGCGTTTGTGTTTGCGGTGATTCATCCGCAGGGCTGGGCCGGGGTGCCGGCGATCATGGCGCTGGCGGCCACGTTTTCATTCCTGCGGATGTGGCGGCAGAGTTTGATCGCCCCGATGACAGCGCACGCGCTGAACAATGGCATCATGTGCGCGATGATGCTCCTGCTCTGGTGAGCGCGGCCACGAGCGGTGCGCGGGCGGTTTGCAGGCCTTTGTAGCTCGCAAATTCATCGGACATGGTTGCAAGGATGCGCGCGAGTCGTTGCGCCACTTCAGGATGTGAGGCGACATCGTCAAGGCGGTGATTGGTGACGCGGATGCCAAAGAGAATGGCGTTGGTGATGGGAAGGCGTGCGAGGAACTGGCGTTCGTGGCGCAGCCAGGTGTTTTCCAAGGTGGCGCTGGCATCCATCTGACGAATCGCGAGTGCGGGATGATGATTGAGCGCGGGATCGGCGCTGAGGCCCCAGTTGTCTCGCTCTCGCGGCGCGTTGGGCGTCAAACGACCGAGGAAGGCGCTGATTTGACTGCCGATGGCGGTTTGCAGGCCGGGCACGGGCGCGTGGACTTCATGCATAGGCCGTCCGATCTTTTCTTCGAGCGCCCAACTGGAGGGAAAGATGACCGCGCCGCCGATGACGGGATGCGAGCGCTCTGCATCGCCGGAAAGCACGACCCAGTCCGGCTCCACAGCGGCGGCGGCTTGATCAGGAGAGCAGGCAGGGCGGTGGATGGAGGCCATGATGAAGCCGACGGCCTCACGCACGGCTTCTTCGGCTTCGGGAAGCATGAGCAGGTGGCGCTCGCGATGCGTGGCAAGCCACCGGCGACGTTCAGCGAGCACGTGTTCCGCCTCTTCCGAGTGCTGCCAGAAACGCGGGGCATCGGCAGGCCGCAGGGTCATCTGAAGGCGATGATCGCTGTCAGGGAATAGGCGCAGCCAGTCGATCATGAGGCGGCTTCAGCGGTGGTGTCATCGTTGACTCCCGAGATGTGCAGGAGGCCAAACAGGCGGCGCAGGAACTTCATCAGATCATCCAGCACGAGGTAGCACATCGGCACGAGGTAGAGCGTGATGAGCGTGGCAAACAGACTGCCGTAACCCATGGCGACGGACATGGGCGTGAGGAACTGGGCGCTGGTGGCCTGGGCGCTGCGGTTGTCGCCGAAGATCCATTCGAGCGCCTGCTTGATGACGGGCGGCGAGTGATCGACGAGCGGGCCGAAGTTGAAGATGAGCGGCATCAAACCGACGAAGGTCGTGATTTGCGTCAGGAAGATGGCGCGGAAGCGCGAAGCGCCGCCCTCGGTGGCGGCGTGGGTCATGTCGCCGGTTTCATCCCGCAGCTCGTTGATGCGATCCACGAGCACGAGTGTGTCGTTCACGATGACGCCAGAGCAGGCGAGGATGCCGCAGAGGCTCATGAGGCTGAGCGGCATGCTGTGGAAGACATGGCCCAGCGTGGCGCCGACGACGCCGAAGGGGATGACGAGCAGCACGATGAAGGGCTGCGTGTAGCTCTTGAAGGGAATGGCCATGAGGCCGTAGAGACCGAACAGCACGAGCAGCGATGAGAGCAGCAGCGCCGCCTGGCTCTCACGCTCGGAGCGGGCCTCGCCCTCGTAGCTCCAACTGATGTGCGGATGATCGGCGAGGAGTTTTTCAATGAAGGGCCGCACGGCCTCGCGCACGACCGTGGGGTTGTTGGTCAGCTTGTTGACGTCGGCGGTGATGTTGAGGGCTCGGCGGCGGTCCACGCGCTTGATGGAGGTGAAGCTCTTGCCGACCTTGGCCTCGGCGACGCGGGCGAAGGGGATTTCGAGGCCGGCGGCGGTGCGGACGCGCAGCGTGTCGAGCGTGGCGAGGGATTTGCGGTCGTCCTTCGGGTAGCGGAGCATCACCTTGACCTCGTTGCGCGCGCGCTGGATGCGCTGCACCTCCTCGCCGAAGAACACCGAGCGCACCTGGCGGGCGAGGTCGTTGACGGTGAGGCCAAACTGCTGCGCCTCGGGCTTGAGGCGCAGCTGGATCTCGTTGCGGCCGGAATCGAGGCTGTCGGAGACATCAAACACACCTGCGATGCTGGAGAGATGCGCTTTGATGCGCTCGGACATGGCGAGGAGTTCCTCGGGATTGGTGCCGGTGAGCTGGATGTCGATGGGATCGCCGCTGCGCATGATCTCGGCGCGGAAGGTCATTTCCTCGGCACCGGGGATGCTCTTGCCACCATACGCGGCCTCAATTCGTTTCCGCCATTCAGCGGCCATCTCGACCGTGTTTACCTGGAGGGAGCGCTCCTCGGGGCCGTAGGTTTCCATGGTCACCTCGCCGCGATGGCTGCCCGTGCCGCCAGTGGCTCCGCGTGAGCTGCCGGTCATGCCGGAGTTGGAAAGAATGAGGCGCACGACGGGGATGCCATCCGGCCCGACGTATTCTTTGCGCATCTGCTCGGCGATTTCATAGATGCGCGAGATGTGGCGGTCGGTGACCTCAAAGGGCGTGCCGTCCAGCATGGTGAGGCGGCACTCGATGCGCTCGCTGGCCACACGCGGGAAGAGCGCGGTGGCGATGCGGTCGCTGAAAAACACGGCGAAGAGCACGCCCAGGCCGCCGAACACGGCGGAGAGCACGACGTAGCGATTTTTCAGGCAGAAGCGCAGCGACGGGCGGTAGATCACGTCCACAAAGCGGGCGAGCTGCCGCTCGGAGAAGCGATGGATGGGGTCGAGCGCGTCGGCGGCGCGGCTGATGATCGGCGTGCGGTGCGCGAGATGGCTGGGCAGGATGAGCTTTGTCTCCATCAGCGCCAGCAGCATGACGCAGATGAAAATGATCGAGATCGGCTGGAACATGACGCCGAAGTCGCCAAAGCCGAGCGCCATGGGCAGGAAGGCCACGATGGTGGTGAGCACGCCGAAGGTGATGGGCGCGGCGAGGCGGCGCGTGCCCTCGATGGCCGCATCCAGCGGCGAGAGCCCTTGCTGTCGCATGGTATCCACCTGCTCCGAGGTCACGATGGCATCATCCACGACGATGCCGAGCACCAGGATGAAGCCGAAGACGGAGGAGAGATTGATGGAAAGGCCAAACAGCGGCATGAGCGCGAACGCGCCGAGGAAGGCCATCACCATGCCCACGGCCACCCAAAAGACGGCGTCGAGCCGCAGGAACAGGCCCACGCAGATGAAGACGAGGATGAGGCTGCTGCGGGCGTTTTGCAGCAGCAGGCTGATGCGGCCCTTCACGATTTTTGAGCGGTCGCCCATGAACTCCAGCTCCACGCCGTCCGGGAAGCGCTGGTTCTTCTCCAGGATGTACTCTTTGACCGTCTCGGCGATGTGGATGGCGTTTTGCGTGCCTTCGCGCATGACGGTGATGGAGACGCAGCGCTTGCCGTTGAGGCGGGAGACGAGCGGGTTCTCGTTGAAGCCGTCATTGATGATGCCGATCTCGCCGAGTGTGAGCTTGGTGCCGTCCGGGCGCGTCAGGATGACGATGCGGCTGTAATCATTGCCCGTGTAGGCGCGGCCGCGGGTGCGGATGGAGACATCGCCCGCGTCCGTTTGCACCACACCGGCGGGGAGGTCCAGCGCGCTGCTGCGGATGGCAGTGCTGATTTGATCCAGCGTCAGGCCGTACTTGCGCAGACGTGCCTCGGGGATCTCGATGCTGATCTCGTAATCGCGCACGCCGGTGAGGTTGGCGTGGGAGATGCCGGGCAGGGCGGAGATTTCATCCCGCACCTGCTCGCCGAGGCGGCGCAGATCGCGCTCGGCCATGTCAGCGGAGAGGATCACGCTGATGACGGAGCTCATGAAGTCGTCGTGCTGGATGATGGGCCGCTCGGCCAGCGTGGGGAAGTTCGGGATGGCGTCCACGCGGATCTTCACGTCGTCGATGATCTGGCGGGCCAGGTCGGCGTCCTCGATCTCCATCATCACATTGCCGCCGCTGGAGGAGGCGGTGGAAACGATGCGCTTGATCCCTGCCACCTGCTGGATGGCATCCTCAATGCGCAGCACGATGGTTTCCTCCACCTCCTCCGGAGTCGCGCCAGGGTAGGGGACGTTCACCGAGATGAAGCGGGACGGCATGTCCGGGAAGACTTCAATCGGGATGGTCTCTGAAACGAGCGTCCACGCGCCGAAGCCCATGACGGCGAGCATGAGAAGATTGGCGGCGACACCGTTGCGGGCAAACCAGGCGATCATGGGAGGGAAACCAAGCGGGGAAGGGTGATGGGTGAAGGGTTATGCGTGAATGACGAAACGACTGCGGAGGCCGGAAGATCGCATCCATTGCCACGAATCACGGCAGATGCGCATAAAAAAGCCGGGCTGATGACTCAGCCCGGCTTTGGAGTTAACAGGGGTTTGAAACCCTGAGGGGATTAATGTTCGTAACCGGCTTCACCGTGGTCGGTGAGATCGAGGCCGATGGCTTCCTCTTCAGGAGTCGGACGGAGGCCGACGAGCACCTTGACGATCATGGTGATGACGACGGTGGCGACGACAGAGAGCACGATGGTGATGCCGCAGGCTTTGAGCTGGTTCATCAAGATGCCACCCTGGCCTCCCGCGTCGGCGATCGCCTTGGCGAGATCCGCGTTCACATAGACGTTCGCGGTGGTGAGGTTGCCGTTGATGCTGCTGTTGGCGAAGAGACCGGTGACGATGGCTCCGAGGGTGCCGCCGATGCCGTGGACGCCGAAGGTGTCGAGAGCGTCGTCATACTTGAGCAGAGGCTTGAGCACCATGACGCCAAGGTAAGGAATGACACCGGCAAGGACGCCGATCATCATGGCGGACTTGGCAGTGACGAAACCAGCAGCAGGGGTGATGACGACCAGACCCGCGACCGCGCCGGAGCAGAAGCCGAGGACGGAGGGCTTGCCTTTGTGGATCTTCTCAACCAGCGCCCAGACGAAGCAGGCGGTGGCGGCGGCAAGCGTGGTGGTCATGAAAGCGTTGGCGGCGATGCCGTCAGCGGCAAGGGCGGAACCAGCGTTGAAGCCATACCAGCCAACCCAAAGCATGCCGGTGCCGACCATGACGAGCACCATGCTGTGCGGGGCCATCTTTTCCTTGCCGTAACCAGCGCGTTTGCCGAGCAGGATGCAGAGGACGAGAGCGGACCAGCCGGAGGACATGTGAACCACGGTGCCGCCGGCGAAGTCGATGGCAGGAACGCTTGAACCGGTGTTCCAGACGCCGTTCATGAGACCGTCGAAGCCCCAGACCATGTGGGCGAGAGGGAAGTAAACGAGGAACATCCAGAGGGTAATGAAGAGCATGATGGCGGAGAACTTCATGCGCTCGGCGATGGCACCCACGATGAGGCCGGGGGTGATGATGGCGAACATGAGCTGATACATGCTGAACACGGACTGGCTCGGCCAGCCGGCGTAGTTCGTGTTTGGCGCAGCGCCGACGCCTTCAAGGAAGAAGTACTTGAAGCTGCCGAGGTAGGGAGCCCAGGAGGGGGCGGCCCAGTCTTTCGGAGCACCTTCAGGCGCCAAATGTTCGCCAAAGACAAGCGAGTAACCGACGAAGTACCACAGGATGGTGACCAAGCCAGCGCAGCCGAGGCACTGAGCGAGGACGGAGAGGACGTTCTTGGAGCGAACGAGGCCGCCGTAGAACAGGGCGAGGCCGGGCAGCGTCATGAAGAGCACCAAGGCGGCGCAGATCATCATGAAAGCGTTGTGACCGGGACCAGCGATGCCAGTCAACGAGCCCGCAGGAGCCATGTTGTTGAAGTACTGTTTGATGTCAGCCACATCCTTCGTGACGTCCTCCAGCGTGGGCGCTGCGGCAGCGGGCGCTGGAGCAGGCTCGGCCGGGGCCGGGGCGGGAGCTGCCGCAGGGGCAGCCGGGGCGGGGGCGGCAGCAGGTGCCGGAGCCGCAGTCTGACCTCGGGCGTCGCCGGGGCTGAATGCGAGTGTGGTGAGGGCGACAACCGCAGCAATTGCCATGCCGCGCCAGGTTCGAGTGTGGTTGAGTTTCAGCATAAGTCAGGTGTGTGGAATTAACTCCACTTGATGTTCCAAGCATGGCGCGTGCCAAGTTTTGGCGTGATTTGTTTCCGCCACACTCGAAACGAGCTGTTTTCACGAGGGAAAACAGCTTCTTACGGACGAGATAAAAAAAAGAGGCAGGCGATGATGCCTGCCTCTTCGTGGTGAGTGACTGCTTTGTTCTTGTGAAGATTACTTCACAAACGGGCTGCCGGCCATTTTCTTGAAGCCCTCGGCCAGTTTGGCGATGGCTTCTTTAGGCCCGGCGAGCTTGATGAAGATGTTGGAGTCTTCAGTGGGCACGATGGCGGCCAGCAGCGTGTAGTTTTCACGCGGGGTTTTGGCTCCCATGGGCGGGCCGTCATTGTAAGTGCCGGTGGCGGTCACCAGGGTGATTTTTTTGCCACCCGCGTCGATCTCCTCGGTCTTCGACTCGGGCTTCGAGGCGAACTGGCCGAGCCAGCGGTCCACATTGGCCTGCACGCCGCCACCACCGCCAGGGCCGGGGAAGTGGTAGAAGACGGCCTCGACGGGCTTCTCCGCGCCATCGACCTTGGCGTTGAGCGTGCCGGCACGGAACATGCCGGTGCTTTCGACGGCGGCCCAGGGAGCCTCGACTTTGAAGATGAGGCCGGCGACTTCGAGTTTCCCGTCCTCCGCCTGGACTGCAGAGGAAAGCACGAGGGCTGTGAGAAGAGTGGTGAGGAGATGTTTCATGGGAATGGTCGGGGTGGTGGAACGTTTACTTCGTGACGTGCATCACGCCTTTCATCAGCAGCCAGTGGCCGGGGAAGGTGCAGAGGTAAGGATAGTCTCCAGCCTCGGCAGGAGCGGTGAACTCGATGGTCTCGGTCTGGTTCGGCTGGACGAGCTTGGTGTTGGCGAGGAGGTCGGGCTTGGCGGCCTCAGGGATGTAGCTCTTGGCCATGCCCTGGGGATCCGCGAGCATGGCGTTGGCGAGAGCGCCGACGGCATCTAGCTTGCCGGGCTTGACGAGGAGGAAATTGTGCGGCTGCGGGGCGATGCTGCCGGTGTTGTTGAGCGTGAGCTTCACTTTCTGGCCGGCTTTGACGGTGAGCTCGGTCTTGTCATAGCCAAGCGGGTTCTGGGCGTGCGGCTTGAGCTCGATGGTGGCGACATCCGCGTCCTGGGCAAAGGCGGAGAGCGAGAGGGCGGCAAGGGTGGTGATGAGGAGGCGGGTGTGCTTCATGTTTTTTGTTGTGGGGTTTGCAGAGGGCCGCTAATCGGGCTGTGCCAACCCTGAATTTCAACTACTTTCGCCCGTCGAGGCGTAATGGATGCTGTTCCATGGCACGAAAGTTTCTTCCAACGCTCTCGTAGTTTTCCATCATGAGTGAATTTCGCGAAACCTCCCTAGCCGCCCAATCTGCCAGCCGCCGTCACATCCTGCGCGGCGTGGGCAGCCTGATCACGCTGCCGTTCCTGGAATCGCTGGGTGCGCGTTCCTTTGCCGCCGAGGCACCGAAAGCGGCGGTGAAGCCGCTGCGCGCCGCGTGGCTCTACATCCCGAATGGTGTGAATGTGAACGAGTGGTTTCCCACCGGCGAAGGCGCGGGATACACACTTTCTCCATCGCTCACCGAGCTTGAGAAGAACCGCAACGACTTCACGGTGATTTCCGGCCTGATGCAGGACTGGGCTCATTCCCATGGCAACGGCGGTGGCGACCATGCGCGCGCGGTGGCGACCTTTCTCACAGGTTGCCAGCCCAAGAAGACCGCCGGCTCGGACATTCAGCTCGGCACCTCGGTGGACCAGATCGCGGCGCAGAAGATCGGGCATCTCACGCGTCTGGCTTCGCTGGAGCTGAGCACAGATGGGCAGCGTAGCTCGGGCAAGTGTGATTCCGGCTACTCCTGCGCCTACCAGTTCAATCTGGCATGGAAGAATGAGTCGATGCCGATGGCGCCGGAGATGGACCCGCGTCTGGTGTTTGAGCGCATGTTTGGCATCGGTGCTTCAGCGGGCAGCGGCGCGGATGCGCTGCGTCAGCGGCGTTTGCAGAAAAGCATCCTCGACACGGTGCTGGGAGAGGCCAAATCGCTGCAAAACAAGGTGGGAGCGGCTGACCGGCGCAAGATCGATGAGTATTTTTCCTCTGTGCGTGACATCGAGCAGCGGATTGAGCGCGCCGAGAAATTTCAGGCGCAAATGCCGGATGTGAAAGTCCCCGAGGGTATTCCTGACTCCTATGAGGAGCACATCCGGGTGATGTTTGACCTGCTGGCGCTGGCCTTTCAGACGGACACGACGCGTCTTGCCACGTTCATGCTGGCGCACGACGGCAGCAACCGCAGCTTCCCTGATCTCGGCGTGCCGGACGCGCATCACTACCTCTCACATCACCAAAGTGATCCGCAGAAGCTGGCGAAGATCGCCAAGATCGATCGCTTCTACCTGCGTCAGTTCGGTTACTTCCTGGACAAGATGAAATCGATCAAGGAGGGCGAAGGCACGCTGCTGGACAGCTCGATGATTGTCTTTGGCGGGGCGATTTGCGATGGCAACCGCCACAATCATAACAACCTGCCCATTTTGTTTGCGGGCGGTGGCTGTGGCACACTCAAGCATGGCAAACGTACGGTGCTTCCCACAGACACACCGATGACGAATCTGTATCTCAGCATGCTGGACCGCATGGGCGTGCCAGCGGAACGCGTGGGGGACAGCACGGGCCGTCTTGAACTGGCCTGAGAGAGGCGTAGAACGATCTGAGTTGTCTATCTGCCGGCGGGCAGCGGACGCCGGATCGTTGTTGGCAGATCCGGTGTGGATTTGGAGATGCCCGGTGGCATTTCTTCTGCCGGTTCGGCAAACTTCTGAGCGGTGGAGATGGGCTTGGAAACTGGCAGCGAGTACCAATGCATCTGGGGCATGGCGCTCAACTCCACCCATTGCTGGGAACCAAGTTTTTTCCACTCAAGCTCGACGATGGCCCAGACATGAGTCTCCCAAGGCAGCCGGGCACGCAACTCCTGGGCAAGTGGCGATTCTTTGTCGAGAAAAGCGTAGGCATGGAATGTGTTTGGAGGTGCCGGGCTGATGCGGAAGGCGTCCTTACGATCAAGAGAGGGCACGTTGTCCTCGAAGTAGTGATGGCGGATGATGCCGACGTGAAAACGCGCCGGGGGACCTTCCTGGTAGGTCTGAAGAAACTTCTCAAGCATGCGGTCCTTGAATTCAACAAAAGCGAGCCAGTCCACCTTGAAACCATCCTTCTGCTCTTCCAGCATCACCGGCACCGGAAACTCCCATGTTTTGTTTTCCAAGCTAAAGATGCAGTGCCTTCCAGCTCCCAGCTCGGGATTGGGGTCCATGCGGATGAACTGAATGCGATCCACTCTGACGGGACCGTCTGCCGAATGCTTGTAATAGCGCTCCATGAGCGGCTGCATGTGCTCTGCTCCCAGTGTGTGCTTCAGACGTTCGTTGAGCGATCCTGCAGAGAGGAATTTTTTGAGCGACTCGACGGCTGGCGCGGCCTCTGCGGGACTGTCTTCGGCTATCTCGGGAGTGGTCGGCGCTTGTTCCTGAGGTATTGAGCCTGGTGCTGCCGTTTCTTCCACGGTGGCTGTTCTTGTGGCGGTCATTTCCTGGGGCTGGGCTGTCGTCACCGGAGGTTGCGGCGGTGTGCCTGCCGCAGTCGCATCGGCCTTGAGGGGGCTTTCAGCCACCGGTTCTGTGGGGTCAAATCCTGCTGTTTTTGGCAATGCAGCCGGGCGCGTGGATTCGGTCACCAACGGAACGGCTGTTTTCTCAGCAGCCCCTTGCTGCTTGGGGGCAGAATCCGTCACCGAGGAACCTGCCACCATGGGTGGAGCGGGTATTTTCGGGGGCGCAGGATCGAGAACTGGCGTGGTTTCTTCGGTGTCATCTCGTGCAATGATACCATTGAGCATTCCGGGAAGGTAATCCTTCAGCAGGAAGCCCACGAGGCCGAGGAATCCAAGCATGAACAAAGCTGCAAAAGCCAGCCTGATGAAATTGGTTCCGCGAGGCGTCCGCAACTCTGCGATGTTGCGCGCGGTCGAAGCTGGAAGGGGGGATACGGGGGCCGAAGGATGTGCATTGGCGCTTCCCAGGCTGAGAGAAGGAGCGCCGGGGGCATGGAGATGATGAGTGGCTGGCGAAACTGGAGCCCCTGACACTTCGCGGCCGAGGAGTGATGTTCCGGGCAGCGGAGACATCGCTCCGGCATGCGCAGGCGAGTTGCTGCCATGTGTCATGTTTGGCAGCACCGGCGCACCAGGAATGAGCCGGGACTGATTAGGAAGTGAGCCTGAACTCCCAACTGGCATGTTGAGCGGACCGGGAACTGGCGAAGCCGGAGAAGCGGGTGTTCCCCATTGTGGCGGCGAATTGCTCCCCAGGCTGGCTGTTAGTGGAGGCTGACCTGGAGCGCGTTTGGGCGGTAAGCCAGAACCTGTCATTCCGACGTCCGGAATGCTACCAGCGACACTCGCTGGTGTTGAAGACGCAGGAGGAGGCCATGTCGGCGACTGTGCTGGTGGAATTACTGGTGCTTGCGGCCATTGTGGCACTGCCGCTGCACTTACTGAAGGAGCTGATTGCTGAGGGGAAGTGATTGTCTGGCCGCAATGAGGACACGGACCAGAAATGCCTGCCATGTGGGCAGGCACCGTCAGCACGGTGCGACAAAAATCGCAGTGAAACTGAATGGTTTCTGGATTCATCCCTTCAGGGTATTACGGTCAATTCGAAGAATTATCACTCAAGGATTAGTTTTGACAAATTGAAGTTCTAAAAGTGCTTTGGCGTGATCGGGTTCTAACATCTGACCTGGCGTCAATATCGGATCATACCGCCCCCGCCACCTGTGAAAGCCCCGCCAAGGCGTGGCAATGTTTCATTTTCAGGGAGAATCCAGACACGAGTTAGGTGCTTGGCCTGTTGATTCAGTCGGAACCAGTGTGCGAGAGTGCCAGCCAATCCGACCACAAGCAGTGCGATAGCAGTCCATATGACATGGTTGGTCAAGCTGGTGTTCGTCACACTAGTCCCCGCAGCTTTCTCAGCCAACACCTCGGCCAACACCGACTGTTTCACAGATTTTGCCAAGTTAGGAGCTTCACCCAGTGCCTTTTGCAACCAGAACAGGCGGGTGGAAAGATGGACGGCATAGCGTCTCAATTGGTCATGTTCATCGCTGCTTTGCAGCGCCTCCCGCAGGCAGGCCTGGATCGTTTCACCTAGAAACTCCAGAGAGGTCTGCTCGTGAATGTTTTTGCTGAGAAAAAGACGTGCGCGCCACGGCTCGCTGATGGGAAAGATCAGAAGGCAGGAATCGGCTTTCAAAAGCGCGCCGGAGGCTATGGCATCGAGTGAGGTTCCATCGGAGATTCGCTTGTCATGCGCGATGGCCAGCACATGCAGCTTGATGCGCGCATCACGAGCGTGGAACTCGAGAAAGCGCGTCATGTCCTGTTGATGCACTTCGGACAGCAACTGGTCTGGGTCGATGAGATATTCCCCAGGCAGCGCGAGTTTCGCTCTGGCGAGAAACTCGGGTGTGACCGCCTGCAGGGATGAAAGAGGGGTGGGTCCGCTTCTGCCCGTGATCTGGAGGCTCTCCTGCGTGCCGAGTACCGACTCTGGCAGGAAAAAGCGCATGCCTTCGGATTGCATACGGGGGGAGAGTTCTCCATCTGGGGTGGGGAAGCGGCCATCCAGCCGCGGGCCGCTGGTGATCGGTCCTAGCAGGAGCTCATTAATGTCAGCAGGGGTGGCGGTGCCTGGTGGCAACACACCTATGGAGTTGAGGCTGTCCATGTTTTCGCGGAAGGCTTGGATCTCTTCCTTGCTCCAGCGTGGCAATGGCAGTGGCTCGCCCTCAGTGGCATTTTGCTGCCTTTCCGCACGCACATGCAACGACATGGCAACGATGAGCAGCAAGGGAATGTGCGTTCTAAATCTCATTGATTTGCTAGAAATAGTCGCCAGGAACCCCATTGCGGGCATGTGAGGCAGGGCGGTGACCGCCCCGCAGAGGCTCAAGACCCATGTCTGAGTTCAAAGTGCCATTAGGAGCCCAGGGCGTGCATTGTGCTCGGTTTCGTAATTGTCTGGCGCAACGCATACATGCCACTTCAATGGCTTTACCATAGCGTCGGTCATGTAGATGGGCTCCTGTCTCGCGCAGTATTTTGGAGAGCGCAGGTTCGCTGAAGCATGCTTCAATCGTGTAACCCAGAGTAATGCTGGCGGTGTGGGCGGATGGGTCCACCACCAGAACAATGCCGAAGTCATTGCGCTTTTGAAGGGAAGGCGTGTTGAAAGCACCTTGATTGAGCAACCAGAAGCCGACTTCGGAAGGAGTCAGTTCATTCGGAATTGAACCTAAGTAAGCGGCAAAAAACGCTTGTGGGAAATTTCTCTCAAAATCATCCAAAACAACTTCCACACGCCGGTTGTCTTCTAGGCGCAGACAGTTAGCCACGTCAGTGATACGATCCAGTCTAACCCATTGATTACCAAGATGTGGGTGCAATGAGGATGCGGAGAATCCACAAGCTGTGCAACCCTTTTGAAGAGGGGTGACACGGGCTTGACAGTGTGGACATTTCATATAACTAAAATGTATGGAAATTACAATAAATCAAGAGGTATTTCTTCAGTCCTGACACACAAAAATTATTTACACTCAACAGTATTTGTGGTGTAACTGTCTGTGACTGCTCAATAAAGATTAAGAACACACTGCCTGCACGAGGCACTCAGTTTTTTTGAATTTCACCCACTGATCATGAAGTCTGCATCAACCCTCGCCATTTTAGCCAGCCTATTGGCTGTCAGTTCCTTGCATGCCAAGTGGTCGCGTATTCCAATCATGCAGGAAAAGCCTGTCAATGTGGCTGTTAAAGGGCCGCACTCGGCAGCCACGATTGATAGTTCATCTGGCATTGGACAGGTGGACAATCTGCTGAACGAGGCGGATGCCACAGCGCCAGCCACATTGTCTCCTGGCAACAGTTTCTTTATTGTCAGCTTTGGCAAGCCGGTGATGGTTTCAAACTCATCGCTGGTCAATGATGGCGTGGAAGGAAAAGTCGCTTTGTCAGCCAGCGCGGACAAAAGCGGCTGGGCTGTGCTTGAGGAAAAAGTGTTTTCGGCTGCGGATCGTTCCATCAATTTCAAGTTTGCGGGGATTCAGGCCAAATTCTTGAAATATGAGTTCGTTCTGTCCAAAGGAGGAAGCATACGCGCTCTAAACGTGACTGGGGGGCAGACCGACCGTGGCTATGCGCTTAAACAAGATGCGTCAGGTCAGAAGGGGCAGCCGATGAACTTCGCTGGCGGTCTTGGGGGCGGCCGTCTGGTTTATGCCGCGCCCAAACCCGTCAACGGCATTGATTCTGCCGCCGCGTTCAACAAGTTTGAATTCCCTGAGTCGGATGAGCAATACCGCACGCTGATCTACGACATGGGGCAGGTGCGCATCATGAATGAGTTTTCCTCGGTGCATTCGCCATCTCCTGTGCGCTTTGAGGTATTTGCTTTTGATAAGCTGCCTGAGAAGGAAGACTGGAGAGGTCGCCTTGCCTTTGACCCTGCAGATTTCAACAACGCCAAGCCGGTGGTGGCCTATGAAGACAAGGTGGGGACTGGCAACATCAAGGTAAAGCCTTCCCAGCCAGTCAAAACCAGATATTTGGCCCTGCGTTGGGAACCCGACTTCAACCCACCTGCCTTCTTGATCGAAAGCACGGGTGCTGTTGGGAATGTGACGGTTCTGGGGCCGCAAGTTCGAACGATGACGATCAACGGTCAGCAGGTTCAGGTGACTGTGGACCCAGGGCCAGCTGTTGGAGCTGGCACAACCGAAGGCACTGCGGTGGTCACGGTCAATGTTCTTAACAGTAGTGGTGAGGTTGTGTCTTCCGTGACCTACAGCGGTGCGGGTGTCACGGGCGTGGATCTGTCGGGTGGGTCCATCCAAATTTTGACAGGAAACAATCCTAACAGTGCCCCCAATGATGCGGCGCCGCCGCCTGTGGCAACCGTCACGATCGATTCCAGTGGCTCTGTGACCACCCAGCCCACTGCCGTGGGATTTGTGTTGGGTGTTCAACCCACTGGCACTACAGGCACAGTCACTACTCAGACCGCCCCGCCGGCCACAGGCGACACAACATCCAGCAACCAAAATGCCCAGGAAATCGTGGCCGCTGTTCTTGGCATTGACTCGGCTTCTGCGGAGCAGATCATCGCCGCAGTATCTAGCTCCGGTGGTGATACCCAGACTGCTCAAAACGCCGTTGTAAGCGGCGTGGTCAACGCTGGGGGCGATCCTGCGGCAGCCAATCAGACCTTCAACACAGGTGCCACTACTTCGACTGAAACTGCCAACAACATCCTCAACGGTGCCCTCAATCAAACAGTGACTGGAGGTGGTTTGCAGAATCAGACCAATACTACAACGGGCTCTCCTTGATCCTGTAAGTTAATTCCTTTCCAAAAAACCTCTCACTGCCCGCAGTGAGAGGTTTTTTGTTGGCATTTGGACTCTAACGTTCGAAAAACTGAGGAGTTAGTGAATGCACTCTACACACACTTCGGGCAAAGGCCGTAAAACTCCAATTCATGGTAGAGTTTGCTGAAGCCAGATTGCTTCTCGATCTGCTTTTCCAGAGCTTCCACCGGGCAGGTGATGTCCAACCGCTGGATGCGTCCGCATTGCGTGCAGATGAGGTAGTCATCGTGATGCCCTGGCTGAACCAGGGTGTAATAGGTGCTGCGGTCATGCAATCCTAGGCGGCGGATGAACCCCAGTTCCTCCAGCTTGATGAGAACCCTATAAACGGTGGCCTTGTCTGCCCCACTGGTCAGCTCCGGTGAATCGGCGATGTCTGCCAGTGAAAGCGGTTGGTGGGCATGCACGAGAATGGAAAGAATGTTCTCCAAGGCCTTCGTGCGCCTTAAACCCGCTTCACGAGCGCGTTCCAGCATGGTGGCGGCGAGTTGCTGCGCCGAGTCCGCGTCATGATGGCGGCAGGTGGCGGAATGGTGGTGATGAAGCATCAGTTGGAGGTCAGGCTGGCTTTTTTCTGTTTAAAGATCCACTCGTGCAAGTCGCTGCGTGGGTACACGACACCGGTGATGCCATGCCCTTCGCCAGCAAGCTCTGAGTAATTCATGAGCTCGCCCCCTGCTTTTTTCACCGCTTCCACCATGGTGCGTGAGCGTTCGACGGGCACCATGTCATCCTTGTCGCCGTGGAACACCCAGAACGGGATGTTTTTCAAAATCTCCGCGTTTTTGACGTCGCCACCGCCGCACAACGGCACGGCGGCGGCAAACACCTGCGGATACTTTGCGGCCATAAACCATGTGCCTGAGCCGCCCATGGATGATCCTGTCAGGTAGATGCGGCTGTCATCAATCGGCAAGTGGTCGGCGATGTCGGCAATCAGCGCCAGTAGCTTGTCCGCCACCTCGTTCTTCCAGCCAATGTCACGCGAGGGGCATTGCGGGGCCAGCATGAAACACGGCCCCTGCTTTTGGTGGGCCTCATCCACCCACTGCTTGGGTGAGCCGCCCATTTGCGCCTCATTGTCATCGCCGCTTTGGCCCGCCCCATGCAGCCAGATGACCAGCGGATAACGTTCCGTGGCCTCAAACTTGGGATTGCCCCAGATCTGATAGTTCATGCCTTGTTTGGAAACGCCTTTGGTGAACTGGCCGGTGATTTTCTCCGCGTAAGCGCCATCCTTGAGGCCGACGTCCCGCCGTTTTTCACGCAGCAGACCGTGAATGTAGTCTTGGTCTTCTTTGGAGAGGCGATCCAGAGGCAGGCGGAACTGGTTGAAGTCGCTGCTGCGCCGAATCTTCACCTCCTTGTCGGAAAATTCGACGAGATCTCCCTGAAATTTCGATGTTCCATCGCTGGAGGTCCATTGGCGCGGCGGATTGGCGGCCAGTGCGCTGGAGGAAATCAGCAAAGGTAGAATAAGAAGGCGCAGCAGCTTGTGCATGCCTCATGCTAAACCCTGCGAATGTTCCGCAGCAAGGATTTTGATCTCCTCCCGGCTAGGGGGTGATACGCGCGCCGTCCTTCTTCATCTCCTCGACAAGTTTCTTCGAAGGTTCGTCGATGGGGTTGCCTTCAATGAAGATCTGGCAGTATGGCGCCCATTCACGCGCTCCGTCATTGTCCTTTTTCCACATCCGGTGCAGCGGCGTAAGGTCAGTGATTTTATTGCCCTCCAAAAACAAGAATTGCAGCTCGGTCAGCGGTTCCAATGGCGAGATGTCCGTCACGCCATTGCCTTTGAGAGAGAGCATCGAGAGCCATTTCATGCTGCCGATGCCTTGGAGGTTGGCCACCTGGTTGCCTTCCAGGTAAAGCGTCCACACCTTCGGCAGCTTAAACAGCGGTGTCGCGTCCTTGATCTGATTCCCGGCAAGATAGAGTGACGTGAGCGCCTGGATGCCGCCGAGGGCGGAAACATCCGTCACCTTGTTTCCGGTAAGCTCAATGTATTGCAGCGCCATGCAGGCAGCCAGTGGCGCGAGATCGCTGATTTGATTGTGAGACACATCAAGGAATTGCAGACGCTCCAGGCCTTTGATCGGCGCCAAGTTCGTGATCTGGTTCTCTGGCAGCGTCAGTGAGGCCAGCGCGATGCATTTCTCAAGACCGGTGAGGTCTTTGATGCCCGCCTTCTTGCCTTCGATGATCGAAACCGTCGCCACATCCTCTGCGGTCAGCACCTCCTGGTTGTCGCGCTTGGCGAAGACCTGCTTACGCACCGCTGTTTCGAGAGCCTTGTCAGGAAAAATCGCGACAGGCTTCGGTGGTGGTGGTTTGGCGGCCACAGCAGGCGCGGGTGTCGCAGGCTTTGGTGCTGGAGCCACGAGTTTGGCAGGAGGTGTCGCCGGTTTCGCGGTGGCAGGAGCAGGCGCTGGCGCGGTTTTGGCAGCGGCGGGTG
The DNA here is from genome assembly GCF_044232965.1 of Prosthecobacter sp. Classification (GTDB taxonomy): domain Bacteria; phylum Verrucomicrobiota; class Verrucomicrobiia; order Verrucomicrobiales; family Verrucomicrobiaceae; genus Prosthecobacter. The sequence goes on from NZ_JBIIKX010000012.1 coordinate 96,118, forward strand.
GTGGTGTTGCAGGCTTGGCTGGAGTTGCGGCAGGTTTTGTTTCTGGTTTTGCCTGAGGAGTGGCTGGCGCAGCCGAGGGTTTCGTTTCCACTTTGGCCGGCGCGGCTGGCGCAGGCTTGACCTCCGGTTTGGGTGCCGCAGCAGGTGCTGGTGGCTGCGTGGTAGGCTTTGCAGGCACCGACGCAGGTTTGGCATCCTGGGCATGGAGGCTGAATGCGAGAAGCGCTGATAGAATAAGGCAGTGTTTCATGATGGGCGAATGTTACGGCCATCATACGCAGAACGCAGGTTGCATGTTTAGCAAAAATCGCCTCTCTCTTGCGCCATGGTCAACGTCATCGTCATCCTCGAAATCGAAACGCAGAAAATCGACGAGTTCCTCTCCGTCATCCTCGAAAACGCCGCCGCCTCGCGTCAGGAGCCCGGCTGCCTGCGCTTTGAAGTCAGCCGTGATGCGAACCAGCCCAATCTCTTTGCCCTCAGCGAAAGCTATCGCGACGTGGCCGCCATGGAGGCTCATTACACCACGCCTCACGTCGCGAAATGGCGTGAGAAATCACCGGCTTTCGTGCTCAAGCGCTGGGCCGTGAAGGGGCCGGTGCTGTGATGGTGGTGGTCTTCTTGGGAAGATTGTTCTTTTCGGATGCCGGGCCGGAATGATACACCAGCGTCATGCTTTTTCGCTGGCTCTGCCTCGCCCTGATTCTGCTGTCACTGGTCGTTTTCGCCGCGCCAGAGGACTATTTTGGCATTCATGTCATTGATGAGGCCACGGGACGGGGCGTGCCCCTGATCACGTTGAGAACGACCAACCACATCGCGCACACCACGGACAGCGCGGGCTGGATTGCCTTCAGCGAACCGGGTTTGATGAAGCTCCCGGTCTATTTCAGTGTCGAAGGGCCGGGCTACGCGCTGCCGAAGGACGGCTTTGGCTTCTCGGGCGTGAAACTGACGCCGGTGGCCGGAAAAACGGCTGAGGTCAAAGTGCTGCGCACCAACATCGCCGAGCGTCTGTGCCGGCTCACAGGGCAGGGGATTTACCGCGACAGCACCTTGCTCGGGCACGAGGCGCCGCTGCCTCGCCCGAATCTCTTCGCGGATGTGATGGGACTGGACTCCGTGCAGGTCGTGCCGCGGAAAGGACGCTACTTTTGGATCTTTGGCGACACCCAGCGTCCGAACTACCCGCTGGGCAATTTTCACTCCACCGCCGCGTGGAGCGATCCGCCAGACAAAGGCGGACTCGATCCCGAGCATGGCATCCATTTCGAGTATGTGACTGACAATAACGGCGCGGTCGCCAAAATGCTGCCCGTGGATGATCCGGGCGTCGTCTGGCTCTTTGGCATGCTCACGGTGATGGATGCCGGGCAGAAAGAGCATCTTCTCGCGCATTACTCACGCTGGCGTGATCTCGGCAAACGCTTGGAGCACGGTCTGGCGGAGTATGACGAGGCAGAGGGGCGTTTCCGCCGCATTGCCGTGCTGGGGGACGAGTTTGAGTGGCAGCACCCACGCCACAATGCCGTGCGAGTGAAAGGTGCGGATGGAGACTGGATCTATTTCTCCGCGCCATTTTGCCAGACGCGGGTGAAGGCGGACTACGACTCGGTGCAAAACACCTCAGATTATGAGTCGCTGGCATGGTCGCCGGAGCACGGTGATTACATCTGGCAGAAAGCGCTCGCGCCCACGACGCAGAAGGACGAGGCAAAACTCATCGCGGAGAACAAAATGCCGAAGGACAAAGCGCGCATGCAGGTGGTCGATGCGCAGACGGGCAAACCGGTGAGCCTGCATGCCGGCAGCGTGCATTGGAACAAGCATCGCGGGCGCTGGGTCATGATCGCCGTGCAGGAAAGTGGCGGCGTCTCTTATCTTGGCGAGGTTTGGTATCTGGAGGCCAAACAGAGCGAGGGGCCGTGGCGCAAGGCGGTGAAGATCGCCACGCATCCAAAGTACAGCTTCTACAATCCCAGCCATCATGACTTCTTCGACCAGCTCGACGGTCGTGTGATCTTGTTTCAGGGCACTTACGCCGAGACCTTCTCCGGCAATCCCGTCGCCACACCGCGCTACGATTACAACCAACTCATGTACCGCCTCGATCTGGATGACGAGCGGCTGAAAGCGGCACGCGAGGAGTAGCCGCTCTCTCAGCCAACATACTGCGTCATGAAGACCTCGTTGCCCTCGGCATCACGGAAGACACCGAGCAAGATCGGCTCCCCTTCACGCTGCTGTGGCGATTGCAGGATCGTGGCACCCGCCTTGGCGATCTCTTCCGCCATCGCCAGCACGTCCTCATATTGAAAGCTCAGCCCGGTGGCATTGCGCGAGCCATCATGGCCGCCGTGCAATGCGATGATTGCATCGCCAAAGCGCAGCTCGGTCCAGAAGTCGCTCACAAAGATCTCATCCAGGCCGATGACATCGCGGTAAAAGGCCACCGCGCGTTTCATGTCGGTCGCCATGAGCATGAACTTCACTTTTTCGGGTTTCATGAACGCGAATTAGAACCATTCGAGTCGCTTTGCAATTCACGCCTGCCGCCGTGCTTGGCCCTGCGCTGTTTCTCGTTACAATGGCCCGCATGTTGAAAAACATCCTCATTCTCCTGCTCTCCGCTGCGTTGGCAGCTTTGCTGCTGATGCGTCCCGGCGTTCAGCCGGTTCAAATCGCTGAGTCTGCGCCGGTGCTGCCTGTGCCCGCGCCTTCAGTCCCCGAGCCACCTCCACCGGTTCCCTCTCCGGTGATACCTGAGGCTTCGCCGCCGCCTCATCCGATCACGACGCTGCTGAACGAGGCTCGTGTCAACGCCGCAATGGCCGGTGCTGCGATTGGCTTCTGCCTCATCAATGCCAAGGGAGAGACCGTGCTCGCTGAGGACGCGGACATCGCCTTCATACCCGCCTCCAGCCTCAAAACGCTCACCACTGCCACCGCCCTCGAAATCCTCGGACCCGACTTCCGTTTCACCACCGAGTTGAAATCTACCTCGCCGATCAAAGGCGGGGTTATCCAAGGCGATCTCGTCATCAGCGGCGGTGGTGATCCGATGCTCTCAATAGATGATTTGAAGGCCTGGGCCGCTGATTTGAAGCAGCGCGGGCTTGTTCGTGTTACGGGAGGCATTCGAGCCGATGCCAGTTTGTTTCCTGGCAGCCTCTATGGCGACTTCTGGAACTGGGGAGACATCGGCAACGGCTACGGCAGTGGCGTCGCGGGTCTGAACCTCAATCACAACCGCTACATCATCGTGTTTCGAGCTGGAGCCGCCTTGGGATCGCCCGCCTCAATCCTTGGCACCGATGTGGAAATCCCCGGCGTGGCATGGAACAACGAGGTGACGACCGGAGCGCCTGATTCGGGCGATGGCGTGGTCATTCATGGCGGTGAAACCACCTCGGCGATTCATCTGCGTGGCACCGTGCCGCTGGGCGCTGCCAAGTTTCAAGTCACAGGTGCGGTGCCTGATCCCGCAGGCCTCGCCGCACATCAGTTTCGCCGTGCTTTGCAGGCGGTCGGCATTCAAGTCGGTGTAGGCAGCGCCAGCACGGCTCCGGCAGGGAATTCACTGCTGCAGCATACCTCGCCCCCGTTGATCGAGATCATCACAAGCATCCACGCCAGTTCCGACAATCACGAGACCGAGTGCGTCTTTCGCATGCTCGGGGTGAAGGCCGCTAAACCATCTGCTGAGGTCATTCGCGAGCATTGGAAGCCGCGCGGACTCGAATTCATCGGCCTGCGCATGGAAGACGGCTGCGGTCTCGCCCGCGCCGACTTCATCCGCCCGTTCGATCTCGCCCGCTTGCAGCTTCTCGCCGGAAAAGGCCCGCAGGGACCTGCCTATAAAGCCTCGCTGCTCTCCAGAGACGGCCTGAGATGGAAAGGCGGCGCGATGTCTGGAGTGCGCACCTCCACAGGCTATGTCACAGGCAAGTCCGGCGCGGAATTCTGCTACGCCTTCATGGTGAATCACTACGCCGATGGCAAAGCGGTGTCAGAGCTGAGCAAGCGAGTGATGGATGCGATGCTGGGGCTGTAGCCGGGTCAAGAGGTGAAAGGTCAAGGATGGGTCAAGAGTCGTGCGCAATGTCACTCGCCACCTTCTTGACCTCTTAACGCGAAGCGCTTGACCCCGCCTTGACGCGCAGCCCCTACTTCAACTCCTGAATCCGCAGATTCCGAAACTTGTACGTCTGCCCCTTCTCGCCGTGATGCTGGATAGCGATCACGCCGCTGGCATCGACTTCGTCTTCCATGTCGGTCGTCAGCACGCCATTCACGAAAATTTTCAAACTCTTGCCCCGGCATTCGATGCGGTAGGTGTTCCAGTCGTTGCGTTTGAAGGCGTCGCCCGCACGAGAGCGGAAGGCGGCCTCGCTTTCGGCATTGCCCTTGATCGGGCTGGCGAACCACATGCGACGGCCTTCGTCATACAAACCGCCGCTCCACTTGCGTTTTGGATCACCGTCCACCTCAGCTTGGTAGCCGAAGACCTTGTTCTTCTCCACATGCGCCCGGAACATGAAGCCGCTGTTCGCCGTGCCTTCAGGCAGTAGGATGTCGCCTTCAAAGATGAAGTCGCCGTAGGTCTTCTCGGTCACGACGAAGAATTTCTTCTCGCCCGTGAGGTGAATCTCGCCGTTCACCACCTCGATCTGGCCCCACTCATACGGATTCTTCCAACCGGTCATCGTTTTCCCATCAAACAACGACACCCATTCCTCCGCAAAGGCAGGAATCGAGACAGCAAGGGCGAGAGTGGCGAGAAGGAGGCGAGCTTTCATGGTAGGAGGCCTGACATTGGCAGTTTTGCGCATGCAGACAAGGTTGAGCTTGATGTTATAACATGCGTGACTACACTTCGGATCATGGAACTCAAGCTCCGCAAAATTGGCAACTCTGTCGGTCTCGTCCTGCCGAAGGAGGCTTTGGCTCATCTTCAGGCCGATGAGGGGGACAATCTTACTCTGACCAAAGGAGCTGATGGTCGTCTGCTGCTTTCCACGGAAAAAGCTGCGGTGAGCGAGCAAATGCGCGTCGCCCAGGACATCATGCAACGCTACCGCAACACGCTTCGAGAGCTTGCCAAATGAAGGAGCCTGAATGGGTGCTGCGCGACACCGTATTGCTGCTCCACGAGCAGTCTCTCGCCGAACATGGCGGTTCACCTGGCGTTCGTGATGAAGGACTGTTGGATTCCGCCCTCGGTAAACCGCAGAATCTCTTCAGCTATGGGCATCCCGCCATTTTTGATCTCGCCGCCAGCTACGTTTTCGGTCTCGTAAAAAACCATCCCTTCCTCGATGGCAACAAGCGCACAGGTTTCGTGGTGGGTGTATTATTTCTTCAACTCAACGGTTATTATCTCACCGCCACTGAAGCAGATGCCGCTATTCGCACGCTGGCGCTCGCTGCTGGAGAAATGACCGAGTCTGCTTACGCGGCATGGCTTGAGACGAACTCGAAACGGTTGAAATAATCCGCTTCAGGCCCGCCACACGCCCTCCGTCATCACGATCTTCGGCGCCGAGGGAATCCCACGTTCGTTTTGCTGATACTGCGACACCAGCAGATCGACCGCTGCCGCGCCGAGAACATCTGCCTGCTGGTCGATGCCGATCACTTCAGGAAAATCCGAGCGCCATGCCAGTGTCACCAGCATCGGTCGTTTCGACTCCGGCAAGGCCTTGAGCCACTCCATGACCACATGCCCGCCGTCGATCACCACATCCGGCTTTTCCTTCTTCACCCACGCCAGGAAATCCGCCCGTGACGGTGTCTTCAGCAGCGCCAGCAGCCCGCCCGGCTTCGCCAGCGGGTGATGAGCTAAAAAACTCGCCGACCACGCGCGGAACATTCGCTCATTGATCGTGCTGCCGCAGTAGAAGCCGATGCGCTTATGCCCCTGCTTCTTCAGCATGCGCAGGGCCGTCATCATGCCGAGGAAGTGATGATGATGCACGCGATGCAGTTGTGGTCGCGCGAAGCCGAGGCCGATCACCACACTGCTGAATTTGTCCCACGCCATCGAAACGTGGCCGCGGCTGCGCGAGATCAGCGGCGATAGAATGAAACCCGGAATACCCCGCGCCTCAAGAATGCTCGAAAGCCGCCGCGCCGTCATGCCGCGTGCCGCGAGATGGAATTCTTCGAGCTGGAAGCCGAGCTTCTTCGCCTGCCGGTGCGCACCCAGGACGAGTTGCTGTGACCACGACGAGGGTGCAATCTCCTCCGCCTCACGTTCGGCCCAAATGAAGGCCAGCGTGCGTGGTGCTGCCGACCGCCGCGTGCTCCGCATGTGTGTCATGAGCTTCGCAATGTCCGGATCGGGCCGGTAGCCGAGTTTCTCAGCCGTCCGCACGATCTTCTCTCTCAGTTTCACTCCCACATGCTTCTCGCCACGCAGAGCGCGGGAAACGGTCATTTTTGAAACGCCCAATGTGCGGGCGATGTCGTTTAAAGTGGGACGGGACACGGCTGTTACCGTAACAGAAGCGAATTGATTGCGCCAACGGCCTGTGTTCGTTTATGGCTGCCCGTTCCACCAACCCGCCCATTGTCATGAAAACCGCCCTTCTCGCCTCACTCATCGCTTTATCCGCCGCGCATGCGCAACCGAAGTGGATCGAAGCCGAATCCTTCGCCAATCACGGCGGCTGGGTGCTCGACACGCAGTTCATTGATGTGATGGGATCTCCTTACCTCATGGCGCATGGCATGGGGAAGGTGGTCAAGGACGCCAGTTCGGAAGTTGAGCTGCCAGCGGGCGAATACACAGTCTGGGCACGCACGAAGAATTGGGTGGGGCCGTGGGATGCACCAGGAGCGCCCGGACGCTTCGAGATCAGCGTCAATGGCGAGAAGCTGAATCATGAATTTGGTGCCACTGGCAAGGATTGGCAGTGGGAAAAGGCGGGGCCGGTCAAAGTTTCAGGGAAAACCAAGATCGCGCTGCATGACCTCACGGGTTTTGACGGACGCGTGGACGCCATCGTATTGAGCGATGATCCGGGCTTCACGCCGACGACGGACATGCGCAGAAAGATGCTCGGCCTGCCAGAGAAAGCGCCTGAGACGCCGGAGTATGATCTGGTCGTCGTCGGTGGTGGTTATTCCGGCATGGGCGCGGCGATTTCAGGCGCGCGTCAGGGTTTGAAGGTGGCCTTCATTCAGAATCGTCCGGTGCTCGGTGGCAATGGTTCGAGCGAGATTCAGGTCTGGGCGATGGGTGGCACACGTCGCGGTTTGTATCCGCATCTGGGCGAGATCGTCGAGGAGTTCGCGGATCGTGCGAGCAACAGCCCCGCTGCTTCGCCCGATGAATTCAACGACAAACTCAAGGAAGATACGGTAAAGGCAGAGAAGACCGTCGAGCTCTTCCTTAACACGCACGTTTATGGCGTGGAACTGAGCGCGGACAAAAAGAACATTCGCAGCGTCATTGGTTTGGACACGAAGAGCGGCAAGGAGACGCGTTTTGTCGGCAAGCTGTTCGTCGATTGCACCGGCCACGGCAGTGTGGGCGCGCTGGCAGGAGCGGAATTCATGATGGAAGAAAAAGGCCGCATGGGCATGAGCAACATGTGGGTCATGCAGAACCTCAAGAAGCCCGTCACCTGGCCCGCCACACCCTGGGCGCTGCCTTTGAAGCTGGAAGACTTCCCGGAGCCGAAGGCGATGGCACCTGTCGGCAAAAAGAATGCCGCCAACATGGCAGGCTTCGATCTCGGCTACACGCCGGTGCCAAATCCTGAGGAATATCTGCATGGCGAGTGGTTCTGGGAAAGCGGCTTCGACAAGCACCCGATCAACGACCTCGAACTCATCCGCGATCACAACTTCCGCGCTGTCTATGGAGCAGTCTCCGCGCTGAAGACGAATCTGTCCGAAAAATATGCGCCCTACGATCTCACCTGGCTCGCTTACATCGGCGGACCGCGTGAGAGCCGCCGCATCGTCGGCGATATGATCCTCAACGGCGAGGACATGGTCAAAGGCATCATTCATCCCGACGGCTGCGTGCCGACGACATGGGACCAGGATCTGCATTACCCGAAGGAGCAGTATGCGAAGAACTTCCCTGACAATCCCTTCATCAGCCGTGCCGAATTCGGCAAGCACACCGACCGCAAGAACGGCTATCCCGTACCCTACCGCTGCTTTTACAGCAAGGACATCGGCAATCTCTTCATGGCTGGCCGTACGATCAGCGTGGAGCGTCATGCGCTCGGTTCCACACGAGTCATGCGCACCTGCGGCATGATGGGCGAGGTCGTGGGCAAGGCCGCGTGGATCTGCGTGCGCCACCACACCACGCCGCGCGGTGTTTATGAGCAGTATCTCGACATCCTGAAGGATCTCATGAACAAGCCCGGCGCGATGCGTCGCGACAATCTCGAAGGCGATCTCTACATGCCCGCCAACGCGAAGAAACTCCCTGACATCTCCCTTTCCGCCGACAGCATCGATCCGAAGAAGCTCGAAGGCATCGTCATCGACGACAAAGAAGCTGAGTTGAACGGCAAATGGGCACACGGCGAAGGCCTCAAGCCCTACGTCGGCGAACACTACAGCTATGGCAGCGATAAAGGTGCCAGCGCCCGTTTCGCCTTCAGTGTGAAGCAAAGCGGCAACTATGAGGTGCGCATCTTCTTCCAACCCCATGAAAATCGCGCCAAGACTGCTCCCGTGAGCGTGCTCAGCGCCGATGGCGAAAAAACCGTGACCGTGAACCAAACCAAGGCCGCCCCGCTGCCGCAGGGTGCTTACAGCCTTGGCACCTTCAAGTTCACTGCCGGTGAAGAATCCGCCGTGATCTTCCGCACCGCTGGTGCGGGTGGCAATGTGCATCTCGACGCGGTGCAGGTGCTGCCTGCCAAGTAGTCCAGTTGCTGTGCAACTGGAGAAAGGGGGGCTGTTGCACAGCAACAGGCCAACTATGCAACACCTCTGCGCTTGCTGAACAGTCCGTACTTCGGACTGAAGATGTAGGCGAGGAAGAAGAAGCTGCCGAGGACGACGATGATGGTGGCGCTGACGCTCCAGCCGAGCGGATACGACAGGAAGAAGGCAATCACCGAGCCGACAGCACCCAAAATCCCGCCGCCCCAGAACAAGGTGCGGGCGTTGTTAGTCAGGAGATAAATCGTGGCGGCGGGGGCGACCATGAGGCCGACGCTGAGAATGCAGCCGACGGCCTGCAGCGAGGAAACGAGCACGAGGATGGTGACGGCGAAGGTGGCGTAGTTCAGCAGTCGCACAGGCACGCCGAGGCTGGCGGCGATGTTGGGCTCGAAAAGGTAAATGAGCAGCGGGCGCTGCAAGGCGGTGAGGGTGATGACGGCGATGGCGCTGATGCCAAAGGCGATCCACAGGTCGGAGTCGGCCATGCCGATGATGCTGCCGAAGAGCCATTCATCGAGCTTCTGGCGCACATCGAGGTTTTTGAGGATGAGCAGGCCGGCGGCGAAGGCGGTGGTGTAAAGCACGCCCATGGCGGTGTCTTGATCGAGCCTGGAGGTACGGGAGAGGAAGATGGAGCCGAGGCCGACGATGAGCGCGGCGAAGATCGCCCCGAAGAGAGCGCTCCATTGCGAGAGTCCGGCGATCAACACGGCCACGGCGAGGCCGGGCAGCAAGGAATGCGAGATGGTGCCGATCTTGAGCGCGTCTTTCCGCAGCACGACGAAGGCGCTGACAAAGCCGTTGGAGAAACCAATCATCAAACACGCGAGCAGCGCGCGTTTGGCGATGGGTTCGGCGAGGAAATCGGTGATCGTGGGCATGAGCGAGTTCTCAGTTCTCGGTTCTCAGTTCGCTGTTGTAAGCCGTGGCAATGTTGTCCTGCGTGAAGGACTCGGCTACGGGGCCGAAGGCGATCTGGTGGCGGCGGATGAGCAGGACGTCGTCGAAGTTGCCGGTGACGGTTTGCAGGTCGTGATGGCTGGCGATGAGCAGGCGGCCTTCGGCAGTGAGTTCCTTGAAAAGGCGGCTCAGATTCTCCTGCGCGGGTTTGTCGAGACCGGTGAAGGGTTCGTCGAGCAGCAAGACGTGCGCTTCTTGAGCGAGCGCACGGGCGATGAAGGCGCGCTGTTGCTGACCGCCGGAGAGGGCGCTGATTTGACGGTCCTGGAGATCGCGCAATTCCATGCTGGTGAGGGCGCGTTCGACGATTTCGGCATCGTGGCGCGAGTACTGCCGCCACCAGCCGAGATTCGGGTAGCGGCCCATTTCGACGAGGCCGCGCACGGTGATCGGGAAGTTCCAGTCGATGTCGCCACGCTGCGGTAGGTAGGCGATCTCGTGGCTGCTGCGGGTGAGCGGTTTGCCGCGCCAGAGGATCTTGCCGGTGTCGCCAGGGATGAGTCCGGCCAGAGATTTGAGCAGCGTGCTCTTGCCCGCGCCGTTAGGGCCGATGAGGGCCATGCTGCGGCCGCATTCGGTGGCGAAGCTGATTTTTTCGAGCGCCCGCACTTCCTGATACTGCACGCTGAGATCGACGACTTCGAGCCGGTGGTGCTGCGTGTGCTCACAACCGCCGCCCCAGCAGACGTGCTCCTTGGTTTTGTGTTGGGTGGCCGCCGCGCTCATTTCCAGGAGAAGGTGATGACTTCATCGAGACTGCCTGCGGAGGACCAGCGTGTCTCGCTGCGGGCTTCGAGGCCGTCGGGTTCGATTTCGAGCGTGAGGGCGGTGTCGGGCGTGTTTTCCGGCCAGGTGGCACTCAGGAAGACATCCACGCCGTCTTGGGGGGAAGGTAGCACGGCATGGAGTTCGAGCGGTGAGGCGTCGGCAGACGTGATTAGCTCTTTGTCTGCGATTTTGAGGCTCAGCGTGCTCGGCTTGTGCGCGAAACGCAGGCGGAGCAGCGCTATCATGCTTTTTGCCTCTTTGGCAGCGACTTGGACGACCTTGGCGTTGCTGATGTTTCCGGTCAGATGGCTCAGCGGCACCGCCAACACGATGAACGCGAGGCAGAGCAGGAAAAGCTGGATGGGCGGGAAGCCACGCATGATTATTTCGCGGGAGCGAGAGCAGCGACGAGGGCGCGGACGTTGTGCGCGAGCATTGTTTCAAAGGTGTGCGCGTTCTTGGCGGTGCCATCGGCGATGAGCGGTTCGCCAATCTTCACGCCGGTGCTGCGGGCGATCTCGGCGAGGACTTTGGGATTGGCCTGATCTTCGGGAAAGACGGCCTTGATGCCATGCTCGCGGATTTCGGCAATGGTTTCGGCGACGTGCTTCGAGTCGGCATCATCGCTGCGGCCGACGCCGAGGAGGGAGATGGGTTCAAAGCCGAACTCTTTGCAGAAGTAACCGAACGCGGCATGCGCAGTGACGAGTTTGCGGTCTTTGCGGGAGATCTTGGCGATTTCCTTCTGCGCCCAGACTTTGAGTTCGCCGAAGCGCTTGGAGGCAGCCTTGGCCCCGGCTTCGTAAGCAGCGGCGTTCGCGGGATCGGCGGCGCTGAGTTCGTCCGACACAATGCGGGCGGCACGCTTCATGTTTTCGGCGCTGTGCCACCAGTGTGGGTCGAACTGTCCGTGATGGTGATCGTGCTCAGCCTCGTCGTGGTCGTGATTGCAGACGAAAGGGATGGAGGGGATTTTTTCGCCGACTTCGACGAGCTTGATGCTCGCGCCGAGGCTGTCGCGGAGCTTGTCGAGATAGGTTTCGAGTTCCTTGCCGGAGGCGAGCAACAGTTTGGCCCCACGCATGGCGGCGATGTCTTTCGGCGCTGGTTCGAAGTGATGGATGTCACCGCCTGGCTTCAGGATTTCGATGACTTCGACATTCGCACCGCCCACCTGCCGTGCCAGATCAGCCACGATGGGGTGCAGCGAGGCGACTTTGAGCGGGGCGGCCTGACCGATGGCGAGAGACAGCGCAAAAGCTGCGAGGAAGGTTTTCATGGCGGTGGCTGGGGACAGGAATGAATAGCCGCCACGATCCGTTGCTGCAACTTGATTGCGAATTAGCCTTTGCGCTTGGTCGCCTCGCGCTTTGCGAGCTTGATTCCAGCCTCGACGATCTGGGTGCGTAGTTTTTCGAGGCAGGCTTTCCAGGTAGCGGGGCTGATGGGGAGGTAGCGGTCGGTGCCGTCGGGGAAGCGCTTGGTCTCGAAGATGTTGCTGGGCTGCTGGATGAGGTCGTCGTAGAGGCCGTGGATGAAGAAGGTGCGGGCGTCGGCACCGTCGGGCCAGGGGCTGGGGTGGCCTTCAGCCTCGCGGATGGCGGCTTCGATGGCGCTGAGGATTTCGACGGGGTTGAGCGTGATCTTCAGTGGTGCGCCGGACTTCAGGTAGTCGGCGATGGCGATCTGCACCTTGCCGAGCACGGCCTGGATCTGCCGCAGGTCGGCGGGTGCTTTCTTCGGGTTGAGAGATTTCAATTCAAGCTCGGTGCGCGTGGCTTTTTTGGGGCGTTTCGTGGCCATTCGGCGGCATGTTGCATCGAATGGTCGTCTGGCCAAGCAGCGGAAGGCTTTTTGCGATGAAAATTGGCAACCGTCAGGATGGCAGTAGCGCATGTGTCTGGTAAGTGATCACTCCCTGCATGCCTGACTCTCCTGAATCTCCCCCTTCGCCAGCCGGTTGGCGGCTCGATCACTCGTATGCGCGCCTGCCGAAGGCTTTTCATGTGCGGATCGACCCGACCCCGGTGCCTGAGCCGAAGATGGTGGTGCTGAATCGCCCGCTGGCGGAGGCCCTGGGCCTGAACGCGGACGAACTGACTGATGCGGCGATCTTTGCGGGCAATGAGCTGCCACTAGGAGCGGAATCGCTGGCGCAGGCCTATGCGGGGCATCAATACGCGCATTTCACGATGCTGGGAGATGGACGGGCGATTCTGCTCGGCGAGCAGATCACGCCGAGCGGCGACCGGTTTGACGTTCAGCTCAAAGGACCGGGCCCGACGCCGTTTTCGCGTCGTGGCGATGGTCGAGCGGCGCTGGGGCCGATGCTGCGGGAATACATCATCAGCGAGGCGATGCAGGCGCTGGGCATTCCGACGACGCGAAGCCTGGCGGTGGTGACGACGGGGGAAAAAGTCTGGCGGCAGGATGGAGGCCTGCCTGGCGCGGTGCTGACACGCGTGGCGGCCAGTCACATCCGCGTGGGCACGTTTGAGTATGCGGCGGCACGCGGAGAGAAGGCGGACCTGCAAGCGCTGGCAGACTACACGCGGCAGCGGCACTACCGCGAAGTCGAAGGCGGCTACGCTGCGCTGTTTGAGGCTGTGATGGAGCGGCAGGCAGCACTGATCGCGAAATGGATGCACGTCGGCTTCATCCACGGCGTGATGAACACAGACAACATGGCGCTCAGCGGCGAGACGATCGACTATGGGCCGTGTGCGTTCATGGACGCGTATGATCCGGTCACGGTCTTCAGCTCGATTGATCGCAACGGCCGCTACGCCTACGGCAATCAGCCGCACATTGCGCAATGGAATCTCGCACGTCTGGCCGAGGCGATGCTGCCGCTGTTTCACGATGATGAAAAACAAGCCATCGAGATCGCGAACGGCCTGATTTCACGCTTTGAGGGGCGCTTTAAGCACCACTGGCTCACAGGCATGCGGGCAAAGCTGGGACTCTTCAGTGAGGAGAGTGAGGACAAGGCTTTGATCCAATCCTTGCTCGACTGGATGCAGGAAACGAAGGCCGATTTCACCAACACCTTTCGTGACCTCACGCAGGGGCGTCTGGAACCAGCGGATTGGCATCCGCGCTGGTCCGAGCGGCTCAAACGGCAGCCACAGTCCGCCAGCGAAGTGACCGACCTCATGCGCCGCAGCAATCCGGCCTTCATCCCCCGCAATCACAAGGTCGAGGAGGCGCTGGCCGCCGCCTCAGACCATGGCGATCTGAATCCGCTGCAGCGTCTTCTGACCGCGCTGTCGGTGCCCTTTGATCACACGCAGGACTTGCCCGAGTTCAGCGAGCCTTCTGGCTTGGAGTCGTATCAGACGTTCTGTGGAACCTGAGTCAAAGACACGCTTTGGCACTGGCGCTGCGCCTTGAAATCATGGCGCGGCGGGTGCAGGAAAAAGCATGTCGCAACCGATCCGCCCCTGGTACTGGCCTGAACGAGGACAGCCTGAACGCACCGAACCCTTCACCTGGATCGTGGAGGGTGTCATCGCGGCGTCGTGGTGGCCTGATCCGTATGTTTTCGACATCTATGAGGAGCAAAACATCCGGGCGGTCGTGAACTGCTGCGAGTTCGACAACCGTCGCGATGTGCCGGAGCAGTTTGTGTATCACCACATCAACGTGCCGGACTATGGCGTGCCCACGGATGCCCAAATTGAGCACTTCGTGAGCTTGATGGACAAGCATCACGCGGCACGCGAGGCCGTCGTGGTTCATTGTGTGGCGGGTTGTGGCCGGACGGGGCAGTTCATCGTCGCGTGGTGTGCGAAGGCGGGTTTTATCCCGGCGAAGGCTGATCCCGTGCAGTGGATCCGCGCACGCCGGAAATGCTGTCTGGAAACTCGCGAGCAGAGCGAGTGCGCGAAGCGTTGGATGAAGAAGCACAGCGCAGGGCGTGCTCAGGATGCCTGAGGCTCATTCGGCAGCCACTGCGGGAAGGGATCGGGCAGCTTGCGCCAGGCCTCGGGATCGGTGGCGAACTCAGCATCGGTGAGCAAAGCAGCATCAAATTTCGCGGTGAGCGAAGCTTTGTCCATGTCGCGGCCGATGATGACAAGTTCGGTGCGACGGTCGCCGTAAGGGCCGTCGATATGGTGCCGGATTTCGGTCTGGCTTTGCTCGTCCTGCGGCCATTCGGACTCGCTCACGGCGCTCCAGAAGAATCCAAAAGCTCGCGTATCTCGAAGCACACCCGCTTGTGAAACATAACCCGCAATTTCCATGCGGGTGGCCAGCCAGAACATGCCCTTGGCGCGGATCACGCCCTCCCAGGTGCTGTTGAGCAGCTTTTGAAGGCGCTGCGGATGAAACGGACGCCGTGCCCGATAGACGAAGCTGCTGATGCCATATTCCTCGGTCTCCGGCGTGTGGCTGCCGAGGCTGTCGAGCCAGCCTTTCGACTGCTCGGCCTCGGCCATGGCAAAGAGCCCGGTGTCGAGCACTCGATCGAGCGGCACCTCGCTGCGCTGGGTGAGGTGGACCTTCGCCTTCGGGTTCAAAGCGCGGACGATGCCCTGGATCTCGTCGAGCTCCTCGGCGCTGACGGCATCGGTCTTGTTGATGAGGATGACGTTGGCGAACTCGATTTGATCGGTGAGCAGATTCGCGATGCTGCGGGCGTCTTCGCCGGTGACGCCCATCTCGCGGTCCTGGAGGTCATCGGTGCTGTGGTAGTCGTCGAGGAAGTTCCGCGCATCGACGACGGTGACCATGGTGTCGAGCTGCGCGAGGTCGTTCAGGCTGCGGCCGGAGTCATCGGTGAAGGTGAAGGTCTCCGCCACGGGCATGGGCTCGGACACGCCGGTGGATTCGATCAAGATCGAGTCAAAGCGGCCTTCCTTCGCGAGCGTGGCGACTTCCTGCATCAAATCCTCGCGCAGCGTGCAGCAGATGCAGCCGTTGCTCATCTCGACCATCTTTTCCTCGGTGCGTGAGAGCTTCGCATCGCCGCTTCTGACGAGCTGGGCATCGACATTGACCTCGCTCATGTCATTCACGATCAAGGCGACCTTGCGGCCTTCGCGGTTGCGCAGGATGTGATTGAGGAGCGTGGTCTTTCCAGCGCCGAGGAAGCCGGAAAGCACGGTGACGGGGAGTTGGGAGATTTTCGTGTTCATGGGGAAAGGGTGGTGGCTCACACGCGCAGCAGTGATTTCGGCCAGGGGTCGTCAAAGGTGCCGCCGGAGCGCCAGTGGGTGATTTCTTCGTCGGTGCAGAAGCATGCGTGAAATTCCGGGACGAACACGGCGCGGTCGCTCTTCGGGCCGATGACAGTGAGTTCGCAGCGTCGGTCGCCGAAGACGGGATGAGCGTCTTGAAGCTGCTCCTGAAGCATGGCGATCTCCTCGGGGACGAGTTTG
>NZ_JBIIKX010000155.1:0-3065 GCF_044232965.1 Prosthecobacter sp.
ATGCGCGGCTACATCACCGCGCCCACGACGGGCAATTACTACTTCTGGCTCAATGCCAGCGATTCGGCTGAATTCTGGCTCTCCAACGACGACGAGACGATCAACAGCTTCAAGCGTGCGACCGTCACCGGCGGCGTTACGGCCAAATCCCCCTGGATGGCCCTCGAACAGGGCAAACGCTACTATTTCGAGATCCTACACAAGGCCGGAGTCGGCAGCGACAACCTCTCGCTCGGCTGGTCGAAGCCCGGTGAAGCCACCACCGCCGCCAGCGAGGTCGTTCCAGGTTATGTCATCACCAATTACGTGCCGCCAGCCCCTGGCAGCACCCCTGGCACGCTCTACATCGCCACCATGCTTTCCCAGGGCGGTGCCATCACCACTGGCGTCGGCACGGCCACCATGCGCCTCTCGGAGGATGAAACAGTCGCATATGTGACCTTTAACCACAGCGGCCTCACCGGCCTGCTCACCGATTGGCACGTCCATAATGACCCATTCCTGAATGCCCCCGCCGGCATCATTTTCGACGGTGTGGAGCCAGTCACGCCTGGTGACGGCCTCGTGCTCAGCGGCCCCTATGCGGGTTCGCATAAATGGACGATCCTCGGTGTCGGCGCTCTGACTGCTGCCGACGTCCGTGAGCTCATCAAACAGGGCAAATCCTACATTAACC
The DNA here is from genome assembly GCF_044232965.1 of Prosthecobacter sp. Lineage (GTDB taxonomy): Bacteria > Verrucomicrobiota > Verrucomicrobiia > Verrucomicrobiales > Verrucomicrobiaceae > Prosthecobacter. Next base: position 677 of record NZ_JBIIKX010000155.1, read on the forward strand.
TGCACACCACAGCCTACCCCAACGGCGAAATTCGCGGCAACTACACCCTCGCCAACGGTTCCCGCACCTTCTCGCCTCCGCCCGCACCGCCGACCTGGACTGATGACAGCAATACCGATGTGGGCGCGGCTCGTTTCCTCACCCAGGCCAGCTTTGGCCCCAACATCGCCGACATCGCCGCGCTGAAAGCCCTCACAGCTACCAGTAGCTCTGGCCAGTATCCCGCCAGCCGCTACGAAACCTGGATCGATGCTCAATTCCTCCAGATCGCCTCGCAAACCCTGCCCGAAGTCCTCCGCACCCGCCGTGCAGACGCACAAGGCGGCTCACAGCTAGATGAGGCTTTGTTCTTCAATGCCTGGTGGAGAAACTCCATTTCCAACGCTGACCAGCTCCGCCAGCGCATCGCCTTCGCTATGAGCGAAATCCACGTCATCTCCGGACAGGGGCCGCTCGACAATCGCGGTGAGGCCATCGCCTTCTTCTACGATAAGCTCAATGAGGCCTCTTTTGGCAACTTCCGCGACATCCTCGAGACGACCACGCTCACGCCTGCGATGGGCCGCTACCTCGACATGAAGAACAACGACAAGCCTGACCCAGCCACCGGTCGTATTCCCAACGAAAACTACGCCCGTGAAATCAAGCAGTTATTTGCCGTGGGTCTTTACCGGATGTGGCCGGACGGCACCCTGATGCTGACCTCCAAGGACACGCCCATCGACACCTATACCCAGCGTGAAATCGTCGGCTTTTCTCATGTTTTCACCGGCTGGACGGATGGCTACACGGGGGCCTATCGCACCAGCCTGAATGCCCCAGCCAACTGGATGGGCCTCATGCGTGAGGTGCCCGCCCGCCACTACACGGGCCCCAAACGCGTGCTCAACAACGAGGTCTTACCCGGATTACCCACACTCGGCGGCCAGCTGCTCGATCCGCTCGCCACGCACAACACCACGCACTTCAACCAGTCCGCTTACGAGCAACTCGCTGGTCAGGAACTCGAGCTCTCGCACCAGCAGCTCTTTGACCACCCGAACACCGGCCCCTTCATCTGCCGCCAGCTCATCCAGCGCCTCGTCACCAGCCATCCTTCGCGTGATTACCTCTACCGCGTGGTGCAGAAGTTCAATAACCGTGGCGACGGCGTTCGAGGTGATATGCAAGCCGTCATTAAGGCCATCCTGCTCGATTACGAGGCTCGCAATGCAGGCGAAATCACCAAACCCGCCTTTGGCAAGCAGCGCGAGCCTTTGCTGCGCGTGGCCGCCGCTGGCCGTGCCTTCCGCCCTGGCACTTTCGCGGGTAACTACAGTCAGACCGGCACCCGCACCATCACCATCGACCTCACGCCCGCTGGCACGGCCCATAAGCTGGCTAATGGAAACAACGTCCTGCTCGAATTCACGCCCGCCACGGGTGTGGCCCCGTGGACTGGCACCTACGGCATCACCAGCGTGGATACCGACTCCTTCACCGTCCAGGCGACGAACTATGCCACCGGCACCTACAGCATCCCGGCGAACTCCACCGTGTGCACGGTCTCCATGGGCGGTCACTGGCTTCAGAGTGGCAATCAGGTCTTTATGGACTTCACCAGCGGCCCGGCAAGTGGCACGGCAATCGACGACCTCGTTTATACCATCACCCACTCTGAAACAGCCAATAATGGAGACAATGGCAACGCTTTCACCATTCCTGTCGTCGGCACTTCGGCCACGGCTCGCACTGGCAACTGCATGATCCCACGCTTTAGGCCTGGCAGCATGACCATCGCCACCTCTGGCCTAGCCGCGCCGAATGACCGCCGTGTCACCATGCGCACGGAAGAGGATCACCACCTCGCTGTCGGCAATCAGGTGCAGCTCAATATTTACGGCATTCAGACCTTGCCTCAGCCCGCTGACCTCATCGTCACCGTGGATACCGTGGTCGATTTGAAGACCTACACGTTCCTCATTTCCAGCGCCATCAGCGGCTGGAACACCAGCCAGGGGAACAACAGCGTCTATCAGTTCCCGCTGCTCTCTCAGCCACTCAATCGCACCGGCACTATCAACTCACGCTCCAGCACCTACCAACTCGGCAATACCGACGGCACACTTGAGCAGTCCCCCATCAACGCGGATACCGTCTTCAACTACTTCCTGCCTGACTACAAATTCCCCGGCTCTCTCGCCTCCCAGGGCATCACCACTCCTGAATTTCAGCTGACAGCGGAAACCACCACCGTCCGTCAGGCAAACTTCCTCTTTGATGGTATCTTCAATCCCAGCACCACCAATGGCCGGAGCAGCTTTGCCACCGGAAACAACGCCGTTAGCATGGACTACTCGAATTGGATCACGGGCAATGCCACCGCCAGCCTCGGTCTTGGTGCCGCCCC
>NZ_JBIIKX010000118.1:0-10738 GCF_044232965.1 Prosthecobacter sp.
GACATCGAAGCTGCCCGACATGGCGATCAAAAACTGGTGGCAACTCCGCAGCGCATGGCCGCCGCGATCCGCGCCGCCAGGCACGTCATAGAGATAAAACACCCGTTTGATCTCAAACGGCACATGCCCGCTGCCCGTCGGCCCCTCGATAAAGGTTAGATTGCCTCGCGGGTCGGCAATTTTGGGGAGGTCGATCACTTTGCATTGTTCGAGGCTCATGGTGGGTGGAAAGGTTGGTTCGCTCAGATCTGTAGCCAGGCGCAGGTAAAAACGACGTTTTGTTCAGGCCAGCAGTCGGTAAAACTCCAGGCAGACGAGGAACTGGGAAATTGGACAGGCATCTGCAACACAACGCCGGAACGTGGAACGACCAGCGGCAGTGTCCTGATCCACTGGAGGATCGGCACGTCGGAGATCTTGCAACACGCTTCTGCGAACGTCCATGCCGCCCAGAAATCGCGAGTGTTCATCCCGTGCGGCACGATGGCATCAGGCGCGGGAGTGTCGAGCCCCTCGACGTCGAGGCAAATTCGCGAGCCACGGCTTTTCTCGTGCAGCCATTCGTAGCGATGCCCCTTCCAGTCGTATGATCGTGCGGAATCAGCCGCGAGCGGCGGAACATCGTGATTTGTGCAATACAGTTGTCCGAGGGCGAATTGCATTTCAGCAGGAGGTTCCTCCATCGACGACGATGGTCTGGCCCGTCATATTCGCGTCGGCGAAGAGCAACATATCGAGCACGGGCGTCAGGTTGTCGTCCGATGTCAGATTATGAGTCGGCGTGCGGCGTTTGATGATGGCGAGTTGATCTGGCGAGAGAACCGACGACATCTCAGACTCAAAGAAGCCAGGCGCGATGGAGTTCACTAAAATGCCCCGGCCGCTGACCTCGTGCGCGAGGCAGCGGGTGAAGGCGTCCATGCCGGCCTTTGTCGCGGAATAGACTGTAAGGCCCGTGTAGCCGCGCAGCCCGCAGATGGACGAGATGTTGACGATGCGTCCGCCGCCTTCCTGAAGTAGCATCTGCTTGAGAGCCAGCCGCGTGAGCAGGATGGGCGCTTCGAGGTTTGTGGCGATGATGGAGTGAATCTTGTCCGGCGAGGCATGGACCAGCAGGTGATCCTGCCCGACGGCGGCGTTGTTCACCAGACCGTGAAGCTCGCCATGCTGCTCAATCAACTCGCCCATAAATCTGCCAAGCGTTTTGAGATCGCTTGCGTCGGATTCGATGAAATGGAACCGACCCGTGTGCCGCGTCTCAAGCTCAACGACCTGGACTGTCCGTTTGCGTGCAAATGAGCCGACGGCGTGTCCGGCGTCGAGCAAGTGCTTCACGATGTGATATCCGAGGCCGCGTGAGCCACCGCTGACGAGTATGAGTTTGGGCTTCATGTCGGAGATCAGAGCGCTGACTTCAGGCTTCCTTGCACCGGGATCGCGTCGAGCACATTCCACATTCGCGGGATCGCGTACTCCGGCAGTCTGCCTCTGCAGAACTCGGTGAGTTCCATTTCAGAAGGCGGCGTTCGGCCCGCCGCAAAGACCATATCCGCCTCCGGCAATTGCCCTACTAGCGGTGATCGCACCGCACGCACCCGCGCCCATGCCATGGCGGGATGCCGGAGCAGGACCGCTTCAATGTCGGCGGGCCAGGCCTTGTTGCCGCCGACGTTGATCATGGCCGTGATGTCTCTGCCGATGAAAAACACGCGCTCGCCCCGCTGCTCGACGACGTCGCCGGTGTCGATCCATTCAGCCGCCTGATTAACTGCGGCCCGTGATGTGAAAGGAGAACGCACAGCGAGCTTCCCGCCCTCGATTTTCAATTGCGGCAGCGAGGGATCATTTCTCGTCAACAGCGAAGCTGGAAACCCGGCGAGGCCATCTTTCACGACGATGCAAGTGCCTGCTTCAGAGGTGGCGTAGATGTGCGTCAGTTGTGCGGCCGGATACAAGACGCGCAGCTCATCCAGGATGTCCTGCGAAGCCGCTTCACCGCCAAGAGTAATAACCTGTAGCGGCAAGGATTGAAGCCGCGCATCGGTGACCGAGAGTAACGCGAGCCGCCAGAACGTCGGAGTGGCCGAGATACTGTCCACGCGCGCAACGGAGGCGGTTTCAAACAGGCTCGTCATGTCCGACGGATCGGCGGGTGCGAGCATCTGCCCCTCATGAAACAATCCGAGCGTAACCACCTGATACCACGCATAGCTGCCCATCTGGTAGGGCACGAGCCAACGGCGCGGTTCACGGCGCCTTATATCGCGGCCTGTGAAGAGAGTTTCCCAACGATGCGATACAAGCTTTGGTGTTCCAGTGGTACCCGAGGTCAGCAGGCTGATGCGACCGGGAACCGGGGAAGTTTTCGCTTCCGGTTTGGTGGTCGCGCCAGACTTCGAATCCAGCACGCAGTAACCCGATCGCGACAGCAGTGACGAAACACCTTCCGAAAGACGGTCGCGTCCAAGCACCAGCCCATCAAGTTGTGTGTCTGCCAGCATAGCGGCTGCATTCAGCGCGGTGCGCACGTCATCCACGATGATGGCCACCGGCTCATCCGCAGAACGGAACAGATCCAAAAGCCGCGCGCTTTCAGATGAAGCAAGCAAGTCCGCCCATGCGAGCGAACCGCCATCGAGCACGACGGTATTAGATCTGACCAGCTCTGGCACTCTGGATGGTTTTCTCGAAGAAGTTCAGTACGTCGGCGACGGTGGAGATCGAGCGCATGAGGGCGGCGTCGAAATTTAGTTCATCGCCCACCGCGCGCTCGACTCGCAAGGCCAGCTCGGAGAAATCCAGGCTGCGAAATCCCAAGTCACGCAGCACTCCGTTCTCGTCGGTGACGGAAGGTTTTCCTTGCTTCGCCAGGATGGCATTCATCAGCGTCTTTATTTCATCTCGGGTCATGGTGTTCAGTCGGTTTGCACCACGAGATCGTGGCGGGTGGCGTTGATTTCTTTGAGCAGTATGTCAAGGCGTGGTTGGACTCCCGCAGGGTAACCTTTCCGGTAGTGACGCATCCATGGATGACGTAAGCCGGATGGCAAGTGCATCAGGCGGCTCACATGGTTGACGACCTTGCAATCGTGGCCGGTGATCACGGCACCAGGAGGGATCGTGCCACTGGCCGTCGCGCCGGAGCAGACGAACGCTCCTTTGCCGATCACCGTACCTGGCATCATGGTCACTTCCACACAAACGACAGCCCCGTCCTCGATGGTCACCGGGTCGTTCAGTTCAGACGGCGGCAGCGGATCGTTCGTCGCCGTCGTCAGAGAGAACAGCCAGACGAAATGACCGATGCGCGCCCCCTTGCCGACGTGGACGTAGCCGTGGAAACGGCAATAGTCGCCGATCGTGCAATTGCCTTCAATGTCCCCGTAATTGCCAACCCGCAGATTCGCACCAGCTAGTGTGTTCTCCCGGATCACGACATGGTGACCGGTTTCCAACTGTTCCTCGAAGCGGCTTCCCGGATAAATGACGGTATGAGAGCGGATGATCGAACGAGGTCCGATGAACAGTTCCCGGCAATTCTCATTGCGCTGATCACCGAGAACGCAAAACTCCTGGACTACCGATCCCTCGCCAAGAACAACGTGATCGTGAATCACGCTGTAAGCGCCGATCGTCACATCCGCTCCAATGTGCGCAGATGGAGAAATGACGGAGTTGGGATGGATGCAAGAGGACATTAGGGAGGAAGCGGCGACGTGAGAAAATCTAACGTGTGGCCAGCGAGTGGGCTTTTTTCAAATGGACGCCTGTGTCAGCACGTTGCGTCTCTGCTGAAGGGGAGGCCAATTTTTCGGGGACGTGGAGCAGATTGGCCCAGTCGGCGTTGTCGATAAGAAGCATGCCGCCGGACTTGAGTTTCGGCAGTGCGGTGCGCGCATACGGGGCGATACCAGCCATCGACGGCGAAGTCGAGCAAGGGGTCGGGAAGGCATGCCGGTGACTTGGCAGGTAAAACCTGGCCGCGTCGCTCTCGATGCAGGTAAGGCACTGGAGGCGTTTGGCGAACCAGGGATGAGCAGGATGGCTCTTCTCGTAGAGCCAGTTTTCAATGCGACCGGCGATATGAGCGGGCGGAAGAAATTGCGAAGGCGCATGATAGCTCAGTTCCCGGTTTTAATATTTGCTAGCGACGGCGCTGACCCACTCCTGATTCTCCAAATACCACGCCACCGTCTCGCGGATGCCGGTCTCAAAGGTGTGAGCAGGAGTCCAGCCGAGGTCGTGGGCGATTTTTCCGGTCATAGCAGCTCCTCGCCCGCGGCACGAAGCGTTTCGTTTTCGAGGGCGGCGGTGAGAAACATGCCATGGAGGCGAAGGGACTGGAGCAGCGGGCGCAACGCCCCCACATGCCCCGCGCGTCTGGCACGCAAGAGCAGTCCCAGCGTCCCGATGCAACGCAGGCCTTGATGAGCCGCCACAAGACGCCCGCGCCGGTCATCCATGAGCAAAAGAGCCTGGGAATGGTTGAGGGCGAGGGCGAGCGCGGAGGCTTCACCGGCATCCACCTGCGTTTGGAACACTTTCCTCACCTTCTCGTCGGATGTGCGCACATGCTTGCAGAACAGGTTGACCAAAATCGGAATCTCCGGCTGCGTGCCGCTTTTGTGAATGAGCTCCTCCCACACGACATCTGGAATCCATACTTCATCCGCCAGTTTCAGCACCAGATCAGCCTGGGAAATCTTTGCCAGCAGAATCAACGGACTGGCATCGCAGATGATCAGCGGCTCAGGCGCGGGCGATGTCATTTTTGAGCATGTCGAGGTCCATGTTGATCACTGACACACCCAGGCGTGAGATCGATTCCATGAACGTCCAGACTGGCTGACCTGCCATTTCGGCCGCTTGTCCGAGTGTCAGGCGGCTGGATTCATAAAGCTTGGCGGCCAAAAACACACGCAGCTCGCCAGCCAGTTCCGCGACGGTCATTCCGGCCCGCAGCAGCCAGCGGTCATCGACAGGGATTTGAAGCATTGTCATGGTATGAAGATAGTCGCCATTCAAAAGACTGCCAAGTTCAGCCTTTCACGGCTTTGACCCACTCCTGATTCTCCAAATACCACGCAACCGTCTCGCGGATGCCGGTTTCGAACGTGTGGGCGGGACTCCAGCCGAGGTCGCGGTCGATTTTCGAGGCGTCGATGGCGTAGCGGCGGTCGTGGCCGGGGCGGTCGGTGACGAAGGTGATGAGGCGGCGGGAGTTCCCGCCGAGGGCGGGTTGGAACTCGTCGATGAGATCGCAGATGAGCTGGACGAGGTGGAGGTTGGCCTTCTCGTTGTGACCGCCGATGTTGTAAGTTTCGCCAAGCGTTCCCTGGGTCAAAACGGTCCAGAGAGCCTCGCAGTGGTCGCCGACGTAGAGCCAGTCGCGGACGTTCATGCCGTCCCCATAGACGGGGATGGGTTTGCGGGCCTGGATGCTCTGAATGACGACGGGGATGAGCTTTTCGGGGAACTGGTACGGACCGTAGTTGTTGGAGCAGTTGGTGATGAGCGTGGGCAGGGCGTAGGTGTGGTGGTAGCTGCGCACGAGCATGTCACTCGAGGCCTTGCTGGCGGAGTAGGGCGAGTTCGGCGCGTAGGGCGTGGTCTCGGTGAAGAAACCGGTCGCGCCGAGGGAGCCGAAGACCTCGTCCGTTGAGACGTGCAGAAAGCGGTCCGCAGATTTCCCAGAAGTATCCGCAGATTTCTCAGATTTCGCAGATTGAGCTGATGACTCTGAAGGGGCCGCAGATTTCTCAGATTGCACAGATTGAGCTGATGATAATGAAGGGGCCGCAGATGGCGCAGGTTTCGCAGATGAAAACCAATGGGCGCGGCAGGCTTCGAGGAGATGGAAGGTGCCGTTGATGTTGGTGGTGACGAAGTCGCCGGGGCCGGTGATGCTGCGGTCCACATGACTTTCAGCGGCGAGATGCATGACGTGGGTGATGTCATGCTGGCGGATGACGCGGAGGACCTCGTCTTTGTCCCGCAGATCGACCTTTTCGAAGGCATAGCGGGGATGCACGCCATGGATGCCTGCGAGGTTTTCGAGATGGCCGGCGTAGGTGAGGCAGTCGAGATTGACGAGCTTCGTGACCTCGGGCTTGTCGATGACATGACGGATGAGATTGGAGCCGATGAAGCCCGCGCCGCCGGTGATCAGAAGATTCATATCCACAGATTGCGCAGATTACACAGATGATTGATCCACAGATTTCGCTGATTAACGCAGATGATCCTAGGCAGAGGGGACCACAGATGTCACAGATTGACGCGGATGATTCAGAGGATGGTCCACAGATGGCACCGATTAGCATGGATGGTTCAGATCAGAAGCCTGAGAATCGGATTCGGAAATCCTGTTTGAATCTGTGAAATCTGCGGATGATGCAGGGGTTCGGAAATCGGGTTTTAATCGGTGTCATCTGCGGATGATGCTTCAGGGAGCCACTTGGAAGCGTGGGTGAAGCGTTGTTGAAACAGGCTGGGGGTGCCAAAATTCAAGAGGAGACCGGTTTGGAATCCCGTGCCTTTGAGATACCCGAGAATCTGGGCTTCCTCCCATCCGGTGATTTCGGTGAGCGCCTTCAATTCCACGATGACCTCGCCATAGCAGACAAAGTCAGGACGCAGCGAGGAGGGCAGTCTGCGCCCTTTGTAAAACACATGCCAGGCCTGCTCCCGGACGAACGGAATGCCGCGAATCTGGAATTCGATCTCCAAAGCATCCTGAAAGAACACCTCGTTGAATCCACAGCCGAGTTCACGATGCACCTCCATGGCGGCACCGATGATGGCGTAGGTTCGGGGATCACGGTCCGCAGATTTCGCAGATGGGGACGATGATTGATCCGCAGATTGCACCGATTTCACAGATAGGGACGATGATTGATCCGCAGATGTCGCTGATTAACGCAGATGATTCTGATCGGAGAATTACGCAGGGGGTCGGAAATCCTGTTTGAATCTGTGAAATCTGCGGATGGGATCAGGCACTTTTGATACCCACCCGGCGAACTTCGGTGGCGACGTCGGCGAGATAGTCGCGGTACTCACACTTTGGCAGGCCGGAGACGAGCGACTCGAATTTTTCCAGCGTGAGGAAGCCGCGATACAGGGCGGCCTCCTCCGGGCAGCCGAGCTTCATGCCCTGGCGTTTCTCAATGGTCTGCACATAGGCGGAGGCCTCGTGCAAGCTGCTGCTGGTACCGGCATCGAGCCAAGCGGTGCCACGGCTGAGGCGCTGCACGCGGAGGGTGCCACGACGCAGGTACTCCTTGTTCACGTCGGTGATCTCCAGCTCGCCACGCGGGGAGGGCTTCATCGCGCGGGCAATGGCGACGACCTCGTTGTCGTAGAGATAAACGCCGGGCACGGCGTAGTTGCTGCGCGGCTGCGCGGGCTTTTCCTCCAACGAGACGGCTTTGCCCTCGGCATCGAACTCGACGACGCCGTAGCGTTCGGGGTCCGTGACGTGATAGGCGAAAATGGTGGCACCGGACTGGAACTCGGCGAAGGCGCGCGGAAAGGCGTCGCCACCGAAGAAGATGTTGTCCCCAAGAATCAAGGTGACGGGATCCTGGCCGATGAAGTCCGCCGCGATGAGGAAGGCCTGCGCAATGCCCTCGGGCCTGGGCTGCTCACGATATTCAATGTGCAGCCCCCAGGCGGAGCCATCTCCCAAAAGCTGGCGGAAGCGCGGCAGGTCGTGTGGTGTGGAGATGAGGCAGAACTCGCGAATGCCGGAGGCGATGAGCACGGTGAGCGGGTAATACACCATCGGCTTGTCATAGACCGGCTGGAGCTGCTTGGAAGCCACCTGCGTCAGCGGATAAAGACGCGAACCCGCGCCGCCTGCGAGAATGATGCCTTTCATGTCCACAGATTACTCAGATGGGACCGCTGATGGATCCACAGATTACTCAGATTACACAGATAGAGACGAAGAAGACTCAAATCAGAAAGCTGGGGAGTTGAGTTCAGAAAATCAGGATTGAATCTGTGCAATCTGCGGATGTTTGAATCTGCGTCATCGCTGAATCATCCAGTCGTTGAGCACGAGCACGTCCATCTTGGTGCGGAGGAAGCAGTCGAGCGCCTCCTGGGGCTTGCAGACGACGGGTTCGTTTTCGTTGAAGCTGGTATTGAGCACCATCGGCACGCCGGTGATGTCGCGATAGGCGCTGATGAGGCGATGGTAGCGGGGATTCGTCTCCTTGTGGACGGTCTGGAGCCGCCCGGAGCCATCGACGTGCGTGGTGGCGGGGATTTGAGCGCGTTTTTCCTGCCGCACTTGAAACACTTCCATCATGAAGGGCACGTCGTCGTCCTGCTCGAACCACTCGCTGACATGCTCACGCAAGATTGACGGCGCGAAGGGGCGGAAGGACTCGCGGCGTTTGATCTTGAGGTTGAGGATGTCCTTCATGTCCGCACGACGCGGATCGCCAAGGATGCTGCGATTGCCCAGCGCACGCGGCCCCCATTCCATGCGGCCCTGGAACCAGCCAATGACCTTGCCCTCGGTGATGGCGGTGGCGGTGGCCTGGCAAAGCTCGTCTTCGTCGTCGATGCGGCGCACGGTGCAGTTTTCCGCAGCGATGTCAGCGGCGCGTGAGTCGAGCAGCGCCTTGATCTCGGTGTCGGTGGTCTGCGGACCGACGTAGGCGTGATCCATGACAAAATGCCCGCTGCGGGCAGGAGTGCCCGCGCTCCCTTCAAGCTGGCGGGCCACGACGAAGGCGGAGCCGATGGCACCGCCCGCATCCCCGGCGGAGGCGGGGAGGTACATGCGCTTGAAGGGCGAGTTGAGATAGACCTTGCCGTTGGCGACGGAATTCATGGCGCAACCACCGGAGAGGGCGAGGGCGTCGCACTTGTATTTCGCGTGCAGGCTATGCAGCATGGCGAAGAACGCCTCCTCATACATGGCCTGGGCGCTGCGGGCGAGGTCTCGGTGTTTTTGCTCCAAGGCCGCGCCTTTTTCACGCTGCGGGCCAAAGAGCGCCTCCATCGGCTCCTTCTTGTAAAGCGTGCCGACTTCCGGACAGCAGTTGTCCCAGGTGTAATGCACGTCGTCGCTGTGATGGCGGAAGTACTGGAGGTTCAGCTTGAAGCTGCCGTCAGTCTGCACCTGCACGAGCTCACGCATCTCTTTGAGATACTTCGGCTCGCCATACGGGGCGAGGCCCATGACCTTGTACTCATCGCCATAATGCGGGAAGCCGATGAACTGGGTGATGACGGTGTAGAAGATGCCGAGCGAGTGCGGGAAATAGACGCGTCCGTCGATTTGAATGTCATTCCCCTTCCCCATGCCCCAGGCGGAGCTGGCGAAGTCGCCAAAGCCATCGACCGAGAGACAGACGGCCTCATCAAAGCCCGAGACCAGAAACGCGGAGGCCAGATGGGCGAGGTGATGCTCCACGCGATGCACCTGGGCGCGGAAGTTTTCACCAGGGAAAGCGGCCTGAACGGCATCCTCAAAGGAACCGGCGCGTTTGATGTTGGCGAGGCGCTTGAAGATGAGGCCGAGGCTGGGGCGCTTGCGCAGAACGTAGAGCGCACGGCGCAGGTTGTTGACCTTGGGATCGCGGTTGATGGCGATATGATCGACATCGCCCAGCGTGAGTCCCGCGTCGGCCAGACACCACTTCATGGCCTCCGTGGGCAGGCCGGACCAGTGCTTGATGCGGCGAAAGCGCTCCTCTTCAGCGGCGGCGATGAGTTTGCCGTCTTTGACGAGGGCGGCGGCGGAGTCGCCATGGTAGGCGTTGAGACCGAGGACGATCATTGATGTGTCAGGCACGCTGCCGCCATTGGTCGCGAATAAGCGGCCAGACGATGCTTGCCGGAGGTTGGGGCGGCATTTTCCAAAAAGGAGCGCGACTGTACCACGCTGATTTCCAGCGCAAAGAACAAAGTGCCGGACTGTGTTAACAGTTTGACACCATCCTTTGCTGGAAGCCGCGGAGTTTCCCCCACAGATTGGTCCGTCTGTCTGCCCCCTCGTTTTTTCAGATGAACTTGGCAGGCTTCTCATTTATCCAACGCCCATGCGCTCAATTAAACCCAGCCTGCTTTCAATTTTCCTGTGCCTGGCAGGCTGGACCCTTGCCGCAGGCCAGGAGGCCGCCCAGCTCCCGCCCCATGTGAGCAGCCTGGGCACCCGCTTTGCCTCCGTGCCGGGCACCATGGTGCAGTTCGCCGTCTGGGAGACACGGCTGTCCGAATGGCACGAGTTCCTGCGGCAGCAAAAGCACCCGTGGTCCTACCAGCCGCACTTCCAGCAGACGCCGGAGCATCCAGTGGTGGGAGCAAACCTTCAGGATGCCGTGGCCTTCTGCAACTGGCTCACGGAGACCGAGCGTGAAAAGAAACTCATCGACAGTTCCCAATCTTACCGCCTGCCGACACCGGCTGAATGGGATGCCGCCGTGGGTCTGGCCAGAGGCCGCAAACAGGCCGGAATCACCGCCGAGGACCGCCTGCGGGATGATCGCATCTACCCGTGGGGAGAAAGCTGGCCGCCGCCGCCCAAGACCGCCAACTTGGCCGAAGGTGAGATTCCCGGACACACCGACGGCTACGCCTACACCGCGCCGGTGGGCAGTTTTGCCCCGTCCAAGGAAGGTTTGTTCGACCTGGCGGGCAATGTTTGGGAGTGGACGCAACCCGTGGAAATCCGCGCCACGCCCACCGGCGTGCTGCGCGGCGGCTCCTGGGCCTATTT
>NZ_JBIIKX010000156.1:0-3050 GCF_044232965.1 Prosthecobacter sp.
GCCGCCCTGATTGACGGCGATGAGCTGGTCGTTGTGCAGCTTGAGGAAGGGAATGACGCCCTGGGACTCGCCATTGGTGCCTTTGATGTAGCCGCCGGTGCCGCGGACGCTGGTCCAGGAGCCACCGAGGCCGCCGGCCCACTTGGAGAGGAAGGCATTCTCCGCGATGCCACGGATCATGATGGACTCGATGCTGTCGTCCACTTTGTACAAGTAGCAGGAGCTGAGCTGGGAGTGCAGCGTGCCGCTGTTGAAGAGCGTCGGGGTGCTGGAGCAGAAGCGGCGGCCTTTGTAGAGCTTGTAGATGGCGATGATCTTGTCCTCGGGATTGCCGTCGCGTTCACCGACATTGAGGCCCATGGCGACGCGCATCCAGAAGAGCTGCGGCGTTTCGAGGCGCTTGGCGGGCTTGATCTTCTTATCGACGATCAAGTAGCGGTCATAGAGGGTCTGGATGCCGAGGAAGTCGAAGTCCATGTCCGCAGCGGGGTCGAGCGCGTCGGCGAGTTTGTCGAGGTCGAACTGAAGCAGGCGCGGGTTGTAGCGGTCGATCTCGACGCCACGGGCGAGGTTGCGGCGGAAGGCACGGCGGTGGAAGTCGCGCAGGGCCTCGATGCCATCACGCACGATGTCCCAGCCGAGGACTTCCTCATAAATGTAGCTGAGCAGGACGCGGGCGGCGAACTTGGCGAAGTCGGCGTCCTTCTGCATCATCGTTTTCGCATTGAGCGTGATGGTCTGCTTCAGATGGTCCAGCGTGATGTCGGAATTGAGCGAGCGGCGCAGCTCCATCTCGATCTCGGCACGGGTGAGGCACAAATCGAGGCCGAGCATGGCGAAGTCGATGCGCTTCTTCAAATCGGCGCCGTCCCAGAGGAAGGAATTGCCGTCGGCGGTCTTGACGACGATGAGCGCCTGCTGGTCCTGGCTCTCGATTTCGTTGGCGATGGCGGCTTCCTGCTCGTCGGTGTCGCGCATGCTGGTGCGCAGCGCACGATACTGGATGTAACCACGGGCGACTTTGAAGAAGCCCTGCTTCATCAGTTCTTCCTCGACGAGGTTCTGTACGTCCTCGATGTGGATGAACTGCTTGTTTTCCTCGGCGATGTAGCGGCTGACCGTCTCGGCGATCTGGACGGCAGGCGAGGAGTCGAGTTCGAGAGAAAGGAAGGCCTTGCGGACGGCAATCTCGATCTTGTTGTGGTTCCAGGGGACGAGTTGGCCGCTGCGGCGGATGACTTTGGTATTCACGATGAGGGGCTGCGGGATGGCATCGGCGAAGGGATCATGCGGCTCGGTGCGTTTGCGACGTTCGGCCAGGGTACGCGCCACGTCATGCGCGTTGTGATGGATCAGGGCCCGCTCAATGCAGTGGTAGATGTCCTTTGCGTTCAGCGTGGCCGCCCGGCCGCTCCCTTCGGCAAGCTGGGCCGTGCGCTGGTGGATCTCCTCGGTGACGGCCTTGGAGATGTTCTGCACGAACTGGCGATTCGTCTCATTGTAGATGTCCCCTTCCTTCTGACGGGCCAGGAACAGGTCCGTCAGGGCGCTGCCCACGGTGTCTGCGATCTCGGCGGAGTCGAAATCACGCTCCTTGCCGCCGATGCTCACCTTGATGGAGGCAGGGACGGTTTCACCGATGGCCGCCACGGCCAGGGCGCTCCACTCAAACTGAGGCTTCTGGTCTTTGGGGGTTTGGGTGACCCTTTTGAGGACTTTGTCTTCTTGGAGCAGGTTGGCGATCATGGCGGGAGGAGCGTTGCGTTTGATGAAGGAGCGAGAGTAAATTGGGATGATGAAAAAATCTTTGCCGGATCACTCCAGCGAGCATTTTTCGATCTGGGAGGCTTACAGGTCGTCGTCGGAGCTGTGGACGAGGGCGGACGCCTTTTGGTAGTCCGTGACCTTGCCCTCAAAGAAGTTCTGCTCCTTGCGCACGTCCATCATCTCCGCCAGCCAAGGCAGCGGATTGGTGACGCCAGGGCTCAGGGCAGGCAGACCGCAGCCAGCCAGGCGGCGGTCAGCGATGAAGTCGATGTATTGCTCAAACTCGGCGGCGCTGAGGCCCACGGCGTTCACCGGCAGGCAGTCGCGGATGAATTCCTTCTCCAATCTGATGGCCTCGCGCATGATGCTGACGAGCTCTTCGCGGAATTCCGGCGTCCACAGGTCCGGATTCTCTTCGATGAGGTCCATGAACAGATTGCGGAAGACCTCGATGTGGTTCGACTCATCCCGCAGCGTGTAGCGGAACATCTGGCCGATGCCGGGGAACTTGTTCTGGCGGTAAAGGCTCAGGATCATGCCAAAGAGGCCGTAGAACTGCGTGCCCTCCATGCACTGGCCGAACATGAAGATGTTCTTGGCCAGGAGCTGCTTGTTCTCCAGATTCGTGAGGTCGATGTCCCGGCGCATGTTGTTGGAGATGCGGGTGACGAACTCGTTTTTCCTCACGATCGTCGGGATCTGCTCAAACATGGACTCGCACTCATGGGGATTGATGCCCAGGGAGGAAATCATATACAGCAGCGAATCGGCGTGGATGTTCTCCTCATGCGCGTGGCGACCCAGCACCAGCTTCAATTCGGGCGCGGTGACCAACTCACGAACGACGTGCTGAATGTTGTCCCCCACGATGCCTTCGGCGGCAGAAAAGTAACCGATGCCCATCATGATGATCCAGCGCTCGTTCTGCGTGATCTCGTTGGAGCGCCATTGTTCCACATCCTTTTGCATCTGGATGTCTTCCGGCTCCCAATGGTTGGCCTTCATCGTGCGATAAAGGTCATAGGCCCACTGGTACTTCAGCGGCAGGAGGTTGAAGGTCATGCTCTTGCGGCCATTGATGACCCGCTTTGCGGTGAAGGCGGCTTCGGCTTTGTCTTGATCGAGAATAAACTCGCGGTTGCCAATCTTGAATGTCTTGTCCATGGCGATTTTGTTGCAGATTGAGGGTGTTTTTGTCGGGGTTTTGAGGAAACAGTAAAGCAACCAAGACGCACTATAAATACCATATATTGCGGGTGCCGAAGCGGATCATGCACAAGATA
>NZ_JBIIKX010000119.1:0-10697 GCF_044232965.1 Prosthecobacter sp.
TCCACTGGCGCATGGCGTTTTCATCGTCAAACCAGCGCCAGAAGAACGGCGCGGCATCGCCCAGCTTCTCCTTCGAATGCGCAAGCATCGGCCCCACGGTGATCAAGTGACAGGCGACGAGCAAAATAATGCCCAGCCAGTGATTCCGCCACACCCAGAGCGTGGTACCGCTTTCCTGGAACCAGCTCGCCACGATCAGGCCCCACAGCCAGCGCAGCGTGCTCACGAAAATGAAAACGAACACCAGCGTCGTTGCCGTGGGCAGCGTGAGATTCGCCAGAGCGGAGAAAAAGCCGATCATGCCATAGAGCCAAAGCGAATTGCGCTTCAGTGCCGCGATGCAACACACCCAGGTGAGCAGGAACAGGAGCTGAAACAGCACATCCGGCGAAAACATTGCCGCCGAGGGCAGCAGCACGCCAAAACCGATCGTCAAAATCGTCAGCAGGGCCGCAGGCACCGAAAAGGCCCGCGCCGCCGCCAGACCAAGCATCAGCAGGAATCCCAGGCTCAGGCCAAAGAGCAAGCGCTTGCCGGAGCGCAGCACCAGGTGATCCTCGGCGCTCAAAGCCGCCGCTGATGTCGCATGACCCGCTGCCACATTCCAAGCCGCGAGCCAGGGCCACATCGGCCGCACGATGCCATCCGTGCGGTGCGGCAGCCAGTCGTTCAGCGGTTTGGAGACTCCTTTGGAAAAGTCCGGCGTGAGATCACGCCGCGTCTCGATGGCGGCATTGAGATACATGCGTTCCTGCTCGTGAATGCCGGTGCCGGCCTGACTTTGCCACTGAAACGCCTGCACATAGCACCAGGCAAAGAAAACCAAACTCGCGAGCATCACCACCCAGCGGCCACCGCTCAGCCAGAGCCTTGTGAGATGCAGAAACACGGATTTGACCGGCATGCGTGCAGCGAGGTTGAAGTGAGGTGTTACTTCTTCGGCCGCACCTTGATCTCCACGCGGCGGTTCAGGCCCTGCTGCTCCACCGTGCCAGCGACGCTGACGATCGGCTTCGATTTGCCCATGCCCATGGCCTGGATGCGGTCACTGCCGAGTCCGAGCGATTCCCGCAGCCATGAAACCACCGCGTTCGCACGGCGGATGCTGAGCTCAAGATTGAAGTCCTCGCCACCGAAGCTGTCGGTGTGGCCTTCGATGATGAAGAGCGAGTCCGGGTTCTTTTGGATGAGGAAACCCAGCTTCATGAGGCTGAGGCGGGCCGCTTCGGCCAGTTGATCACTGCCATAGTCGAAGAGAAGGTCGGTCGGCATCAGGATCGGCGCGGTGCTGCCACCCATCTTGCCTCCGCCGCCGAGGAGGTCGTCGAGATTGCTGAAACCCTTCACGCGCGCACCGGCGGCGGTCGCGGTGCCCTGGCTTTTCACCGCGTCGAGCAGGCCGCTGTCCATCTTGCCGCCTTCGCCGGGATCGAGCGCGCCAGCATCGAGCAGCATTTGTTTTTCCGACACGGGCTTCGAGAGCACATCCCGCCGCACGCTGGCCATCTCGGCGGCGATGTCGGGCGCGGCCATGGTTTGCGGCGCGAGGAGTTTGGCCATGTCGGTGGCCTTGGGAGCGCCGGGGGCACCGTCGCCGGGGTCGTTGGCGCGGATGAAGTTCGTGATCTCCTTCACATTCGGCGTCAGGTCGATCTCCTGGTTCGCCGGCAGCTCCTGCATCTTGTCAAAGTTGTCCAGATTCGGCTCGAATGCCTTCATGTCCGGCACGTTGCCCGGGGCGATGATCTCAGGGATCTGCTGGATGGCCTGCTGGTCCTTGAGCGCCTGATCACTGATGCGGATGCGCTCCGGCACCTCGCGCAGTTTGACCGGCTGCATGGCGGAAACGCCCAGGAAGTCGAAACCGACAACCAGCATCATGTGAAACACCACGGAGAGGATCAGCGCGAACATCACCCACCATTTCAGGCTCCAATCGTCGCGGGAACGAAAAGAGGACTGTGGAGTGGTCCACTCGGGGGGATGGGTAACGGCGGCCATGACAAGGCAAATGCTACCACGGTGGCAATTCTTTGCACGCGTCACTTTATAGCCATGTCGCGGTCATTTTAGCCGTGACATCGGCCCGGCCTCCTTCGTATCATGCCGCACACACCAACCCAAACTACCACCATGAACCGCCGCATCTTCCTCACCACCAGCACCGCCGCCCTTGCAGGCTCCCTTGTCGTCCCGACCAGCAGCCAGGCGCTTGATCTCACCCAATCCCCCCTGCCCTACGCCCCGGAGGCCCTGGAGCCGCACATCGACGCCCTGACGATGAACATCCACTTCGGCAAGCACCACGCCGCTTATATCAAGAACCTCGGCGACGCATTGAAGGCCGCCAGCGTGGACAAAACCGACCCTGTCGCCCTCATTTCCGACCTCAAATCCGTCCCCGAGGCCCAGCGCATGCTCATCCGCAACAACGGCGGCGGTCATGTGAACCACACCTGGTTCTGGAAATGGATGGCCCCCGCTGGCAGCGGCCCGAAAAGCCCCGAAGGCAAGCTCGGCGAGGCGATCCAGAGCACCTTCACCAGCATCGACGACTTCAAAAAAGTCTTCGGCGAGGCCGGCACGAAGCGCTTCGGCTCCGGCTGGGCCTGGCTCATTGTCACGAAGGACGGCAAGCTCAAAGTCACCTCCACGCCCAACCAGGACAACCCGCTCATGAAAGGCGTCGTCGAGGAGGAAAATCTCGGCACCCCGATCCTCGGCCTCGATGTCTGGGAGCACGCCTACTACCTCAAGTATCAAAACAAACGCCCCGACTACATCGCCGCGTGGTGGAACGTGGTGAACTGGGCCGAGGTGGCGAAGGGATACGAGGCCGCAAAGAAGGCGTGAAGGCTTAACAATGACAAATGAATAAATCCGAATGACGAACGAAATCCCAATGACGAAGCTTGAAGATCAACGTCAACACCGGGGCAAGCTTCAGCCTCGTCATTCGGGCTTCGTCATTATTTCGTCATTCGGTCCTTAGTCCTTCGTCATTTCCCCATCATGACCGGACTCATCGAGGTCAAGCTCACGGAGTTGAACCAGTTGTTCAACTCCATGGACCCTTCGCCCTTCCATGAGCGCGATCTGGATCACGACGCCGAGGAATTCATCGTCAGTTGGGCGCAGGAGCACCCTAAGCAGCACGATTTGAAGCTCCTTGTGCATCTCGCCAAACGCCCTGCCGATGTCGCCGATGCGCAAAAGCTCGTCGCCGACTCCGTCGCTCACTACTTCGAGTATCGCGCTGACATGACGATGCACGAAATGAAACGTCTCATGCGCGAAGGCCGCGCCTCGTTGATCATCGGTCTGCTCTTCCTCGGCATCTGTCAGATCACCGCCACCCTGCTCACGCCGCCTGCCGGAAGCTGGCAAACCGTCGCCCGCGAAGGCCTCACCATCATCGGCTGGGTCGCCATGTGGAAGCCGCTCGAAATCTACCTCTACCGCTGGTGGCCCGTACTCACCCTACGCCGACTCTACCAACGCCTCAGCCGCATGCCCGTCGAAGTCCACTGCGCTACACCTTGACCTTCTTGACCGTTGACCTCTTGACCCTCCATCCCATGAAAACCCTCCTCACCACCCTCCTCCTGCTCATTCCCGCCTTCGGATTCGCTGAAGACAAGGCCAAACACGTCAAAGCCGACGAAGCCGCGAAAATCATCGCCGAAGGCAAAGTCGTCATCGTGGATGTCCGCACGCCCGACGAATTCAAAGACGGCCACATCAAGACCGCCAAGAACATCGACATCATGGCCGCCGACTTTGAAGCGCAGCTCGCCAAGCTCGACAAAACCCAGCCCACGTTGGTTCACTGTCAGGCCGGTGGCCGCAGCATGCGCGCCCTCCCAGTCTTTGAAAAACTCGGCTTCAAGAACCTCATCCACCTCGACGAAGGTTTCGGCGGCTGGGAAGCGGCGGGCAAGCCGGTGGAGAAGTAACTTGATGAAAGGAGAGCGGAGACTCCTCTCCGCTGCTGCCGGTCAAAATCGACAAAACGCCCCACCTTTTGGCTCGGCGCTCGCACCTCGGAGGTCGGACAGCGATGCCTTTCAGGTCGGACACCCGAGCTCTCAGGCCGGGTGTCCAAGCATGGAGCTTCACTTTCCAAGCCGTTAGGTCGGACATCCGACTTTTTTGCTCCGGCATCGATGCCTCAGGGGTCGGAACGCCGACCTTTTCGGTTCGACATCCAACCTCTGAGGTCCGAATTCCGACCTTTTTGCTCCGATGTCCGGCCTCTGAGGCGGGGCATTTGAGCGTTAAACTGCTCATTTTCAGCACTTTGACAGATTGACCACGATAAATATGTCTGCCTTCACTTCCCCAGCTCTAGCCGCTGCGCAAAGTAGGCTGGCAGACCGGCTTGGATGATAGCTTGCTGCGCACCGGCAATGTCATAGGACACGCGCCTCCACAGGATGTCCTGGGTGTCGCGACGATAGATGGCGTAGCAAGCGTGTTCATCGCGATCACGCGGCTGGCCGACGGCCCCCACATTCACGAGGCACTTGCGGTTCGGCTTCAAAGCCTCAATCGAAGTGATGTCCACGCCAAATTCATCACCCTCCACCCAAAATGCAGGCGAGTGCGTGTGTCCGATGAAGCAGACCATTCTTGTTTGATGCGGAAAACTCAGCGCGGCAGCATCCGCTCTCAGCACATAAGCCCACTCGCCAGGATGATGCAGGGAGGCATGCACCGCCTCGTAGTCTTCGGCCTGCATCGTCATGGGCAGCGCCGTCAGCCAGTCTGTCTGCCCCGGAGTCAGAACGCCCCGTGTCCACTCGATGGACTGACGCGTGGCATCCTTCACGCCATCCAGCCCCTCGCTGGCCGTTACCATCGCATCATGATTGCCCTTCACGCAGGGAATACCCTTTTCCATCAAGAGATCAATGCAGTCGCCGGGGCTGCCGCCATAGCCGACCACGTCGCCGAGACACACTCGTTCGTTGATGCCGTGGTCTGCCATGTCTTGCAGCACGGCGCGCAGGGCATGGGCATTGCCATGGATGTCGCTGAGGATCGCCACCGATTTGTTCATGCCCGCACCTACGGGTTACGCGGAAAATCGTCAACCAGCCTGCGAGACGCGGACTTCCTCTTGGCGTCTTTCCGTTTTTGGGTATTGTTTGCTCATGCTGCTTCATTTTGCCGACAAAGAAACGGAGGCCATTTTTCACGGCAGGGCCGTCCGGCGCCTGTCGGTGGAGCTTCAGGAGCATGCCTTCCGCAAGCTCCGCTACCTTGATGCCGCTGTCTCCATGGCCAGTCTTCAGGCTGTCCCTGGACTCCGCTGCAAAAAGCTCGGCGGTCAGCGCAAAGGACAGCCTGACTTGTGGAGCATCCGCGTGAACGACCAATGGCGCATCACCTTCACCAGCACCGAACCCCCGCTCGAAATCCGCAACGTCGAACTCACGGATTATCATTAGCCGCCGACACCCCTCACCAAAAACCCATCAACCAAGCCCCGCCATGAACACTGCCAAAACCAAAACCAAAGCCAAAGCCAGGAAAACCACGCTCCACCTCGCGCATCCCGGTGAAATGCTGCTGCTGGACTTTCTCCAGCCCGCCACCATCAGCCAGTATCGCCTCGCCCAGGCCACCGGCATCAGCGTCAGCCGAATCAACGACCTCATCAAAGGCCGTCGTGGCATCACGCCCGACTCCGCCATCCGTCTTGGGGCCGCGCTCGGCACGGGGCCAGAATTATGGCTCAATCTCCAGCGTGATTATGACATGCGCCTCGTCCGTGCCGAGAAGGCGGCCGAATACGCCGCCATCTCGGTGATTCCCGAACTCGCCGCCGCCTGAAATCACCGGATCATTCTTCGAAATCCACGACCCCATGCCCGATGCCGATTCATTGTTTCGTGAGGCGCTGCCGCTGGCCGACAAGATCGCGGGCGGCTATGCGAACATTCCCGGCATGACCGCTGATGACGTGCGTACCGTGGCTCATGCGGCGCTGCATCGGGCGGCGCTGGCGTTTGATCCAGCACGCGGGGTGTTTGAAGCGTATGCCGCACGGGCCATTCGGAATGCGCTGAACTCGCTACATCAAAAGGAGGCCCGTCATGCCCGGCAGATCGTGCCGGAGGCGGATCTCGCCCTCGCGGCCTTCACCACGACGGGCAGCACCGCGCCCAGCCAGCGGTTGCCGGATGAGTTTCAGGATGTGCTGAGCCAGGTCCGCTCGCAGGAGAGCCGTCGCGTGCTGGAAAACCTGCTGGCCTCACTGCCTGCACGAACTCAGCAAATCCTCGCCCTCGTCGCGGAGGGGCACAGCTACGCCGAGATCGGCGAGCGGTTGGGCGTCTCGAAGCAGGCCGTCCACAAAGCCGCCGCTGCGGCCTTGGGCAGCCTCCGCGAAGAACTCGCCGCGCAGGGCTTTGGCGGACTCGACTCCCAAGGCTTTTTGCAAACCGCGACAAATCATGAGCGCGGCTGATAAATCAGATGTTTTGAGTTCTTGCTTGCTCATGCGCGCTGAAAATGACAAATTGAACCTGTCGGAAGGTGAAATTCGGCTCCATGCCGTGTGATGAAGGGCTACGGCCCTGAGTCCTCTACCTTCCGACTTTTCATTTTCACGAGGTCCAGCGGCGGGCGCTTCCGGGTGTGATAAGTGCCGTAACTGGCCTCAGAGGTGTCGTCCGCATCCACCAGCAGAGCCACCTTCGGCCAGATCAGATCCAGAAAACGGTCTTCGTTTTTGGCAAAGAGCCGCTGCACCGCCCAGAGGCAGTAATCCGCCACTTGCAGGCCCGTGCTGTCATTGGCGGGCATGGCGAGCACCTCCACCGTGGCATCGGGATAGCTGCCAGCGGCTTTCTTGGAGTGCTTCTGCGCATGCAGCAGGTGCTCCCGCAGGGAGCGGGTGCGGGCCTTGCCCCGGCTGGCAAAGATGACCTTGTAGGCCGGTTCGGTGTGCAGCTTCTTGTCAAAGAGCCGCCGCACGGCGCTGTCATACAGCTCGCTTGGGGTGTAGCGGTAGGTGGGATCGCGCTGGTTGAGCAGCACTACCCGCCGATGCACGGCAGACATGGTGCGGATGATGCCGTAGAAGTTGAACTCGTGGCGCAGCAGCACTTTAAACACCTCCCGCCGCACCTCGGGGAGGTCGTCCTTTGCGTGGAAGAACATCGCGGTCTTGCCGCCCGCCGGCAGCATGGAGGGCACGCCTTTGAAATAGGGATCGGCCAGCAGCGCAGCCCGGAGTTCGGTCAGTTCCCCCTCCAAAGCGGGCAGATCAGTGAACTCCACCATGCCCAGGATGAAATGATCCTGCACCTTCCCGCTGCCGATCAGCACCCGTCCCCTGGAGTCAAAAATCACGCCATCGCCGCTTTCATCCACAAAGTAGTGATGCGGTGACACTGTCGTGGGGAGTTGGGAATCGGCCTCCGTCATGAACCATCATCCATCGGGATTGAGGTAACGCCAATGCCTTCTCCGCTTCCAAACCCCAGAATGAAACACCGCAAGCTCTGTAGCGCAGCGAAAGCGCCGAAGGCAACCAGGAAAGCCGCAGAGCACCTGAACTCAAGGCGGCTTGATGGTGGGACAGAGAGTAACTTTCTCTGGTAAAAGATGGGCGGTAAAAGATCGGAAAACAGCGGTTCCCATTTTTTACCAGCCAAGTTATTCGGGAGAAAGGCATTCCGATTCAGGCTTCGGGCCTCTGCGGCGTTCCAAACTCTCACGGTGCAACCCAAGGCTTCCCAAGTGCCGCGCTCCATGCTCTTTGCTCTTTGCTCTTTGCTCTTTGCCCTTTGCCCTTTGCCCTTTGCTTCAGCAGACCGCCGTTGCAGGCAAATAATTTAACCATTCAAAAACCGTCAGTAGCGTCTTTGGAACACTGAAACGCTGACGAGAACTTGAAGAGTCAACCTTTTGCTGGCTTGAGTCTCGCACACGCAAATCATACGCTCACTAATCCTTCGTATCTGACGTAAAACTCTTGATCGCCTTCTGGTGATCGCTTCGTCCCCGGCATCAGGCCCACTGGTGCGATGGCACAGCGATCCGCTTTTCGCGTGCAAAACTCCCGCAGGGCTCTGACATCCTCCTGGTCATACTGTGGTTGATCTGGCGCACGAGTCACAACAACCTTCACACCAACAGATCCGCTAGGCGATTGCGCGATAATCGAACAGGGGGCGTTTCTATCCTGTTCGGTGCTGATTATTCGACAGCCCTGCTCATGAAGATTCCCTGCAACCACATTGATAGCAGTTTCATAATCCGTTTGCCGCATGCCGGATGTTAACCTGTAGGAACGCCCTACGAGTTCGGACAATTTATACGAGTGATCGGCTGATTGGTGATTAGTTAGCCGTGGAATTTCAGATGCGGAGATGAGTGAATATCTAGCAAAAGGACCATACTGGACGGTATCCTTGATCCTTGCAGCCCGCGCGGCCTCCCTTGAAGCGCGCTCGAGGACACTGTCTAGATATTCCCCCTTTGTCGAAACCCACTGCAACCATGCTTTCTTGTCTTGCGGGCCAAGCGGGTATGACTCATGAAACGAATCCATCCAGTCCCCTCGCCAAAAAAGTCCACGCCCGTCGCCTTCGATATAGACATGCACAAACTCCATTGCTTCCCTCCGGTTCTGCGGAGCAGGCGCCGATACCTCATCAAGGACAATCTCATCTCTCGGACCGTATGGTGGTGGTGACATGTTAACGTTGGGGGTCACAAACCAGAAATGACCCGGGGGGCAACGCAACCATTTCGTTACGTCGCTGAAGTCAATAATGGCTGCCGCGCAGGATATGCAACCCTTCAGCCCGCTCGGCAGACAAAACTCTAAAGTGGCAGAAGAAATTCCTTCAAACAGCACGGCGCGGAGTGTTTGCTTGCTCCACTCGACAAGTTGTATAGCACGCAGTTGGCCCGTTTCTTCGGCCAACCTGCATGCCAACTTAAAGGCTTCTCGCGCTCTGACAACATCCTCTGCTCCCATGTTACCAGACGCCAATAAAACACTGGCGCGGGACAATTGCGCCCATGCCAACTCCGAGAGCTTATCAGTCCGTCCATCTCTCGTGAGCCGTTCGTAAATTGTAATAGATTTCTCGTAAAGAGACGTTGCCTGCTGCAAATCTCCAAGTTTCTTAGCTGGCGCGGCTTTATTTGCGTAAGCCTCGGCGAGCAGCCCCTCTAGTTCTTCTCGTCCTTGCTCGTGGACCATGCGTTCGTAAATCGCGATGCACTTGTCATGGGCCGCTAACGCCTGGGTATGTCCTCCTAACTCATTGAGGACATTGCCTTTGTTCATGTATGCCTTGGCAAGATCCACGTCGACCTCCGCATTTTCATCTGTCGCGATCAATCTCTCTCTTATGCCGATACATTTTTCGTGCAATTGCAGAGCGGCTCGCAGGTCGCCCGCAGCCCGCTTCGCATTCGCCATGCACATGTAAACATTAGCTAAGTCATTCGCCGCATTGCGCTGGCCCTCATCCACCACGAGGCGTTCCCAGATGTCGCATGCCTTACGATACAACAGTTCGGCGGATTCGAAATTCTTAAGGTCCCGAAGAGCGTTTGCCTTGCCCAAATACGAACGAGCAAGCTCAGTCGCTAAAGTCGTATTCCGATTGATTACGACGAGTCGCTCCATGATTTGAATGGCCTGATCAAACATCTTCATTGCACCCTCATAGTTGCCAAGGTCGTTCAGTGCCACACCTCTTCCCAGGTAGGCAGACGCGAGGTCATTTTCGAGATCTCGTCTGCCACCACGCTCGACTAGAGGAGCGCGAATATTTATGCACATTTCATAGGACTCGGCAGCGCCACCCGCATTTCCGATGTGCAGAAGGGCGCCTGCTTTGTTCATAAACACGTGAGCAAGGTCATCGTTCATTGCTTCTGCATTGCCGTGGCGTCCCATGGAGCGAAGTGCCGCAATACTCTTGTCAAACAATGCAATCGCGGGTTTGACCTTGCCTTGCTCGGTGAGGTCTACAGCTTTGTTCATGTAGGCGCGTGCCAGATCAGCAGTAAGATCGATACGTCCATCTTTTTCCACGAGAGGGTCCAAAATGGAAATGCACTTGTCGTATAACGCTTGGGCGGCGACGTGGTCACCTGACCACTTGCAGAAGATGGCCTTGTGCATGTAGGCAGATGCAAGGTCGGCCGCAAATTCCCTGTGCTTTTGTTTGATCACCAACCTTTCTCGGATGGCTATGCACGTGTCAGCAGCAGAGAAAACCGCCTCAGAATCATGAACGGCGAAACACAACAACGCCTTGTCCGCATAGAATGAGGCCAACAGGTTCGCATTTCGCTCATCGTCGGGGCCAATTACACTTGTCAAAAGACGCTCCACTTCGTGATAGATGGCCAAATCCGCTACCTCAGCCCCGCGACGACTGATCGCTGCGGGTGCTTGATAGCGTTCCGCATCCGCTGGGTCCCGATCTGTTGCGCGATAGGCTTCACGAAGCCACGTTCGGGGATCCCTCCAGCGACCATGTTGAATCTTTCGGTCGTGTTCGACCGGCAGATCCTGCTCTGCCGATGAACGGCTAGCAGCCTGTTGAAAAAGAGGGGTTAAAAAGGCCAAAACTTGGGGGCCAGTCTTCTTCGCGGCCTGGGTGCTGTTGGTGGCCGATTCGCATGATGGAACCTTGTGGCGCTCTCAAGCGTGTCCA